>NZ_JBBJMJ010000017.1:0-64155 GCF_037719875.1 Aeromicrobium sp. | reverse complement strand
CCCCCCCCCCCCCCCCCCCCCCCCCCCCCCCCCCCCCCCCCCCCCCCCCCCGGCGGCCTCCAACGGAACTTTGGTGTCAGGGTAAATTTGACAGCATCCCGCCGGGCAGCACTCACGACTAACATCGCTCGGGTGCTGACTTCGATCCTCCCTGGTCTCCGCGACCTACGGACGCCCCTGGCTGTTGGCTACGTGACGCTTGCTTCCATCTGGCTGCTCTGCCGTGACAGCCTCCAGGCTGCCTCGCAGGTCAAAGACAGCCTTACGTTCGATGTGCAACGGCTCTTCGACGACCTGGGGCCGGCCACCGGGATCGCAGCGTTGACCTTCGCCGCCTACCTGGTCGGATGCGTCCTGGCGGTTGCGTCACCGCCGCGCTGGCTGGACTCGCGCCTAAACTCGCTGTCGCCCTACGCGTCTGGCGAGAGTCCCACTGTGGGTCACAAGCCAGTGCGCTGGTACAGCTTGTGGCGTCGATTCACCGCGCGAGTGTTGACCTATTTGGCTCCTCCTCTGCCGAACAGCACTAGGGCTGGCGAGTTCAGGCGTGTAATCGCTCAGTGGGCGCGCGAGTCTCACGCCGGAGGGATGACAGCGACCGTCGTCCACAACACGGAGAACGCCCCTGACCAGTTCAGGATGCAGCTGGGAGGATTCATTTCCCGCTCCCCTGAGGCCAACAAAGAGCGCGACAACACCGACTTCACCGAAGCGGAGTCACGACAATGGAGCGAGCACTCGATCGCACGCATTTTGACCCGCTCGCTGATCGACGAGTTGCCTGATCTGACTCGGAATCTGGAACTCGAACAGCCAACCATTTTCGCGACATACGATCGCCTGCGCGGCGAGGCCGAGTTTCGACTAGCAGTTTCAGTTCCGCTCCTCGCACTGATCGTCGTGCTTGGATTCAGCGAGCACCTCTGGATTCTCAGCCTCCTCGTGATCCCGCCGATCATCTACGTCCAGGGATTGGCCCGCACCTACGCTGCGCAAACCCTGGTGTGGTCAGCGATGATTCGCGGCCTCGTGAAACCGCCCGCGGCGCTCGCGCTGGACGATCTAGTGGCGGCCCGCTCGCAAGACTAGTCCCGCCCCCCGCCCTACATCGCCTTCGTTCGACTCGCCCGCGTCGGCCGAGTGAGCAGCTGGCCGCACGGTACTTTGCCGGTATGCCTCGATTCATCGTCTGGGGACGCATCGCGGGCGAGCCTGTGCCGGATATGAGCGTTGGACCCCTACGCACCACCAGCACGGTCCCGACGGAGTTCGTGTCGTTGGCATCCCAGGGGGGTGTTGAGGATCTCAGGGCTTCGTTCCAGGGTGCGGTTTCGTCGGCCACGGCACATCGCGTCGATATTGCCGCCGAGTCGGACCACTATTTCTGGATTGACCGCGATGCGAGTGACGCCATCAGCGCTGGAAAGATCGCTATACGCGAGTATCTGACCCCGTTCGTTGCCGCACTCGTCGTAACGGCCGGTGAGGCGTATTACGCACAAGCTATCTGGGCTTCCGAACTGGACCCGCGTGGGCGCATCGTGCGGAGCACGGGAGTGCCGATCGAACGCACGACTGGCATCCATTTCGAGAGACGGCCCGACATGCCGTCCGAACCAGTCGCCGACGCGGTGTCCGCAATGGAGTCGGACGCTCCCGCGCGCCAGGCCGCCGGCTACCTCGTCGAAGGTCTGCGGATGAAATTCAGGGCAACCTCCGATGCAGAACTCGGATCAGCCATTCTTCAGCTCCACTTGGGTACTGAAACCCTCGCCCGCACCGTGTTCGGTACACATGACGAGGAGGAGCTGCTAGCGAGACAGCAGGAGATCGTCGCGCGGCTTCGCGAGACTCTGGGACGGGCCGGGACCACGTCACAGGCAGCCAAGGCGATCAAGAATGCAAGCATCGCGCTCGACCGCGAACAGTTGCGATTTCTGGCGGATCAGATTCGGCGGTTAGGCAGTGACTTGGGCGTCGATTCCGAGACTGTGAAAGATGCGGTCAAGGTCGCCACCTTTCGCAATCAAGCACTCGGCCATTCGTCGACGCGCGGAGTCGGCAGCGAGGGTTGGGGAACCTGGGCCAATCGCGCTTTCCGCACGTCGTCCACGTTCCTTCGGGCCTACTGCGAACGAGCTGCCAACAATGCCCGCCCGTGATGCGCTCGCCGCCGCTCGTGCCCTAACGTGCCCTACGGCGGAGTTCCTTGGTGTGTCTCCAGAGCGCTGGAGTATCTCCGCGTGCTAGCGTAATCGCAGGTCAGGCGGCATATCCATCACCTGACCTGCACAAACAATGTGACGTGGTTGGCTGACTTCCAAGCAGAATGTTGCGAGTTCGAGTCTCGTCGTCCGCTCTCCCGAAAGGCCCCTCTCGAGGGGCCTTTCGCATGTCAGGGCACGGATCGCCGGGCCAGCGGATGGCGCTTGGCCGCCGTCTGGAGCGGTGATAGCCTGTCGTTAATTCATCACGACGGGGGACCTCATGTCACGCTCACGATCCGCGATCCTAGCCGCTGCACTCGGACTGCTCACTCCGCTCGGACTGGTGGTTGGCGCGTCGTCCGCTGCGGCAGCCACGTGCGGCGACCCGGTGTGGGACTTCAACGACGACGGGCACACCGACGCCATCGTCGGCGGGATCCCCGGGTCGAAGGTGCTCTACTCCGAAGCCTCGGGAGATCTGGCGAACTCGGAGCTCGGGCTGGCCTTCCCCGGAGCGATCATGGAGGACGAGGTCTATCCCGAGTCGTTCGCGTCGATCTCACTGTATGAGTCGGCCGGCGACGAGGCATTCTGCTCGCTGGCCGTCGTGGGGGTGCCGAACGCGACGGTCGACGGCGTCACCAACGCGGGAGCGGTCTACGTCTTCCGTGTGGTGCCGGGCGGCGATCAGCAGTATCCCGATGACGATCTGTTGTTCACGATCACCCAGGCCAACGACGGGCTCGACCAGACCCAGCCGACGACGAACGCCCACTTCGGCGCCACGGTCGCGGCCAACGACCAGACGTCCTTGAGTGACGGGCCGACGCCTCTGGCGATCGGCGCCCCCGGCGAGACCGTCGACGGGGTCACGAACGCCGGTTCCGTCGCGGTTCTGAACCTCACCAAGACCGGCGACGTCTCGTCGGCCCGGAGGGTCACCCGAGCACCGGGCAAAGGCGTCACGAAGTCGTCGGCGCTCGGCACGTCGCTGTCGGCCTCGCGCGGCCTGGTTGTCGCAGGCGCACCGGGACGCACCGTGTCGGGCAAGGCCGCTGCAGGATCAGCACTGCTGATCCCGACCGATCCGGCCGTGCCGGTCACCGAGGTCACCCAGTCGACCGCTGGTGTGCAGGGCTCGGTCGAGACCAGTGACCGCTTCG
Organism: Aeromicrobium sp.; assembly: GCF_037719875.1. Lineage (GTDB taxonomy): Bacteria > Actinomycetota > Actinomycetes > Propionibacteriales > Nocardioidaceae > Aeromicrobium. The sequence goes on along the minus strand of NZ_JBBJMJ010000017.1, from coordinate 60,785 downwards.
GCCACTCCGTGGCAGCGACCTGGAACGCCTCCCTGAATCGTCACGAGATCGGCATCGGCATCCCCGGCGAGGACCTGGGCAGCGTGACCGACGCCGGCCAGGTCACCACACTGCGCAGAACCAGCGCGGGGAGCCTGAGCACCATCACGTCCTACACGCAGGACACGGCCGGCGTGCTGGGCTCGGTCGAGAAGGGCGACCAGTTCGGCCACGCCGTCGCAGTGCTGCCACGGCCCGCGACAGCGTCCGCGTGGCTGGTCGGGGTACCGCTGGAGAACGTCGGGTCCGCCGTCGACTCCGGACAGATCCAGACCCTGGGCGAGTCGAAGAACCGCTCATGGGACACCACAGCCGCATTCGAAGACAATCCGCCCGTCTCACGGGCCCGTTTCGGGGCAGAGGTGGTCGGCCCCCGAGGGGGTCGCGGCCCGATCTGGTTGGCCGACAACCTCAACGACGACCCCTTCGCGGGCTGGAACCTGCCCGGATGGGGCACCGTCAGCGTCATCTGGGAGCACGTCGAGCTCCAGTCCAGATCCGGAACCGCCGTCGGCGGCTGACCCGCTGCCCTTCGACACCTCACCGGAACGTGCAAGCTTCGCAAGGACCAGCACGTCCTGAGCGCCCCTCGTACCGCTGTGCATATGCATGAGGCACGACGAGAGTCTTCCAAGCAGAATGTTGCGAGTTCGAGTCTCGTCGTCCGCTCTCCCGAAAGGCCCCTCTCGAGGGGCCTTTCGCATGTCAGGGCACGGATCGCCGGGCCAGCGGATGGCGCTTGGCCGCCGTCTGGAGCGGTGATAGCCTGTCGTTAATTCATCACGACGGGGGACCTCATGTCACGCTCACGATCCGCGATCCTAGCCGCTGCACTCGGACTGCTCACTCCGCTCGGACTGGTGGTTGGCGCGTCGTCCGCTGCGGCAGCCACGTGCGGCGACCCGGTGTGGGACTTCAACGACGACGGGCACACCGACGCCATCGTCGGCGGGATCCCCGGGTCGAAGGTGCTCTACTCCGAAGCCTCGGGAGATCTGGCGAACTCGGAGCTCGGGCTGGCCTTCCCCGGAGCGATCATGGAGGACGAGGTCTATCCCGAGTCGTTCGCGTCGATCTCACTGTATGAGTCGGCCGGCGACGAGGCATTCTGCTCGCTGGCCGTCGTGGGGGTGCCGAACGCGACGGTCGACGGCGTCACCAACGCGGGAGCGGTCTACGTCTTCCGTGTGGTGCCGGGCGGCGATCAGCAGTATCCCGATGACGATCTGTTGTTCACGATCACCCAGGCCAACGACGGGCTCGACCAGACCCAGCCGACGACGAACGCCCACTTCGGCGCCACGGTCGCGGCCAACGACCAGACGTCCTTGAGTGACGGGCCGACGCCTCTGGCGATCGGCGCCCCCGGCGAGACCGTCGACGGGGTCACGAACGCCGGTTCCGTCGCGGTTCTGAACCTCACCAAGACCGGCGACGTCTCGTCGGCCCGGAGGGTCACCCGAGCACCGGGCAAAGGCGTCACGAAGTCGTCGGCGCTCGGCACGTCGCTGTCGGCCTCGCGCGGCCTGGTTGTCGCAGGCGCACCGGGACGCACCGTGTCGGGCAAGGCCGCTGCAGGATCAGCACTGCTGATCCCGACCGATCCGGCCGTGCCGGTCGCCGAGGTGACCCAGTCGACCGCAGGCGTGCAGGGCACAGTCGAGACCGGTGACCGCTTAGGTCGCTCCGTGGCAGCGACCTGGAACGCCGCCCTCGGCCGGCACGAGATCGGTATCGGGATCCCCGGCGAAAACGTGGGCAGCGTGTCCGACGCCGGACAGGTCACCTCACTCCGCAGCACAGGCAGTGCGAACCTGAGCAACGTCACATCCTTCACACAGGACACCGCTGGCGTCCACGGCTCGGTCGAGACCGGTGACCAGTTCGGGCACGCCATCGCGACGCTGCCACAAGGAGCGAAGGCGTCCGCCTGGCTGGTCGGGGTGCCGCTGGAGAACATCGGGTCCACAGTCAACTCCGGACAGATCCAGACCGTCGGCGAGTCGAAGAACCGCGCATGGGATGCAACAGTCGCGTTCGACGACGGTCCACTGACCGAGGAGTTCAGGTTCGGAGCGGAGGTCGTCGGCCCCCGAGGGGACCGTGGTCCGATCTGGCTGGCGGACTTCCAGTTCGATGACCCCTATGTGGGCTTGAACCTGCCCGGCTGGGGCCCCATTAGCGACATCTCGACGGACGGCGAGTTCCAGGGTCCTTTCGGGACCGCCATCGGCGGCTGACCCGCTTCCCTTCGGCGCCTCACCGGCCGGACGCATGGGATCCCCGGCAAGGGGTACGTCTTCTGGCAGTGTGCGCACGCGCACGCGCACCCCGGCAAGAAGGAGACGGCCATGATCTGGAACAGGAACAAGGGCGAACGAACCGGCCACGGCGACAGGCGGGATGTCGAGCACCAGTCCGGCACCCGGGTCGACCCCGCGGCGACCGACGATCGAGTCCGCGATCGCGATCGCGATCGCGGACTCGACCATGATCGCGATCGCGCGGCGTACACCACCGCAGAGGACCGCGCCGCCGAGGGTCAGCAGCACCAGCGCGAGGAGTGGGGCGGAATGAACTTCGGTGCGGGCTTCTTCGGCTGGCTTGTCGCAGTCGGTCTGGCGGTCCTGCTGTCGAGCATCATCGGCGCGGTCGCAGCGGCGGTCGGTGACGCCAACGACGTCACGCAGACAGAGCTGGAGCGCGAGAGCGGCACGATCAGCGTCGCCGCGGCCATCGTGCTGGTTGCCGTGCTGATGATCAGCTTCTACGCCGGCGGCTATGTCGCGGGGCGCATGTCCCGATTCGACGGGGCCCGTCAGGGCTGGGCCGTGTGGCTGATCGGTCTCCTCGTGGTCGTCATTGCCGCCATCATCGGAGCGGTCTTCGGTTCGGAGTACGACATCATGAACCGGGTCGAGGTGCCAGATGTGCCGATCCCGACCGAGGACCTCACCCTGGGCGGCGCGATCACGATTGCCGCGACGGTCCTCGGCACGCTGCTCGCAGCACTCGTGGGCGGCAAAGCCGGCACGCACTATCACCGCAAGGTCGACCGCACCTGGTAGGTCAGACGAGCTTCTCCCCACGGGCGAACATGTCAACGAACTTCACGATCCGCCGTTCGCGGGTCTCGGGTTTCTTGGCGTGGTGGAGCTGGTAGTAGACCGCGAAGGCGTTCTGCTTGCTCAGCGTCGCGAAGAAGGCCTTCGCCTCAGGGTTTCGCTCGAGCACCTCGAGGAAGTCGGCCGGCACCTCGGCGGTCGACGGACTCGCGGTCGCCGCCTCCCACCGCCCGTCCTGCTTGGCTCGGTCAGCTTCGGCGAGTCCGGCGGGGCGCATGCGTCCCGCGGCAGTCAGAGCCAGAACCTTGTCGCGATTGATCTGTGACCAGGGGCTGCGCCGGCGCCTCGGGACGTAGGCCTGCTGGTAAAACCCGTCGTCGAGCTTCTTGCGCTGGCCATCGATCCAGCCGTATGCCAAGGCGAGGTCGAGCATCTCGGGGATCGTCGCACTCGCCACCGACGAACCCTTCTTGGCGATCACGACCCAGGCCCCGTCGGTGTCCGCGTGGTGGGCCTCGAACCAGGCCTCTGCCTCGGCAGCATCGACAAATCTGAGCAGGGGACGATCCTGGGGCATATCTCGACCATATTCGCGGCATCTGACACATACTGACCGGATGACCGACCGCACCCGCCCTCGCACCGTGCTCATCACCGGCTGCTCCTCAGGCATCGGTGAATCCACCGCGGCCCGCCTCGCGCGCTCCGGCTGGACCGTCTTCGCAACGGCGCGCAAGCCCGAGACACTTGCCGACCTGGCAACGGCCGGCTGCCACACCCTCGCCCTCGACGTCACCAGCGAGGAGTCCATGGCATCGGCGGTCGAGACCGTGCTCGGCGAGGTCGGACACCTTGACGCCCTGGTCAACAACGCAGGCTATTCCCAGTCCGGCGCAGCGGAGGCGCTCGATCTCGATGACGTGCGCCGGCAGTTCGAGACGAATGTCTTCGGCCTCCTGCGCATGTGCCAGCTCGTGCTCCCGTCGATGCGCGAGCACCGCGGTGGACGCATCGTCAACATCTCGTCGATGGGCGGCCGACTCGTGTTTCCTGGTGGCGGCGCCTATCACGCGACCAAGTACGCCGTTGAGGCCCTGTCGGACGCGATGCGGTTCGAGGTCGCCGGATTCGGCGTCAGGGTTGTCATCGTGGAGCCCGGACTCATCACGACCAACTTCGACAACGCGGCCGTCGCATCGATGGAGGGCAACGCAGACGGCCCGTACGCCAAGTTCAACGCGCAGGTCGCGAAGGCGACGAAGGAGGCCTACGCCGGGCCCATGCGACACCTCGGCGGCAGCCCTGAGGCGGTGGCCAAGGTCATCGAGAAGTCGCTCGACGCGCGACGCCCCAAGATCCGCTACACCGTGACGCCATCGGCATCCCTGTCGATCCGGAGTCGCAACCTCATGGGTGCGCGGGGTTGGGACGCGATGCTGAAGTCGCAATATCCTCAGCCGAAGGGGCCACCAGCCCCGAACGTGTGAGGATCAGGACGGCCCGGTCGTCCTTGCCGGAATCGACGAGCTCGAGGATCCGCCGGGCTGCCTGATCGAACCCGTTCGACACGACCCCTGCCGCCGCGGTGCGCAACCACTCGATGCCGGCCGTGAAGTCCTGCGTGCGGGACTCGACGACTCCATCGGTGTAGAACATCAGCGCATCCCCCTCATCGAGGGTGCCGATCGTCTGGTGGAAGTCCGGACGCTTCAGGACACCCAGCGCGGTCCCACGCGCCCCGTCGATCTCCCACGCCTTGCTCCCGTTGTGCCAGCGAAGTGCGGGCGGGTGCCCGGCGTTGATGATCGAGTAGTCGCCACTCGGCAGGTCGACCAGGACGTGCACCGCGGTGGCAAATCCTTCGTTCCAGTTCTGGCGGACCAGGAAGTCGTTGGCGGCGGCGAACAGGCCGAGTGGGGGCAGCGCGCCGATCAGCCCGCCGAGCGCTCCGGCCAGCTGCAGCGACTGGGTGCCGGCCGCCACCCCCTTGCCGCACACATCGACCAGGACCATCTCGAGCCTGGACTCATCATCTGAGAGCCTGGCGACGAGGAAGTCACCGGCAAACTTGGCGCCACCGGCCGACATCATCGCCGCCTGCGACGACCAACCCGGCGGCAAGGGCGGCACAGCGCCCTGAGCTTGCAGCCGATCCCTCAGGTCGACCAGCATCGCCTCGCCGAGAGGGCCTGGCAGCCCGCTGCGGTGGCGACTCGACTCGAACAGCACGATGATCGCGACGATCGCCATCACGACCAAGGTGCTGACCCGCCCCGTCGTCATGCCGTTCTGAACCGTCTCGAGCGTCACGGTGATCGCGATCGTGACGACGATGAAAAGGACGAGGATCAGCAGCGGGCGATATCGCAGGGCCATCGTCCCCAGCAACATGGGGATCACGAATGTCGCAGCCGGGAACGTGTTGTAGCTGGCCAGCGACACCGCAAGGATGCCGGTCGCCATGACGATCAGACCGACGAGGACCGCGACCTGTCCCTCACTCGTGCCGGTACGCCAACGAACGATGCGATCGTCCACATAGCGGGCCACCGTGGGCAGCGCTCGCCGGAACCGTGTTGTCACCCATCGAGCCTATCCACGATGCTGGCAGGTGGGGCACCAAAAGAGGTTTCTGCCGGCAAGCAGACGGCGACGGATCGGCGAGTCGCAGACCAGGCAGCCCTGTCCCTCGCGCCGATAGACATAGACCTCTCCCCCATGGTCATCTGCGCGAGGCTCCCGACCCATCGCTTCCGGTTCGTGCTCGGGTCGGACGGTGTCGATCCTTCCCGTACGCACTCCGTCGCGCATCAGCTCGACCAGGTCGGCCCACATCGCGTCCCACCGCTTGCGGGCGAGCCGGCGACCCGCGGTCATCGGTGCCACGCCGTGGCGGAACAGCACCTCAGCGCGATAGACGTTGCCGACCCCGGCCAGCACGGCCTGGTCCATCAACAGGGCTGCCACGGGGACGGATGAGCGGTGGATGCGCCGCCACGCGCGGTCGGGGTCTGCATCGGCTCGCAGCGGGTCGGGGCCGAGCCGGGCCAGGATTGCATCGATGTCCGGCGGTGTGAGCAGCTCGCACGCGTTGGGCCCACGCAGATCGGCGGTGGATCGCGCCTCGATCCGCCAGCGGACCTGCCCGACGACTGGGTGCTGCATCCCGGGTCGGATGACGAACGAGCCGTAGAGGCCCAGATGGATGTGGACCTGATCCGGGACGCCCGCGAACGACACGAACACATGCTTGCCCCAGGCTTCGGCGTCCTCCAGCACGAGCCCGTCCAGCCGGGCGGCCTCGGCGGCGAATCGGCCCTGCGGACTCGACGACGCGACGCTCAGGCCGGCATACGTGGTCCGCAGCTCGTCGGCGAGTCGGTGAAGGGTGTGCCCCTCAGGCAAGCTCGCCGGTCTCCTCGTAGGCCAGCAGCATGTCGATGCGTCGCTGGTGGCGCTCGGCGTGGCTCCACGGTGTCGTGAGGAACGCCTCGACGATCGCGGTGGCCTCGTCGGCGGTGTGCATGCGTCCGCCGACGGCCAGGACCTGCGCGTCATTGTGCTGACGGGCGAGCGAGGCGGTCTCGGTGCTCCACCCCAGCGCGGCCCGGGCCCCCTTGACCTTGTTGGCAGCGATCTGCTCACCGTTGCCGGAGCCGCCGATCACGACGCCCAGCGAGCCCGGCTCGGCCACTGCGGCGGTGGCCGCGGAGATGCAGAACGGGGGGTAGTCGTCCTCGGCGTCGAAGGTGGACGCACCATGGTCGACGGGCTCGAAGCCCCGGTCGGTGAGCCAGGCGATCAGGTGGGTCTTGAGCTCGAAGCCGGCGTGGTCGGAACCGATGTGGACGCGCATGCGATCAGTCTCCCAGCCCCGTCTGCGATCCGCTCAGGCACCCGTCAGCGCGTACGTGCCCGACGCGCATCGAGCAGCGCGCCGAGCATCGTGACGATCGCCCGCGATGCGTCGAACGCCGCAGGCTGCCGCCAGAACGAGTGCACCATGCCGAGCGCCCGGACCGCGGTCACCTCGACACCGGCCTCGGCGAGCAGAGCGGCATAGGTCTCGCCCTGGTCGCGCAGCAGATCGTGCTCGTTGGTCACAAGCAGCGTCGGCGGGTGCTCCGCGAGATTCGTTGACTCCACCGGCGAGACCTCGGGCAGGTCGCCGAGGTCTCCGGGGGCATAGGCCTCCCAGAACCACTCCATCGACGCACTGTCGAGGGCCGCGTTGGCGAGGGGCCCGGCGAGATCCGCGCGGCGATCGACCGGCGGGTAGAGGAGGGCCTGGAAGTCGATCGCAGACGGATCACGAACCGCCAGGCCGGCCACGAGATTGGCGCCCGACGAGTCGCCGATCGCGGGCAGGAACGACGCGTCGACCCGTTTGTCGCGGTCGTGCGTACGCAGCCAGAGCGCTGCGGCCTGCACGTCGTCGAGCGGTGCGGGATAGGGGTGTTCGGGCGCCCGGCGATAGTCGACCGCAAGCAGCGCCCAGCCAGTCTGGTGGGCGAGGTAGCGGCAGAAGCTGTCGTGCGTCTCCAGGTCATGCAGGACCCACCCCCCGCCGTGGACGTAGAGCGCGACAGGTGCGCCCTGCCGGGGCCGATAGAGCCGGCCCGGAACCCCGTTCGCGTCGACGTCATCGACGTGATCCAGGCCGATCTTGTCGGTCTCGGCCAGTGCCGCAGCCCGGGCGGTCGCCCGGAGCTCGGCGTAGGTGTCGGCCAGCGTGGAGGGGATGCCCAGCTCTTGCAGGAGCGCGCGTGACTGGGGGTGGAGAGCCATGCGCCGAGCCTAGCGATCAGTCGAAGGAGAGGTCACCCGCTCGCGAGCGCTTGAGCTCGAAGAAGTCGTCGAAGCCGGCCAGCAGCCGGGCACCGTCGAACACCGACCCGGCAACCTCTCCACGCGGGATGCTCTGGAGCACCGGACCGAAGAAGGCTGTCCCGCCGATCGCGATGACCGGCGTGCCGACCTCTTCGCCGACCCGGTCGATCCCGACCTTGTGGGAGGCGCGCACGGCATCGTCAAGCGACGTGTCGTCCGCCGCTTCGGCCAGCTCGACCGGCAGTCCGGCCTCCTCGAGCACCTCCCGGTAGAGCGCCTGATCGAACTCACGTCCGTCGTTGTGGTGCTTGGTGCCGATCGCGGTGTAGAACGGGCGAAGCGCCTCGGTGCCGTGGGCCTGCTCGATCGCGATCGCGAGGCGTACCGGTCCCCAGCCGCTCTCGATCATGTCCTTGTAGTCCTGGGGGACGTCCTTGTCCTCGTTGAGGACCGAGAGGCTCATGACGTGGAACGTGGTCCGGACGTCGCGGACCTGCTCGACCTCGAGCATCCAACGCGAGGTGATCCAGGCGAACGGGCACAACGGGTCGAACCAGAAGTCAACATCTTCGGTCGACGTGGCAGTTGCGCGTGGGTCAGCTTCTGTGGCAGTCATGGTTGGTGCAACAACGGCCGGCCCGCCCGCATTTCCTCGACGAGCGATCCGACCACGGCATCGAGCTCGCCACCATGTGCGGCCGCAACCCGCCGCTGGCGCTGGTAGGACGCCCCACCGGCAATGATGTCGTGGATCCCACCGAGCTCTTCGGTGCACCTCAGCCGCTCGGCGACCGGCGCCAGCCGCTCGAGGAGCCGTTGGAGATCGGTCGTGACGAGCTCCTCATCGGCGTTCCTGTCGAGGATCAGGATCGCCTCCATGCCGTAGCGGGCGGAGCGCCACTTGTTCTCCTGGGCGAACCACGGAGGCACGGTCGGCAGCTCGCGGCCCGCGTCCAGCTCGGATGAGAAGTGCTCGACCAGGCAGTGGGTCAGCGCCGAGATGCTGAGCAGCTCGGCCTGCGACGGGATGCCGTCGCACACGCGCACCTCGAGCGTGCCGAACTTGGGAGACGGCCGCAGGTCCCAGCGGATCTCGTCGAAGACATCGATGACACCGGTGTGCAGCATGTCGTCGACGTAGCCCTCCAGCTGGCTCCACTCCTCGAACTGGAATGGCAGGCCGGCCGTCGGCAGCTGCTGGAACATCAACGCGCGGTTGGAGGCATAACCGGTCTCCTTGCCGCCCCAGAACGGCGACGAGGCACTGAGCGCCTGGAGGTGGCCGTAGTAGGCCAGCATCGCCCGGCTGATCGGCAGGACCTTGTCGCGGTCGTCGATGCCGACGTGGACGTGGACCCCATAGATCAACATCTGGCGACCCCACCACTGGGTGCGGTCGATCAGCGTGGCGTACCGCTGCTTGTCCGTGACCTTCTGGTGGTCCCACGCGGCGAAGGGGTGGGTTCCCGCGCACATCAGCTCGACCCGCAACGGGTCGGTCACCCGGCGGATCTCCTCGATGGCTCGCTCGAGGTCGGCGCCGGCCTCGGCCACGGTGCGGCACACACCGGAGACGATCTCGACGGTGTTGAGCAGCAGCTCCTGGCGGATGTGCGGGTGCTCTCCACCTCCCGCGGGCGCGACCGCATCGAGCACGGTCTGGGCGACCTGGCGCAGGTCCCCGGAGTCAGAGTCGACGAGCGCGAGCTCCCACTCGATGCCGATCGTCGAGCGCTCGGACTTCGCGAACGGGATCCTCATGCATCCATCCTGCCTGACGGCCGGCAGGCAGGCGCTACTGTCCCAGGATGGGAAGACGCGACGCGAGCCGAGCCTGGCAACGGGACCATCCATGGGCGGTCGTCTATGACCGGATATCCGGGGGCGAACGCCTCGGCAGGCTCATCTGGCGAGTCGGCATGGGCTCGGACCTCGGCCTCCTGCACCGCACGGCCCACGCCGAGCTCTCCAGGTTGCCCTACGGCTCGGCCGTTCTCGACATCCCGTGCGGTGGTGGAGTCACCCTCCGAGACGTCCCCCGCAATCGATCGCTGCGATACGTCGCCGCCGACATCTCACCGGCGATGCTCGAGCGGACCGGCAAGGAGGCTGCTCGTCGCGGCATCCAGGTCGAGCTCGCGGAGGCGGACGTGCACGACCTGGCATACGACGAGGGGGCTTTCGACCTGGTGCTCGCGTTCACGAGCCTGCACTGCTTCCCCGAGCCTGAGCAGGCCGTCAAGGAGCTCGTGCGTGTCCTGAAACCCGGGGGCCGCCTCGCCGGGAGCAGCATGCTGACCGGGCAAGGCCTTCGCCACCTGGCGGGCTGGGTCGGTGGCCGGACCATCGGCGTCCTCGGCCCCGGCTGCACCAGGGACGAGCTCATCGGCTGGCTGGAAGAGGCGGGTATGCATGAGATCGTCCTGCTGCCGTCGGGCGGCATCACCTACTTCACCGCGACGCGCGGCTGATCGCGCGGCCGCATCGCGCCCACCGCATCGCGCCTGGATCTGTCGCGTGAAAGCATGGCCGACATGCCTGGTACCAATCTCACCCGCGAAGAAGCCAGCGAGCGCGCCTCGATCGTCTCCACAGAGACATACGACGTCCAGCTCGACCTCACCCTCGACTCCGACACCCGCTTCGGCTCCGTCACGACGATCGCGTTCACCGCGACTCCCGGGGCCTCGACATTCGTCGATCTCGTCGACGGCGAGATCTCCTCGATCACGCTCAACGACGCGTCCGTGGACCTCTCGGCCTACGACGACAACCGCATCGCGCTGACCGGCCTCGCCGAGTCCAACGTGCTGCGCGTCGAGACGACGTTGCCCTATTCGCGCTCGGGTGAGGGGCTGCACCGCTTCGTCGATCCGGTCGACCAGCGCGTCTATCTCTACACCCAGTTCGAGGTGCCGGACGCGCGTCGGGTGTTTGCCACCTTCGAGCAGCCCGACCTCAAGGCGACATTCGAGTTCCACATCACTGCCCCGTCGGTCTGGGCCGTGGTGTCCAACTCCCCCACGCCCGAGCCGGAGTCTGCCGCCGAAGGAACCTCGACGTGGCACTTCGCGCCGACCAAGCGCATGTCGACCTACATCACTGCTCTCATCGCGGGCGAGTACGTCTCGGTGACGGACTCCTACCGCGGCGCATACGAGGCGATCCCGCTCGGCATCTTCTGCCGCCAGTCGCTCGTCGAGCACCTCGACGCCGACGACATCTTCCTGGTCACCAAGCAGGGCTTCGAGTTCTTCGAGGGCGCCTTCGAGATGGGCTACCCGTTCGGCAAGTACGACCAGCTGTTCGTGCCGGAGTACAACATGGGGGCGATGGAGAACGCCGGCGCCGTGACGTTCCGCGACGAGATGATCTTCCGGAGCCGGCAGACCGTTGCTGCATACGAGCAGCGTGCCAACACGATCCTGCACGAGATGGCGCACATGTGGTTCGGCGACCTCGTGACGATGAAGTGGTGGGACGACCTCTGGCTCAACGAGTCGTTCGCCGAGTTCGCTGCCTCGCACGCCGCGACCAACGCGACGCGTTTCACCGACTCGTGGACGAGCTTCACCAACGCCCGCAAGAACTGGGCCTACCGCCAGGACCAGCTGCCGTCGACGCACCCGATCGCCGCCGACAACTACGACCTGCACGCGGTCGAGGCCAACTTCGACGGCATCACGTATGCCAAGGGCGCCTCGGCGCTCAAGCAGCTCGTGGCCTGGGTCGGCGAGAAGGACTTCTTCGCCGGGCTGCGGGCCTATTTCGGCAAGCACGCCTACGACAACACGCAGCTCAGCGATCTGCTGGTCGAGCTCGAGGAGGCCTCGGGCCGCGAGCTGGGCGAGTGGGCGCAGGAGTGGCTGCAGACGTCGGGCGTCAACACGCTGCGGGCGAAGTTCGAGACCGACGCTGCCGGCGCCTTCACCTCGTTCTCGATCGAGCAGTCCGCGATCGAGGCATATCCGACGCTGCGTCGTCACCGCATCGCGATCGGGCTCTACGACCAGGTCGACGGGCGGTTGGTCCGCACCGAGCGGGTCGAGACCGACATCCGGGGCGCCTCGACGCAGATCGACGAGCTGCTCGACACCCGGCAGCCCGACCTGATCCTGCTCAATGACGACGACCTGACGTACGCCAAGATCCGGCTCGACGAGCGGTCCTTTGCGACTCTGATCCAGAGCATCGCTACCTTCGAGGAGTCGCTCCCCCGCGCCCTGTGCTGGGGCTCGGCGTGGGACATGACGCGCGATGCCGAGCTCTCGTCGTCGGACTTCGTGACGCTCGTGCTCGCCGGTGTTGGCTCCGAGACCGACCTGACGGCCGTCGGGTCGTTGCTCCGCCAGGGATTGGGCGCGGTCAATCTCTACACCTCGGACGCGGCGCGACCCGAGCTCGCCGAGCGCTGGGAGTCCGGCGTGCGTACGCTGCTGGACTCGGCTGAGCCCGGCAGTGACCACCAGCTCGCCCTCGTGCGGGCCTACGCCTCGGCCGCCTCCGGGCCCACGCACCTGCGCGAGATCCTCGACGGCGGTCTCGAAGGCCTCACGGTCGACGCCGATCTCCGCTGGACGCTCGTGACGGCGCTCGCGCGGCTCGGCGAGGCAGGCGAGGAGGAGATCTCCAGCGAGCTCGAGCGGGACAACACGATCTCGGGCCAGGAGAACGCCGTCGCGGCCCGCGCCATCCGTCCCCTGGCGGAGGCCAAGGCTGAGGCTTGGCAGATCGCGGCTGTCGATCCGTCGACACCCAACGAGACACGGCGGCAGGCGGCGCTGGCATTCCAGGTCGCGGGTCAGGCCGATGTCCTGGAGCCATATGTCGACCGTTACCTCGAGATGGCCGGCACGATCATCGACGACATGGGCGTGTGGATCGGGCAGATCGCGCTGATCTACCTGTTCCCCTCGGCAAACCCGTCACAGGCCGCCCTCGACAAGGTCGATGCCTGGCTGTCCTCGACGACGGCCAACCCGGCGGCGAAGCGCTATGTCTCCGAGGGCCGGGACGATCTCGCCCGTGCCCTGAAGGCCCAGCAAGCCTTCTAGCTCCCGTAACCGCTGGGAGTGACGCTTTTGAGGCACGCTTCGGCGTGTCACCTCAAAAGCGTCACTCCCAGCGGGATGGCTGGGTCAGTCCCAGCGCCGACCGGGTGGCCAGCGCCACCACCAGTCCGGTTTGTCGGTCGTCCAGAGCGGCTCGGCTCGGCGCATCATGGCGTGGAGCCGCGCCTGCTGCAGCCGTATGACTAGCGCAGCCTCGTCTCGATGGTCGATCGCACCCACCCTGGACACGACCAGGTTGAGGACCTCGAAGCCCTCTTCGCGCACGTTGTCGCCAGCGTGCGACGCCTCCTCCCGGTGGCCAGAGCCGTCGGACTCGATGACGAGTCCGACCCCACGATCGAGCAGATCGGCGATCCCAGCCAGACGGCCGGCATGGTCGAAGATCGGCACATTCACCTCAAGGCCGGTGAGCCCCCCGACCACCTCGGCCACATACCGCGTGCGGCTCTCCCACGGACTGGCCGAACGGGTGGATGCCATGGCCAGCGCCTGCCGGGTCTGGACGATCCCTCGGGTCTTCTGGTGCTGGTCGATCAGTCCGGCAAGGTTGCCCAGGGTCGTGCGCCCCTGCTCGATGACAGTCGAGACGCACATCTCGACCGCTACCAGGGCCTCGCACAGGCTGGGTGCATCGAGCGCCATGTCGTATGCCGCTCGGGTCAACGTCGCAGCGCCAACCGATTCGATGACGGTGACCTCGTGCTCGTGCACCGATCGGCGCGTGGGTTGCAGGCCGTCTTGGCGTCTGTGCTGGCCGCGGCCCGCCGAGATCACCGCGACCGGGACGGGCCTGTAGAAGCGGTCGCGTCCGTCGGCATGTGCCACACCGTGGCCCCTCGCGGCCGCCCACCCGGTCAGGAGATCCGAACGCGACATGAGGGCGATGGCGTCGCCGATACGTACGTCTGGATCGTCGGGATCCACCCCGCCGGATCGGACCTGGCCCCAGTAGGGGTGCTCCCACAGCCCGGTGCGCAGCTCCCACTCTGTCGCACCGGCCATCCGGGCCTGTCGGTAGGTCGTGGTCCACGGCTCACTCATGGTCCGAGCGTGGACACCCGCGCGCCATCAGGTCAGCGCCCGCATCCGGGTCTGTGGATCAGCAACGCCCGTCCACAACCCACCCCACCGCTGGGCGTGACGCTTTTGAGGCGACACGCCGAGCCACACCTCAAACGCGTCACGCCCAGCGGGGAAGGGACCCGGCCGGGCGTTGAGGTCAGTGGTGGCGCGTGGGGGTGCTGTCGGGGATCTTCTGGATCTCGTTGCCCGGTGCCGGGGGGACGTAGTTGTTGCGGGCCGTGAGCAAGCCGAACAGTGCGATCAGCACGAAGAGACCAAGAGTGCCGCCCCCGAACAGGACCAACAGGTAGAGATCGCTGCGCTCCTGCCCGTCGGGCCAGGCAGGACTGGCTGGCGCGTCGGCGAGCGCCGCAGCCGAGCTGGCGAAGAACGTCACGACGAAGGCAAGTGCGAGTCCGAGCACGCGGGCGGGAGTCCTCATGGACCCCATCGTATCCACCCGTAGGCTGGAGTAATGCCACCCCTCGATGTGAACTGGGACATCCCCGCAGGCAAGGCGTACGAGTGGTTCGTCGCCGACCCCGCCTCGATCCTGCTGATCATCGGCGTCGGGCTCGCCTTCCGATGGTTCGTCGTCCGGTCGATTCACCGGCTGGTCAAGCGCGCCGGCAACGGTGCGGTGCCCAGTGTCATCGCCAACACCAAGGCCGGCGAGCTCCTCGCCGATCTCAAATCACCCGTAAGTGCGCGGCGACAGCAGCGGGCCGAGACGATGGGCTCGCTGCTCACCAGCGTCGCCACCGGCACGATCCTTGCGGTCGTGACCGTCATGGTGCTGTCCAAGCTCAGCGTGGACGTCGCACCCATCATCGCGAGCGCCGGCATCGTCGGCATCGCCTTCGGATTCGGCGCGCAGAACCTCGTCAAGGACTTCCTCTCCGGCATCTTCATGATCCTCGAGGACCAGTACGGCGTCGGCGACACCGTAGACCTCGGCGAAGCGACCGGAACCGTCGAGGCCGTCGGACTGCGGGTCACGCGTCTGCGCGACGTCAACGGCACGGTCTGGTATGTCCGAAACGGCGAGATCCTGCGCGTCGGCAACCAGAGCCAGAACTGGGCCAGAACCGTCCTCGACGTGACGGTCACCTATGACGCCGACCTCACCCAGGTCCAGGAGATCCTGCAGCAGGTCGCCACCTCGACGTACGAGGACCCGCGATTCCACGATGTCATCATCGAAGCCCCCGAGGTCTGGGGTGTCGAGCGGTTCGACAAGGACGGAGTCGTGGTCCGTGTGGTGCTCAAGACCGCGCCGGCCCAGCAGTGGCTCGTCGCCCGCGCGATGCGGCAGCGGATCAAGGCCGAGTTCGATCGAGCCGGGATCAAGATGCCGACGACCTTCCCCACGATCCATGCCGAAGGGCCCACACCGTGACCGATCAACCGACGTTCTACGACGCGATCGGCGGGCACGACACGATCAAGCTCATCGTCGACACGTTCTATGCCGGCGTCTCGACCGACGAGGTGCTACGACCGCTCTATCCCGAGGAGGATCTCGGCCCGGCCAATGAGCGATTCCGGATGTTCCTCGAGCAGTACTGGGGCGGCCCCACCAACTATTCCGACCAGCGGGGGCACCCTCGGCTCCGGATGCGGCACGCGCCCTTTGCGGTCACCCCCGACGCGCGCGACCGATGGCTCGTGCACTTCCGCGCCGGCCTCGACAAAGCTGCCCTCCCGCCCGAGCTCGACGCGCAGTTCTGGGCGTACGTCCAGCACGCCGCGAACTTCATGGTCAACACCGCGACCTGAGCGAAGCGAAGCGGTGTTGGGCCATGAAGCAACGACACAGCATGGTCAACACCGCGACCTGAGCGGAGTGGTCAACACCGCGACCTGAGCGAAGCGAAGCGGCGCTAGTCGGCCGATCCGGCGAACTCCGCCTTCTCCTCATCCGACAACCGGCGCGACGTCTGGGCCTCGAGGTCGAAGCCGACCATCACCGTGTTGCACTGGGCCAGCACGACGTCGTCGGCGGTGAGCTGCGACTCGATCGTGACCGACGAGTCGCCGATCCGGCTGATCCGGTTCTGGGCGGCATAGGGCTCGGCCCGCCAGAGCATCGGTTCGCCGAACGACACGTCGACCCGGCCGACGACGAAGCGACCCGGCGACATACTGGTGAGGCGGCCCGCGACGAACAGGATCCGCGCCTCCTGGAACAGCTCGAACATCTTGGTCGTGCTGACCGAGCCGGTCGGGTCGAGGTCGCTGCGGCGGACCCGCGACGGCAGGGCCTCTTCCGTTGCCGGGTGGCGCTTGACCTCTGAGCGGGCGCCGAGTGTTGTGACAACTCGCGCGAACACGGCAGCGGACCCCGTCGAACGGATCTCCTGTGTGAGATCGTCACCCTCGCGGGTCGACCACACCTGGACCGGTCGGGGGCTCAAGAGGAGCGGGCGCAGGAAGTCGATCGCGATCCGGGACACCTGCTCGTCGGCCCTGACCAGACCGTCGTCGACCAGCATCGCGCGACTCTCGGCGGCGTAGTCGAGGTAGACGACATTGTTGACGTGGTTGAGCGAGTCGAGGTCGGCCCAACGCATGGACACCTCGTGGACAGTGGGATCGGCGGGCACGCGCCGATGATGCCAGACGAGGCGAACGGCCGCTCAGGCGCTGGCGGTCTCGTCGATCTCGATCAGGGGGTCGCCCTCCTGGACGATCTGCCCCACCTCGACGAGCACCTTGCTGACGAACCCCGAGGCCTCGGCATAGACCGGGATCTCCATCTTCATGCTCTCGAGGACCGCGAGCACGTCGCCGACCCCGACCTGGTCGCCCTCGCGGGCGACGATCTTCCAGACGTTCGCGACGATCTCGGCCCTGGCCGCAAACATCAGCTGGCCGACTCGTGCGTCAGCATGCGCAGCGCGGCGGCCATCCGCTCGCGGGTCTCCTCGGGGTGGATCACGTCATCGACGATACCGGCCTCGGCCGCGATGTAGGGGCGGGCGACCTCCTCGCGGTAGACCGCGGCGAGCTCATCTCGCAGCACGGTCGGCTCGTCGGCCTCCTTGAGAGCGCGGCGATGCAGCAGCGCCACGGCGCCGCCGGGGCCCATGACCGCGATCTCCGAGCCCGACCAGGCCCAGTTGACGTCGGCGCCGAGCGAGGCCGCGCCCATCGCGATGTAGGCGCCGCCATAGGCCTTGCGGACCACGACGGTCAGCTTGGGCGACGTGGTCTCGACGTACGCCTTGAGGAGCTTGGCGCCATGCGTGATGACACCGCGGCCCTCTTCGACCGTGCCGGGCAAGAAGCCGGGCACGTCGACGAACGTCAACACGGGGAGGTCGAACCGCCCGCAGAACTCGACGAACCGCGCAGCCTTGACCGACGCCTTGGCGTCGAGGATTCCGCCCCGCGCATTGGGCTGATTGGCCAGGATGCCGACGGCATGGCCGTCAAGGCGTCCGAACAGCGTCAGGATGCTCGGCGCATGCGTCGGCATGAGCTCGAGACGTGCACCGTTGTCGAGCACACCGTCGAGCACCGCGTTCATGTCGAAGACGATGCTCGACTTGACCGGCACGAGGCCGGGGAGCCGCTCGGCCGCGCCCGGGTTGGCCGGCACCGGGCTGTGGCGCTTTTGCGGACCACCCTTGTGGGTGGGAAGGAACGACAGCAGGAGCCGGGTGGAGTGGAACGCCTCCTCTTCGCTGTCGACCTCGAGGTGCGCGACCCCGCTGACCTTGGTGTGCAGGGCCGACCCACCGATGTCCTCAGCTGACGCGTCCTCCCCCGTGGCCGCCTTGACGATCTCAGGGCCGGTCAGGAACATCTGCCCCTGCCCCTTGACCATGATCGTCCAGTCGGTGAGCGCGGGCGAGTATGCCGCAGCGCCCGCACACGGGCCGAGGATCAACGAAATTTGCGGTATGCGCCGCTGCGCCTCGATGTTGAGGGCGAAGATGCCGCCACACCCGTGCAGGGCGAAGATGCCGTCGTGGATCCGCGCCCCACCGGAGTCGTTGATGTAGACGATCGGATAGCCCTTGTCGATCGCGAACCGCTGGGCCTTCATGATCGCCTCGGCCATGACCGCGCCGATCGCGCCGGAGGCCACGGCCGCGTCGTGCGAGACGACGACGACCGCGTGACCGTCGGTCGTACCCCAACCGGCAACGACACCGCTGCCGCTGCCGCCACCCGCCGTGCGCAACGGCGTCATCTCCACGAAGGAGCCCTCGTCGACCAGCATCTCTGCCCGCTCACGCGCCGTGAAGACGCGCTTGCCCTTGGGCTCCACGCGGGCATACCGATCATGACGACGCTGCGTGAGCGACGTGCGGTGTTCGGCCTGATCCGGCGCTGAGACCACCGAGGGGGTGTCGAGCTGCGTCACGAGGACTCCTAAAACATGAGGTTTCCCTCAACTGTACACAAACATGAGGAATCCTTCATCTTCTGCGTCCCTCTTTTCGGAGGTGATCTCGCACACGTGGCCAGTCGTGCGATAACGTGCGGAGACCAGCACTAAGCAAGCGCTTAGGCGTACCCGTCGAAGGAGCATGTCGTGACCGAACCCCGCACCGCGATCGTCACCGGAGCTGCACGAGGCATCGGCGCGGCCGTCTCACAGCGCCTCGCCGCCGATGGCTTGCAGGTTGCCGTCGTCGACCTCGACGAGGGCTCGTGCGCCGGGACCGTCGACGCGATCACCGCGGCGGGCGGCAAGGCGCTGGCCGTCGGCGCCGACGTGAGCAACGAAGATCAGGTCAACGCCGCCGTCGACCGCATCGCCGCCGAGCTCGGCGCGCCGACCGTGCTGGTCAACAATGCTGGAATCCTGCGCGACAACCTGCTGTTCAAGATGTCCGTCGAGGACTGGGACCTGGTGATGGGAGTGCACCTGCGCGGGTCGTTCCTGATGTCCAAGGCCGCCCAGAAGCACATGACGGAGGCCACATTCGGTCGCATCGTCAACCTGTCGAGCACCTCGGCGCTGGGCAACCGCGGTCAGGCCAACTACTCCGCTGCCAAGGCAGGTCTGCAGGGCTTCACCAAGACACTGGCGATAGAGCTCGGCAAGTTCGGGGTCACCGCCAATGCGATCGCTCCGGGCTTCATCCAGACCGACATGACCGCGGCGACCGCCGAGCGTATGAAGGTGCCGTTCGACGACTTCATCAAGTTCAGCGCCGACCAGATCCCGGTCGCCCGGGTCGGCCAGCCCGAGGACATAGCGCACACGGTGTCGTTCCTCGTGAGTGAGGGTGCAGGCTTCGTCTCGGGCCAGGTCATCTACGTCGCCGGCGGGCCCAAGGACTGACGTGACCGAGGATCCCAGAGGCCTGGACCTGTCAGCGCTGCAGGGCTGGCTCGAGCGTGAGCACCCCGAGCTCGCGACCGGTCCGTTGTCCGCGAGTCTCATCACCGGCGGCAAGTCCAATCTGACTTATACCGTCAGCGATGGCGGCCGTGACTACGTCGTGCGCCGCCCTCCCCTGGGGCATGTCCTCGCGACCGCGCACGACATGGGGCGCGAGCACCGGGTCATGGCGGCGTTGGCGCCCACCGACGTACCCGTGCCGCGGATGCTTGCCCACTGCGAGGATTCCGAAGTCATCGGCGCACCGTTCTACGTCATGGAGAAGGTCGCCGGTACGCCATACGGTCGGGCGTCCCAGCTCGAGCCGCTCGGGGCCGAGCGGACGCGAGCCATCACCGAGCGCCTGGTCGACACGCTGGTCGCGCTGCACACGGTCGACTACGCCGCGGTCGGGCTGGGTGACTTCGGCCGCCCCGACGGCTATCTGGGACGGCAGGTCGCCCGTTGGAAGAAGCAGCTGGCATCGTCCACCAGTCGTGAGCTGCCCGGGATGGACGAGCTGGTCGCACATCTGGAAGGCAACATCCCCACGAAGGCCGACGGCACGATCGTGCATGGCGACTTCCGGCTCGACAACGTCCTGGTCGACGATCACGACCGGCTCACCGCAGTGCTGGACTGGGAGATGAGCACGCTCGGTGATCCGCTGACCGATGTCGCGGTGCTGCTGGCTTACCAGCAGCTGGCGGAGGTCGCTCCCCCGTCCGGCGACGGCGTGGCGATGGTGACCGATGCGCCGCTCGCCCCCGGCTACCTGACTCGCGACGAGGTGCTCGCCCGCTATGCCGATCGCTCCGGCCGGGACGTGAGCGACATCGGATTCCATCTCGCGCTGGCCTTCTTCAAGCTCGCAGTCATTCTGGAAGGCATCCACTATCGCCATTCCCACGGGCAGACCGTCGGGTCCGGCTTCGACGGGATCGGCGACATGATCGTCCCGCTGATCGCCGCAGGGAACGCCGCTTCAAGATAGGGTTGCGCGCGTGACGGCCGAGATCCTCGAACCCCGGCGCCGCCCGACGCAGGAGCGCAGCCACAAGAAGTTCGATCACCTGCTGCAGGTGGCGCGTGAGCTGTTGCTGGACGTCGGCTTCGAGTCGTTCACGTGCGAGGAGGTCGCCCACCGGGCCGGCCTGCCGATCGGCACGCTCTACCAGTTCTTCCAGAACAAATACGTCATGGTGTGTGAGCTCGACCGGGTCGACGCGGTCGCGGTACGCGAGGAGCTGCAGACATTCGCAGCGGCGATCCCGTCGCTGGACTGGCTCAAGTTCCTCAACCGGTTCATCGATCACATGGCCGCGCTGTGGGTCCGGGACCCTTCGCGCCGGGCCGTGTGGCTGGCGGTCCAGTCGACTCCGGCAACCCGAGCGACCGCGGCGGTGACCGAGCGCGAGCTCGCGGCCGAGGTCGCGCTGGCCCTCGCTCCATTGACGCCCGGCACCCCGCGCGAGCGCCGAACGATCATGGCCGAGGTGCTGGTGCACGTCGTGTACTCGATGCTCAACTTCTCGATCCGTGACAGCCAGGAGCACAGCGAGTCGATCATCGAGCTCAAGCGCCTCCTCGCGGCATACCTTCTCAGCGCCGATCCCTCCCCCTAGCCACCCACGGTTTACCACGGCCGTCCGGTTTACCACGGTCCCTAGGCAAGCCTCGTCCGTCCTACGCAAACTTCCCCAGGGCGGACGACGCTTGCCACGGGCGGAACCGCTGATCCACAGGCAGAGCGCCTTCTCCACCCATCCACACATCGCGGCCGTCCCGTTCCCGGCATCGCACGAGGATCGCCACGGTGGATTCATGGACGACCTCATCCCCGTGGCCGAGCTCAATGGCGGCTACCTCATGCGTCACCAGCTCAACGACCTCGGATACAGCGATGCCCTGATCCGCCGGGCGATGCGGGCCGGAGTCCTCCATCGCGCTCGCCACGGGACGTACGTCGTCAAGCAGGTGTGGGATGTCATCTCGGAGGCTCAGCGCCACGCCATCCTGACCCGGTCTCTGCTCGACAAGCTCGGGTCGAGTGTCGTGGCGACGCATCAGTCGGCGGCTGCACTTCACGGCTTCGATCTGTACGAGGCCGACCTGACCCACGTCCACTTGACCCGACTTGATGGGCACAACGGACGCAAGGAGGCCGGCGTGATCTTCCATGAGGGCAAGGTTGACGGGGACGTGGTCGAGGTCGGCGGGAGGCTCGTGATCGAACCGCTACGGGCAGTGTTCGAGGCATGCAGCCAGGCCAGCATCGAATCAGGGATGGTGTTGGCCAGCAGCGCAATGCGCAAGGGCCAGGTGACGAAGGAGGAGCTCGAAGATCAAGGCGATCGCTTTGCGCACTGGCCCCGAACCAGGACGGCGCGCCTGGCCATCCGACTCAGCGATCCGCGCCTCGAGTCCGTTGGCGAAGTCCGTTCGCTGTCGATGATGTGGCGGTACGGGGTTCCCTACCCCGAGCTGCAGTGGCGAGTTGTCTCGTCGGCGGGCATTGTCGTCGCCCGAACGGATTTCGCGTGGCTCGAGGCACGACACACCGGCGAGTTCGACGGGCTGTTCAAGTACGGACGCCTGAACCCGTACTCCGACGAGCCCGGCCGCGCCATCACTCACGAGAAGACCCGGGAGGACCTCGTCCGGGATGAGCTTCTCGGGATGAGTCGGTGGGTGTGGGCCGAGCTGGCACCCAAGGCGCAACCCCGGACCGCCGCGCGGATCACCCAAGCCATCCAGCGATCTCGCAAGCTCTACGCCCGCAACGCGACAACGATCGTGTAGGGAGCTGCGTCAACGTCCGTCCTAGGAGACTGTTGTCCGCCCGGGGCAAATTTCCCGCGGGCGGACGAGGTTTGCGTAGGGACCGTGGTAAACCGCGCACGGTTTGCGTAGGGACCGTGGTAAACCGCAGGGGGTTAGTGGTGGAGGATCACGTAGGCGATCGCATAGTCGCCGTCGTGGCTCAACGAGACCTCCAGCGTGTGCCCGTCGAGTCGCTTCGCGACCTCGCCGTGCAGGCGTATGCGTGGACGCCCCCAGGCGTCGGCCACGAGCTCGATCAGGTGGTGCACGTGCTCATCCATCACGGGGGCCTCGCCATACAGCGACGCCGACCAGGCCTTGATGACGGCCTCCTTCGCCGCCCAGCGGGCAGCGAAGTGACGCGCGGAATCGAAGGGATGCCTCCGCACGTCACTCCGCTCACCGGGCAGGAACGCCGTGGCGAACGTCGTCCCGGGTTGATCCAGCTGATCCGCGAACGTAGGTACGTGGACCAGATCAACTCCGACACCGACGATCGTCACTGGCACGACAATCCGTAGTAGACGTCGTCCTCGCCCAGCCGTGCCTGCGGATCCAGGAGCAGTCCCGCCTCCCGCTTCCGCACTCCCTCGCTGCCGAGGCGTCGATCGGCCGGACGTTCGTACAGCGAGGGACCGCCGTACATCGCCCGGACCAGACGCATCCGGCCCTCGATGACCCGCGCCTGCGCACGGCCGGCATAGGAGTCGCGCTCCTCGCCGCTCAAGGTTGCCAGGAATGCCTGTGGGTGCACGATCGCGAGCAAGCCCGCGACATGTCCGAAGCCGAGGCTCGTCACGAGCCCGGCCTTGAGCTGCCCTGTCTCGAGCGGCTTGCGCAGCCAGACGAGGTGCTCGTGCTCGGCGAGGTCGTCGTCGACGCAGTCGAGACTGCGGTTCGGCGGGATGACCCCGCCCGACAGGACCTGGCAGAGCCCGATGAGCTGGAATGCTGCGGCGCCACCCTTCGCGTGACCCGTGAGGGTCTTCTGCGAGATGACGTGGAGCGGGTTGCCCTCGCTGCGGCCGATCGCCGCGGCAATTCGCTCGTGCAGCTCGGACTCGTTGCGCTCGTTGACGCCGGTCGAGGTGTCGTGCTTGGACAGCACACCGATGTCGTCGGCGGTGAGGCCCAGAGTCGTCAGCGACCTGGCCAGCGCGGACTCGCGCCCACCGCGGGCCGCGGCCAGCGCACCGATGCCGGGCGCCGGGATCGACGTGTGCACGCCATCGGCGAACGAACCGGCATATGCCACGACTCCGAGGACCGGCAGTCCCATGCGGGCTGCCACGTCGCCGCGGACCAGGAGGATCGTGCCGCCGCCCTGGGACTCGACGAATCCGCCGTAGCGGCGGTCGTTGGCCCGGCTGAAGTAGCGGTCCTCGAGGCCCTTGGCCCTCATCGCGGCGGAATCGGCTGTCGCCGACATGTCGCCGAAGCCCACGATGCCCTCGACGCTCAGGTCGTCGAAGCCTCCGGACACGACGAACTCGGCCTTGCCGAGTCGGATCTTGTCGACCCCCTCCTCGACCGAGACGGCCGTGGTGGCGCAGGCGGCGACCGGATGGATCATCGCACCGTAGGAGCCGACGTACGACTGCACGACGTGTGCCGCGATGACGTTGGGAAGTGCCTCCTGCAGGATGTCGTTGGGCTTGCTCTCGCCCAGCAGCGTGTCCAGGTAGAGCGACTGCATCGACTGCATGCCGCCCATGCCGGTGCCTTGCGTGTTGGCGACGAGCGCTGGGTGCACCCAGCGCATCAGCTCGGACGGGTTGAAGCCGCTGGACAGGAACGCATCGACGGTGCAGATGAGGTTCCACAGCGCGACCCGGTCGATCGACTCGACCATCTCGGCCGGCACACCCCACACCGTGGGGTCGAAGCCGGTTGGGATCTGGCCGCCGACCGTGCGAGTCAGCTCCATGCGACGCGGCACGCGGATCTCGGTGCCGGCCTTGCGGGTCACGGTCCAGTCGCCGTCCGCCGTGGCGGAGATGACCGTACGCTCGGGGTCCGCGTCGCGCAGGGCGCGCGCCTCGGACTCGCTGGAGACCGTGAAGGACAGGTCGTTGTCGAGGTAGACCGAGGTGAGCAGCGGGGCCGTGTTGTCGACCATCGTGCCCTCGTCGACGTAGCGGCGTATGCCGACCGCCTCGCGGACGGTCTCCTCATAGCGCTCGACGAGGTCAGCCTCGTCGACCTTCTCCTGGGTCGCGGTGTCGAACCAGCCGCCACCCTGCTCGTCCCACGACACCAGACCGGTCGTCCATGCCAGCTCCAGGACGCCGGCCGCCGACAGCTCGTCGGAGACCTCCATCTCGAAGCGGGTGCGCGAGGAGCCGTAGGGACCGAGCTCACCTGCACCCACGATGACCACGAGGTCCTCAGGGCGAGCCTCGATCGGCGCCCAGTCCATCTGCTCAACGCGGTCGAGCTGTGCCGGCGAGGCTGCGAGGGCGGCGATCGTGTGGTCGTCGTCCTCCCGCGCGGCGGACGGACGCTCGACGCCTGCGGCGAGAGCCTTCAGATCGAGGGCTGCGCCCGCGAGTCCGCCGGTGAGGTCGACCGTGAGGGGCTCGACCCGCGCGGCAGCGCGTGCCGCGGGGGTCGCGGTCTCCAGCAACGCCTCGGCCATGCCCTCCGGCGTCCAGGTCGTCACGCCGGCGGCCTCGACGGCCTCGACCAGCGGGTCGTTGCCGCCCATCAGGCCCGTCCCGCGCACCCAGCCGATGATGGCGTGGCTCAGCGTGACCCGATCGGCCCATGTGCGCTCCGCGGTCCACCGCGTGACGAGCGCGTCGAGCGCCGACTTGGCCTCTCCGTAGGCGCCGTCCCCACCGAACATGCCGCGGTTGGGCGAGCCCGGGAGCACGACGTGGAGCGTCGCATCGATGTCGTGGTCCTGACCGCGTGCGGACAGGGTCCCGATCAGGCGCTCGACCGACCACAGCAGGATGCGCATGTCGATCTCGGTACGGCTGCCGGCGTCCGTGAGGTCGCCGGCGACCCGGCCCGCCGCGAAGGGGAAGAGCAGCGAGGGCGTCATGGCCGGCTTTGAGACCGTCGTGACACCGGCCCTGGTGTGCGTCTGCTCGCTGGTGATCCAGCTCGTGAGCGCATCGACATCGGCGAACGACGCCATGTTGGCCGGCACGACCCACAGCTTGGCCCCGTCGACCGCGTGCGTGCGGTAGAGCTCCTTGTAGAACTCCAGGCGCTTCGGGTCGAGTCCCGAGGTCGTCGCGACGACCGTCGCCCCACCTGCCAACAACCTGCCGGTCACAGCGGCCGCGATGGACCCCCGGCTGGCACCGGTCACGACCGCGAGCTCACCGGACCACTGACCCTCGGATGACTCAAGAGCCTGGGCTGCGATGTCCTGGAAGCTTTGCGCGAGGTGACCATCGGCTCGACCCGCATACCACCGGGCCTGAGCCGCGACGGCCTTGCCGGCGCCGGCGAAGCTCGCCTCGACAGTCTCACCGGCAGCGATCCGGGCGAGATCCTCTCGGGCACTGGCCCAGCGATCGTCGAACAGCACAGCCTTCCGCGGGTCGAATGCCGGAGCCGTGAGCTTGGCCCAGTCGCTGCCGAGCTCCGACTCGACGCGACCAAGGATCTCGGCATCGGCCGGGTCGGCCTCGGTGACCACCGGTACGTCCGAGAGCCCCAGCTGGTCGAGGACCAGGCGGGCAGAGGAGGCGAGCACGCCGTCGGGTCCGGTGATCTGCGCAGTGAACTCGCCGAGGGCGGCCGCATCGATCGTGGCCTCTCCCCCGCCGGTCGACGGCAGGTCGACGCTGACACCGTGCCGGGCTCCCACGGCCTGGATGCTCGCGTCGATCGCGGTGTCCACATCGGCACCGGACGCGAGCCCCTGCAGCGAGCCGAACTCGCCACCACGGACGCTCGAACCCTCGCGGCTCGCCAGTGCGAGCTCGACGAGTGCGTGACTCGCCCAGCCCGGTCCGAGCTGCCAGACATCGGCAACTCGCTCAGCGATCGCCGACTGACGCTTGCCGGTCGGCCCGAGGACCTTCTTGAGATGATCGCCGAGCGCCTCTGTGAGCACAGGGCCGAACGGCTTGTAGGTGCGGGCGAGGCCCTTGACCTGGCCCGAAAGCGTCGGCAGATCGGCATCGGCGGCGCCGTCGATGGCACCGAGCCCGAGCTCTCCGCCGAGGTCGACGAGCAGCTGGTTGCGACGCGACGATGCGCCGTCGCACAGGGACTCGATCGAGTCGGCGGCACCGATCTGATCGAGCCGCATCTTGGTCCACCAGGCGATCAGCACCGTCGTGGCGTCGGCGGCGTCGAACGTCAGGTCGTCGGGTCGTGGACCGCTCGCGGTCGCGGGGGCGGCCGGCGCCGGGGCCGCGCTCGCGCCGGGCTCCTCGGCCGCGGGGGTCTCCTCGACATCGTCCTCGACGGGAGCCTCCTCGTCGGTGGAGAAGACCGCGGCGCTGTCGCGCTCGAAGTTGAGCACCTCGACCGGGCCACCGGTGCGCCCCGGAAGCTTGAGTGTCGATGACGCCAGGTTGGCCACCGTGGGGGCCTGACCCACGCCGACCTCGACGAAGCGCTCGACACCGAGGCCTCCCTCGCTGCGGGGGCCGAACAGCAGGTCTTGGGTCTCGATCCAGCGAACCGGGCTGGCAAACTGCCACGCGAGCAGCTCGATCAGCACGACCCGGCACAGTTCGCCTGGCCGGTTCGACCAGTCAGCGAAGTCGGCCAGGACCTCTTCGAGTGGCTCCGAAGGCACGAGATCGGCGATTTCCTGCAGGAACGACCGATCCAGCGAGAACGGCCTCGGCACGAGGTTGGGGACATACCGGCCCGTCAAGATCTCAGGATCGATTGAGGTCGGCAGCAGCTCGGTGAGGCGATCACGGAAGTCCGGGACGCCATCACGCAGGACCGTGGAGTGGAATGGCACATCGATGCCGGGGACCAGGATGAACGCGGCCTTGCCACCGAACTCCTCGCGGCGGGCAGTGACGTCCTTCTCGAGCAGCTCCAGGCCGCGCACCGTGCCCGCGATCGCATACTGCGAGTCGCGCAGGTTGTAGTTGACGATCTGCAGGAACTCACCCGACCGCTCGGCGATGCCATCGACGTATGCCGTGACGTTGTCATCGTCCAGCCCGATCTGGGAGGGCCGGATCGCGGCGAGCCGGTAGTCGCTCCGGCCGGCCGCATCACGCGGCACCAGGGTGTGCATGACGGAGCCGCGCTGGAAGACGACCTCGACGACGGCCTCGAGCGGGATGACGCCGGAGACGGCGGCGAGCGCGTTGTATTCACCGACCGAGTGACCCGCGAGGATCGAGCCCTCGACGAACCCACCGGACTCGCGCAGCTCGGCCATCTGGGCCGCGCCGAGGACCGCCATCGCGACCTGGGTGAACTGGGTCAGGAACAGCACCCCGTCAGGGTGCTTGTGGGTGACTCCCCGGGTCACCAGGACCGTGGGGTTGTCGCGGACGACCGTGAGGATCGAGAAGCCCAGCGCGTCGCATGTGTGCGCATCGGCGCGGTCCCAGATCTCGCGTGCCGCCTTGGAGCGCTGATAGGCGGCCATGCCCATGCCCGGGTGCTGGATGCCCTGGCCCGGGAAGGCGTACGCCGTGCGCGGGGCCGCGAGACGAGCCGTGGCGGACATGACGACCTCGCCCTCGGCGCGACACGTGATGTCGACCAGCTCCGCACCGGCGTCGAGGCCGATCCGATCGGCCTTGACGTCGACCGCGACGCCCGGGCGTACGGGTGCCAGGAAGCGGGTCGTCCAGCCCGTGATGCGGCGATCCGCGACAACCTGCTGGGCCGCGGCGGAGACCCACATGCCGTGCACGATCGGGGCACCGAGTCCCGCGAGGCGTGCGGCGGCGATGCTGGTGTGGATCGGGTTGTGATCGCCCGTGACAGCCGCGAAGCCACGCAGGTCAGTCGGAGCGACCAGGCTCGCCGAGCCGCGTGCCTTGCGGGGGGTGTCGCTGACGTCGTCACCGAGCGCACCGCCGGCGCGCGCTGGATCGGCGAGCTCGCCGGGTCCGGTACGCCCGCGGATCGCGAATCGCTCGCGCAGTGTCGCGATGTCACCTGCGGCGGACGACATCGTGACGTCGACCGCGACAACGCGGCCGAAGCCGGTGTCCTCGATCGACTCGACGACCGAGGAGATCGTGAGAACCGCAGGTGCGGCCGGCAGCGGGCCGGTCAGCGCGATCGAGTGGTCCAGGTGGACCAGGTCCAGCATGCCCTCGATGACCGGGATGCCGTCGTCCGTCCTGGCCTCGCCGAGCACGGCGAACACCGACGGCCAGGCAAGACCGACGAGGACGTCGGGCACGGGGTGCTCTGACGGACGGCCACCGGTGACCCCGGCGTGATCGGCGATCAGGTCCGGATCCCAGTCCGCGAGGACCGTCGCGCGGCTGTTGGACACCGAGGGGACATTGCCGCCCGCTGCACCGGCGACCAGAGAGGCCATCGCGGACGCGGCGACCGCGGTCGAGACGATCGGGGCGGAACCGGCGAGCGCCGCGCCGTCGACCTCGATGCGCAGGGAGAGCGGGCGCGCCAACGGCACCTGCAGCTCGGCCGTCCGACCGTCGACCGCGACGAGCGCGGCTCCGGTCTCGGGGTGCTCGGCCCGCAGGGGATCGACGATGACCCACTCCGCACCCAGGCGGTGGACCGGGTTGCGGACCGTGCGACCGGCCCACACGAGATCGGGGGCAGCCAGGACCAGGGACAGGACGTCACCGGCGCCCTCGACGCGGCGGCGTCCGGAGACGCGCTGAGCTGCCCGCCCCGAAGCGAGGAGTCCGTCGATCGTGGCGTCCTCGAACCGGCGCAACAGGTCGGCGACCGGCTCGTCGACGCGGTCGATGCCGGCGACGGAGACCGGGCCCGGGATGATGCAGACCTCGTCGGCGCCGTAGCGCGCGTCGTGCGCCTGCCACAGCGAGTCCGAGCGCCACCAACGGCGTACGTCCTGGTCGAGCACCGGCACGAAGTTGACCGGCTTGCCCGGGGTCTTGCACTGCTCGACGAAGAACAGCACGTCCGCCGGGTGCAGGGTGACGCCGTCGGCGTGCGGGTAGGCAGCAAGAACTCGGTGGATCGCTGCCGCGCCGTCCTCCACGGACGCCGAGTCGGCGAACAAGGTCTCGATCGTGCCGCGGTCCGCGCTGTTCAGCCGGGCCTCGGCACGCTGAAGCATCGCGTGGAAGCGCTCGCGCAAGGTCGTGTCGAGCCAGACCGGCGTGCCGGAGAGCTCGAGATAGCGACCGAGCCACTGCGCATAGGTCATGGTCTCGACATCGCCGAAGTAGGGCTTGGCGGTGCGGTTGAGCGCCTCGATGATCTCCTCATGACGAGCGGCGACGGCGTCAGCATCGCCCGCGACATCGTCGAGCAGCCGTCCGGTCCGAGAGGCCGTGTTGTCGATCTCATGGATGTCGGCGCCAAGCTGGCTGCGGCCCGAGGCCATGCCGCCCTTGGCGCTACCGGCGCCGACCCACGTGCCGGTGCCGCGGGTGTCGACGAGGAGCTGCTTGACCTCCGGAGCGGTGGTCGCCTCGAGGGTCGCCATCGCGGCGGTGCCGACAAGGATGCCGTCGAGCGGCATGACCGGGAAGCCGTGGCGACGGGCCCATTCGCCGGTCAGGTATGCCGAGGCGACCTCGGGCGTGCCGATGCCACCACCCACGGCGACGACGACGTTGTCCAGGGTGCGCAGCTCGCCATACGTCGCGAGCAGCAGGTCGTCGAGGTCTTCCCACGAGTGGTGTCCGCCGGCCCGGCCGCCCTCGATCTGGACGATGATCGGCGTCGGCGCGACGGCCTTGGCGATCGCGACGACCTGGCGGATCTGCTTGACCGTGCCGGGCTTGAACACGACATGCGTGATCTCAGCCTCGCGGAGCTCCTCGACGAGTGCGACGGCATCGTCGAGCTCGGGGATGCCTGCGGTCACGATGACCGCATCGATGGCGGCGCCCGCGGCACGAGCGCGCTGCACGAGGCGCTTCTGGCCGAGCTGGAGCTTCCACAGGTAAGGGTCGAGGAACAGCGAGTTGAACTGGTAGGTCCGGCCCGGCAGCAGCAGCCGGTCGAGCTCGGCGACCCTATCGGCGAAGATCTCCTCGGTGACCTGGCCGCCGCCGGCCAGCTCGGACCAAAAACCCGCGTTGGCAGCGGCAGCGACGATCTTGGCATCGACCGTGGTCGGCGTCATGCCGGCCAGGAGGATCGGCGACTTCCCGGTCAGACGGGTGAAACGGGTCTCGACGTGCAGTGTGCCGTCGGGAAGCGTCACGACGCTGGGTGCATAGGCCGCCCACGGTGTGGCGAGGCGTGGCGCGGCGCCCGCGGCGGTCAGCTCGCGGTGACCCCGGCGTGTCGTCGTGGCGATGACACCGGCTCCGCGGCTGCGCAGCTCACGCGCGGACAATCGGGCGGCGAGATCTGAGGGACCGAGGTCAAGGACCCAGGTCGCGCCGGCGTCGATGGCCGCTTCCAAAGACTCGACCCAGTCGACCGGGTCCACGATCGAGCGCATCGTGAGCGTACGAGCTCGGGTCCGGTCCAAGCCACAGGTCTCGGCCCAGGTGGCCACGAGGTCGGCGGCCTCGGCGAGGTCGGGGTGGTGGAACGCGAGCTGGGCCGGCAGCGGCTCCAGCACGGGGGCGAACGGCGAGCCACCCGTGGACTTGCGGTCGCGCTCAGCCTTCTCGGCGGTGGCGATCTCCTCGAAGCGCGCCTCGACCACCCGCAGGCTGTCGGCCGGGCCGGAGAGCACGACACTGCGGCGACCGTTGCGCAGTCGGGCGACGACCCGCAGCGAGGACGGCAGCTCGGCGAGGATCGCGTCGATGCGCTCGGGCACGACGTTGGAGACGCTCAGCATCGTGGCGCCGAGCAGCCCGCGGCGACGGCCGACGAGCTGCGCGGCGGCACCCATCAGTCGGGCCAGGGCCAGCAGCTCGACATCGTCGACGCCGGCAAGCGATTGGGTGGCCAGATCACCCTGCGAGTGACCGAGGACCGCCACGGGCGGAACCAGCTGTGTGTCGACACCCTGCCGGTGCAGCGCGCGGATGCCGGCGAGCTGCGTGAGCAGGATCCCCGGCACCGAGGCTCCGGGTGTATCCAGCACCTCGGAGCTCGGCAGTGCGGGAGCGTCGTCGTCCTCGGCGGACTCTCCGACAGCAATGACATCGGCCCACGCGAGGGGGGTGAACGTGACGCCGACGCGGGCCAGCTCAGCGGCAACCGGCGCCAGCCGGTCGTCGGCCTGCGACACGAGCGACTCCAGCTCGGCCTCGAGCGCGAAGTCGCGGATCAGCCCCGCCAGCGGCTCGAGCCACGGCGCACCCTGTCCGCCGAACGCCACGGCATACGGCGTCCCGGTGCGGAAGCGATCAATCAGGGCGCCGCGGCGCTCGGTCGACTGGATCGTGGCAAGCGGGGTGTCGATGGTCGTCACGTGGATTCCCTCGGGTACTGCCGTCGCTGGATCGACGGGCGGTCATCTCATCATGACAAAACATGAGGGGTTCCTCAACTTTTAAGTGAGGTTTTCCTCATGTTTTTCCCGAGATGTGGATCACACCCCGGCTGGGTTCAGCCTGAGCGTTCCGCATGCACCGCAGTTACCCTGTGCCAAGGGGGTCACATGGAGATCGAGACGCGCCACCTTCGGATGGTCAAGGCCGTGGCGGACGAGGGCAGCATCACCCGGGCGGCGAGCTCTCTGGGGACGACCCAGCCGGCGTTGACCCGCCAGCTGCGGCGCATCGAGGACAACCTGGGCGGAGCGCTGTTCCAACGCTCGCACGCCGGCGTCGAACAGACGCCGCTCGGACGCCTGGTCGTCGGTCGGGCCACCGCCGTCCTGTCGGTGCTCGACACGCTGCAGACCGACGCCTCGAGCCTGCGCAGTGCGCCTGCAGAGGTCCGTATCGGGGTGCGGTTCGGCAACGCCCTCATCGGCTTGATCCGCGGCCTGCGCGCGACCCTGCCGTCGACCGAGATCGTCACCGAGAGCGAGACCCGCATCGACGGTCTCCTCGACCTGCTCGGTTCCCATCGGATCGACTTTGCCGTGATCCACGAGTACGTGGGCAACGAGATCCCGCTCGATCCGCGCCTGCTCGTACGCTCGGTGGGCTGCGAGCCCGGCTTCGTCCTGATGTCGGCCGACCATCCGCTGGCCGACCGCGGCGAGCTCGTCCTCGCCGATCTCGCCGACGAGACGTGGCTGCTGTCGCCGCTCGACGTCGATCGCGAGGCCGACTGCATGACTCGAATCTGCTGGGATGCCGGCTTCACGCCCAAAGTCGGCCACTACCTCAGCGACGGCCTCAGCGTCGAGCTGATCCGGGCCGGCGAGGCGATCGCGCTCAGCACCCACACCAACCGGGACTCCGGGATGGTCCTCAAGCCATTGGTCGGGACGCCGATGCAGGTCCGCCGGCTGATTCTGACCGAGCGGGACAACCCGTTCGCCGAACACCTCGACAAGCTGGCCCGATTCACCGCCGACGTCCTCACCGAGACCCTCGAGCGCCAGCCCGTCTACCGGTCCTGGGTCGAGAACCACGGACCTCTGTCGACAGCTCTGTCGACAACCCGCCCCCGACACTGACGCGCCCCGATGGCATGGGGAAGTGGCATGAACAGGTGCCCGGGATCTGATCTAACGTCACGCCTACGTCAACCGAGAGGACCAACTCATGAAACAAGTCTTTGCCATCGGGGGAGCAACCCTCCTCGTGGCCGGGCTGGGCGTCGCCTCGCCCTCGCTGAGCGCAGCAGCCGACAACAGCGGCGATCCCGCTGTCGTGGCGAAGCAATACATCCAGGAGCATCCCAACAAGGTCGAAGACAGCGCCAAGGACGCCTACCAGGCCGTGGACACGGTCGACTCGAGCAACGGCGCGGCCCACGTGCGGTTCAATCGGATATATGACGGGCTACCCGTCCTCGGCGGCGACCTCGTCGTCCATCTCGACGCAGCAAACTCCCCTCGTGGCCAATCCGTCGCCCAGACCGCTCCCATCAGTGTCAGCACGACGCCCAAGGTGACCTCCTCTGCGGCAGCCAGCAAGGCCCGAAACGAGTTTTCCGGCCGTGACACCGCGAAGTCCGGCGCACCCAAGCTCGTCGTGGACGCGCGTCAAGACAAGGCGGCTCTCGCCTGGCGGTCCACCATCACGGGCACGCAGGCCGACGGCCAGACCCCCAGCCGCCAGATCATCGTGACCGACGCCAACACCGGCAAGCTGCGCAGCGCGGAGGAAACCATTCTGACCCCGATCAAGGTCGGGACGACGACCCGGCAAAAGGCCACCGCCGTCAAGTCCGGCGTCGCGGCCAGCGGCACGGGTCGCGGCATCTTCGTCGGGACGGTCGGCATCAGCACGACCGGCAGCGGCAGCAGCTTCTCGATGGTCGACGCGACCCACGGCAACGCTCGAACGTGCGACCTCCGGAACCGCACCTCTGGCACCTGCTCGACATTCGCGGACTCCGACAACTCATGGGGCAACGGCACCATGAGCGACCGCGCCTCAGCAGGCGTCGACGCTCACTACGGCGCGGCCAAGACATTCGACTACTTCAAGACGAGCTTCGGCCGCCAGGGCATCTTCAACAACGGCAGCGGCGTCCCTTCGCGCGTCCATTACGGCAACGGTTACGTCAACGCCTACTGGGACGGCAGTCAGATGACGTATGGCGATGGGGCAAACAATCAGGCTCCACTGGTCGAGCTCGATGTCGCCGGTCATGAGATGACACACGGTGTCACCGAGAACTCGGCCAATCTCGGCTATTCCGGTGATGCCGGCGGCCTCAACGAGGCAACCAGCGACATCTTCGGGACGATGGTCGAGTTCTACGCCAACAACCCCAGCGACGCGCCGGACTTCCTGATCGGCGAGGAGATCAACATCAACGGTGACGGGACTCCGCTGCGCTACATGGACGATCCGCGTCGCGACGGAGCTTCGTACGCGTGCTGGAGCACCGCGGTGCCCGGGTCAGACCCGCACTACTCCTCGGGAGTGGGCAATCACTTCTTCTTCCTGCTCGCCAATGGCAGCGGCCAGAGCACGTACGGCAACAGCCCGACGTGCAACGGCTCGGCCGTCACGGGGATCGGCCGGGCCAAGGCCGCGGCGATCTGGTACAAAGCGCTGACCGAGCGCATGACCAGCACCGAGACGTACGCCAAGGCACGGATCGACACGGTCGCCTCCGCGACGACCCTCTACGGCGCGAGCAGCGCCGAGGTCGCCGCGGTCAAGGCTGCTTGGTCCGCAGTCAGCGTCAACTGACGGACGACCAACCCAGATGTGCGGTCCACTTCCTTGCCGGAGGTGGACCGCACATCTGCGCTGGCCAGAGCTCAGACGCCGCCGGTGAGCGTGAGGCCGCCGTCGATGACGAGCGTCTGCCCGGTCATCCAGGCCGCATCGTCGGACAGCAAGAACGCCACAACCGATCCGATGTCGTCGGGAACGCCGAGCCGCTTGAGCGGGTATGCGGCGGCGACTTCCTCCTCGCGACCCTCATACAGCGCGCTGGCGAACTTGGTCTTGACCACGGCTGGGGCGACCGCGTTGACCCTGATCTCTGGTCCCAGCTCGACGGCGAGCTCTTCCGTCACGTGGATCAAGGCCGACTTCGAAGCCCCGTAGACGCCGATCCCCGGGGCGGGCTTGAGGCCGCCGACCGAGGCAACATTGACGATCGCGCCCCCATGAGACTCCATCCACGTGTGGTAGACCTTCTGCGCCCACGCGATCGCCGCGATGACGTTGACCCGCAGCGTCTTCTCCGCCGCCCCGAGGTCGACGTCGATCATGCGCCCGTATGTCGGGTTGATCCCGGTGTTGTTGACCAGGAAGTCGATGCGACCGAACGCATCCAGTGTCGCCGCGACGGTCTCGTCCTGGTGGGCGAGGTCGTCGGCGGCCCCTGCGGAGAAGATCGCGTTCTCGGCGCCACCCAGTGACTCGACCGCCTCGGCCAAGGCATCGGCCTTGCGGGCCGTGATGCATACCTTCGCACCGTCGGCAACGAGCCGCTCGGCGATCGCGAGGCCGATCCCCCGGCTCGCGCCGGTGACGATCGCGACCTTGCCCGCGAACCTCTGGTCCTGGGCACCTGTCGTCACGAGAGGCGCTCCAGCACCATGGCCATGCCCTGGCCACCACCGACACACATCGACTCGACGCCGAACTGCTTGTCGTGGTGCTGCATGGAGTTGATCAGCGTGCTCGTGATGCGCGCACCGGTCATGCCGAACGGATGACCGATCGCGATCGCTCCACCGTTGACGTTGAGCTTGTCCAGCGGGATGCCCAGGGCCTGCGCCGAACCGAGCGCCTGCACCGCGAACGCCTCGTTGATCTCGAACAGGTCGATGTCGTCGATGCCCATGTCGGCGTGGCCGAGGGCCTGCTTGATCGCCTCGACCGGTCCGAGGCCCATGATCTCGGGCGAGAGTCCGGTGACACCGGTGGAGACGATGCGTGCCAGCGGGGTCAGGCCCAGCTCCTTGGCCTTGGTGTCGCTCATGATGACCAGTGCGGCCGCACCGTCGTTGAGCGCGCAGCAGTTGCCGGCCGTGATGGTGCCGTCAGGACGGAAGACCGGCTTGAGCTGGGACACCGCCTCGTACGTCACTCCGGCGCGGGGCCCGTCGTCCGTGCTGACGACGGTGCCGTCTGGCAGCGTCACCGGGGTGATGTCCTTGGCCCAGAACCCGTCGACGATGGCCTGCTCGGCGAGGTTCTGGCTGCGGACGCCGAACTCGTCCTGCTCCTGCCGGCTCATGCCGATGAGCTGCTGAACGTTCTCGGCGGTCTGCCCCATCGCGATGTAGGCATCGGGCAGCAGGCCGTCCTCACGCGGGTCGCGCCATGAATCGGCACCCTCCGAGCGCTGTTCTGTGCGCGCGAGGGCCTCACCGAGGACGGGGTTGTACGTGCTCGCGGAGTCGGCCATGCCGTTGGCGAACCGGCTGACCGTCTCGACGCCGGCCGAGAGGAACACGTCGCCTTCCCCCGCCTTGATTGCGTGGAACGCCATGCGGGTGGTCTGCAGACTCGACGAGCAGTAGCGGTTGACCGTCACGCCGGGCAGGTGGTCCATGCCCGAAAGGACCGCGACGATGCGACCGAGGTTGTTGCCGGACTCACCGGCGGGCTGGCCGACACCAAGGTGCAGGTCGACGATGTCGCGCCGGTCGAGCTCAGGCACCTTCGCGAGGGCCGCCTCGACCATGGCGACGGTCAGGTCGTCAGGTCGCAGATCCTTGAGCGATCCCTTGACGGCTCGGCCGATCGGCGAACGCGCGGTGGACACGATGACTGCTTCGGGCATCTTGTTCTCATTTCCTTAGTTGTGTTGGCGGCACAGGCCACCGAGGACTCAGAATCCGAGGTCGCGGCCGATGAGCTCTTTCATGATCTCGTTGGAACCGGCCCAGATCTTGGAGACGCGGGCATCGCGCCACGCACGAGCCACCCGGTACTCGTTCATGAACCCATAGCCGCCGTGCAGCTGGACGCAATGGTCGAGCACGTCGTTCTGGATCTCCGAGGACCACCACTTGGCCTTGGCCGCGTCCGTCGCGGTCGCCTCGCCGCGGGTGTGCGCGAGCACGGCGGCGTCGATGAATGCCTCCGCGACCTCGATCTTCGTGACGAGCTCGGCGAGCAGGAACTTGTTGTGCTGGAGGCTGCCGATCGGCTGCTTGAACGCCTGGCGGTCGTGGGCATACTGGATCGTCTCGGCCAGGATCTGCTTGGCGTGGGCGATGTTGGAGACCGAGCAGCTGATCCGCTCCTGCGGGAGGCGCTGCATCATGTAGATGAATCCCTGGTCCACCTCGCCGATCAGGCGATCGTCACCCAGCCGGACGTCCTCGAAGAACAGCTCAGCGGTGTCGGCCTCACTCTGACCGACCTTGTCGAGCTTGCGACCCCGGCTGAACCCGGGATCGGTCGCCTCGATGCCGAACAGGCTGATGCCGCGTGCACCCTTGTCGGGGGACGTGCGGACCGCCGTCACGATGAGGTCGGCGGAGAAGCCGTTGGTGATGAAGGTCTTGGACCCGTTGATGACCCACTGACCGTCCGGGTCACGGACCGCCGTCGTCTTGAGGGCGGCCAGGTCCGAGCCACCACCGGGCTCCGTCATCGCGATGGCGGTGAGGATCTCGCCGGTCACTGCCTTGGGCAGCCAGCGCTGCTTCTGCTCGTCCGAGCCGAGGTCCACGAGATAGGGAATCGTGATGTCGGTGTGGATCGCGACGCACGAGGCGAGCGCGGCATTGAGCTTGCTCAGCTCCTCGTCCCAGACCGCGTTGAAGCGGAAGTCGCCCGCTTCGGCACCGCCGAACTCCTCGGGGATCTCGAGCCCCAGGTAGCCCTCGGCGCCGGCAGCCAGCCAGAACTCACGCGGGAGCGCCTTCTCCTCCAGGTACGTCTCAAGATTGGGCTCGACGTGCTTGGCGAGAAAGGCGGAGCACGAGGCTCGAAACGCCTCATGGTCCTCGTTGTAGATCGTGCGTCTCATCGTGGTCCTGTCGCCGAACGGATGCTGGGCGCGCCGCGACACCCGTCCGGAAATCACTAAGCGCTTGCTTAGCATGCAATCCCTCCGTCATGCTGTCAACTGAAGGAGGTGGAGGCATGAGGACCATCACGGCCCGCGAACGACTCATCAACGCAGCGGTCGAGGCATTCGCTGAGAAGGGCTTCGCCGGCACGACGACGCGGGACATCGCGTCGCGCGCGGGCATGAGCCCGGCGGCGGTCTACGTGCACCACGACTCCAAGGAGAGCCTGCTGTTCACCGTCAGCCTCAACGGCCACCGCCACGCGCTGGACGTCATCACAGCAGCGGCGCGGTCAAGCGCTGAGCCGATCGAGCGGTTGCGTGCCATGGTCTACGACTTCAGCCTCTGGCATGCCGACAACAGCCGGGTCGGTCGCATCGTGCAGTACGAGTACCACGCCCTCACCGACGAACACCGGGCCGAGGTCGCGACGTATCGCCGCAGCATCGAGCGGGCCATGCAAGATGCCCTGGCCGACGGAGTCGACCAGGGCATCCTGGATGTGGAGGACGTGCCCGGCACGGCCTTTTCGCTGCTGTCGCTGGGCGTCGACCTCGTGCGCTGGTTCGAGCCGGGCGGATCACGCTCCGGGCACGAGCTGGCCACGCTGCACGCCGATCTGGCGGTGCGGATGACCCTTCGGACCTCGTTTCCTCCGCCCCTCAGCCCCGAGGCACGAGGGGCGTGAGCGAAGCGAAGGGGGCCCACCCCGTCTAGGCCTGAAGGACGGCCTCAGCGTTGATGTGGATCGAGATCTTGTCGCCGATCATGAGCTTGTCCGCGCCCTCGACCGGCATGTTGAAGTCGATGCCGAACTCCTTGCGGCTGATCTCGGTGGACGCCTCGATCCCGACACGGGTGCCGCCCCACGGGTCGCCACCCTCGCCGAGGAACTCGGTCGCGAGCTCGACCGGCTTGGAGATGCCCTTGATCGTCAAGTCGCCCGCAACGATGAAGTCGCTGTCGCTCTTCTGCACGATGCCGGTCGAGACGAAGGTCATCGTCGGGTTGCTCTCGACATCGAAGAAGTCGGCTGAACGCAGGTGATCGTCGCGGCCTGCGGTGCCGGTGTCGATCGTGCTCAGGTCGACCGCCACGGTGACGCTGGAGGCAGAGACGTCGTCGGCAGTGACGACGGTGCCTTCGAATCCGGTGAACTTGCCCCGGACCTTGGACACCAGGTGACGAACCGAGAAGCCGATCTCGGTGTGCGTCGGGTCAATCGTCCAGGTTCCGGTGGTGACTGCTGTGGCAGTGGTCATGTGCGCTCCTCGAAGTCATGTAGTTGATCGTTCAACTAGACAGTAGCACGCAATTAAGGATTCAATCAACAATCACGCAGTAGGCTGCCTCACATGGAGACGAAGACCGCCACCCCCTGGCTGACCCCGGAGCAGCAGCGCGTGTGGCGCTCCTTCCTCGGCGGCACGACAGTCCTGATGGACCGGCTCGATCGCGACCTCCGCGCGACCCACGGGCTCTCGGTGCCCGAGTACGAGATCCTCGTCCGTCTGTCCGAGGCACCCGGCCGTTCCATCCGCATGGCCGAGCTCGCGGCAGCCGTGGCGCATTCACGAAGCCGGGTCACCCACACCATCGCCCGGCTCGAGCGCGAGAACATCGTCGTACGCGGTCAGTGCTCCGAGGACGGCCGAGGCGTGTCCGCGGTCCTGACCGACCACGGCTTCAGCGTGCTCGAGGCTGCCGCGCACACCCATGTCCAGGGTGTGCACGACTACCTGATCGAGAATGCCGACGCCGCGGACTTCGTCGCGATGGGGCGCGTGATGCAAAACGTCGTGGAAGCCCTACACGGCAAGAACTTCTGAGGCTCAGTCGCGAGTCAGCTTGCGATAGGTCACGCTGTGCGGACGCGCAGCTTCCTCGCCCAGCCGCTCGACCTTGTTGATCTCGTAGTCGGCGAAGTTGCCCTCGAACCAGAACCAGCGGGCCGGGTTGTCGGCGTTGCCCTCCCACGCGAGGATGTGGGTTGCGACGCGATCCAGGAACCACCGGTCGTGCGAGACCACGACGGCACAGCCGGGAAAGTCCAGCAAAGCGTCCTCGAGAGACTGCAGCGTCTCGACATCCAGGTCGTTGGTCGGCTCATCGAGCAGCAACAGGTTGCCGCCCATCTTGAGGGTGAGCGCCAGGTTGAGCCGGTTGCGCTCTCCGCCCGAGAGCACCTTGACCTGCTTTTGCTGGTCGGGGCCCTTGAAGCCGAACGAGGCGACGTAGGCGCGGCTCGGGACCTCGAAGTTGGCGACCTTGATGAAGTCGAGCTCGCCTGAGACAAGCTGCCACACGTTGAGGTTGTCGTCGATGCCCCCGCGGCCCTGGTCGACATAGGAGATCTTGACGGTCTTGCCGACCTCGAGTGCGCCTTCGTCTGGCTTCTCCTCGCCGACGATCATGCGGAACAGGGTCGACTTGCCCACGCCGTTGGGACCAACCACACCCACGATGCCCGCGCGCGGCAGGTCGAAGGTCAGGCCGTCGAACAGCTCACGATCACCGAAGCTCTTGTGCAGCTCCGTGGCGTTGAGGACGACATCGCCCAGTCGCGGCCCGGCCGGGATGTTGATCTCCTCGAAATCGAGCTTGCGGGCACGCTCGGCCTCCGCGGCCATCTCTTCGTAGCGTCCGAGGCGGGCCTGGTTCTTGACCTGACGGGCCTTGGCGTTGGAGCGGACCCACTCGAGCTCCTTGGCCAGGATCTTGGCGCGCTTGGCGTCCTTCTTGCCCTCGACGACGAGTCGGGCCTGCTTGGTCTCCAGATATGTCGAGTAGTTGCCCTCGTAGGGGTGGGTCTTGCCGCGGTCGAGCTCGAGGATCCATTCGGCGACATTGTCGAGGAAGTAGCGATCGTGCGTGATCGCGAGGACGGCACCGGGGTATGACGCAAGGTGCTGCTCGAGCCACAGCACGCTCTCGGCGTCCAGGTGGTTGGTGGGCTCGTCGAGCAGGAGCAGGTCGGGCTGCTGCAGCAACAGCTTGCACAGAGCGACACGACGACGCTCACCGCCGGAGAGGTGATCCACGAGCTCGTCCGGTGGCGGGCACCGCAGCGCGTCCATGGCCTGGGCCAGGCGGGCGTCGAGGTCCCACGCATTGGCGTGATCCAGGTCGGTCTGCAGCTCACCCATCTCCGGCAGGAGCGTGTCGTAGTCGGCGTCGGGATCGGCGAGCTCTTCGCTGATCTGGTTGAACCGGTCGATCTTGCCCTTGATCTCCCCCACGGCCTCCTCGACATTCGCAAGGACGGTCCTGCCCTCGGTCAGTGGGGGCTCCTGCAGCAGGATGCCGACGGACGCCTCGGGGTCCTTGATCGCATCGCCGTTGTTGGCCTGCTCCATGCCGGCCATGATCTTGAACAGCGTCGACTTGCCGGTGCCATTGGGCCCGACGACGCCGATCTTGGCACCGTGGAGGAACGACAGCGTGACGTCGTCGAGCACGAGCTTTTCGCCGAGCTTCTTGCGGACGTTGCGGAGGGTGAAAACGTAGTCGGCCATATGCACCAGCCTACCGGCACCCGCCTGCGTCGAGTCCCCTCAGGCGGCGGCATCGTCCCTCTCCAGCTCCTGCAGAGCTGCAGCCGTGCCGTCGTCAGACGCGGGCGCAACGGGGTGCTGGCGATCGACGCGACGCAGTCGGGTGACGCCCCAGGTCAGGTCGTGGCCGATCAGCGTGGCCTCGAGCACCGTGCTCTCACGCGCCTGACCCTCTTGGCTCGTCCACCGCTCGGTGCGGACCTTGCCGATCACGACGATCGGATCGCCGACCTCGAGCGACTCAGCGACGTTCTGGGCGAGCCCGCGCCATGCCTTGACGGATATCCAGATCGTCTCGAGATCGCGCCACGTGCGGGTCGCCTGGTCGAAATAGCTCGGCGTCGACGCGACACGGAACAGGATCCACGGGACATTGCCTTCGCGCAGCTCAACCTTGGTGCCGACTCGCCCACGGAAGGTCATGGTGTTGTCGTTGGACATCGGAGACTCCTTGATAGTGGAGCTCCAGACTCGCGCCGGTTGGGGTCTCAGTCACCACCTCCGAGACCGGCTGTGGATCATCGCCCGGGCGGTGAGAGCTGTGGATGCTCAGGCGAGTGCGGTGAGAATACCCGCGCGATAGCTCGCATAGGAGTCGAGCTCGACCTGGATGGGCGCAATGACCCGCTCGGCCGTCACCCCGTCGATCGCGTCGCGCAGCTCGCGGTCGGCGTGGCGGGCCTTGCGGCGCCCGGTTATCCGAGCGGCAATGCGGGACAGCACCGAGATCGCGAGGCCCGCGAGCAACGAACCGCCAGCCACCACGGCTGCCACCGGGAACCCGGCGGCCTCGCCGAGGTCAGGCAGCTCGAATGAAGCAAGCTCGCTGACTCCCTGGGCCGCGAGCCAGCCGAAGCCGGCGATCATGGCGATGAAGAGCAGGATCTGGACGACCTGGGCGACGCGCCACCAGGCGGCCGGTCGGGCCACTCCCAGGCTGGTCTGGCGAATCGCGTGGTCGAACGCGTCGATGATGTCGTCGCCGGCGGGGTTGGAGGCGTCGCGGATCGAGTCGCGCCATGGCCTCTCGAGGCCGACCGCCGCCTTGTCAGCCGCGTCACGGATGGCGAGCTCGGCTTTGGCACGCTGGACGTGTCCGGCCTCGGGGACCGCCGCGCGAGCCAGCGACGAGATCGACAGGTCGCTGCCCAGACCC
Source organism: Aeromicrobium sp. (assembly GCF_037719875.1). Classification (GTDB taxonomy): domain Bacteria; phylum Actinomycetota; class Actinomycetes; order Propionibacteriales; family Nocardioidaceae; genus Aeromicrobium. Next base: position 18,197 of record NZ_JBBJMJ010000017.1, on the reverse strand, counting down.
AGCTCCTCCAACGGATCCTTCCTGAGCCGGCGCAACCATTGGGCGACCGGCCAGTCGGTGAACTGCGCGGCGCGGCGCCGATTGGATGATGCGATCGCATCGACGATCGGGGGGACGCCGGCGCAACCCACCAACGCCTCGTCGAGGGCCTGACGGTCGGTCGGTGTGAGGCCGGGCGCGTCGCTGGTTCCACCGACCTGTGCGATGACACCGGCCGCCGCAGAGATGTCCGAGGCAAGCCGGGCCTTGGCCGAGGACTTGGCGCGGATGCGCAACGCCATCTCTCGCTTGAGGTCGTCGACGCCGTCGCCCCGCGTCGCGGACACCCCGATCACCGTGACATCGGGCAGGCCCTCCTCGGCGAGGATGCGCTTGACGTCGGCGAGCGCGCGTTCGCGCTGCTCGAACGGGATGCGGTCGATCTGGTTGAGCACGACCACCGTGACATCCGCGTAGGCCGCCATCGGCCGGATGTAGCGGTCGTGGATCGCCGCGTCGGCATACTTCTGGGGATCGAGGACCCACACGAGTACGTCGGCGTACGTGATCAGCCGATCCATCTCGAGGTGGTGCGACACCTCGGTCGAGTCGTGATCCGGCAGGTCGAGCAGCACGAGCCCGTCGAGCTTGGTGTCGTCGGCAGAGTGGTCGAGCATGCTCATCCGGGACACCTGATGACGGGCAGGAATGCCCATCCACTCAAGCAGGCCCTGCGCCCCGTCCGGGCCCCAGGCGCAGGCGAGGGCCCACGACGTCGTCGGGCGGCGGACACCGACGCCGGCGAGCTCGAGATCGGTCAGACAGTTGAACAATGAGGACTTGCCCGATCCGGTGGCGCCCGCGAGTGCCACGATCGTGTGGTCGCCCGAGAGCTTGAGCCGCTCGGCGGCCCGGCCCGACAGCATCTCGGCCGGCGCAAGGATCTCATCGTCGATACGCCCTCGGCCGGCGTTGACGGCTTCGGTCAGTCCGTCGATCCGGGCGGCGACATCATTGCGCCCACCGCCGAACACTGCTTCGGCGGCGTCTCCCTGCGAGGTCATGGCGTCATCTCTCCATTCAGGAAGTCTGAATGCCGAGCGTATTCGGCCTGACGCGCCGATTCGCGGAGGACGGTCTGGTGTGCCTTGACGGTGTCGGGGCTCTCGACCAGGTCGAGGTAGCGCTGCATCTCGCCTTCGAACAGCCCGGCGACCCGCGACTCGAGGTCGGCCTGCGCCTGGCCGACGAGGGTGACCACGACGCTCTCACCGAAGATCGCGTTGAGGAGCTTGTTGCCCAAGGCGGCAGTGCCGCCGGCTTCGGTTCCCTTGCCCTTGCGCGAGAACATCACGATCATCAGCGCGACGCCGATGCCGTTGACCCCAAAGGCGAGGAACTTTGCCGTCATCCGCTTGTCGGCCCCTTCGACCCGCACGAGCTCGAGCACGGCCTGCTGCCAGTCGTGGACCGTGCGTTCGGCACGGACCCGGAAGTCACGTGAGGCTCGGTCGATCCCGCGATTGGAGTCCAGCAGCGCACGACCCGCGGTGTTGGTCGCCCAGGAGCGGGAAGCGGCCTCGGCAGCGGCCTCGGCCTGCTCGAGGAGCAGCATGTGCAACCCGGTCTCGATGGCCTCGATGACCTCTGTCGCGCGGGTCCGCTTGCCCGTCACCCCGTCGACGAATCGGCCGCGGATGCGGCTGACCTTGTCCTCGACGGAGCGCACCAGCTCACCCGTGCCGACGAATTCCTGCCAGCGCGCGAGAACCTCGCCGCGCAGGAGGGTGCCGTCGGCGCTCTGTGTCGCGAACGTCGAGAGGGCCTTGCGATGGATCGTCTCGATGCTGGCGTGGAGGGCCTCGGAGGCCGCGATCTGAGCGTCCATGGCGTCTGCCACGTCGTGGGTGCGCAGCACGACATGGCGCACCGCGCCGTCGAGCGTACGGACCACCACCATCTGGCGGGCCGCCGGATCCGCGGCGAGCTCATGCAGCCAGACCACGATCGGCGAGACCGCTTCGCGCGGTAGCAGCCCGTCGACGTCAAGGCCGCACTCTGGAACCGTGAACAGCGGCGAGTCGGACAGGCCCCGGGACGTCATCATCCGGGCCAGGTGACCGCGCACCTCCATGACGGCGTCATTGCCCGTGCGGTCGAGGACGACTGCCACCGACGTGCTGCGCTCGGATGCCTGGCGGAGATAGTCCCACGGGACCTGATCGGCATAGCGGGCTGCAGAGGTGACGAACAGCCACAGATCAGCAGCGGCGAGGAGCTGGGCCGCGAGCTCGCGGTTGCCCTGGTCGATCGAGTCGACATCGGGTGCATCGAGGATCGCGAGGCCACGCGGGATCTTGTCGGACGAGGCGAGCCGCAGGGCGTAGGTGTCATTGCTCGGCACGTCGGTGCGGGGCAGATCGGGCAGGATTCGGTCGGGCTTGAACCACTCGGCGTCATCTGGATGGTGCACGAGCACCGGAGAACGGGTGGTCGGACGCAGGACGCCGGACTCGGTGACGCGCTCCCCCACGAGCGAGTTGACCAGCGTGGACTTGCCGGCACCGGTCGAACCCCCGACAACCGTCAGGAGGGGCGCATCGAGCTGCACGAGCCGCGGGAGCACGTAGTCCGACAGCTGGTCCGTCACCTTGGCCTGCGTGTCGCGAGAGGCCGCGGCGCCGTCGACCTCGAGTCGGAGGTTGACATCGCGCACCGTGATGAGGAGCTTGCCCATCGCGCCAAGGAGCTCGGCCGAAGCGTGTTCGCTGGCCACTGGTGCTCCTTTCGTCGTCGATGAACTGTGCGGATGGATCTAGGCACAGATTAGTGGACGGAGTGCGACTTCGCCGCCGCACGTCGCGCCGCGCGGGATCAGAAGTGACGGGCCGTGTTTTGCAGTGCCGGCGGGAATCGTAAACCCGGCCGCAGGGCATACATCGCGTCGAGCAGCGCGTAGGTGCGCTCGACTCCCCTTGGGATGGTCCGTCCGCTCATCATGGCATCGTGCAGGAAGGCCATCTCCGTCGCCAGCTGCTGATAGCGCTTGACGATCCGGCCACCAGCCTTGCCGCCGTTGCCCTTGGCGTAGCGCAGAGCGGCCTTGCGGTGCCCGAAGCGTGAGAGATAGGGGATCTCGGCCGGGTGGATCCACCCGCGCTGTGCCACGTACGACAGGGATCGCTCGAGGATCTTGACCTGGCGGTTGCGGACGATGACCGCCAGGACCGCGACCGCGATCAGCACGACGGCCAGCGCGAGGTAGGCCAGGAAGAACCCGAGGCCGCCGCCATAGCTCAGCGAGCCGTTCCACAGCGCGTGCAGGGCGATGCTGACGGCCAGGCCGACGGAGGCTATCAGGACCTTGAGGACCTTTGACTTGCGTGCGACCGCCAGGCCGATCGCGATGCCGAAGGCCGATGTGAACAGCGGGTGCGCGAACGGGCTGAAGAGACCGCGAACCACGAAGGTCGTCGTGGCGCCGTCCGCGCCGGCGACCTGGATGTCGGGTGATCCCAGATAGCTGGCGGCGTAGTAGCCGATGTTCTCCACGAAGGCGAAGCCGAGGCCGACGATGCCGGCATAGATCAGGCCGTCGAGGAATCCGTCAATCACCCGGCGTGCGCGGGCGAAGGTCAGGATGAGGAACAGGCACTTGGCCGGCTCCTCGGCGAGCGGCGCGATGAACGACGCCATCTTCTTGTCACTGAGATCCCACGTCTTCTGGATCCAGATCTCGAGCGCGAGAGCTATCGCCACCGCGATGACTCCGCCCCACACGAACGCGGCGAACTTGTAGCGACGCGGCTCGGGCTCATAGCGGTCGAGCCACCAGTAGACGAGCCACAGCAACGGCAGCGGCGCGATCGCGAGGAAGATCGACAGACCGGCACCCGCGGGGTCGCCTGCGTTGAGCGAGATGAAGACCCCGCCGGCGATCCCCAGGATCGCGATCACGATGAACAGGACCAGCAGTGGGGTACGCCCCCGCTGGCGGATCGCCTCGCGATACTTCGGCAGCACGGCTGGGATGGCGGCGGCAGTCGTCTCTGTCACCCGCAAATCGTAGGGCATACATGGGTGACGACCTGCGCAGATAGGCTTGCGCCGGGCGCCCGTAGCTCAGCCGGATAGAGCAAGAGCCTTCTAATCTCTAGGTCGCAGGTTCGAATCCTGCCGGGCGCACTTCGTGATCCCACCCCTCCCCGCTGGGAGTGACACTTTTGCGGCGACACGCGGGTCGCTGCCTCAAATGCGTCACTCCCAGCGGGGAGGGGAGCCGGCGCCTCTCAGGTCAGGTGCTGCGCCGCGGCTTCGCGGATCGCCTGCGCAGTGGCCGCGAGCGCCGGGGTCTGGAGGGTCCACTGCTGCCAGTAGAGCGTCACGTCCACGTGGCGACCGGGGTCGATGCAGACCAGTCGCCCGGCGCGCTCGTCCTCGAGCGACTGGGCATCGGGCAGCATGCCCCACCCGAGGCCGAGGCCGACTGCCGCGGCGAACTCGACCGACGATGGCACATGCTGCCGAGGCGCATCGAGGCGCCGGCGGCTCAGCTGACGAAGATATTCATCCTGGAGATCATCCTTGCGATCGAAGACCACGACCGGCGCGCGGGCGAGGCTCATCGCGTTGGTCCCGCCGGACAACCATTGCGCCACGAAGTCGGGGGTGGCCATCGGGCGATAACGCATGGTCCCGAGCCGGGTCGACCTGCAGCCCTGCACGGGAGCGGCAGCCGAGGTGATCGCGGCCATGACGGTCCCCGCGCGAAGCAGGTCGGCCGTGTGGCCCTGGTCCTCGCGGCGGATGTCGAAGTATGCCGTTCCGGCCAGTCGGGACAGCGCAGGGAGCACCCACGTCGCCAGCGAATCGGCGTTGATCGCCAGCGGGATGGTGGGCGGCCGATGCTCCGCGGGATCTGCGGTCGCCCGAACCTCCTGGACCAGCGACTCGACCTGCCGGGCCAGCCGGAGGTAGGCGTGCCCCGCTTCGGTGGGTTCGGCGGGCTTGGCACGGCGTATGAGCACCCGGCCGGCAGATTGCTCCAGGGACTTGATCCGCTGGCTCACCGCTGACGGGGTCAGATGCAGCGCAGACGCGGCAGCATCGAATGAGCCTTCGTCGATGACGGCCGCGAGGGCGCGCAGCTGTGCAAGGTCGGGATCTGCTGTAGCCACATCAGCAATGCTAATCCGTCATCACAAACATGAACTGGTCTTAAGTGATTCGGTCGACTTGGATTGACCACATGGATCACGCTGCTCTCGTCGCTGCGCTCGGCGGGATCGGCTTCGGCCTGTCTCTCATCATCGCGATCGGCGCCCAGAACGCATTCGTCCTGCGCCAAGGGTTGCGCGCCGAGCACGTGCTGGCGGTCGTGGCGATCTGCGCGATCTCCGACGTCATCCTGATCGGGCTCGGCATCGCCGGCATCGGCGGGCTCCTGGAGCTCGCCCCGTGGCTCATCGACGGGATGCGGATCGGCGGCGCGATCTTCCTGCTGGCCTATGCCGTGATCGCGGCTCGACGCGCTCTCCGGCCCGGAGCCATCGATCCGGAGATCTCGGGCGCCGCGGCTTCGCTGTGGTCGACCGTCGCCACCGCGATGGCACTGACCTGGCTCAATCCTCACGTCTATCTCGACACGATCCTGCTGCTCGGATCGGTTGCCGGGTCATACGGGGACGAGCGCTGGTGGTTCGGACTCGGGGCTGCGCTCGGGTCGGTCATCTGGTTCGCGGCGCTCGGCTTCGGCGCCCGATTCCTGCGACCCCTGTTTGCCCGGCCGATGGCTTGGCGGATCCTCGACGCAGTGATCGCCGTGATCATGGTGGCGATCGCGCTCAGCCTGCTGCACGGTCTAATGGAGGGATGAGGCCATTCATCCTGGTCGCCGTCGGTGGCGCCGCAGGCACCCTGAGCCGCCATGGCATCGCCGAGGTGCTCGACCCGGGCCTCCAGTTCCCACTGGCCACGTTCCTGGTCAACATGACAGGTTCCTTTGCCCTCGGCGCGCTCCTGGTGGTGTTGCTCGTACGCGAGCAGACCACGTCAGCCGATCAGTGGCGGCTTCTGCTCGGCACGGGCCTGCTCGGCGGCTACACGACATACAGCGCCCTCGCCGTCGAGACCGACGCTCTGCTGCGCGGTGAGCACGTGGCCCTCGGCCTGGCCTATGCCGGCGGGTCGGTCCTCGCAGGCCTGCTGGCAGCACTCGCCGGCATCGTGACCGCCCGAGCGATGATCCGATGACGCCTCTGCTCATGGCGCTTGCCGGCGGCCTCGGCGCCGGCACCCGCTACTCGCTGGACGCCTGGCTGCGGCCCCGCGTTTCGAGCCCGCTGCCCTGGTCCACCCTGCTGATCAACGCCAGCGGCTCATTGTTGCTGGGTCTGCTGCTCGGCCTCGGTGCAGGCAACGGGTGGCAGACGGTCGCCGGAACCGGTTTCCTCGGCGGCTACACGACCTTCAGCACCGCGAGCGTCGAGACCGCGCGCCTGGCGCTCGACCGCCGCTATGGCGTCGCGACCCTCAACGCCGTCGGGATGCTGGTGCTGAGCGTTGCCGCGGCGTCATGCGGCTATGCCCTCGGCCGCGCCCTCCGCTGAGAGTGACGTTTTTGAGGCGACACGCGGGTCGCTTCCTCAAAAGCGTCACTCCCAGCGGGGAGGCGGGTAGCTAGGCCTTCTTGGCGGCGTCGATGGCCTTCTGGAGGTTCGCTGCGGATGGCGTCTCGATGGCCTTGCCGTCTATGAGGACCGTTGGAGTCGCTGAGACCTTGGCATCACGCGATGCCTCTGTGGCTGCCTCGATCCACGGGACGAACCGCTCAGTCTTGACGCAGGAGTCGATTCCCGTGACCCCGGCCTGCTTGGCGAGGTCGATCAGCGCAGGATCCTCCATGCCGTTGGTCCCCTCCTCGGGCTGGTTGGCGAACAGGATCGCGTGCATCTTCTTGAACGCGTCGACGCCACCCTTGTCGAGCGTGCACATGGCAGCACTGCCCGATCGGCTGGAGTAGCGGTTGCCGCCACTGGCTTCGTCGAGGAACGAGATCGGTCGGTACTCCACCGTGATCTCTCCCTTGGCGACCGCGGCATCCAGGAACGGACCGCTCTGCTCCTCGAACGAGCGGCACGCGGGGCACTGGAAGTCCTCATAGACGGTGACGCTCACCGGGTTCGTCGCAGGCGTGCCGGTCACCACGTCGGTGTCGTAGACGACGCCAAAGGAGTCCTTCTTGATGTTGACCGGGTTGATGACCTCGGTCTCAGACTTGTTCTTGTCGCTGGTGGTCTTGATTGCGTAACCGCCGACCGCGATCAGTGCGATGACGACAGTGACGATCGCAAGAGTGATGAAGTTGCGCTGCTTCTTGTCGGCCTTCTCGCGCTCCTTGCGCATCTGCTCGGCACGGGCGGCGCGCTGCTGGCGGTCGTTGCTCACTGATTACTCCTGGGTCGGGCGGTCATCTGACCAACGCGGCTCACTGGCTGAGGGTTCCAGTCGACCTTACCGGCCCGCCCGAAGGGCGGTGTCCGTGAGGCGCAGTAAGGTGCGGGACGTGAATGACAAGCTGGTATGGATCGATTGTGAGATGACCGGGCTCTCCCTCGAGGCCGATGCGCTGGTCGAGGTGGCCGCGCTGGTCACCGATTTCGACCTCAACGTCCTCGGCGACGGGATCGACCTGATCGTCAAGCCTCCTGCAGCAGCGCTCGACCAGATGAACGATTTCGTCCGCGAGATGCACACCGGCTCGGGGCTGCTGACCCAGCTCGAGGCCGGCCTGAGCCTCCGCGAGACCGAGGAGCAGGTGCTGACGTATGTCCGCGAGTTCGTCAAGGAGCCCGGCAAGGCCCCGATGGCGGGCAACACGATCGGCACGGATCGCGCGTTCCTCGCCCGCGACATGACCGAGCTCGAGGGCTGGCTCCACTACCGAGTCATCGATGTCTCCTCGATCAAGGAGCTCGCCAGACAGTGGTTCCCACGAGCCTATTTCGCCGCGCCCGCCAAGGCCGGCCACCACCGCGCCCTGGTCGACATCCAGGAGAGCATCGAGGAGCTGCGCTATTACCGGCGGGCCGTGTTCACGCCCGATCCGGGCATCGACACCGAGACCGCCAAGGCCATCGCCGCCGAGGTGGCCGGATCCATCACGCGTTAGCCCCGGCCACGGTCTGAGCACCTGCAGGCCTGCGTTAGACTGACCGACGCCGTGTCGGGCGCATGCCCGGCGCGCGTGGTGGGTGTAGCTCAGTTGGTAGAGCACCGGCTTGTGGTGCCGGTGGCCGCGGGTTCAAGTCCCGTCATCCACCCCACGAAGACCCCCGTTCCGTCCGGACCGGGGGTCTTGTCATTCGCTCCAGAGCGTGATGTCACCGCTGCCCGTCGTGGCCCGCAGAATGCCCTCGCCAGCCCGGTCCGACCTGAGATCGTTTGACACCTCGCCCGAATCGGACTTGACCGTGATGGCATACGTCCGTTCGCCGGTCGGCACCATGGCGCGGATGTCACCACTCTCGGTCATGGCCTTGAACCCGAACGGCTGGGAGGCGAAGGACGCGCGGATGTCGCCCGAGCCGGTGTTGGCCGAGAACTCGTCGACCTCGATGCCCCGGACCGAGATGTCGCCGCTGCCAGAAGTCACCGTGAGCACGCCTTCGACGATCGAGTCGGCAACGACGTCGCCCGTCGTGGTCTTGACGACGACCGGCAGCCCCTCGGGTATCTCGAGCGTCGCGGAGACACCACAGCCCGGCGAGAGCCAGGCCTGGCACGCCGCGGCGATCTTGATCTCGTCCGCACGTCGGCCGAGCTGGAACTCGGTCTTGCGCAGGCCGGAGGTGATGCGGGAGCGGATCCTGACGACGTCCTCCGCACCTTTCACGAGGCGCACGTCGGCCGCCCCGGCGTCGATCACGAGCTGGGCCGAGCCTCCCACCTCGACGACGCTCGTCGAGACCGTCGTGTCGCGCTTGAGGATCGACGCGCCCAGCACGAGCCCCCCGACGAGCACGACGGCCACGATCGTGCCGATGACGGTCATCAGGGTGCGTGAGGCCGGCGAGCGTACGTCGTAGTCGGCGACGGTCTCCTCGGCCGTCACGACGCGGACTTCGCTGGGCTGGTCGCCGTCGTCGAGATGGGCACGACGTCGTCGGCACCCATGCGCGCGGCGTCTGCGGTCTCGTCGTCGGGCATGGTCTGGCTCTCGCGCTCGGCCTCGACCCGCTTGAGGTAGTGGTCGACCTCGTTGTCGCGCTGTGCATCGGTCCAGCCGAGGACGCCGGCCATGAGCTCGGCGACCTCGACGGCGACATCGGTCCCCCGGTCGAATGTCTCGATCGAGATGCGCGTGCGTCGGGCGATCGCGTCGTCCAGGTGGCGGGCACCCTCGTGCGTCGCGGCATAGACGATCTCGGCGCGCAGGTAGTCATCGGCTCCCGTGAGCGCCTCGGCGAGGTCGGGTCGCTCGGCGATCAGGTCGAGCAGCTCGTGGGTCAGCGATCCGTAGCGCTGCAGCAGGTGCTCGATGCGGCCCACCCCCATCCCGCTGGCGGTCGCAAGCATCTGACGCTGGTTCCACACTGCCTCGTAGCCGTCGGCCCCGAGCAGCGGGACATCCTCGGTGCACGACTCCGGGACCGTGCGATCCAGCTGGCTTGCCATGCCGTGGACGGCGGCATCGACCGCGTCCTTGGCCATGATCCGGTAGGTCGTGTACTTCCCGCCGGCGATCACGACCAGACCCTTGACGCTCGTGCCGACTGCGTGCTCGCGGGACAGCTTGCTGGTCGCCTCGTCCTCCCCGTGAAGCAGCGGTCGCAGGCCGGCGAAGACACCCTCGACGTCGGCGTGGGTCAACGGCTCGACCAGGACCGTGTTGACGTGGTCGAGCAGATAGTCGATGTCGTTGCGGCTCGCGGCCGGGTGGTCCTTGGACAACGACCAGTCGGTGTCGGTCGTGCCGATGATCCAGTGCCGACCCCACGGGATGACGAACAGCACCGATTTTTCCGTGCGTAGGATCAGCCCGGTCTCGCTGCGGATCCGATCACGCGGCACCACCAGGTGCACACCCTTGCTCGACCGCACGTGGAACTGACCACGTTCGGACGTCAGCGCCTGCGTCTCATCGGTCCACACCCCCGTGGCGTTGATGACCTGCTTGGCGCGGATGTCGAACTCCTTGCCCGACTCCAGGTCCCTGACGGTGGCGCCGGTGACCCGGTCACCCTCGCGCAGGAGTCCGACGACGCGGGTGCGGGTGGCGACGTGTGCGCCGTATGCCGCTGCGGTCCGGGACAGGAACATCGTGTGCCGCGCATCGTCGACCTGGCCGTCGTAGTAGTGGAGGGCGCCGACCAGCGCCTCCTTCTTCAGCGCAGGCATCATGCGGCGCGCGCCTCGGCGGGTCAGGTGGCGGTGCAGCGGCACACCGTGGCCATATCCCGAGGCCTTGCTCATCGCGTCGTACAGCGCGACGCCTGCGCCGGCATAGAAGCGCTCCCACACCCGATGCGTGAGCGGATAGAGGAATCCGACCTCGCGGACCAGGTGTGGCGCGAGCTTCTGGAGGTTGAGCCCACGCTCCTTCAACGCCTCGGCGACGAGCCGGAAGTCCAGCATCTCCAGATAGCGCAGACCTCCGTGCATCAGCTTGCTCGAACGGCTCGACGTCCCCGAAGCGAGGTCACGCGCCTCGACCAGACCGACCGACAACCCACGGGTGGCGGCATCGAGGGCAGAACCACCCCCGACCACACCACCACCGATCACCAGGATGTCGAGCGGTGTGGCTGCCATCGCGTCGAGAGCGGCTTGGCGGTTTTGAGGTGACAGGGCTACCGATCGCATGGGTCCAGTCAATCAGCCGCCCGGCTGCCGGTCGACTCGCATGGGGTCGGGTGGGTGGGGAGCCATAGGCTCAGAGCATGCGCCTGATCCTCATCCGCCACGGCCAGACACCGGCCAATGTCGAGGGTGTGCTCGAATCCACCGTCCCGGGCCCCGGACTCACGGCACTGGGTCACGAGCAGGCCGCGCAGCTCGTCGACGCACTTGCCGAGTCGCCCATCGACGCGATCTTCGTGTCGTCCATGGTGCGTACGCACCTGACTGCGGCACCGCTCGCTGCGGCGATCGGCGTCGAGCCGGCCGAACGCGACGGGATCCGGGAGATCGCCGCCGGCGATGTCGAGGGCAACACCGACGCCGACTCGGTCCATCAATACGTCCACACCCTGTTGGCCTGGTGCGGGGGCGACCTCGACGTACGCATGCCGGGCGCCGAAAGCGGTCACGAGGTGATCGGCCGCTTCGACGGGGTCGTCGCCGAGGCCGAGGCGTTGGGCGTCGAGACCGTTGCGCTGGTGAGTCACGGGGCAGTGATCCGCGCCTGGTGCGCGACGCGCACGAGCAATGTCGACCTCGACTTCGTCAGCAACCACTACGTCGTCAACACCGGCATCGTGATGGTCGACGGATCGACCGCGACCGGCTGGGAGGTCGCGTCGTGGCTAGGCGAAAGCGTCACCGAAGCTGCGGCCATGGGCGTCACCTCCGATCACAGCCCCGCCTCGGAGCCCCTGGAGGACTGATCGCGGCCCGTACCCTGCTGGCATGAGCGTCGCTCCCCTCGTATCGACGATTCGGGATGCGTTGCGCAGCGCGGCAGATCCTGAGCGTGCACCGGGTATGCAGGCCTACATGAAGTCAGCCATGCCCTACCGCGGGGTGCGGATGCCGGTGGTGCGATCGATCACCAGGACCGCTGCGAGGGACCACCCGGTGCCGAGCCTGGCTGAGCTCGAGACCGCGGTGCGAACGTTGTGGGATGAGGCGGCCTTCCGCGAGGAGCGCTACGCCGCGAGCGGGCTGCTGGCGCTGAAGATCGCCAGGGGACGGCCGGAGCTGGTCCCGCTGTTCGAGCACCTGGCCACGACCGGCGCCTGGTGGGATCACGTCGACGACCTGACGCAACGCATCGCATCCCTGCACGACACCCACCCCGAAGAGGCGGCGGCCGTCGTACGCCGCTGGAGCGTCACGGATGACATCTGGTTGCGCAGGCTCGCGATCATCAGCCAGCTCGGCCGCAAGGACCGGGTCGACACGACCTTGCTGACCCAGGTCATCGAGCCGAATGCCGCCGATCGGGAGTTCTTCGTCCGCAAGGCGATCGGCTGGGCGTTGCGCGACTACGCGCGGGTGAATCCCGAATGGGTGCGCACATTCGTCACATTGCGCGAGGATCGACTCAGTGGTCTGTCGAGACGGGAGGCGTTGAAGCATGTCGGATGAGCCTGGGCCCAACGAGCGCCGTGACGTCGTCATCGTCGGGGGTGGTCACAACGCGCTCGTCGCCGGGACCTATCTCGCGCGTGCCGGACTCGGCGTGACGATTCTGGAGCGACTCGAGCATGTCGGAGGCGCGGCGATCAGCGCCGACGTGTTCGACGGCCTGGATGCCCGGCTGTCGCGTTACTCCTACCTCGTCAGCCTGATGCCCGAGGACCTGATCGCCGACCTCGGGCTCGGACTCGAGCTGCGGTCGCGGGACACCGCGTCCTACACGCCCTACGCCGGCGGCGGCCTGCTCGTGGAGACGGTTGCGGGCGAGGCGACCGAGGAGTCCTTCCATGTGCTCACCGGCTCAGGCGACGAGCTCGCCGCATGGCGCCAGTTCTATGCCGAGGTCGCGACCGTCGCCGGAGCAATCGCGCCGACCCTGTTGCGTCCGCTCCCCCACATCGGCGATCTGCGGGATCAGGTCGACATGGCGATCTGGACCGATCTGGTCGACGAGCCGATCGGCACCGCGATCGAGCGGCGCTTCGCGCACGACCTCATCCGCGGCGTCGTCGGCACCGACGCCCTGATCGGCACGTTCGCCTCGCTCCACGACCCGACACTGGTGCAGAACAAGTGCTTCCTCTACCACCTGATCGGCAACGGCACCGGTGAGTGGCGGGTGCCCGTCGGCGGCATGGGCGCCGTCACCGCGGAGCTCGAGCGAGTCGCCCGTGAGGCCGGCGTCGACATCCGAACCAACTGCGAGGTCGACGGCATCGATGCCCGCGACACCGGTGTGACGGTGTGCGGCGACGGCTTCGTCATCGATGCCGACTGGGCGCTCAGCGGGGTGGCGCCGTATGCCCTCGCGCGACTCCTGTCACGCCCAGTCCCGACCAAGCCGTCGGGTTCACAGTTCAAGATCAACCTGCTCGTCTCGCGTCTGCCCCGCCTGAAGTCCGGCATGGATCCCGCGATCGCCTTCGCGGGCACGTTCCACCTGGGTGAGTCGATGAGCCAGCTCGAGGCCGCATGGGCCGAGGCTGCAGGCGGGGCGTTGCCGGACTTCGCCTCCGGCGAGCTCTACTGCCACACCCTGACCGACCGTTCGATCCTCGGCTCCGAGCTCGCCGGCACCGCCGCCCAGACTCTGACGTACTTCGGTCTGCACACCCCCTACGGGGTGTTGCCGGACGAGGCCGCCGCCAATCAGGCCTATGAGCAGTTCCTCACCGCGATCAACACGCACCTCGAGGAGCCCATCGAGCCGTTGATCCTCGGCGTCGAGCACAAGACGCCTGCCCAGATCGAGGAGGCGCTGGCCATGCCGGGAGGCCACATCTTCCACGGCGACCTGCAGTGGCCATGGCTCGAGGAAGGCGAAACAGCCCCCGGCCCGATGGAGCGTTGGGGCGTGTCCACGGGCCTGCCGCGGGTCGTGATGTGCGGCAGCGGTGCGCGCCGGGGTGGCGCCGTCAGCGGCATCGCAGGACACAACGCCGCTCACGCGATCCTCGAGGGTCTCCCGATTATGGATCGACCCTGAGCGGCTGATAACGTTGCACCCGCTTCGCGGCAATAGCTCAATTGGCAGAGCAGCTGACTCTTAATCAGCGGGTTCGGGGTTCGAGTCCCTGTTGCCGCACTGTGAAGGCCCCGTTCCTCGCCGAACGGGGCCTTTGCTCATACCCGGGGTTCGTGCCCGGCAGCGTGGCCCACGCCACAGCCGGGAACTCCTCGGCCTTCCCGCTAGTTGGGCGGGCAAAGAGAGGATTCATCCATGAAGTGTCCGACCGACAATGCCACCCTCGTGATGAGTGAACGTTCCGGCATCGAGATCGACTACTGCCCCGACTGCCGCGGTGTCTGGCTCGACCGCGGTGAGCTCGACAAGATCCTCGACCGTGCGACACATGATGCGCCCGCGCAGGCTCCTGCGCCGCAGCAGCACCATAACGAGCCCCGCTACGACGATCGTTCACGACCGCCGCAGCCCTACCGCAAGAAGAAGAAGGAGCACTGGCTCACCGAGCTGTTCGAGTGAGCCGAGACGGTGCACCGCGACTCGATGCGGGCCGCGTCACGGAATAACACCGCAGCAGGCACAGTTGAGCCAGCCATGAAGATCTTGCTCACCGGGGGAACCGGTTTCATCGGATCAGCTGTCCTCGAACGCCTGGTCGCCGAGAGCCACCAGGTCACTGCGATCGTGCGTAGTCAGAGGTCCTCACTCAAGGTGCAGGACGCGGGCGCGACCGGCATCATCGGCGATCTGTTCGATGCGCACTGGCTCGCCTCAGAGCTCCGCGGCCATGACGGGGCGATTCACACCGCGGCCGGCAGCGATGACAAGGACCCAGCGCTCAACGATGCCGTCCTCGACGCCGTGATCGATGCGTTCGGCGGCACGACCAAGCCATTCGTGCACACCGGCGGCATCTGGACCTATGGCAACAACCCCGCGATCACCGAGATCAGCGCACTCGATGCGCCTCCGCTCTCGCAGTGGCGGACGTCCGGCGAGCAGCGACTGCTGGACTCCGCCGTCAAGGCGTCGGTCGTGCAGCCCGCCGTCGTCTACGGGCATGGCAAGGGCATCCCAGCGATGTTCGCCGCCTCGGTCGAGGGCGGTGCCATGCCGCTGTTCGGAGGTGGCCACCAGCACTGGACCTCCGTTCACGTCGAAGATCTGGCCGACCTCTACGTTCGTGCGCTGGACCGGGCACCCGGCGGCCGAACCTACATCGGTGCCAGCGGACAGAACCCCACGGTTCGTGAGCTCGGCGAGGCCCTCGCGGTCGAGGTGGTGCCCGAGAGCCCCGAGTCGACGATCGACCGGCTCGGTGGATTCGGCGAGGCGCTGCTGCTCGACCAGCAGGCGAGCGGCGACCGCGCCCGCTCCGAGCTCGGTTGGCAGCCGACGCGGCCGAGCCTGATCGATCAGCTCAAGGCGGGCTACTCCGACGCTGCCTAGGCGTTCCGATCGATCGACAACAGAGGGAATCGCGCGGACAACAGATCGACGAGCGGACCAAGCAGCAGGATGACCAGGACCGTGCCGGGACCGACCGCGGCCCCAAGCAGCCAGCCCACCAGCGCGCCACCGCCCTGCACGACGCTGTAGCTCCACTTGAACGGCACCGGCGGGTCGAAGGCCAACGCTGCCGCCTCGGTCGGTCCGGCCCCCGCATCGACTGCGAGATATCCGGCGACGCCGACCGCGAGCACCGGGAAGGACAGCGCGAGCAACATCGCCCGCAACCACGGGTTGTCGGGCTCGGCGCAGGCGTCCAGCAGTCCGGAGACCACGAATCCCACGACGATCGGCTGCGTGATCGTGCCGAGCCCCGGGGTGAGGCCACGGGCCCACGCCATCGCGACGAACAGGACGCCGACGATGAGATTGACGACCCAGAACTTCGCATCGAGCGCGAGCGAGAGGCCGTTGATCATCGTGGAGTAGCCGTCCGAGCCCAAGGCCGCGATCAGCAGCATGGCCACGCCAACTCCGAGGATTGCGCACGAGACCACGAGCCGCACCAGCTGTGAAACCACCCGACGATCCTCTCAGCAGGTGACATGATCGACGCATGTGGATCGGCTGGATCGAGTTCGACCTGCTGCTCGGGGACGTGCACTCGCTCAAGACCAAGCGCTCGATCGTCCGCCCACTGGTGGCGGACCTCAGGCGTACGTTCACGGTCTCGGCCGCCGAGACCGGCAGCCTCGACCTGCACCGGAGAGCAAGGGTGGGAGCCGGCCTGGTGGCGGCAGACAGCCGCCATGTCATCGACGTGCTCGACGCCGTCGAGACCTTTGTCGCAGCGCGGCCGGAGATCGAGCTCCTGTCGGCCCATCGCGGCCTCAGCAACAGCGATGACGCCTGAGCCGGACGCCTAGGCTGGTGGCGTGTACATCCCACGCTTCAACGCCATGGACGATCCGGACGACATCCGCGCATTCGTGGAATCGATAGGCAGCGCGGAGATCGTGACGGTGGGACCTGGCGGCACCCCCCTCGCGACCCTGCTGCCCATCGTGTGGAGCGCGGACGGCGGCACGCTCATCGCCCACTTCGCGCGGGCCAATCCCCACTGGCGCGAGATCAGGCACGACGCGCCGTTCCTGGCCATCGTCGCCGGCCCGCAGGCATACATCTCGCCGGCCTGGTATGCCGCGAAGGCCGAGCACGGCCGCGTCGTTCCGACGTGGAACTACTCTGCGGTCCACCTGACCGGCACGGCGCGCGTGCACGACGAGGCCGAATGGGTGCGTGAAGCCGTCACGAGCCTGACCGATCTCCACGAGCAGCCACGCGCGCAGCCATGGGCCGTGACCGATGCGCCGGCGCCGTACGTCGACAAGAACCTCAAGGCGATCGTCGGTCTGGAGCTGACGGTTCATCGGGTCGAGGCCAAGGCCAAGCTGAGCCAGAACCGGTCGGAGGCCGACCGCGCCGGCGTCGTGAGGGGGCTACGGGCCGAGGGCGGCGACCCGGATGTCGCGGCCGACATGGATCGGCTCAGGTAAAAGCTGGCTGACCTGCAAGGCCAGTCTGCCCCAGTCATCCAGACGCAAGGAGGGGAGCCGCCGTAGCGACTCCCCTCCCCGTGACTACTGCAGGGTCAGCGCCGTCCTCCACCGAAGAAGGACCGGACTGCGGCGACCAGCGATGCGAGGAAGCCGCGCACCGGGACCGTCTCGACCGGAGTCGGAACGGCCTTCGTGACCGGGGGCAGCGACAGCGAGTACGAGTACGCAGGGCCGCCTCCGCTCGTGAACGCGTAGTCCACCGGACGACGACGCATCAGGACGAGAAGTCCTGCGGCGGTCATCGGTCCTGCCACGAGCAGCATCCAGAGCGGCAGACCGCCCGTGTCGGGCAGCAGCTTCTGTTCGCGGATGACCGGGTCGGTGTCAAGGACCCGGGGGTTCTTGACAGGGTCCTTGCCGCCGTCGTCGTCGTCGATGCATGCGGCCGTCGAGACGTCCTTGGCCTGCTCACCTTCGGCAGCGAAGCGGAACGCGAAGGAATCCTGAGCGTCGGGGAAGTCGAACGGGAACTTGCCGACGAAGTCCTTGCCCAGGGTGCTCGCGCTGACGATGATGATGTGGCTGAACACACCCGGGGGCGTCCCGGTGAACTTGCACACCACGACCTTCGGGTCCTTGATGACGACCGTGCAGTCGGTGCCCCTCGGCTGATCGCCATCGATGTCCGGGCACGCGTCAAATGGCGGCGGCGGGTCGTCATCGCATACGGCAATCGAGATGTCCTTGGCCTGCTCACCATCGGCCGCGAAGCGAAGCGCAAAGGAGCCCTGCGCGTCATCGAAATCGAACGGGAACTCACCAATGAATCCCTCACCCAGGCTGCTAGCGCTCACGATGATGATGTTGGTCAGCACACCCGACGGCGTGGTGGTGAACTTGCACACCACAACCTGCTGGCCGTTCTCTTCACCCTCATCGCAATCGGTGCCCTCAGGCTGATCGCCATCAATGTCCGGGCACTCGTCAAACGGCGGCGGCGGGTCTTCACCGCATGCGTCAGTGGAGATGTCCTTGGCCTTCTCACCATCGGCCGCGAAGCGAAGCGCAAAGGAGCCCTGCGCGTCATCGAAATCGAACGGGAACTCACCAATGAATCCCTCACCCAGGCTGCTAGCGCTCACGATGATGATGTTGGTCAGCACACCCGACGGCGTGGTGGTGAACTTGCACACCACAACCTGGCCGTCTACCTCTTCTTCTTCGTCGTCCTTCGGCTTGTTCTTGTCATCGTCGACGGGCGGGTCCTTCTTTTCCACTTCGACGACCGGCGAGTCGTTCTCGACCGGCGGCGGGTCCTGCTTCTGGACGACGAGAGGCTCCTCGACCGGGGGCGGTGGTGGGGGTGGCGGTGGCGGTGGCTCTTC
>NZ_JBBJMJ010000016.1:0-72092 GCF_037719875.1 Aeromicrobium sp. | reverse complement strand
CCATCGTGGGAACGCGCTGCAGGGAGTCCTGACCGGGCAGGTCGAAGATCACCGAGTCCCACGAGGCGGCGGCGATGTCCTTGGAGAACTTGGCGAGACACATGCCGCGGAAGTAGGCGCGGGTGTCCTGCGGTGGTTCGGTCACGGCAGCCGCGACCAGCTCGTCGGTGATCAGCCGGTCCATCCGACCGGTGCGGACGAGCTGGTGATAGAGCCCCTTGTGCAGCCGGATGTCGTGATATTGCACGTCGACCAGATGCAGCTTGGCGTGGTCCCATTCCAGTCCGTCGCGTTCGCGATAGCGCTCGAGCAGCGCGAGCTTCGCGACCCAGTCGAGCTCACGGACGCATTCCATGGGATCGCGGCCGAGCCGCTCGAGGATGTCTTCCCAGCGCCGCAGGATATCATCGGTCTGGGCGTCCGAGCCCTCCCGCGCCACGAACTCCTTGGCCAGCCGGAGGAATTCGCCCTGCAGCTCCAGTGCCGTGACGGTGCGCCCGTCCAGCAGCTCGACCTTCTGGGTCAGCGACTGGTCATACGAGATGTCGTGCAGGGCCGTGATGGGCGACGAGAGTGCCAGGCTGCGGGTGAGGAAGCCGGCCTCGATCATCGCGAGCACCAACGAGGTCGTGCCGTGCTTGAGATATATCGCGGTCTCGGAGCAGTTCGCGTCACCGATGATGACGTGCAGCCGCCGGTACTTCTTGGGGTCCGCGTGAGGCTCGTCACGGGTGTTGATGATGGGCCGCTTGAGCGTCGTCTCGAGCCCGACGCCCACTTCGAAGTAGTCGGCGCGCTGGCTGATCTGGAAGGCGTGGACGCTGCCGTCCTGCTTCTGCCCGACCCGGCCGGCGCCCGTGAAGACCTGGCGCGACACGAAGAACGGGGTGAGGTGCTCGACGATCTGGTCGAACGGCACGTCCCGCCGCATGAGGTAGTTCTCGTGGGAGCCGTAGGACGCACCCTTGTTGTCGATGTTGTTCTTGTAGAGCACGATCGGCGCAGCGCCGGGGATCGTGGCGGCGAGCTCGGCACCAAGGCGCATGACGTTCTCGCCGGCCTTCTCCCAGAGCACGACGTCGAGCGGGTTGGTGACCTCGGGGCTGGAGTACTCCGGGTGGGCGTGGTCGACGTAGAGGCGTGCGCCGTTGGTCAAGATGATGTTGGCCAGGCCCATGTCCTCGTCGGTCAGCTGCGACGGGTCGGCGACGTCGCGACTCAGGTCGAACCCCCGGGCATCCCGCAGCGGGTTCTCCTCCTCGAAGTCCCACCGCGCACGCCGGGTCAGGCCGTGGGCCGCGGCATAGGAGTTGACCACGTGGGTCGAGGCGACCATGGGATTGGCGTGCGGCTGCCCCTGGACCGCAATGCCGTACTCGACCTCGCTGCCCTGCACCCGCCGTACGCTCATGGTGCCAGCGTACGGTCGGGGCCGTCAGTTTTGCGTCAGGAGCCCGCTTCGCGGGTTCAGCTCGACTCGCTGTCGCCCTCGATCACCACCACCGCGTAGTTCTCGTCGAGCCGGACGTCCACGGTCTTGCCGTCGGTCCTGGTGACTTCGACCTCCCAGGTCGCGCCGTTCTCGGAGTCACGCTCCACCGAGTTCGCCGTGCCGCCGTGGGTCGCCTCGAGGGCTGCCTTGGTCGCGGCATCGGCCTGCGTACCGCGGACGGTTGCGTCGCTGTCGCCACCCGTTGCAAGGGCGACACCGGCACCCCCGACGACGAGCAAGGTCGCTACGCCCGCGGCTGCTGCTGCTGTTCGCATTCTCATGATGTGCCTCTCCTCAGTTTGGATGGGCGTTCCTGGTGAGCGCCTGATCCTGGAACCCATGCTGGGCCCGCACACCTGAAGTCACGCTGAACACGTGGTTTGCCCGCATTCAGCCCGCATTCATCTGCGTGGTGCCACTGTGGGCAGGTGCGGATCTTGGTCGTGGAGGATGACAAACGAGTGGCGTTCGCGGTCAAGCGCGGCCTCCAGGCCGAGGGCTTCGCCGTCGACGTTGCCATGGATGGCGACAACGGGCTCTGGATGGCGACCGAGAATCCGTACGACGCGATGATCCTGGACATCTCGCTGCCGGGTCTCAGCGGCTATCAGATCTGCGATCGCCTGCGCGAAACGGGCGTCTGGACCCCCATCTTGATGTTGACGGCCATGGAGGGTGCGGACAGCGAGGCCCGGGCGCTTGACACCGGGGCGGACGATTTCTTGTCAAAGCCGTTCTCCTACATGGTGCTGCTGGCCCGCCTGCGAGCGCTGCTTCGGCGCGGTTCGGGCGAGCGACCCGCCGTTCTCACCGTCGGTGACTTGAGGCTGGATCCCGCGACACATTGCGCTTGGCGCGGCGACACCCCGGTTGAGTTAACGCCGCGGCAGTTCTCCCTCTTGGAGTTCCTGATGCGCCACCCCGGTGAGGTGATGTCTAAGACGTCCATCCGGGAGCACGTGTGGGACTTCGCCTTCGAAGGAGACTCGAACATCGTGGAGGTCTATGTCGGCCAGCTGCGCCGGCGCATCGACGAACCATTCGGCCTGTCGACGCTGCAGACCGTCCGGCTCGTCGGCTATCGACTCGCCGCGGATGGCGTCTGACATGCGCTCGGTGCGGGCCCGTACGACCGCATTGGCGGCTCTGGTGGTGGCGGCCGCTCTCGTCGTCGGTGCGGTCGGGCTGCTGGTCACACTGCGCGCGTCTCTGGTGCGCAGTGACGACGGCCTGTCGCGGGCCCGGGTGCAGGATCTGGCGTCCTTGGTCGAGAGCGGATCCCTGCCCGTCGAGCTCCGTGACACCTCCGACGACGGTGTCGGCCAGGTCGTGGACGGCTCCGGCCACGTCGTGGCGGCTTCGCGGAGCATCTCCGGCCGCGGTCCGATCTCTGACTGGCATCCCGGTGGTGAACGGATGCAGGTCCGTACCCTGCACGGCGTGCCCGATGACTCCGAGACGGAGACCTATCGTGTCTGGGCCCTGGAGGCGCGGGGACGGGACGGCCCCGTCACGATCTACGTGGGGACGAGCCTGGAGTCGGTCAGCGAGACGATCACGACCCTACGCACCTCCCTCGTGATCGGAGTCCCGGTCTTGTTGCTGGTCCTGGTGGCAGTCACGTGGTCAGTGATCGGCCGCGCACTGCGTCCCGTCGATGAGATGCGCTCGGAGGTCGCCGCGATCTCGCACGAGGATCTCAGCCGCCGGGTGGAGGCGCCTCGAGACAACGATGAGGTCGGCCGGCTTGCGGTCACCATGAACGACATGCTCGGCCGGCTCGAGGCGGCGAGCCTGCGTGAGCGCGAGTTCGTCGCCGATGCCTCCCATGAGCTGCAGAGTCCGCTAGCGTCGTTGAGGGCTCAGCTGGAGGTCGCGTTGACCTACCCGGATCACACCGAGTGGGCGCCCCTTGCGCGGGAGCTGTTGGCCGAGAGCGCTGAGATGGAGGCACTGGTCCGCGATCTGCTGTTCCTGTCCCGCGAGGACGCAAGGCAGGGCGATCCCCGCGCGCACGTGGACCTTGACGACATCGTGCTGGAGGAGGCCGAGCGGCTGCGCGCCAGCACGACGCTGACGATCGACACCGCGCTGGTCTCGGCCGGGCCCGTGCTCGGTCGCAGGTCCGACCTTGCCCGCCTGGTCCGCAACCTGCTGGAGAACGCGGTCGCCCACGCTGTCAGCACGGTGACGTTGCGGGTCGACAGCGACGACGGTGCCACCCGTCTGGTGGTCGGCGATGACGGCCCCGGGGTGGCCCTCGCCGATCGTTCGCGGGTGTTCGAGCGTTTCGGTCGCGGCGACTCCTCCCGCGACCGCATCAGCGGCGGATCGGGCCTGGGTCTGGCCATCGCCCGAAAGATTGCCGAACGGCACGGCGGAACCTTGGGGATCGAAGTGAGCTCCGTCGGCCGCGGTACGGAGTTCGTCCTGCGGATCCCGATCCGGGACTGATCAGCCCCAGGTGGCGGGTGCCTCCTCCGCCGCAACACCGTCGTCGATGAGTCTGCGCATGAGCTCGCGCGCATCGGCCATCGCTTCGGGCTGTGCACCGGCGGTCAGCTGGACGATGGCTCCCTCGTGCACGAGGGCCAGCTCGCGGCCCCGAGGTCCGGGGTCCGGGACGCCGAGCTCGGTCAGGAGCCCGATGTAGTAGTCCCGCGTCCAGATCTTCTCCTCGGCTATGATCGACAACCCGTTGTGGCCCGTCCCGGCCAACTCGGCATAGGCGTTGACGAACCCGCAACCACGCCGGTTCACGGCCATCCAGCTGTCGAGTGCATCGAGCACCGCCAGAACGCGCGCCCTACTCGGCTCCGGCTCGTGCTCTTCGACGTACGAAGTCGCGTGGGAGTGCCACCGGTCGCACCGCTGGCGAAGGTACGCCGTGATCAGCCCGTCCTTGGAGCCGAACCGGTCGTAGATCGTCTTCTTGGTCGTGCCGGCCTCGTCCGCGATGCGCTCGACTCCGACGGCGCGCAGGCCGTGTGCGTAGAACAGGCCCTCGGCGGTCTCGAGGATGCGGATCGCGGTGGGCGTCATGCGGGGCTGCGTGATGGTCGTCATGTGGTTCCCCTTCTGATCTACACTGCAAGTATACCGACCGGTATGGTTAGGTGGCCGCATGTTGTCTCACCGGTTGAGTGCCACTGCTCCGCCCGCAGCACTGGTCGTCCTCTGGAGCTCCGGTTTCATCGGCGCGGAGCTCGGGACCCGACAGGCGCCTGCGTCAACCCTGCTGGCGTGGCGCTACCTCGTCGCGTCGGCGATCCTGGTCTCGGTCTGCCTGTGGCGCCGAGAACGAGTCAGCCGAGAGGGCCTCGGGCGCCAGATCATGCTGGGGCTGCTGTGCCAGGCGGCCTATCTCGGTCTCATCGTCGGTGGAGTGGGGCTGGGTGCATCGGCCGGGACGACGGCGCTGATCGCCTCGATGCAGCCGCTCGTCGTGATCGCCCTCGCAGCGCCAGTGCTCTCCGAGCGCGCGCACCTGGCGCAGATGTTCGGCCTCGCGCTGGGTCTGGCGGGCGTCGCGATCGTGGTCGGTGCCGACCTGACGACCGGAGATGCCCCGTGGTGGGTCTACTTGCTGCCGGTCGGCGGCATGCTGGCGCTTTCGACCGGGACGGTCCTGCAGCAGCGATGGCAGCCGCAGGAGTCCGTGCTGATGTCGCTCACGGTCCAGAGCATCGCTGCCACCGTGGTCTTCTGGGGTCTCGCCATCGCGCAGGGCACGTCCACCGCGCCGACGTCCGAGGGGTTCTGGGCCGCGATCGCGTGGGTCGTGATCCTGTCGAGCTTCGGCGGCTACGGCGCATACCTGTTCGTCTCCCGCACGCAGGGTGCGACGCGAGCGAGCACCTGGCTCTATCTGACGCCGCCCACGACGATGCTGTGGGCCGCCGTGATGTTCGGGGACCGGGTGACGGTGCTCGGGATCGCCGGGCTGGCCCTGAGCGTGGCCGGAGTGGCGCTGGCGCTCAGCCGATCCGCTTCCCGAGGTGCACGCTCTCGGGGGCGCAGGCGTAGTAGCCGAAGGCCGGTATCTCCTCGTAGCCCGCCGAGCGATACAGCGCGATCGCCTCGGGCTGCGCCAGCCCGGTCTCGAGAATCAGTCGGGTGACGCCGGCCGCGGCGGCACTGCGCTCGAGCTCGGTGAGCACGACCCGTGCGAGCCCTCGGCGCTGGTATGCCGGGCGGACGTACATCCGCTTGATCTCCGCGTCGTCGCCGTGGCGGCGCCAGCCGCCCATCGCGGCCGGGACGCGCTCGACGTAGACCATGAAGAACGCTCCATGGGGTCCGTCGAACTCCGAGGTGTCGACGGGTGCGGTGTCGCCCTCCCCGCCGTAGCGCAGGACATACTCCAGCTTCACCTCGGCGGTGAGCACTGCGGCATCTGCGCTGTCGTAGCGGGCAGCGCGGAGGTCGTACGTCAGGGCCCGCCCCTAGAGGTACTGACCGGTGTTGGCCACGGTGTCGATCGATCGGCCCGGCTCGTTGCCGCTCTTGCCGGAGATGAGGGTGCGAATGAACACGATGCGCTCCCCCTTCTTGCCCGAGATCCGCGCCCAGTCGTCGGGGTTGGTCGTGTTGGGCAGGTCCTCGTTCTCCTTGAACTCATCGAGGCACGCCTGCAGGAGGTGCTGCACGCGGAGGCCGCGCTGACCGCTCTCGAGCAGATCCTTGATCGCCATCTTCTTGGCCCGGTCGACGATGTTCTGGATCATGGCGCCGGAGTTGAAGTCCTTGAAGTAGAGCACTTCCTTGTCGCCGTTGGCATACGTGACCTCGAGGAACTGGTTGTCCTCGGACTCGGTGTACATCCGCTCGACGGTGCGCTGGATCATGCCGGTGACGCAGGCCTGCCGGTCGCCGTTCCACTCCCCCAGGTCGTCCGCGTGCAGCGGCAGGCCGGCGGTGAGGTACTTGCTGAAGATGTCGGTCGCCGACTCCGCATCGGGACGTTCGATCTTGATCTTCACGTCGAGCCGGCCGGGGCGCAAGATGGCCGGGTCGATCATGTCCTCGCGGTTGGAGGCACCGATGACCAGGACGTTCTCGAGGCCCTCGACGCCATCAATCTCGCTCAGCAGCTGCGGCACGATGGTGTTCTCGACATCGGAGGAGACGCCCGACCCGCGGGTACGGAACAACGAGTCCATCTCGTCGAAGAACACGATGACCGGCGTGCCCTCACTGGCCTTCTCACGCGCACGCTGGAAGACCAGCCGGATGTGCCGCTCGGTCTCACCGACGTACTTGTTGAGCAGCTCGGGGCCCTTGATGTTGAGGAAGAACGACCGCCCCTCCTCGCCGGTGCGCTCGGAGACCTTCTTGGCCAGCGATGCCGCCACCGCCTTGGCGATCATGGTCTTGCCGCAGCCTGGAGGGCCGTAGAGCAGCACGCCCTTGGGCGGCTTGAGCTCGTGCTCGATGAAGATCTCGGGGTGAAGGTATGGCAGCTCGACCGCGTCGCGGATCGACTCGATCTGGTTGCGGAGACCGCCGATGCTCTCGTAGTCGATGTCCGGGACCTCTTCGAGCACGAGGTCCTCGACCTCGCTCTTGGGTATGCGCTCGTAGACGTAGCCTGACCGCGAGTCGAAGAGCAACGAGTCGCCCGGCCGCAGCTTGATGCCGTCGAGCGACTCGGCGAGGCGCACGATGCGCTCCTCGTCGGCATTGCCCATGACGAGGGCTCGCTCGTTGTCGGCCAGGATCTCCTTGAGCGAGACGACCTCGCCGGTCACCTCGAACTCCAGAGCCGTCACGACGTTCATGGCCTCGTTGAGGATGACTTCCTGACCCTTTTGCAGGGCCTCCTTGTCGACGGCAGGGCTGACGTTGACCCGGAGCTTGCGGCCTCCGGTGAACACGTCGACAGACTCGTCGTCGTTGCGCTGCAGGAACGTGCCGAAACCGGTCGGCGGCTGCGCCAGCCGGTCGACCTCCTCCTTGAGCGTCACGATCTGGTCGCGGGCCTCACGCAGCGTCGACGTCAGGCGTTCGTTCTGCGAGCTCGTGGCGGCCAGCTTGGCCTCGATGTCGAAGAGGCGCGAGTCGTTGGACCCGTCGGAGCCGAGGCGGCGCCGGAGGTGCTCGACCTCAGCGCGCAAGTAGGCAAGCTCCTGGTCCGAACCTCTGCCCTGACCGCTCGTCTGGATGGGCTCGTTGTCTGACATGGCCGCACCTCCTGCTCGTACGAAAGACCCTACCCGCCCATGTCACGTGTGGCCCTGTCATCTCAGACACACGGGAAGTGTCGTTTGGGTGACGGCGACTACTCGGTCTCGGAGCCGGCCGGGCGGGGGCCCTTGTAGTCCGGACCGTAGGCACCCGGAGCGGGGCGTCGGGAGGTGCCTAGTGAGGTCTGGCCGGGAGCCATCTTGCGGGCAGTCACGAGGAATGCGGTGTGCCCGATCATCTTGTGGTCGGGCCGGACCGACAGCCCCTCGAGGTGCCAGTCCCGCTCGATCGTCTCCCAGGCGCGGGGTTCGGTGAACCCGCCCTGCTCGCGAATCGTCTCGGTGAACAGCGAGAGCTGGGTCGTCGTCGCGACATAGGCGCACACGATGCCGCCGGGCACCAGACGCTCGACCGCGAGCGGGATGCACGTCCATGGGTCGACCATGTCGAGGATCAGTCGGTCGATCTCTGGCTCGGTGATGACCTCGCGCACGTCACCGGCCGTGAGGGTCCAGCCCGTCGGATCGGGGCCGGCTATCTGCTCGACGTTGCGCCGGGCGGTCTCGGCGAACTCCTCGCGCAGCTCGTACGAACCCAGCGTCCCGTCCGGTCCGATGGCCCGCAGGAGGTAGGACGTGAGGCTGCCCGAACCGGCACCGGCCTCGACGACACGGGCGCCGGGATAGATGTCGGCCATCGTGATGATCTGCGCCGCATCCTTGGGGTAGATGATCGCGGCGCCTCGTGGCATGGACACGACGTACTCGAACAGCAACGGCCTGAACACCTGGTAGGCCGCTCCCATGGAGGACTCGATGACGATCCCCTCCGGGTGGCCGATCATGTCGTCGTGCTTGATCTGGCCCTTCTTGGTCGAGAACTCGGTCCCGGCCTCCAGCTTGAGGTTGTGCTTGCGGCCCTTGGGGTCGGTCAGCCGGATCCACTCCCCGGACTGCAGCGGACCGCTCCGCATCGAGGGAGTCATCGGCTCGCCCGATAGGCGTCGTCGACCGCGCGGGCGGTGAGAACGCCGTAGACGCTGCCGTCGGTCTCGGTGAGGACATAGGCCTCAGAAGGTAGTGATGCCATGGCGCGCAGCAGCTCCGATCCATGCAGGTCGGCGGACAGGTGGGGAGTGCCGGCCGGCGCGGACACCGTGGTGTCAGCGAGCAGGCGAGCGTTGAGGAGGTTGACCCGCGCGGTGCGGCTGGCGTTGCGGAGTGCGTCGCCTGCCCCCTGCCACAGGAACCAGCCGATGAGCACGGCGATGAGGATGTCGATCACGAAGGTTCTGTCGTCACGGGCTCGCGTGAGGGCGAACCCGACGATCGCGACAGCAGTGAGGCGGCCGATCCAGGCCGCTATGCGTATGCCGGTCTCCTCCCGGCCCGTGGCCTGCCAGATGATCGCCCGGAACACCCGGCCACCGTCCAGGGGCAGGCCCGGCAGCATATTGAAGGCCGCCACAAGGATGTTGACCTGCGCGACCGAATAGACGACGTCGGCCACCGTCCCGCTCAGGGCGGGCTCGACCGCAAAGCACACGAGCCCGATCGCCAGTGACGACAGC
This sequence comes from Aeromicrobium sp., assembly GCF_037719875.1. GTDB lineage: Bacteria > Actinomycetota > Actinomycetes > Propionibacteriales > Nocardioidaceae > Aeromicrobium. The sequence goes on along the minus strand of NZ_JBBJMJ010000016.1, from coordinate 62,844 downwards.
GGGCCGGCGATCGAGATGGCCAGCTCCTGCCACGGCCGGCGGCTCTCCCCCTCGATCAGGGTCTCGCCGCCCAGCAGGTGCAACGTCACGGAGCGGACCCGCATCCGGAAGCGTCGGGCCACTGCGACGTGAGCGAGCTCGTGGATCAGCACCGACACATAGAGAGCGACGACGAACGCCGTCGCCAGGACGTACGGATTGGAGTCGACCCGGTCGTCGAATCTGCCCGCGAAGAGCAGGACCAGCGCGGCCCCCATGACCAACAGCGACGGCTTGATCAGCACATCGACGCCGACGAGGTGACCGAGCCGCCACGTGCCGGGGTGCTGGGGTGAGCTCACCGAGTCAACCTATCGGGTGGGGACATGATCATTCACCGCCACGAGCAGCGGACCGGCACGATGCAGGGCAGACTGGCGAGCATGAGCGACATGCCCCCCGAGGATCCCCGAATCTCCGAAGATCCCGAAGACGACCCGAAGCACAAGTCGGCGGACCCCGACCTCGACACCGCGCCCGACGACCCGGACGCTCCGGCGCCGTCCACGGGTCCCTACGGCTGATCTCTTACCCCTTGACGCGTTCGACCTGTCGCCCGCGTCGAGGGATTCGTCGGTGCGTCGAACTACGCTGCTCGCATGGAAGACACTGACGCACCGCGGACCGTGCGCCGGTCGCTCTCACCGAGTCGGGCCGGCGACTTTCAGACCTGCCCGTTGCTCTATCGCTTCCGCACCATCGACAAGCTCCCCGAGCCGGCGGATCCGGTCATGGTGCGCGGCACCTTGGTGCATGCCGTGCTGGAGGACCTGTTCGGTGAGCCGGCTCCCGGCCGTACGCTCGACCGAGCCGTCGAGCTCCTGCCGGCCGAGTGGGAGGCGTTACGGGTCGCAGAGCCTCGACTCGCCGAGCTGTTCAGCGCGGACCAGGTGGTTGACGAGACGGCCTGGCTCGCGTCGTGCGTCGATCTGCTCGGTCGCTACTTCGGCATGGAGGACCCGCGCTATCTGGAGCCCTCCGCCCGTGAGGAGCGCGTCTCCTACCGACTCGATTCCGGCGTGGCGTTCGCCGGCATCGTCGATCGCATCGACATCGCGCCGGACGGACGGATCAGGGTCGTCGACTACAAGACGGGACGATCCCCCGATCCTCGGTTCGAGGACAAGGCGATCTTTCAGATGCGGTTCTACGCCCTCGTCATCTGGCGGACCCGCGGAGTCCTGCCGACCCTGCTGCAGCTGATGTACTTCGGTGACGGTTCGATTCTCACCTATGAGCCCGACGAGCAGGAGCTGCTGGCGACCGAGCGCAAGCTCATCGCCTTGTGGTCGGCGATCGAGCGGGCCGTCGAGGTGCGCGACTTCCCGCCACGCAAGAGCGGCCTGTGCGCCTGGTGTGCCCATCAGGCGCTGTGCCCGGAGTTCGGCGGCACTCCCCCCGAGATGCCGGTCTTCGAGCTGGTGGACGTGTCGCAGGCGTCCTGACCCGCGTACGGTTTTGCCATGGCCACTCCCGTTCCAGAGCTCCTCGCCGCCGTGCCCGCACTCAACAGTCCCGACGAGCCGTTCACGTATGTCGTGATCGGCGACACGATCGTCGGCTCGTGGGACATCGTCCGTGCGACGACGCTCTATCCGACCGAGATCACCTCGATCGACAAGGACTACAGCATCACCGTGACCCTCGATCCGGCCAAGGAGACGTTCGACTTCAACGAGGTGTACAACGCGTCGGCGGGATCGGCCGGCAGCGGCGGCGGCAGGTTTCAGAAGGAGTTCTTCTCGGGCAAGAGCACTCGCAAGTCGTTCAGCTTCGAGCTCGGTGGCGTCAGCAAGACCGATGACGGCATCTCGGTGGGACCGGTGACGTACTCGTTCTCGACGAGTCGCATCAAGGAGCCGTTGTTCACGTTGCTCGAGCAGCACGGGTGGAGCCGCAAGAAGGGGCTTCTCAGCGGTCTGTTCAACCGCTAGATGTGTGCCCAGCCAGGCCATGACGGCAGGGCGGCGAGTCGGGCTGATTCGGAGTTGCAAGCCCACCGGCGCGGGAGTCCGGCACACGATCTCGACCAACGCGCCTCGGCATCATAGCTAGAACAGCGTCTGCAGGTCTGCCGGACCCAATCCCTCCAGCGTGGGGATCTGGACGCGACGCTCGGCCTCCGGGACGTTGACGAAGTGCGGCACGACGAGCACGTCGCAGCCCGCGGCGTTGGCCGACGTCGCACCCGTGCCGGAGTCCTCGATCGCGAGGCATTGCACGGCATCGACGCCGAGCAGCTCGGCGGCGAGCAGGTAGGGATCCGGGAACGGCTTGGGCCGCGACACGATGTCGCCCGTGACGACGGCCTTGAACGGCAGCGACGCCGTCACCGGCGCGGCGATCGTGGCGTACGACATCGTCACGAGGGCCTGGGGGACGCCGGCGTCGTCGAGCGCCTCGATCAGGTCGCGGGCACCGGGTCGCCAGTCGATGTGCTCGGTCAGCGACGCGGCGAGCTCCCCCACCAGGTAGTCGACGATGTCCTCGGCGGACATGTCGATCTCGAGCCGTTCGCGGATGTAGTGGCCCGACGCGATCAGGGAGTTGCCGACCAGAGCGAGGCCGTCCTCCTCGGTCCAGATCTTGCCGTGCTCGGCCGCAAGCTCGTGCTCGGCGGCCATCCACAGTGGCTCGGTGTCAACGATCGTGCCGTCGAGGTCCCACAGGACGGCTGCGTATTCAGTCACGACACCACGGTAGCGACATCGTTGACACCGTCCGCGCATACTGGGCGGATGAGCGACGTCCCGATCAGTGAGCACGCTCTGTTGTCAGACTGCCGGTCGGCCGCACTGGTGACTAATGGCGGCTCCGTCGACTGGTTGTGCCTCCCGAGATTCGACAGTCCTCCGATTCTGAGCCGGCTGCTCGACCACAGTGCCGGGCACTTCCTGATCGCACCGGCAGCGGCGGGATGGACGTCCACCTGGCGCTACCTGCCTCACAGCTTGGTGCTGGAGACGACGTGGTCTGGACCCGATGGTGAGCTGGTGGTGACCGACGCCATGGCTCTCGGCCGACGCGAGCGCGGGCACCAGGTCGGGCACGGCTCTCCAGGGGTGTTGCTGAGGCAGGCGCACTGCACGCGCGGATCGGTGCCGACCCGGGTCGAATATGTCCCGCGACCCGAGTTCGGACTCATACATCCACGGTTCGACAGATCCGATCGGGCCGTCGTCACGTACGGCGGATCCCACGTGCTGACCCTGAGCACCGATCTCGACCTGGATCTGCAGAACGATGCCGCCACGGCACTAGTGACCCTGACGTCAGGTGAAAAGTTGGCTTTCGCCCTTGAGCAGTCATCTGCATGGGAGCCCAAGCCAGCGCCGTGGCGCGAACGAAAGATCCGTCGACGCCTCACATCCACCGAGAAGTCATGGCGAAGCTGGTCGAAGCTGCATCAGCACTACGACGGACCACTGCGAGACCTGGTCAACCGCAGCGGAATTGTCTTGCGCGGGCTCACATTCGCCCCCAGTGGCGCCATGGTTGCCGCCGCCACGACGAGCATCCCCGAGGGCGTCGGAACCGGCCGAACCTGGGACTACCGATTCACCTGGGTCCGCGACGCGAGCATGACGATGCAGGGCCTGTTCATCGCGGCATGTCCCGATGAGGCCAAGTCGTTCTTCTCGTTCCTGGCCCGGTCCGCGGCAACCCAGCTCGATCGTGGCCTGGACCTGCAGATCATGTTCGGGATCGGTGGCGAGCGCGACCTTACCGAGCGAGAGGTTCCGCAGCTCACCGGTTGGCGCGACAGCTCGCCCGTGCGCGCTGGCAACGGAGCCTGGAGTCAACGTCAACTCGATGTCTACGGCTCACTGCTGGATGCGGCATACGTGCTGCGCGAGCAGCTCGGCGACATGGACGAGCACACGCGGATGTTCCTGGTCGCTTCCGTGGACGCCGCAGCCTCCCGCTGGCACGAGGACGATCAAGGGATCTGGGAGATCAGGGGTCCTGCGCGGCCATTCCTGCACAGCAAGTTGATGTGCTGGGTGGCGCTGGACCGAGGACTGAGCATGGTCGAGCAGCTCCGGTGCGAGGACCGTACGGCCGACTGGACGGCGACTCGTGAACAGATCCGCCATGCGATCCAGAGCCAGGGCTGGAGCGATGAAGCCGGCGCCTTCAGCCAGTCGTTCGGGTCGACCGACCTCGATGCCTCCGTGCTGCTGATGGCCGTGGTGGGATTCCTGCCCGCCGACGATCCGCGACTGCTCTCGACGATCGACGCAGTCGAGCGGGCACTCCGCGACGAATCAGGCCTGCTCTACCGCTATCGAGGCGACGACGGGATCGACGCTCCAGAAGGAACGTTCTTGCTGTGCACGTTCTGGTTGGCGGAGGCGCTGGCCAGAACCGATCAGGTCGACCGCGCCCGAACCGTGCTGGTGCGGGCGGCGCGGTGCGCCACCGGGTTGGGGCTGCTGGCCGAACAGGTCGCAGACGACGGACAGCTGCTAGGCAACTTTCCTCAAGCATTCAGCCATCTCGGTCTGGTGAACGCAGCACAGGCGTTGGCCGATGCCCAGCGACGAGCCGCCGGCGCCGGCCTCGCCGTCTGAGCACGACGCCAGCGGTTCATCATCGTTGTGTCCCCACGCGTGGGTTCAGAACCTGTCCACATTGGTATTGACGTCCTGAACGACCTCAACCGCGGCATCGGTTGTCTGCGCGCACCTCGTCGCTCGGGGCCCCCCTGTCAGAACCGGTCAAGGTTCGTGTTGACGTCCTGAGCAACACGAACGGCGGCGTCGGTCGCTTGCTTCAACTCCGCGTCACTTGCCTTGAGTCGGGTCTTGGGCTCGTTGAGACGAACGTTGATGCTGAAGAAACGTCGGTCCTTTGGGGGGTACGCAACCAGATTGACGAAGTTGTCCCTCAGGCATGCTGACACCGGCCCCCATCCCGGGACATCGACCGGGGTGCACCCGTCGGTGTCGACCGTTTTGGGACTCGGGCTGCCGGTGTCGGGGTCGGCGACCACCATCACGTTTGCCGGCCCGGTCGTGCTGCTGATGCGACATTCGACCACGCCGGAGCTGGGCACCGTGGTGACGAGGTCGCCGTTGACCTCGACGTCGCTGCCCACGATCGAGTCGATCAGCTTGGTCGACACCAGTCCGCAGTAGGCACCGTCGGCCTCGGTAGGAGTCGGTGACGGAGTCGGATCGCCCTGGGAGTCCTGACAACCGCCCAGCAGCACCGCCGAGGCCAAGATGACACCGAATGTCCGGGCCCCGACTCGGGCTGGTTCTGCTTTCATTCCTGAGTCGGCTTCCGGTCGGCGTTCAAGGTCCGGTCGAAGGTGTCCGCCATCTCGTCATACTCCTGATTCATCTCAGAATACGGATTGCTTTGGAAGAACTCGTCCCACTTCGCGTTCGTGTCGCTCGTGCGATCGAAGAACAGCTCGGGGTCGAACACCTGTTGACCCGACGGGGCGCGGGTGACAACTGTCGAATCCACTCCCGGGAACGGATTGGGCTGGCGTGAAGGATTCGGTTGCTCACCGAACAAGTCGTGCTGCAGCATCTCGTTGGCCAAGGCATAACGCATGCTGTCGTCGATCGAGGTGCGGTAGTCGCCCCCCTCGGCCGACGGGGTACCGCTGATCTGGCTCTGCATGGCGCTAATCAACTCGCCCTTGCCAAGGTCGATCGCGGTCTGTGCAGCATCGGAGACGTTGGGGGCGATGGCACTGCCGCCCGGGATGAAGCTGGTTCCGATCTCGAACGCCTTGGCAACGTAGGCGTTGCGCGTCGACTCGGCCATCGCCTCGTCGCTGTACACGTCGTCGGAGGCGTTGACCAACGTGCCTAGGACGTCACCGATGGCAGAAGTGTCGAGGTTGGTGCCGCTGTTGCGGAACGTCGTCATGTTGATCGGGTCGTCGCCTCCGCCCTGGTTCTTGACGAAGGCGTCGAGCGGATCGCCGACTTGCTGGTCCATGCCGGCACGTGCCACGCCGGCGAGCAGGGTCTCTACACCCACCTTGGAGTCGGAGTGTCCGATCTCGCCGACCACCCGCAGCAGGTCGGACTCGCTGACGTCAAGCACGCGGCCGGAGCCTGTACCACCGCTGACGGTTGAAAAGATGTCGTCGGCGTAACCGGCGCCGATGGCGCCGAGGCTGTCGGTCATGTCCTCCCAGACGTGCCACTCGTTGTCCATGTCACCGTCGAGCGGGCCACCGGCGTCGTCGGTGCCCAGATCTTCCTTGTCGTCGGTGCCGCTGTTGTCGGCGATCAGCTGGAACACGTCGGTGGCCAGGCCTGCGGCCTTCTCGTCGGTGTAGTCGCCGGACTCGCCGTCGGTGCCACCGATGGTGGCCGCCTGGAGCGCCTCACCCAGGCCGTCACCCTCGTCGCTGTTGTCCGACTCGGAGAACGTGCGGTGCAACATGAGGTATTCGAGGCGGTCCTGGTCGGTCTCGCCGTCGGAAGTGGTGAAGAACCGCTGCGCTCCCTCGGGCGACGAACCCATGCCGGCGAGGACGTTGGCCATGCCATCGCTCGCCAGGCCGCCCGAGACGTTGTAGACCGGATCGCCGTACTCGTTGGTCCATTCGGTGATCTCGACCTTGTCCGGATCGCGGATCCAGACGCCATCGGAGCCGTTGCGCGGTCCCCACACCGGGCCGTCCTGATCCTTTTCCCACTCCAGGACGTCACTGCCGAGCTTGTCGATGAAGTCGGGGTCGTAGTCCGCGCCGGACTCACCGCCTTCGCGGATCAGAAGTGTCAGTGCAGCCGCGTTCTGCCGGTGGTCTTCGTCGGTGATCGCTGCGAACCAGTCATCGGCCAGCGCGTTGCCGTCGACGGAGTCGGACCGGCTGTAAGTAGCCAGTGTGATGCCGGCGGCGTTCATGAACTTGTCGTAGACCTCCAGCGGGGGCGGGCCATCGAGCACCCGACCGCTGCCGTCGTCGTGCTCGCCGGCGCCGAAGACCTGGTAGTTCAGCTCGGTGATCGCTTCGCTCATCTCCTGAGGCGTCACTCGCGTGTAGAGGCGCTCAGCGAACGGCGCCGAGCTCTGGAGGAACGCCATCAACGCGACGGTCTCTTCGTCGATGTTGTCGGGGTTCTCGATGTCGTCAGCGACGCGGTCGGCGATCTGCTCCTGCACGGCAGGCGAGATGACGTCGGCGATCTCGGGCGGCAGGTCGTCCTTGTGGGCGAGGATCCACTCGAGCTGTTCCTCGTCCGACATCTTGCCAACGGTGTTGAGGTAGTGCTGGACCCGGTCGTCCTCGGTGAGCTGCAGGTTGGGCCAGAAGCCGGCCGCCGAGAGCGGGATCAGCCCGGCGCGTATGAGCTCGCGTACGTTCTCGACCGTCGGGCCCTGCCGGAACTTGGTCGCGACCGTGTCAGCGTCCTCGTCGAGCTTCGCCACGGCCCGGTTGTAGCGAGGCTCCAAATTCGCCTTGGTCTTCGGGCCCATGACGGCCGCGGTCGTCTCGGCATCGTCGGCCTTGGACTCGGTCGCCGCGGCGGCCTGGCCTGCGTAGCGCATCGCTGAGGCGAGATCACTGCGGTATTGGCGGTTGATCGCGCTGACCTCGACATCGAAGGTGTCGACCATGCCGGCGAAGTTGTTGATCAGGCCCACCGCAAAGTGGCCCTTCATTGCAAGGGTCCTCGCCGAGCCCGAGGCCGTCTCGGGGTTGGTCTGGACGGCGCCGGTGATGTCGCCCTCGATCTGGGTCGCGACGCGGGAGGAGTCGCCCTCCAGCTCACCTGCCAGCGCTTCGATGGTGGCGGTGTGCAGTCCCGGGTCCTGGGCGTCGGCCCGAATGCTGGCGCCCGTCACGCCGGCATAGATCTCGTTGTAGTAGTCAAACGGTCCATCTTCGCGGTCGACCATCATTGCCCCCAGTAACGCTCGTGACGAATCAGACACGACGATACATAACGCAGGTGGCGCGGACACCCGCCGGTCTCGATACCCGGACGTCTCGGCTGTGCTGACCGGTCGTGAGATACTGGAGGCACAAGTTCGGGAGTTCCCGAGGCCCAGGCGAGCCCGCCGCCGGCTGGAGCTCCCCAGCATTCCTACCGATCAACTTTCCGAGGATTGCTCGTGTCCGACTCCCCGAACCTCCGCCCTGACGCCACGTCTGACCTGACCGAGCTCCTGCAGAGCCGGATCATGGTGCTCGACGGTGCGATGGGCACGGCGATTCAACGAGATCGCCCCGACGAGGCCGGCTATCGCGGCGAGCGCTTCGCCGACTGGCCGTCCGAGGTCCAGGGCAACAACGACCTCCTGACCCTGACCCAGCCCGAGATCATCGCCAGCATCCACCGCGAGTATCTCGAGGCCGGCGCGGACTTGATCGAGACCAACACGTTCAACGCGACCTCGATCTCGCTGAGCGACTATGGCATGGACGATCTCGCCTACGAGCTCAACCTCGAGTCGGCCCGTCTCGCCCGACGTGAGTGCGACGCGATGACCGAGAGCACGCCCGACCGGCCTCGCTACGTGGTCGGCGCCCTCGGACCCACGAGCCGCACGGCCTCGATCTCGCCCGACGTCAACGACCCGGGCGCCCGCAACGTGACGTACGACCAGCTCGTCGAGGCCTACCTCGTGCAGGCCAACGGGCTCGTCGACGGCGGAGCCGATGTCCTGATGATCGAGACGATCTTCGACACCCTCAACGCCAAGGCCGCGATCTTCGCCCTGGAGACGTTGTTCGAGGAGCGGAGTCGCCGCTGGCCGGTGATCATCTCCGGCACGATCACCGATGCCTCTGGGCGTACGCTCTCGGGCCAGGTCACCGAAGCGTTCTGGCATTCCGTGCGGCACGTCAACCCGCTGCTGGTCGGCCTCAACTGCGCTCTGGGTGCCAAGGAGATGCGCCCCTACATCGCTGAGATCGCCCGCGTCGCCGACACGTTCGTGTCGTGCTATCCCAACGCTGGTCTACCCAACGCCTTCGGCGAGTATGACGAGGAGCCCGACGAGACGGCCGCGATCGTGGCCGAGTTCGCCGATGCCGGATTCGTGAACCTGGTGGGCGGCTGCTGTGGCACCACGCCGGCCCACATCGCCGCGATCGCGCGCGATGTCGCAGACAAGACACCGCGGGTGCCCGTCGAAGCGACGCGGGCGCTGCGCCTGTCAGGACTCGAACCGGTCACGGTCGTCGAGGACACGCTGTTCGTCAACGTCGGAGAACGCACCAACATCACCGGCTCCGCGCGTTTCCGCAACCTGATCAAGGCCGGCGACTACACCGCCGCGCTCGCCGTCGCACGCCAACAGGTCGAGGCCGGCGCCCAGGTCATCGACATCAACATGGACGAAGGCATGATCGACGGCATCGCCGCGATGGACCGGTTCACCAAGCTCGTCGCGACCGAGCCGGACATCTGCCGCGTACCGACCATGATCGACTCGTCCAAGTGGGATGTCATCGAGGCCGGGCTCAAGTGCGTACAGGGCAAGCCGATCGTCAACTCGATCTCTCTCAAGGAGGGCGAGGACAAGTTCGTCCGTGAGGCCCGGCTGTGCCGCAAGTATGGCGCTGCGGTCGTCGTGATGGCCTTCGACGAGGAGGGCCAGGCCGACAACCTCGAGCGGCGCAAGGAGATCTGTCAGCGCGCCTACGACATCCTGGTCGACCAGGTCGGCTTCCCCGCCGAGGACATCATCTTCGACCCCAACTGTTTCGCGGTGGCCACGGGCATCGAGGAGCACGCCAACTACGGTCTCGACTACATCGAGGCGACCCGCTGGATCAAGCAGAACCTCCCTGGTGCGCTGGTCTCCGGCGGTGTCTCCAACGTGTCGTTCTCGTTCCGCGGCAACAACCCGGTTCGCGAGGCCATCCACGCGGTGTTCCTCTATCACGCGATTGCGGCCGGCATGGACATGGGAATCGTCAACGCTGGCGCCCTCGAGGTCTATGACGAGGTGCCCGAGCTGCTGCGGGATCGCATCGAGGACGTCATCCTCAACCGTCGCGAGGACTCCACCGAGCGACTGCTCGAGATCGCGGCCGACTTCGCCGGCGACGGATCAGTCAAGGAGGTCGCCACCGAGGAGTGGCGCTCGCTTCCCGTGGACGAGCGGATCACCCATGCCCTGGTCAAGGGCATCGACGAGTTTGCCGAGTCCGACACCGAAGAGCTGCGTCAGCTGATCTCCGACCGAGGTGGTCGTCCGATCGAGGTCATCGAGGGTCCGTTGATGGCCGGCATGAACGTCGTCGGCGACCTGTTCGGCGAGGGCAAGATGTTCCTGCCGCAGGTCGTGAAGTCGGCTCGGGTCATGAAGAAGGCCGTCGCCCATCTGATCCCGTTCATCGAGGCCGAGAAGCAGCCCGGGGACGTCGAGCGCAGCAACGGCAAGGTCGTCATGGCCACGGTCAAGGGCGATGTGCACGACATCGGCAAGAACATCGTCGGTGTGGTGCTGCAGTGCAACAACTATGACGTGGTCGATCTCGGTGTCATGGTGCCGGCGCAGAAGATCCTCGACGCTGCCAAGGAGGAGGGCGCAGACGTCATCGGGCTGTCCGGCCTGATCACACCGTCGCTCGACGAGATGGTCAATTTCGCGTCCGAGATGGAGCGTCAAGGCTTCGAGATCCCGTTGATGATCGGCGGTGCCACGACGTCCCGTGCGCATACCGCCGTCAAGGTCGCGCAGAAGTATCACGGTCCCGTCATCTGGGTCAAGGACGCTTCGCGCTCGGTGCCGGTCGTCGCGGCGCTGCTGTCGGACGAGCAGCGACCCAAGCTGCTGGCGGACACCTTGGCCGACTATGACTCCCTGCGCGAACGCCACGCTGCCCGCCAGGACACCCGGTCACTGCTGTCGATCGAGGCTGCCCGCGCGAAGGCGACACCGATCGACTGGACGGGCTATCAGCCGCCTCGTCCACGCATGCTGACCCAGCAGGCCCGCGACGTGCACACCGACGACTATCACGTGTCCGGCTCGCCGACCCAGTTCGTCAAGGTGCTCAACGACTACCCGCTCGAGGAGCTGCGCCAATACATCGACTGGCAGCCGTTCTTCAACGCCTGGGAGATGAAGGGCAAGTTCCCCGACATCCTCAGCAACCCGGCATCGGGCGAGGCAGCGCGCAAGCTCTACGACGACGGCCAGGCGATGCTCGACCGCTTGATCGAGGAGAAGTGGATTCGGGCCAATGGCGTCTTCGGGCTCTTCCCGGCGAGCCAGGTCCCCGGTGACGACATCGAGGTGTATGTCGACGAGTCGCGGTCGGAGGTCCTGACGACTCTGCACCAGATCCGTCAGCAGAGCGAGGGGCGGGAGGGCACGGCCCGCAAGTCGCTCGCGGACTTCGTCGCGCCCAAGGAGACTGGGCTGCGCGACTATGTCGGCGCGTTCGCAGTCACTGCCGGGCTCGGTATCAAGGACAAGGTCGATGAGTTCAAGAAAGACCTCGACGACTACAGCGCCATCTTGTTGGAGTCCCTGGCCGACCGCCTCGCCGAAGCGTTCGCCGAGCGCCTCCATGAGCGCGTACGCAAGGAGTTCTGGGCGCACGCACCTCATGAGGCGCTCTCCAACGAGGAGCTCATCAAGGAGAAGTACGACGGCATCCGCCCCGCTCCCGGCTATCCGGCGTGCCCCGAGCACACCGAGAAGCAGACCATCTGGGAGCTGCTCGACGTCGAGGCGAATTCCGGCATCGAGCTGACCGAGAGCATGGCGATGTGGCCCGGCGCCGCGGTGAGCGGCTTGTACTTCTCCCATCCCGATTCGCAGTACTTCGTGGTGGGTCGCATCGGTCGCGATCAAGTCGAGGACTATGCGGCTCGCAAGGGTTGGTCAGTCGATGAGGCCGAGAGGTGGTTGTCGCCCAACCTTGGCTACCGCACCGAGAACGAGTGATAGCGGGGCGGGCTCCTGCGTCGCCCTCATTTCGTGGCTCGCGCGGGCGCTCGCCACGGCCCGCTGCCTTCGCTTCGCTCGGCCATGGTCGGGTCGGGGCTAGGCTGATGCGGTGACCGATGGGGGCAGCATTCCGCAGCTGAAGGATCCATGGATGATCGCTGCGTTCGAGGGCTGGAACGACGCTGCCGATGCGGCGTCCGGCACGGTGGATCACCTGATCGACGAGTGGGACGCCGAGCTGTTGATCGAGCTCGATCCCGAGGACTTCTACGACTTCCAGGTGCACCGCCCGCACGTGCACCGCGGCGACAACGATGAGCGACTGATCATCTGGCCGGCGCCCATGATCTACCACGCGCGTCCCCGCCGCGGAGAACGTGATGTCCTGCTGTTGCGTGCGCCGGAGCCCAACTTCCGCTGGAAGGCCTTCTGCTCGACGGTCCTCGGCGTGGCCAAGCTCGCGGGTGTCACGGAGCTGGTCACCCTGGGCGCGCTGCTGGCGGACTCTCCGCATACGCGGCCCGTGCCGGTCAGCGGCTCAACGACCGACCCCATGCTGATGGAGCGGATGTCATTGCTGCCGTCGACCTATTCGGGTCCCGTGGGCATCACCTCGATCCTCAATGAGATGGCGTCCCACGAGGGGATCGCGGCCGCGTCGCTGTGGGCGGCGGTTCCGCACTACCTCGCCGAGCCGCCGTGCCCCAAGGCGACCCTCGCGCTCCTCGGCGCGATCGAGGACGCGATGGGTCTCTCACTCCCCCAGGGTGTCCTCGTCGAGATGACCGACGCGTGGCAACGCGGCGCCGAAGAGCTGACCTCGCAGGACGAGGAGATCGCCGAGTATGTCGAGGCGCTCGAGAACGAGCGGGACACCAGTGATCTCCCGGAGGCATCGGGTGATGCGATCGCGCGGGAGTTCGAGCGCTACCTGCGCCGACGTGGGTCCGACGAGTCGGACTAGAGACTCCCAATCTGCCGCCACGAGCGGCTCGTCTTGGACACATGTCTCACTAATCCGGGGTGTCTGAGGGTCCTCGTAGATTGGAAGTATGTTCACCGAGGTCGATGCAGAGGACATCCTCCGCAATGTTCGCACTCATGACTTCGGGTCCGATCCGATCCACGAATGTGGCGCCAACCGGATCGATGCGATCACCGCCTTGGACCGGCTCGGGCGAGCGGTCGCCGCAGAGCAGGCCAAGCAGATCGCGTCTTTGCATGCTGAGCGGGCCGCCATGATGGGCATCGGGCGGGGTGATCCCACGCTGTCGGTGATCGGCGAGGTCGCGATGGCCCGCAACATCGGTCCTGCTGCGGCCGGCACCCAGGTCGGATTCGCCTTGGGTCTGCAACGGCTGCCTCAAGTGCTCGACCTGTTCGAGACCGGCCAGATCAGCGAGCAGGCCGCACGGGCTGTGATCCACGAGTCCACAAGCCTGCACGGCGATGACTTCGTGATCCTGGATGGCGAGATCGCGCCGATCCTGCCGGGGCTGACCCATGTGAAGGCTGCGCGGGCCACGGCACGGGCAGTGATCCGCATCGACGCCGATGCCGCCCGGGTCCGCGCAATTCGCAACCGTGCCGACCAGCGAGTGACGATGTTCCGCGACACGGACGGCGTCGCCATCTTGCATGTCCGCGGACCGGCCGAGCAGATCCTCGCGACGTTCAACGCACTCGACGGGTGGGCTCGTGGCCTGCGCTCCACGGGCGACGACCGTACGATCGGGCAAATCATGTGCCAGACCCTTGTCGAACGCGCCACGGGCCTGACCTGCGCCGACGCGGCCGATGTCGAGGTGCAGCTGGTCATGGATGCACCTGTCCTCATCGGGCTCGACGGCGAACCGGTCGACCTGGTCGGCTATGGCCCCATCTCCCCCGATGTCGCCGACGACCTGATCGCCCAGGCTCCGAACGTCTCGATCCGCCGGTTGTTGGTTGACCCGGTCGACGGCACGCTGCTCGTCCGTGACCCCCACCGCCGCTACTTCGACCCCCGAAGCCGCGCCCACATCCGCGGCCGCGACCGGACCTGCAGGATGCCGGGCAATGGAGCCATCGCACATGAGTCGCGTAGCGGCGATGGAGGACTGCAGGATCCGCGACAACGACCACATCGATGCCTTCATCAACGGCGGGCCGACGGTCGTGGCCAACGGTCAGGGACTGTGCAAGAGGTCACACACCATCAAGTCCCAGCCCGGCTGGACCGTCACGACCCATGGCAAGACCGCGATGTGGACCACGCCCACGGGCCACACGTATCACTCCAACCCACCGCCTCTACTCCCGCGAGACGCCCCCGGACATCAGCGCCGATAGCGGCCCGCGTCGACCGGGCAGCGTGCAAAACTGGCGGGCATGAGCCACAACGCCATCCGCCCCAAGCTGGTCGTGTCCGACGCCCGTGCGGCGATCGACTTCTATTGCAAGACGCTGGACGCCGAGCTCATCGAAAGCTATCGGGTCGACGACACCATCGCGTTCGCCGAGCTCGAGATCCTCGGCTGCAGCATCACGCTCAAGGATGCCGACGAGACCGACTCGGACCCCACCGCCGGATTGCCCGGCCCGATCCTCGACGTGGTCGTCGAAGATCCGGATGCCATGGCGGCAGCGCTGGTGGAGGGCGGGGCCGAGATCGTGTTTCCCGTGGCCGACCAGCCCTACGGAGGCAGAGGTGGCCGGGTCCGCGATCCGTTCGGGGTCCAGTGGCTGCTGCAGACACCCATGCAGAAGTAGGGCGACCCACCGCCTGACTACAGCGCGACGCCGAGCAACGCGTCGATCGCCGTGCGAGCGGTCCGGCCTGCCTGGGGATCGGCAGCCGAGTCGTCCGCGGCCCACGTGTCGATCGCCGCGAGCGCTGCCGGGGCGTCGAGATCATCGGCCATAGCGGTGCGGACCGCGCGCAGCAGATCAGCACCCGCGGGCGCCAGCGGCCGGCTCACGGCATCGCGCCACGCGGCAAGGCGCACCTCGGCCTTGGCGATCTCGTCGTCGAACCACTCCCAGTCGCTGCGGTAGTGGTGCGCCAGCAGCGCCAGGCGGATGGCCATCGGGTCGTGACCGGCGGCCCGCAACGCAGAGACCAGCACCAGGTTGCCCTTGGACTTCGACATCTTCTCGCCCTCGAAGCCCACCATCCCCGCGTGGACGTATGCCTGGGCGAACGGCTCATGCGTCACGACGGTGGCCTCGGAGGCCGACATCTCGTGATGAGGGAAGACCAGATCCGATCCACCGCCCTGCACGTCGAACGCCGTGCCGAGGTGCTCGAGCGCGATCGCCGCGCACTCGACATGCCAACCGGGGCGGCCACGGCCGAGGCGGGTCTCCCATGATGGTTCGCCAGGGCGTTCGGCCTGCCAGAGCAGACAGTCCAGGGGATGCTTCTTGCCCGCCCGTGCCGGGTCCCCTCCGCGCTCGGGGAAGATCTGCAGCATGGCCTGCTCGTCGAGGCCGGAGACGGCGCCGAACCCGGCATCGGCATGCACGTCGAAATAGAGGTCGTCGTCGACTCGATAGACCGCTCCAGCGGCGTCGAGCTTGTCGATCAGGCTGACCACGAGGTCGATCGTCTCGACCGCGCCGACATAGTTGGCCGGCGCGATGATGCGAAGTGCGGTCATGTCCTGGCGGAACAGCTCGATCTCACGCTCAGCGAGATCGCTCCAGTCGATACCGGTCGCCAAGGCCCGCTCCAGCAGTGGGTCGTCGACATCCGTGACGTTCTGGGTGTAGTCCACGTCCAGGCCGTGGTCGCGCCACGCGCGCTGCAACAGGTCAAAGGCCAAGTAGGTCGAGGCGTGGCCCATGTGCGTCGCGTCGTAGGGCGTGATCCCGCAGACATACAGCCTCGCCGACCCGGACGGATCGCTGGGCCGGAGGCGACCGGTTGCCGTGTCATGGACCTGCACGACCGGTCCGACGCCGAGCCCGAGATCGCCGAGGAGAGGGATGTCGGGGCTCGACCAACTACGCATGATCTGAGCGTATCGGCTCGACGGTTGCGGCCTGTCGACGGCGCCTACGCGGAACTGGCGGGCAGAATGACCTCGTGATCATCGACTGCGCCGTCTATCGCGACGGGATCCGGGAATCGACCGAGCACGACAGTCATTCGCTTGACGCCGCGTTGGCCGGGCTCGGCACGGATGACTTCCTGTGGATCGGCATCGGCAACCCGACCCACGACGAGATGCAGCGGGTCGCCGCAGCCCTCCAATTGCACCCCCTGGCGGTGGAGGATGCATTGGAGGCTCACCAGCGACCCAAGGTCGAGCGATACGACGACCACCTGTTCATGTCGATCCGCACCGTCGCCTACAGCGATGACGACATCCGGACCCACGAGGTCAACATCTTCCTGGGCGACAACTTCCTGCTGACCGTGCGGCATGGTGGGCCGACTCTGAAGGGGGCACGCCGGGCTGCGGAAGCCATGATCGAACCCCTCTCGCACGGACCGACTGCCGCACTGTATGCCGTCGTCGACAGCATCGTGGACCACTACGAGGATGTCGCTGCCGAGCTGGAGATCGACGTCCAGGAGGTCGAGACGTCGGTGTTCTCCAACGAGCGATCGAACGACTCGACCCGCATCTACCGACTCAAGCGCGAGACGTTGGAGTTCCGCCGGGCAGTCATACCGCTCAAGGAGCCGATCCTGCGGTTCTCGCACGGGTCGATGCCGGAGGACTCCCGACCCTACTTCCGAGACATCGGCGATCATCTCCAGCGCGCGGCCGAAGCGATCGACTCGATCGACAATCTGCTCGACAACGCGCTCCAGGCCCACTTGGCGCAGCTGAGCGTCCAGCAGAACGCCGACATGCGCAAGCTGACCGCTGGTGCCACGATCTTCGCCGTGCCGACCGCGATCGCCGGGGTCTACGGCATGAACTTCGACCACATGCCCGAGCTCAGATGGACCTACGGCTATCCGGTCGTGATCGCCGCGATCGGCGGGATCTGCGCCTACATCTACTGGCGGTTCAAGCGCTCCGGTTGGCTCTGAGTCGCAGCTCAGCCGACTGTCGTGCCGGCGGCGATGACACCCGCGCCGACCAGGATCAGCACAAGGGCACCCAGGCCGACCCGGTAGAACACGAACGGCATGTAGGAGCGGGTGCTCACATATCGCAGCAGCCAGTGGATGACCGCAAGACCCACGATGAAGGACACGATCGTGCCCACGATTGTGGGGCCGACGCCGTAGGCGTTGTCGCCGCCGATGTCCTTGAGCTTGTAGAGGCCGGCCCCGACCACCGCCGGGATTGCGAGCAGGAACGCGTAACGGGTCGCCGCGGCGCGCTCGTAGCCCAGGAGCAGCCCCATGCTGATCGTGGCGCCGGACCGGGAGACTCCCGGCACGAGGGCGCCGGCCTGCGCGACTCCGAGCAGGATCGCGTGACGCATCGTGAGGTTCTCGATCGGACTGGTCTTGCGGCCCACCCGCTCCGCGATCCCGAGCACGACGCCAAGGACGATGAGCATCGTGCCGATGACCCAGAGGTTGCGGAACTCCTTGTCGATGAGGTCCTGCAGCAGCAACCCGAGCACGACGATCGGCAACGAGCCGATGATGACGAACCAGCCCATCCGCCACTCCGGCGCCTGCCGGGCCTCGCGTGAGACGACGCCACGTACCCAGCCTGAGCCGATCGTCCAGATGTCCCGCCAGAAGTAGAGGACCACGGCCAGCTCGGTACCGATCTGGATCACCGCGGTGTACGCCGCTCCGGGATCATCCCAGCCGAAGAGCTTGGGGAAGATCGCGAGGTGAGCGCTGCTGGAGATGGGAAGGAACTCGGTCAGGCCCTGGATCAGGCCCAGGACCACGGCACGTAGGAAATCCACCGTGCGAGCCTACCCGGAGCCTGATGCCTCCCCGACTAGCCTTGCGCCATGCAGTATCGCCGTGTTGGTTGCTCGGGGCTGGAGGTCTCGCGGCTCGCGCTTGGCACCATGACGTGGGGTTCGGCGGTCGATGCGTATGAGGCCGAGGAGCAGCTCTCGACCTTCGTCGACGCGGGCGGCACTCTCGTCGACACCGCCCCGATCTATGGCGACGGCGCCTGCGAGGAGCTGCTCGGCACGCTGATGGCCAAGGCCGGCCTGCGCGATCGGGTCATCCTGGCCGGCAAGGCGGGCTTCATCAGGCGCGGCGACGGCGTCGAGCGTGACGGGTCACGGCGTACGCTGCTCGACCAGCTCGATCGTTCCTTGCGCGAGCTCGGGACCGACCACCTCGACCTCTGGCAGATCCACTCCCCCGATCCGGACGTCCCCATCGAGGAGATGATCGGCGCACTCGAGCACGCCGTCCGCACGGGGCGCACCCGCTACGTCGGCGTGTGCAACTTCACCGGCTGGCAGACCGCGCTCTCGCACACCTGGCTCGCTGCTCGCGCCGAGGCCGTGCCGCTGATCAGCACGCAGGTCGAGTACTCCCTGGTCAACCGCGACCCGGAGGCCGAAGTCGTCCCGGCCGCCGACCATCTCGGCATGGGCGTGTTGGCGTGGTCCCCGCTGGGGAGAGGCGTTCTCACCGGCAAATATCGCAGCGGGATCCCTGCCGACTCCCGCGCCGCGGATCCGGCGTGGGAAGCGTTCGTGTCTGCCTACCTCACGCCGGGCAAGTTCGCCGTCGTCGAGGCCCTGGCGCGAGCGTCCGAGGGCCTTGGCGTGACGATCGCCCATGTTGCGCTGGCGTGGTTGGTCGATCGCCCCGATGTCGCGTCCGCCATTGTCGGGGCGCGCACGACCGCGCAGCTGCAGGAAAACCTGGCGTCGGAGGATCTCGACCTCCCCCCGGAGATCGTCCAGGCCCTCGATGACGTGTCGGGCAGCGCACGATGAGGGCAGCACACGATGAGAGGTGAATCGATGATCGAGTACGAGTTCTGGAACCTCACGATCGACCGCACCAAGTCACGGACAGCGGTGTGCCGCATGCTGACCGATGCGGCCGAGTATCAGGGTTGGGAGCTCGACCGATTGCGCAAGGACGGCACCGGTCAGCGGACCGTCGTCCTGCGCCGCAAGATCATCCGTATGCGCAGCACGCTCTACGGCTGGCCCAGCTAGAGCTGATCCAAGAATGTGTCGAAGACGCGTGCCCCGAACTCGAGGGCATCGACCGGCACCCGCTCGTCGACGCCGTGGAACAACGCGGTGAAGTCGAGGTCGCCCGGCAACCGCAGCGGTGTGAATCCGTAGGACGTGATCCCGATCTTGTGCCATGCCTTGGCATCGGTGCCCCCCGACATCAGGAATGGCGCGATGTGCGCCTCGGGATCCTGGCTGTGCAGCGCCACGGTCATGGCGTCGACGAGATCGCCCTCGAACGCATATTCCAGGGCAGCGTCGCTGATGTAGGGCTCGACCGTGACGTGCTGGCCGACGATCTCGCGGATCGTGGGTATGAAGGTGTCGGCGTGGCCGGGAAGATAGCGGCCATCGACATAGGCGACGGCCTCGCCCGGGATCACATTGTGCTTGTATCCGGCTTGCAGCATCGTCGCATTGGTCGTGTTGCGCATGCCAGCACCGATCATGCGGACGGCGGGGCCGAACAGGTCCAACAACTCATCGGAGGAGCCCTCCTCACCGGTCAGCTCGCGGACCTTGGCGAGCAGTATCTCCATCGACGGTCCGGGCTCCGCGGGCCACGGGTGCTCACCCAGCGCGATGAGAGCACGGGAGAGGTGGGTGAGGGCGTTGTCGTTGTTGCGCATCGACCCGTGCCCCGCCGTGCCGTGCGCGCGCAGTCGCATCCAGGCGATGCCCTTCTCGCCGGACTCGATCAGATAGAGCCGCTTGCCGCCGACCTCGGTGGAGAAGCCGCCGACCTCGCCGATCGCTTCGGTGCAACCCTCGAACAGGTCGGGATGGTGCTCGACGAGCCAGTGTGCCCCAAGGACCCCGCCGGCCTCTTCGTCGGCGGTGAAGACCAGGGTGATCGGCCGGTCGGGGATGACTCCGGCTCGCTGGCGCGCCCGCACGACCGACAGGAGCATCGCGTCGAAGTCCTTCATGTCGACCGCGCCGCGGCCGAACAGGTAGCCGTCGATGACTTCTGCGGCAAACGGGTCGACCTTCCAGTCGCTGCCCTGCGCCGGCACCACGTCGAGGTGCCCGTGGATCAGCAGTCCGGGTTTCGCCGAGTCCTGGTTGCCCCACCGGGCGACGACGCTGGCGCGACCTGTCCGCGACTCGAAGATCGCTGACTCGATTCCGACCTCCGCGAGGGAGGCGGAGACATACTCGGCGGCCCCGCGCTCCCCCGGTCCCGAATCGTCCCCGTAGTTGGAGGTGTCGATCCGGATCAGGTCACGGCAGATCTCGAGCGCTTCGGATTCCGGCGAGTAGCCCATGCCGCGATCCTACGGCCCTCTTCACCTAGGAGATCGTGCGCCGGTAGGCCGCCATGGCGAAGACGTAGGCGACGACGAGGACGCCGACGCACCACGCAGGGCGATCCAGATGTCGTTGCCGACATCGCGCTCAGCGAACCGGTCCTGGGTCATGTTGACGATTTCGAGGTGACCGGCCGATTCTCGGCTCGACCCGGGCACACCTACGCGAGCAACCCGTCGACGACCCGGGAGAACAGCTTTGCGCTCGACACCCTGGTGAGTCCGTCGAGTGCCCGGGGCATCCCCCGCACGTCGATCTGCTCACGCCAGGTCACTCGGCTGCCCGGTCCATGGGGCTCAACCCTGAGCTCGGCCCAACCGGTGACCAGTCGTCCGCGCTTCTCCAGACGGCAGAACGACGGCTCCTGCCACTCGACGATCTCCATCGGATCGTCGAAACCGACGGGCCCGAGACCGGTCCGGGCGACGAATCCGGTCGCGGTCCGGCTGATGCGGGTCAGGGGAACGAACCGTCCATGACGCTCCCAGTCGGTCAGCCGGAGCCACGACTCCTCGGGGGTCAGACGCACCTCGCGCGCGATCTCGATCAGGGCCACGGCATCATCGTAGACATGCGCACCATGCCGTTCACCTCGATCACCGACGTCAAGGACAAGCTCGCCTCGGCGGGTTATCTCGCGTCAGACGCCGTGGCGACCACGGTCTTCCTCGCCAGCGAGCTGGGCAAGCCACTGCTTGTCGAGGGTCCGGCCGGCGTCGGCAAGACCGCCCTGTCGAGTGCCGTGGCGCAGGCCTGCGGAGCCGAGCTCGTACGTCTGCAGTGCTACGAGGGCGTCGATGAGGCGCGGGCCATCTATGAGTGGAACCACGCCAAGCAGCTGCTGCGCATCACCGCGGGCCGCGACGAGACCTGGGACGAGGCGCGCAACGACATCTTCAGCGAGGAGTTCCTGCTTGCCCGACCGCTCCTGACCGCGATCCGCAACGACGGCCCGACCGTCTTGCTGATCGACGAGACGGACAAGGCCGACGTCGAGATCGAGGGTCTGCTGCTGGAAGTCCTGGGAGACTTCCAGATCACGGTTCCTGAGCTCGGTACGATCACCGCCACAAGCCGTCCGTTCGTCGTCCTGACATCCAATGCGACCCGCGAGCTGTCCGAGGCGCTGCGGCGCCGTTGCTTGTTCCTGCACATCGACTTCCCCGATGCTGATCTCGAGCAGCAGATCGTACGACTCAAGGTGCCCGAACTCGACGCAACGCTCGGCGACTCCCTCGTCCGCGTCATCAACGCACTGCGGGCCATGCCGCTGCGCAAGGCCCCGTCGGTCTCCGAGACCATCGACTGGGCTCGCACGCTCGTTGCCCTCGGTGCCGACATCCTGGACGACGACATCGTCAAGGAGAGTCTCGGCGTGATCCTCAAGCACCAGGATGACCTGGCCAAGGCCTCGGCGCGGCTCGACCTCGACGAGGTGCTGGGCGCCCCATGACCGCGCCGCCGGAGCAGGACCTCGCGGGGCGGCTCGTGGAGTTCGTCGCGGCCCTGCGCAGCAAGGGCATACCGGCCGGCACGAGCGAGACGGTGGATGCCGCAGCCGTCGTGCAGGTCCTCGGCATGAGTGATCGATCGCAGCTCCGGGAGGGGCTCGCCTCCGCACTGGTGCGACGTGGCGGTCAGCGCGATGTGTTCGACATGACCTTCGATCTCTATTTTCCCGCCGGCGTCGGTGTGCCCGAGGCGGCTCGTGCGATGGCCCAGGACTTCGACATCGAGGACCTCCGAGACCTGTTGGCCATGGCTCTCGCCGAGGAGGACCTGCGCACCCTCGAGCAGGTTGCTGAGCTGGCGGTCGACCTGTTGGGGCAGGTCGGCACGGAGGGGACCGCGACCGGCGGATGGTCGGCCTACCAGACGCTTGAGCGGCTGCGTCCCCAGACGCTCCTCGTGCAGGCGCTGCAGCAGCGTGGGCAGGGTGGCGGCGGGCAAGGCCAGGGCCGATCCCAGGGCGGTGGATCGGGAGGCGGCAGCGAGTTCACCGATCGGCTCGAGCGCGATGAGGTCCGACAGAACGTCGATCGTTTCCGGGCCCTGGTCGCGACCGAGGCGCGTCGGCGGACGGCGGAGCTGCGCGGACGTGACACCGTCACCCGCCATGCCGTGCGCACCGGCACCGACCGCATCGACTTCCTCAGCGCCAACAAGCAACAGCTCGAGGAGCTCGGACGGATCGTCCGGCCGCTGTCACGCAAGCTCGCGACTCGTCTTGCCGCGCGCCGACGAAAGGCCAACCGGGGCCGCATCGACATCCGCCGGACCCTGCGGCGCTCGATGTCGACCGGCGGGGTGCCGATGCACCCGGTCCACGCGAAGCCACATCCGTCCCGTCCCGAGCTCGTGCTGATGTGCGATGTCTCCGGATCGGTCTCCGGGTTCTCGAGCTTCACGATGCATCTGGTCCAGGCGCTCAGCGGGCAGTTCAGCAAGGTCCGGGTCTATGCCTTCGTCAACGCGATGGCCGAGGTCACCGATCTGGTCAAGGACGGCGGTGACGACCTGGCCGGTCGCATCGCCCGCGAGGCGCACATCACCAAGTGGCACACCAGCAGCGACTACGGCGAAGCCTTTGCCGACTTCCACGCCGAGCACATGACCGCTGTCGGACCTCGCACGGCGGTGCTGATCCTCGGGGATGCGCGGAACAACAACCAAGATCCCAACCTCGCGGCGCTCCATGAGATCAACCAGCGCGCGCGGCGTACCTTCTGGCTCAACCCGGAGCACTCGATGCGGTGGGGCCTCGGCGACTCGATCGCCCCCACGTATGCCGAGATCGTCGAGATGCATGAGTGCTGCAATGTTGATCAGCTGACCAAGTTCATCACGCGTCTTCTGCCCGTGTGAGGCGCGAGTGACAGGATGGAACTCGTGTGACGAGTGTCCAAACCGCCCCAGACGCGGCCATGTGGCCTACCGTGTGTGAATGCACGAGCATTCGGGGATCCGGCTGGGCCGTCGCGTGACACCTCCCACGGTCAGCGTTGTTGTGGTGGCGGCCTTGGCAGCTGGACTGGTGGGAGCGCCCGCCGAGGCCGAGCTGCCGCCGCCATCGATCAAGGTGGCCATCATCGGACCCGAGACCGGCACCCCTCGCTGGTCCAGCTCGGCCAATGCGACATTCCGTCAGACGACGGTGGGCGACGGTATCAAGGTGGGTGAGCTGAGACCACGCAGCAGCATTGGGCGAAAGACCATTCGCATGGGGTCGCCCGTCTCCTCTGCATCGATCGCCGAGGCCGGCTCGACGATCCGGGTCTCCGCCAGGTTCAGCACCTCCGAATCGCGCGGCAAAGTCGCGCTGCGGGTGTTGGAGGTCAGCGATGGCCGGGTCGTCAGTCAGGGCTCGACATACTTTCGGCCGACCACGTCGAGCTGGCGCAACTCCTCGGTGAGCCACACGACAACGATGGCTGGCAGCCAGATCAAGGTCTACTCCCACATCGAGGGGGTGAGCCGGCGTCACTACCTGCGCATCAAGGACGTCGCGGTGACCTCGACTCCCCCGCCCCCGCCGCCACCGCCCTATACGCCCGTCGCCTGCGAGGACATCGACTACGCCGATCCGGCCCAGGGGAAGTTGACCTTCGCCGATGAGTTCAGCGGTTCGACGATCAACAGGGACGCGTGGCGCGTGCGTGACGACACCTTCCTCAACCAGGATCAGGCCTACATCACCAAGGAGAACGTCAGCGTCCACGACGGCATGCTCGACATCGTGGGCAAGCGGATGCAAGAGAGCGAGTGGCAGGTCAACCCCAACGCGATCTATGAACGCAACAAGACTCGTGACTACTCCACGGGTTACATCGACTCGATCGATGACGCCGGATATGGCAACGCGGCCGGCGACAGGTTCGGGCAGAAGTACGGCTACTTCGAGGTCAGAGCCTGGGTGCCGAGCACCAGCACGATGTCACGTGGCATCTGGCCGGCATTCTGGTTGCGGGCTGACGACCGCCTCGGCGAGATCGATCCGCTGGAGTCCTACGGTGCGCCGACGATCAGGAACTTCGACCCCTCCCCGTCCTACGAGTGGAACTCCTGGGAAGACACCAGCCAGCAGTCGAGCACCGAGCACACCCAAGGCCGCGCGCACCCCAACCTGGACAACGACCCGATCTGGAAGGGCTGGCACCGCTACGGTGTCAACTGGTCGCCGACCTGCCTGCGCTACACCTATGACGGGGAGACAGTCGGCGAGGTTCCGCTGTCGTCCAAGCCCTACTTCACCGGCTACTCGTTCGACGACACGTTCCACCTCAGGATCAACCTCCAGGTCGGCACCAACTACTGGGGCTGGGCGGACCCGGCCCACACCAAGCCGGAGTTCCACTACCTGGTCGACTACGTGAGGGTCTATCAGGGCAACGGCAACTGAGCGCGGCGCAGGGCGATCAGCAAGGCCGCCCAGCCCGCGGCAATGGCGAGCATCGACAACACTCCGCCGGGCCAGTAGACGTGCTCCTCCATGAATCCGTAGCTGCCGGCCAACAACAGCACCGTGCCGGGCGCACCTTTGGCACCGACGATCCGCAGCACACATCCACATGCCAGAGCGTTGGCGCCGATCAACGCGACCGAACCGACCTGGCCCAAGTCACCGGCAAGCCCGAACACCACACCGAGGCCACCCTCGCGGGCGTCCTTGAGGCCGCCGGCGCCGATGCCGGCCAGCACGTCGAGTGCGGAGTAGAAACACGCATAGACGAAGCCGAGCAGCAGCGAGACTCGGCCCCACGCGCGGTCTATCGAGCGGGTGACGAGCCAGGGTCCGAGGGCGACCAGGGGAAAGAGCGGCAGCAGCACGACATGCAGGTTTCGCCACAAGATCGCGTCTTCGAACGTCAGGCGGGCCGGGTGGGCGATGCCAACCAGCGCGATGAGGACGGGCGGGACGATCGCTGCCACGATGACCCATCGGTCTGGTGGTCGCACGATCAGGCCACCACGACTGCCGCCAGCTTGCCGGTGATGAGCTCCACAGCCTCGGCGACCATGCGCTCGACGAGCGCCCCGGCCGCCGGGATGTCGTCGATGAGCCCCTGGCAGGTGCCGACACTCCAGATGCCAGCCTCGGGATCGCCGTTCTCGTAGACCGTCTTGCCGCGTGCGCCGGAGACCAAATCCTTGATCTGGTCGAATTGGCCCCCGTCGTTGAGAATCTCGACGACCTCACGGCTGACCGTGTTGCTGGCCACGCGCGCAGTGTTGCGGAGCGTACGGAAGATCAGCTCGGTGTCCCGCTCGGTGGAGTCGACGATCGCCTGCTTGATGTTCTGGTGGATCGGCGACTCCTCCGTGCACATGAAGCGGGTGCCCATGTTGACGCCATCGGCGCCGAGAGCCAGGGCCGCCACGAGGCCGCGCGCGTCGGCAAAGCCGCCGGACGCGATCATCGGGATCGTGATGTGCTTGGCCGCTGCAGGGATCAGTACGAGGCCCGGGATGTCGTCCTCACCGGGGTGACCGGCGCATTCGAAACCGTCGATGCTGATGCCGTCGACGCCCAGGCCCTGCGCCTTGACCGCGTGCCGGACGCTGGTGCACTTGTGCAGCACCTTGATCCCGGCTGCGTGGAACTGTGGCAGGTGAGGTCCGGGATTGGATCCGGCCGTCTCCACGATCGTGACGCCGGACTCGACGATGACCTGACGATATTCGTCGTAGGGAGGCGGGGTGATCGCGGGCAGGATCGTGAGGTTGATGCCGAATGGCTTGTCGGTGAGGTCGCGTGTGCGCGCGATCTCCTTGACCAGGTCCTCCGGCGTGGGTTGGGTCAGCGCCGTGATCATGCCCAGCGCGCCGGCGTTGGCGACCGCCGCCACGAGCTCTGCACGACCGACCCACTGCATGCCGCCCTGGACGATCGGGTGCTCGATGCCGAACGTCTCGGTGAACTTCGTCCTCAACGTCGCGCTCATCGTGGTGCCATCCGGATGGCACCATCGAGCCGGATGACTTCACCGTTGAGCATGGGGTTGGCGACGATGTGTGCAGCCAGCGCGCCATACTCGCTGGGCTCCCCCAGCCGGGAGGGATGCGGCACCTGCTGCCCGAGCGAGGCCTTGGCGTCGTCCGGCAGGGAGGCGAGCAGAGGCGTGTTGAACAGGCCTGGGGCGATCGTCACGACCCGGATGCCGAGCGATGCGAGGTCACGGGCGATCGGCAGGGTCATGGCGACGATCCCACCCTTGGACGCGGAGTAGGCGGCCTGCCCGATCTGACCGTCGAATGCGGCGACCGACGCGGTGTTGATGATGACTCCACGCTCCTCGCCGAGGGGCTCGAGCTTAGCCATCCGGGTCGCGCCGAGCCGAAGGACGTTGAAGGAGCCGATCAGATTGATGTCGATGACCCGCTTGAACGCGTCGAGCGGGAAGGGGCCCTTCTTGCCGGTTGTCTTGGCGGCGTTGCCGACGCCGGCGCAGTTGACGACGACCCGCAGGTCACCGAGCTCAGCGGCGATGTCGAGGGCAGCGTTGACGGCATCCTCGTCGCGCACGTCGCCGGCCGAAAAGCGTACGGACTCGCCGAGACGCGCTGCGACCTCCTCGCCCGGTGAGCCGGGGAGGTCGATGATCACAGCCTTGGCTCCCGCGGCCACGAGGGCCTCGACCGTGGCCAGGCCGAGGCCGGAGGCGCCACCTGTCACGAGTGCTGAGGAGTTGTGCACGTCCATGGAGAGTCCTTCGCTGCTGATGATTGGTCACGACCGGGGCGTGGGTCGGTCCGGACACTATCCGGTCAGGGCTGACTGTTTGACGAGTATCCCCCAGATCAACTCACTCCGGTCCGTAGGATCGAGCCGTGAACCCTGAGCGAACGGCCACGCTCGCGTGAGCTGGGCAACCTGGGAACAGGCAGCGGCCGCATCGCTGCTGAGTGCCCTTGCAGCGCTGATCCTGCGGGCGGCCCGGCCGAGCCGAGTGCGCGACGCGATCAGCCCCGGTCTGCGGGAGCTCGCGTTGATCTCGGCTCTCTACGCCGTGTGGAGGCTGGCTCGTCAGCTGCCCTTGACGCACGAGAGCGGTGCCCTGGAGCGGGCTCGTCGAATCGACGACTTCCAACAGATCCTGCACCTGCCGACAGAGATCTCGATGCAGCACTTCGTGATTCGCCATGACACGTGGGCGGCGATCACCAACGACTACTACGCCACCTTGCACGTGCCGGGACTGATCGTGTTCATGGTGTGGCTGTTCGTCCGACACCGCGATCATTATGCGCACTGGCGCAACGGGCTGGCCGGGCTGACCGCGTTCTGCCTGGTTATCCGGTTTGTTCGGGTGGCCCCTCCGCGGTTCGTTCAGGAGCTCGGCTTCGTTGACCTGTCCGCCACACACGGATTCGACGTCTATGGCGACGTGGGCACGGGCATCTCCGATCAGTTCGCGGCGATGCCCTCGATCCACGTCGGCTGGGCGGCGGTGGTCGCGCTGGGAGTGTTCGCGACCAGCACCAGCAGGTGGCGTTGGGTGATCGTGCTCCACCTGCCGCTCACGATCTTCGTCGTTGCCGCGACGAGCCATCACTGGTGGATGGACGGCGTCGTGGCGATTGGGCTGCTCTACATCTCTCTCGCTGTTGACACACGTGTGCGTCAGCAGGTGGCTCGACGCCGCGACCCCGTCCCGGTGCCGGCCCACGCCTGAGCCTTCAGCGAAGCGTCAGCTCGAAGTCGGCCCGTTGGCCAATCGCCTCGGCGTAGGCAGTGATCTCCTCAGCCGAGAGCACGACACCGATCTTGTCGACGGACTTCTCGACCTCCGGGCGCACGGTGTCGCGGTCGAACCCGGAGAAGCTCTGACGCAACGCCTGGTCTGCGGCTTCGAGGCTGCGTGCTTGCTCGCCCAGCTCCGCTGCCCCGTCCACCTTCACCGTCAGCCGCATCCCACGAGCCTAGGTGTGCCTGCACCGGGCTGCACGCCGATATGTCAGGCGGGGGTGACCGGGTGCGGCGCCCTTGTCGAGAGTGCATAGGTTTGGCCGCCCCACACGGACCGGTTCTGGGCCACTGTGGACCTGAGAGCAACTCGACAGGAGCGCGACGAACATGAAGCTACTGGTGGATCCACGTGGAAGTCGTGTCCTGGCAGTCTTCGATCACTACGGGAGTGAGCTGCACCTGATGGCGAGGATCCTCACCGACGACCAGGAGCTCGCCGAGCGGGTGGTCATCCAGGCGATCGCTGCGCATCACTCCGGACCCTGTACGTTGCGCCAGCTCTCTGCTGCCGTCTACGTCGCCTGGGCAGCGTGGGGACCCCACCCTCGTACGTCCGCCAGCCTGGCGCCTGTCGATGACTCCGCGGCCGAAGCGCAGCTGTATGAGTTCCATGGCCTCCAGGACGACCAGAGGGCAGCACTGGGCCTCTGCAGGTTCGGCGGGCACACCTATCGTCAGGCGGCTCTCGTGATGGGCCTGCCGGCAGACCACGTCGCCGAGCTGCTCTGCGCGGCGATGCGCAATCTGGCACGTCCGCGTTCGATGCCGGCCCGTATCGCCTGAATTGGATCGAGCGTCTCAGTCCGACGGGCGTTCGACCTCACCGAAGCGCCTGGCCGTCTCCCGGAACTCAGCGAGCTCCGCCTGACACAAGGTGCAAGCCTCCAGATGAGCCGTGAACTGTGCCCGGTCGGCGCGGCCCAACGCATCCAGCGCATAGGCACCCAGCAGCGCATGCGGGTGTTCGGCGGTCATCATCAGGTCCCGGTCGTCGGCGCGGCGTTCTCTGCCTGTGGTTCGAGACCGGACGCCAGCGCGGATGGGTCGCTGAGCCGACCAGTTGCTAAGCCGGTCAGGCCTCGGTTGAGCCGGAACCGGACTCTGCGGCCGACAGCGCCTCGGTCAGCAGTGCGACCAGGGCCTCGAGCTGCATGTCGGAGGACATCGAGATCTCGTCGTCCGAGCCGTCGAGCGCTCTCGCTGCAAGACCGGCCTTGCTGTCGAGGAGCTCCACGATCTTGGTGTCGATGGTCTGGGAGGCGATGATGCGCCAGGCGGTGACCGGCTCGTCCTGACCGATCCGGTGGACCCGGTCGATGGCCTGTGACTGTTCGGCGTCGGTCCACGAGAGCTCAGCCAGCACGACGTTCGACGCCACCTGCAGGTTGATGCCCACGCCGGCGGCGGACAGCGAGCAGACCACGACCGAGACGTCGGGATCGTTGACGAAGGCGTCGATGTTCTGTTGACGGGCCTTGGGGGTCTGGTCGCCGCGGATCGATGAGAAGCGGATGCCGCGCCGCTTGAATGTGTCCTCGGCGACATCCATGACGTCGATGTGCTTGGCGAAGAACACGACCTTGCCGACGCTGTGGGCCAGCTGCGCGGTGTAGTCGGCAGCGAGCCCGGCCTTGGCCTGACCGATGCGGCGCATCATGCTGAACACGTTCTCGTCGGTCTTGCTCGAGCTGTCGTCGCGTTCCCACCCGGCGACCCGGCGTACGAGCTCATGGTCGATGCCCTCGACAGTGACGCCGGACGTGCGGGTCTCGAGCGCGCGTTGGTAACGCGACATGAGGCGCTTGGCGAGCTGGCGCTCGGCCTCGCGGATCGATCGGCCGGCCTCGTCCTCGAGCTCGACCGGGATGTCGGCGATGCGTCGTGCAGGGATGTCCGCAGCGACGTCGATCTTGCGACGACGTACGACGCCGAGGTCGATGACTCGTGAGCGGGCCGCGGCATAGAAGCCCGAATCGATCGGCGTCAGCCCGGTGTCCTCGAGCGAGTGCATCAGCTCAGCGCGGGGCTTCTTGTCGTCGATCCAGCCCAGGAACTGCCAGATCGCCCGGAAGTCGTCAATGTCGTTGATCAGGGGTGTGCCGGTCAGCGCCATCAGCAAGGGGCGGGCTGTGCGGGCGCGGATGCGCTCGGACAGCTGGAGCACGTGCTGTGAGCGTTGGGAGGACTTGTTCTTGATGAAGTGCGCCTCGTCGAGCACCATGCCGCGGAAGCCGAGGTCGCCCAGCCAGCCGACGTGCCGGTCGAGCACCTCGTAGTTGACGATGACGATGTCGGCGAAGCCGTCGATCGTGTCGCCGTTGCCGTGGATCACCGTCGTCGACCGGTGGGGTGTCCAGAGATCGGCCTCGCGAGCCCAGTTGGTCTTGACGACGTTGGGCACCACGACCAGCAGAGGGTAGGCATTGGCGACCTGCGCCGCGAGCAGAGCCTGTGCTGTCTTGCCCAGACCGGGTTCGTCGGCAAGCAGGAAGGTCCGGTGCCCATCCTCGGCCGAGGCGATGAGCTGGCCCTGGTGGCGCATCAGCTCGAGGTCGTCGGGCACCCGGGTCTCGGAAGGCTCCGGGAGGTCCATGCACGCCTTGGACCCGCCGGCGGCACGCTCGAAGGCCGAGAACAGTGGACCCAGGAGCTCCCACGTCGCGAGGCGCTGTGACTGCGGCTTCGCCGACGCTGCGGCGGCGAAGTCCGGGGTGAGGAACGGGTTGGCCAGCTGGCGCGAGACGACTGATTGCGGCACGACCCGGCGTTCGGGCGGCGCCGGGATTGCGGCGTCCTCACTGACGGTCTCCGGCTCGGAGGTCGGCTCGAGGCCCGCCGCCTGCAACATATCGCTCTTGAGCGAGACCGCCGCGTCGGAG
Source organism: Aeromicrobium sp. (assembly GCF_037719875.1). Taxonomy (GTDB): domain Bacteria; phylum Actinomycetota; class Actinomycetes; order Propionibacteriales; family Nocardioidaceae; genus Aeromicrobium. Next base: position 31,857 of record NZ_JBBJMJ010000016.1, on the reverse strand, counting down.
ACCTCGGCGTCTTCGGCGAGCAGTGAGAGCAACGTGGTGTCGCGGGCGGCTGTCTGCGCCAGGATCGTCCCGATCCCGTCGAGGCGTTTGAGCTGCTCGGTGCGGTGCGCCTCCGTGCTGGTCGAATCGGCCCTCACGCGAATGCGTTCCTCACGGGCCAACAGGGCGACGACCTGGAACTTGGTGCGCGTTGAGGGTGACACCCGTCCGCGCTGCGCGCCGGCCTCGACCTCGCGTACGGCGCGGGCGAGCACCGACATGATCCCGTCGTTGCCACCTCGAGCGCGTCGCTGGGGCGCGGAACGAGTCGTCCCCGACTGCCGCTGGCCTCTTCTGGCCACGTCTTCCTCCTCATCAGTGCCCGGCACTTGGTCGGGCGATGCTGCAACGCCCACTCGGCGTGGACCGGGCGGCGTCGTGAGACGTCGAGCGGGACCGGGCCTGGGGCCACTCCCCGACGACTCATGCAACCGATCGACTAGGTGATCGGCACGGTGCAACTCCCGCTCCGCGGACTCTTCGGACCTTCAGTCCGATGCCACGAGACGATCGGCGGGGTTCGTACGCTGTCCACTGTAGCGCTCGCAGGGCCCGGTTGCGCGGAGCGATCATGCGTTCTTACCAGCGACAGCCTAAGTTTGGTCCTTGACAACAGGAGGCGTGATGCTCGCGGACAGGTATGAGGTCCGCCACGAGATAGGTCGTGGCGGCATGGGGATGGTGTGGCTGGGCCACGACTCCGTGCTGGGCCGAACCGTCGCGATCAAGCAGATCGGCATGGTCGCAGGCGGTGGCGCGCCCGATCTCGATCGCGCCGAGCGTGAGGCGCGGCTTGCTGCCCGCGTCAACCATCAGAACGTCGTCGCGGTCTATGACCTCGTCTTCGACGACGGGCACCAGTGGTTGGTCATGGAGTATGTCGACGGCCCCACGTTGGCCGGACTGATCGCCGAGCGTGGGGCGCTGGGGATCGAGGACGTCGCCCCCGTGGTCGAGCAGGTTGCCGGAGCGCTGGCCGCCGCTCACGAGCACGGCATCGTGCACCGCGACGTCAAGCCGTCCAACATCCTGCTGACCCGTGAGGGCATCGCCAAGCTGTCGGACTTCGGCATCGCCCGCGCCCACGCGGATGCCGCTCTCACCCAGACCGGCCTCGTCACCGGCTCGGCCGCCTACCTCTCCCCCGAGATCGTCACGGGGCGCACAGCATCGGCCGCGAGCGACGTGTGGTCCCTCGGCGCCACGGTCTTCCACGCCCTGGCCGGCCGGCCGCCCTATGAGGCGGGCGAGAACCTGATCGGCGCGATGTATCGCATCGTCCACGACGAACCTCCACGGCTGGAGGGAGGTGGGCGACTCGCGCCCCTCGTCGAGGCCATGATGCAGCGCGACCCCGAGGACAGGCCGACGATGGCAGAGGTCGAGGGGGCGTTCACCGAGTCGCCTCTTTCTCCCCTCCCCCTGGCGACAGCCGCGGCCGACCTCGCCCTCGAGGCGACGCAGGGGTTCACCCCGTTCACTGACCACGCGGAGCCCGCTCCTACGGCGGCGTTCGCGCCGATGGAGACCCCCGCCGCCCCGACGAGGCCCGTACGCACTCCTGCCGGAGGCCGTCGCGACACCGGCCCTCGCGATCGCAACAGCCGGAGGCTGTGGCTTGCTGGTGCAGCGGCGGCGGCCATCATCGCCGTGGTCGCGTTTGCCCTCGGCGCAGGTGGTGAGGATCCTGCCACCGACGCGCCACGGGCCGGATCAGATGCGAGCCAGCCGACGTCGGCTCCCCCGGATCAAGAAGCCACGGCGAAGATCCTCGAGGGGTTCGCGGCCGACTACCTGACCGCGGCGAGCAATGACCCCGATGCCGGGTTCGCGATGCTCACCCCCGACTACCAGCAGGAGAGCGGCGGGATCGAGGGATACAGGGGGTTCTGGAGTGGCGTGAGTGATCTCGACGTCAAGACGCTGCAAGGCGACCCTGAGACGCTCACGGTGTCCTACACATACGAGTACGAGTACCAGGGCGAACGTCGCGCCGAGGACGTCACCCTGCAGCTCGAGGAGTCCGACGAGAGCTTCCTCATCGCCGGCACGGCCTGACCTGGCCCAGCCTGACCCGGCTTGGGGCGATGTCAGGTTGTTCACACCCGTCCTTGGGAATGGTGGTCGGCAGCCGACGTTGACTCATGAGTCGCTCGCCCACAGGCAGCGCTTTCGCAACGTCGAGGAGTACAGATGTCTACAGTGTTCGAGCCGATCAAGGTCGGTACGTGGGATCTTCCGCAACGCTTCGTGATGGCTCCGCTCACGCGCAATCGAGCGGGCGAGCACCAGGTCCCCCGTGATATCGCCGCGACCTACTACGCCCAGCGCGCCGGTGCCGGCCTGATCATCACCGAAGGCACCCAGCCGAGCGCCGTCGGACAGGGATACCTCAACACCCCGGGGATCCACTCCCCAGAGCAGATTGCCGGCTGGCGAGAGGCCGCACATGCCGTTCACGACAAGGGCGGCCACCTCGTGGTTCAGCTCATGCATGTTGGTCGCATCGCGCACCCCGACAACAAGGGCGGGCTCGAGACCGTCGCGCCCAGCGCGATCAGCGCCCCCGGCAAGATGATCACTGCCGACGGGCCGGTCGACCATGTCGTCCCACGCGCACTCGCGACAGAAGAGATCCCCGCCATCGTCGAAGACTTCGTCAGCGCCGCTCGCAGCGCTGTCGAAGCAGGACTCGACGGGGTCGAGATCCACGCCGCCAACGGTTACCTGCTCCACCAGTTCCTCGCACCGTCGTCCAATCAGCGCACGGACGAGTTCGGCGGCTCTCCGGAGAACCGTGCACGGCTGACCCTGGAGGTCGCGACCAGTGTGGCCGAGGCGATCGGCGGTGACCGCGTCGGCATCCGCATCTCCCCCGCCCACAACATCCAAGGCGTGCTGGAAGAGGACCCGGCGGACACCGCGGCCACTTACGGGCACCTGGTTGACGGACTCGCACCACTCGGCCTGGCATATCTCAGCGTCCTCGCCGATCCCACGTCGGACCTCGTGCAAGACCTCCGCGCCCGGTTCGGCGGCATCCTGATCGCAAACACGGGATTTTCCAAGGTCACCGACCTGGACGAGGTAGAGGAAATCATTGACGGAGGATTCGCCGACATCGTCGCTGTGGGCCGCCCCTTCCTCGCCAATCCGGACCTCGCGGTCCGCTGGCGCAACGGTGCCGAGGTCAACGAGCCGGACGGAGACACCTTCTATGGCGGCGGGACCAAGGGTTACACCGACTACCCGACCCTCGATGAGGCAACGGCCTAGGCGTGCTGTCGGGCGATCTCAGGAACCCGACCGGCTGCGGCCGCTAGCCAGATTGCGGGCCGAGAGACTCAGGGCCAGGTGTCGGGGCGGGCTCCTTGAGCTCCACGAAAATGGCACGTGTCGGCGTATCGCCGATGTTCTCCCCGTGGTGCACTTGGGCCGAGAGCCAGCCGACGCTTCCTGCCTCCATCTCCACGTCCCGTTGAATGTCACCTGACACGAGACGGCGCCGGAACGACGACAGGGTGTACATGACGCTCTCGGGATGCTCGTGAGGCGTCGTCCGATCGCCCGGCGTGTCGTTGTACTCAAGGACTCGAACCCGCTCGTTCTCGAAGATGACCGCGTAGTGATCGGGATTGGTGAAGACAGGATCCAGACTCATGTACGAAGGATGGCAGGCGCTCACCGCGCACGGTCACCGTTCCACGAGAATGCCAGCCGTCAGGCCCGGAGCTGATCGATGAGCGGCTGGTCGAGGCGCTCCTTGCACCGGCTGCCCAGGGCCGAAAAGAAAAGGGGGTCAGTCTGCGGCCGCGGCAGGCCTGTCCTTCGACCCGTCTGAAGCGATGAACTCGCGCAGCACGCGCGCGAAGCGGTCCGGGTCATCAAGGTGCGGGAAGTGCCCCGCGCCCTGGAACAGCTCGACGCGGCAGTCGGGGAGCGCACGCCCCACGCTGAGTGCGTGGGAGACCGGGATCATCCGATCCTTGGAGCCCCACACGATCAGTGTCGGGATGGGCAGCGCGCCCTCCAGGTGGTCGTGAGCGCTGATGCTCTGCCCGCCGATGTCGATGACAGCACGGGTGGTGGCGAGGAAGGCGCGCCGACTTTCACCGTCGCCGAGCGAGCTGAAGCCCCGCCAGATCGCGTCGATGTCTGCGCCTGGTCGCCAGCCGACCTTCGTCGCACCACGACCCAGCGCCTCGACGCGTGAGAGGACGGGTGCGGAGGCGAGGACACTGAGAACCTGCGCGGCACCGGGCAGGGTTGCCGAGCGCAGGACCAGGTTCACCTCACGTCCCAGGCCGCCACTGGCAACCAGGACGAGACGATCAACCCGCTCGGGGAAGAGGTAGAAGAACTGCATCGCGATGCCGCCGCCGAGCGAGTGCCCCACGAGCGTCACACGCTCGATCCCGAGGTGATCGAGGAGATCGCGCATGGCCGCCGCGTGCGCGCTGAGCGAATAGTCCCCCAGCGGCTTGGCGGACTCGCCGTGACCGAAGAGGTCGGGTACGAGAACCCGGTGGTTGTCATCCATCTTGTCGACCAGGTGAGCCCACTGCCGTTGCGACCCGAGGATCCCGTGGATGAAGAGCACGACCGGGCCGGAGCCGCTGTCGACGTAGGAGAGGTCGTGGCCGTGGAGCACGACGTTGTGCGGAGCCATGCGCGTCATGGTGGTCATCCTTGAACTGGTCGTTTCGCCGGGCACGCCCAAAGTACCCTCTACGCCCGGAACCCGACGACGCTCCCGGCTCCGCCGATGACCCTCTGTGGGCCGGCATCCGCTCCCACTACCGCGACAGCTGCGGCCTGCCGCCGCGGGCCTGGACACGACGAAGGCCGGAACCTTGACGGTGCCGGCCCTTGCCTTCTTGTGTCCGAGGGGGGACTTGAACCCCCACGCCCCTTACAGGGCACTAGCACCTCAAGCTAGCGCGTCTACCATTCCGCCACCCGGACATCGCTCCGTCAGGAGCGGGATGCAGCACTGAACTTTAGCAAACCCCGACTGGCTATCCGAATCGGGTGCGGGGGTGTGACGACTCTCCCATCGCGGGGCACTGGCACTCCGCGGAATTAGTTGCCACAATTAGTCGAGGCCCCGGAAAGTATGAGTTTCCGGGGCCTCATTGTGATCGAGCGTGATGGTCTCTCTCATCCAGAATCCTTCTTCTCTCCCGCCTGCCACATCACTGACCGGCTGCCTTTGACTTGCGTCGCGGGCCATGGGATCGAATCTGGATTCTTTCCCGCTCTCCCGAAGGAGTGCGTAGGTCATTTGTATGCCCCCGCCGTGGGGGCGCGCAAGGGCTTTTCCGAAGTTTCTGGGCTATTTGCGGTGAACGGGACGGTTACCCACAGAGTGACCCAGGTCACCCACAAGACATCCGCTGTTATGCACATGTTTTCCACACGACCGGGCGATCCGACGTGTCGGGATGCGTCAGAGAAGCGCCGAGATGGCGTGGATCGTGACGCCGGCCAGCCCACCGACGACGGTGCCGTTGATGCGGATGAACTGCAGATCGCGACCGACATGCAGCTCGATCCGCTCGGCGGTCTCCTTGCCGTCCCAACGCTTGACCGTGGCGGAGATGATCGTGGCCACCTCGCTGCCGTAGTGGTTGACGGCGTATGCCGCGACGTCCGAGACGGTCGAGTCAATGCGCTGGCTGAGCGTGGGATCGTCGATCAGGCGCTGCCCGAAGGCCTCGATCTCCTCGAGGGCGCGGCGACGCAGCAGGCCGGTCTCGTCGCCGAGCGATCCGATCAGGGCACGTCGCAGCGCATCCCACAGCTGCACCGACGTGGCACTCAGTCGGGGTTGCGACAGCATGCGCTCCTTGAGCCGCTCGAATCGGACACGGGTGTCCGGGTCGGTCTGCAGGTCCCTGGCCAGTTCGGCGAGCCACTTGTTGAGCGCAATCCGGGCGTTGTGCTCGGGCGTCCGGCCGATCTCGGTGATCCACTCGACTGCCTGCTCGTGGACCCAGGTGGCGACGCGCTTGTCGACCCACTGAGGCGTCCATGACGGAGCGCGGTTCTCGATCAGCGCAGCGACCTCGACCTCGTTGTGTGCGAGCCACCGCGCCAGCTCGTCGAGCGCCAAGTCAACGAGTCCGCGGTGCGCGTCATCATGTAAGACCTCCTCGAGCAGCTGACCCACCACGGGGCTGAGCTCTTCGTCCTTGAGCCGCGGGATCAGCGCCTCCTCGATGACCGCCGCCACGTCGCTCTCCTTGACGTGGCGCAGTGCGTCGGCGAGCACGCGCGAGCCTTCAGCCACCAGGCGCTCGCTGTGGCCGTCGGAAACGAGCCACTCCCCCACGCGACGACTGACACCGGCGGTCTGTATGCGCTCCCGCACGACGTCCTCGCGCAGGAAGTTGTCGGTCACGAACTCCTGGAGGCTCTCGCCGAGCGACTCCTTGCGGTTGGGGATGATCGCGGTGTGCGGGATCGGCAGACCGAGCGGATGGCGGAACAGCGCGGTGACGGCGAACCAGTCGGCGATCGCACCGACCATGGCGGCCTCGGCGCCGGCGTTGACATAGTCGACCCACCCCTCCTGCTCACGGGTCAGGAGATAGACCACGGCGGCGAGGACCAGCAGTGAAAGCGCCAGCGCCCGCATGCGACGCAGGCCCTTGAGACGTGCCTGGTCCCCGGCCGAGAGGCCCTCCGGCATCTGGAAGCTTGCGCTGGCATCTGTCGAGGTCACGGCACGAGACTAACGGCGAGCGCACGCCTGCGCCCTGCGTACACTCTGGGCATGAGTTTCAACGAGGGCGCCTCCCTCGACACGAGTCAGGTGACCGGCGGCGGCGGAGTGCGCGGCGGAGCGGTGATCGGCGGCGGTGCAGGCACCATCATCCTGCTGATCTTGGGCCTCATCTTCGGGCAGGACCTGACCGGCGGATCCGCGAGTCCGTTCGACACCACGCAGATCCAGCCGGGCGGCGAGACCTCCCAGACCGACTTCTCCCAGTGCAAGACCGGGGCCGACGCCAACCGCGACGTGACCTGTCGCATCATCGGCACGGTCAACAGCGTTCAGGACTACTGGACCGATGCCCTTCCGGCCGATGTGCAACGGCAGTATCAAGAAGCCAAGACCGTGATCTACTCCGGCTCGACGCAGTCCGCCTGTGGCGCGGCATCCAATGCCACCGGCCCGTTCTACTGCCCCTCCGACCAGCGCATCTACATCGACGCGAGCTTCTTCGACGAGCTCACGAGCCGCTTCGGTGCCGACGACGGCGCGCTGGCCCAGGAGTATGTCGTCGCGCACGAGTACGGGCACCACGTGGAGAATCTCCTGGGCTTTCTTGAGAAGGGCCAGGACGGCCAGACCGGCCCGCTCAGCGGCGGTGTCCGCATCGAGCTGATGGCCGACTGCATGGCCGGCGTCTGGGCCAATCACGCCTCTACGACCAAGGACGCCGACGGCAACACACTGCTCAAGCCACTGACCGACACCGATATCCAGTCGGCCCTGTCGGCGGCCTCTGCGGTCGGGGACGACCGTATCCAGAAGTCGTCTACCGGCCGGGTCAACCAGGAGTCCTGGACCCACGGCTCGAGCGAGTCACGTCAGCGCTGGTTCCTGGCCGGCTATGAGAGCGGCTCCGTCAACCGGTGCGACACCTTCAGCACCGACGACCTCTGATCGGTGAACGACGGCAAGCTGAAGGTCGAGATCTGGATCGTCCTCGGGCTGTCCTTGGGTGCGTCTGCGGTCTATTCCGTCGTCAGCCTGGCTGCCAAGCTGACCCAACCGGGTGGCCTGCGGCGATCCACGGCGACTCTGAACGGCTCCCAGAGCCCGCGCGAATGGCTCGACCTGACCTACCAGCTCCTCGGTCTGGGATTTGCGATCGTGCCCGTGGCGCTGGCGGTCTATCTCCTGACGCTTGACCGCAATCAGCCGCCGGTACGGGAGCGTCTCGGGCTGGACAAGGGGGATGCCTGGAGCAACATCGCCTGGGGGATGCTGCTGGCGGCGGTCATCGGCATACCGGGTCTCGGGCTCTACTTCGCGGGGCGCGCCATGGGCATCACCGCCGAGATCGTCACCAGTCCGCTCGACACCTACTGGTGGACGGTGCCCGTCCTGATCCTGGCAGCGGTCAAGAACGCAGTCGTCGAAGAGCTCATCGTCGTCGGCTATTTGATGACCCGCCTGCGCCAGCTGCGGTGGGGCGTGCCCGCAATCCTCGTCACGAGCGCGCTGCTGCGCGGCGCCTACCACCTCTACCAAGGGTTCGGTCAGGCCGTCGGCAATGTCGTGATGGGGCTGATCTTCGGCTACTGGTTCCACCGCACGAACCGCGTCCTCCCTCTGGTGATCGCCCACACGATCCTCGACGTGTTCTCCTTCGTCGGCTACGCCGTTCTCCGCGACCACGTGAGCAACTTGTGAAGATCGCCTACAACGATGCACTGCCGATCGCTGCCCGGCACGACGACATCGCCGCCGCCATCAGCAAGCACCAGGTCGTCGTGGTGGCAGGTGAGACCGGATCCGGCAAGACCACCCAACTGCCCAAGATCGCCTACGAGCTGGGTCGCCGCAACATCGCGCACACTCAGCCTCGCCGCATCGCGGCGCGATCGGTGGCCAAGCGGATCGCGGAGGAGTGCGACGTCGAGCTGGGCGCCGAGGTCGGGTATGCGGTCCGGTTCGACGACCAGAGCGGCCCTGACACCGCGATCAAGCTGGTCACGGACGGACTGCTGCTGGCCGAGCTCCAGCGCGATCGGATGCTGTCGCGGTACGACACGATCATCATCGACGAGGCACATGAGCGCTCCCTGGCGATCGACTTCCTGCTGGGCTATCTCAAACAGCTTCTCCCCCGCAGGCCCGACCTCAAGGTCGTCATCACGTCGGCGACGATCGATGTCGATCGATTCGCGCAGATGTTCGACGCGCCGGTCATCGAGGTCAGTGGGCGCACCTACCCCGTCGAGATCCGTTATCGCCCGTTGGGCGAGTCCGGTGCGGACGACCAGCTAGACGCCATCGCCGCTGCGATCACCGAGCTGCCCCGTGATGGCGACATCCTCGTCTTCATGTCGGGTGAGCGCGAGATCCGCGATGCGACGGACTACCTGGTCGCGAAGCGATATCCCCGTACCGAGATCCTTCCGCTGTTCGGGCGCCTCGCGGCGGCCGACCAGCAGAAGATCTTCAGCGCGCACCCGGGCCGCCGGATCGTGCTGGCGACGAATGTCGCGGAGACCTCGTTGACCGTGCCTGGCATTCGGCACGTCATCGACCCCGGATTTGCGCGCATCTCCCGATTCAGCCAACGGCTCAAGGTGCAACGGCTGCCGATCGAGCCGATCTCGCAGGCGAGCGCGGCCCAGCGAGCCGGACGGTGCGGTCGTGTGGCCGACGGCATCTGCATCCGTCTCTACGCCGAGGAGGACTTCGACGGCCGCCCGGAGTTCACCGATCCGGAGATTCAGCGCACCAATCTCGCGTCAGTGCTCCTGCAGATGGCCTCCCTCGACCTCGGCGCGATCAAGGACTTTCCATTCCTCGACCCGCCGGACTCGCGTGCCGTCACTGATGGACTCAACCTGCTCTATGAGCTCGGCGCCCTGAGTGGCCATGGGGGTCATGGCGAGCGGCTCACCAAGCTCGGCCGCAAGATGTCGACGCTGCCGACCGATCCCCGCCTCGGCCGGATGGTCCTCGCCGCCGACCGGCTCGGCTGCCTCGCCGACGTGCTGGTCATCGTCTCGGCGATGTCGATCCAGGATCCGCGCGAACGTCCACTCGAGCACCAGCAGGCCGCCGATGAGAAACATCGCCGCTTCGTCGAGCCCGACTCGGACTTCCTGTCCTGGCTGACGCTCTGGAAGTACATCCGCGACCAGCGCGACACTCTCTCGAGCTCTGCGTTCCGCCGGATGTGCCGCGACGAATATCTGCACTACCTGCGAATCCGTGAGTGGCAGGACGTCCACTCGCAGCTGCGCCGGACCGCCAAGGAGCTCGGGATGAGGGCCGGCTCTCCCGGCGTTGACCCCGATCTCGTCCATCAGGCACTACTGACCGGACTGCTGTCCCACGTCGGGTTGCGCGAGCTCGACGGCCGCGAGTTCCTCGGCGCGCGCCAGGCGAAGTTCATGGTGTTCCCCGGCTCCGGCCTGGCCAGGAAGCCGCCGCGCATGGTCATGGTTGGCGAGCTCGTGGAGACCGGCCGACTGTGGGGGCGTACGGCCGCGAAGATCCACCCCGAATGGGTCGAGACCGCCGGCGAGCACCTGATCAATCGGTCATACAGCGAGCCGCACTGGTCGTCCAAGCGTGGCTCGGTCATGGCTCGCGAGAAGGTGCTGCTCTACGGCATCCCCATCATCGTCGATCGGCTCGTGCAGTATGGCCGGGTCGATCCCGTGGTGTCCCGCGACCTGTTCATCCGGCATGCGCTGGTGCAGGGCGAGTGGCGCACGCATCACCGGTTCTACGCCAAGAACAGGGAGATGATCGAGGGCGTCGAGGAGCTCGAGGAGCGACTGCGCCGACGCGACCTGCGAGTCGATGACGAGACTCTGTACACGTTCTACGACCAACGTGTGCCGGCCGACGTGGTCTCCACACGCCACTTCGACACGTGGTGGAAACGGACTCGTGTCGCCGAGCCGGATCTCTTGACGTTCGACCCGGCAATGTTGAGCCACGGCGCGCAGGATGCCGACGAGGAGTTCCCCCGTGAATGGCACTCCGACGGCGACGCATATCCGCTGACGTATGCCTTTGAGCCCGGGATGGACGATGACGGCGTGACGATCGATCTGCCGGTCGACAGGCTGCTCACGGTGGATGACCGGGCCTTCGACTGGCATGTGCCGGGGCACCGGCTCGAGCTCGTGACCGAGCTGATCCGCTCGCTGCCCAAGCGGTTGCGGCGGGAGTTCGTCCCAGCAGGCCAGTTCGCCCCTCGCCTCATCGACGCCATGGATGCCGGCGCCAACGACCTGAGCGGGGAGCTGGCCCGACAGATGCGGCTGTTGAACGGCACGGTCGTACGCCCCGAGGACTTCAACTTCGCTGCGCTCCCGGGCCATCTGCGAGTGACGTTCCGGGTCGTCGAGGACCGCGTCGAGCTGGCCCGCGGCAAGGACCTCAAGGCTCTCCGTGCCGAGCTGTCGAGCCACGTGCGAGCTGATCTGACCAAGGTGGCCCGCGAGGAGGAGCGGTCCGGGTTGCTGGGGTGGACCGTCGGCGAGATCGATCGCACCATCACCGCAGGTCAGGTCACGGGCTATCCAGTTCTCGTGGACGAAGGCACCTCGGTCGCGCTGCGTGTGCTCGACAGCGCCACCGAGCAAGCGGTCGCGATGGTCAAGGGTCAGGCGCGACTGCTGTCATTCGTTCTCGCGACCCCGGTCCCGCAGCTCGGCCGCGCCCTGGACCTGCGGGCCAAGCTGTTGCTGTCGACGGGACCGCATGCCGACGCGGCCGCAGTCATCGAGGAGTGCTGGCTGGCGGCCCTCGAGCCGATGATCAACCGCCACGGCGGTCCGGTCTGGGACGAGGAGTCATTCGACGCACTACGGGAGCTCGTGCGCGCGGAGGTATACGAGGAGACCGAGCAGGCCGTGCACGCCGTGATCGACGTGCTCCGGGCTCTGGGTGAGGTCACGCCGACCCCGCCGACCGAGGCCGGCGAGGATGTCCGTGTGCAGCTGTCGTGGCTCGTCTATCCCGGCTTCATCCGCGAGGCCGGGGTCACCCAGCTGCGCAGGCTGCCGCTCTATCTCGAGGCTGCTCGCAGACGGCTCTCAACCCCCCTGAGCGACGATCTGCTGCGGACCCAGGAGCTCGAGGCACGATTCCACGAGCGTACGGCCGGCCTGTCGGTATGGGCGCGGCTCGCCCCCGATGTGCAGCACGTGCGCTGGGCCCTGGAGGAGCTGCGACTGAGCCTGCTCGCGCAGAACCTGCGGACCGCATTTCCGGTCTCGGTCAAACGCGTCACGGCCCTCGTCGACGGATTGTGAGGTCCGGCGATTCACCGAACGGTTTACCACGGTCCCTAGGCAAACCGTTCATCTTCCCGCGGCAAGCGTCGTCCGCCCGAGGACAATCTCCCGCGGGCGGACGATAGTTGCGTAGGGACCGTGGTAAACCGCGTTAGACGCCGAGCAGGTCGATCACGAAGATCAAGGTCTTGCCGGAGAGGCGGTGTCCCCCACCGGCCGGTCCATAGGCGAGCTCCGGCGGGCACACGAGCTGGCGACGGCCACCGACCTTCATGCCGGGTATGCCCTGCTGCCAGCCGGCGATGAGCTGCGGGAGCGGGAACTTCGCGGACTTGCCGCGGTCCCACGACGCGTCGAACTGCTCACCGGTGTCGAACTCGACACCGACGTAGTGCACGTCGACGAGACCGCCGGGCACTGCCTCGGCGCCCTCGCCGACGATCAGGTCGGTGATCTGGAGCTCGGTGGGTGCGGGACCCTCGATGAAGTCGATTTCAGGCTTGTCAGTCATGCGAATGATCCTGTCACATGACCGCACTGCCACAATGAGCCCATGCGTGCCACCGTTCTCCATGCCCCCCGTGACATCCGCCTCGACGACGTCGACGACCCCCAGCTCCTGCACGACACCGACGCAGTCGTCCGTGTCGTTGCGGCATGCGTGTGTGGGTCGGACCTGTGGCCATACCGGGGTCTCCACCCCAACGCTGACGCGGTCCGGATCGGACATGAGTTCGTGGACATCGTCGAGCAGGTCGGCGCCGACGTCCGGGCCGTGCGGCCCGGCGATTTCGTGATTGCACCGTTCATGTACTCCGACAACACCTGCCTGCTGTGCCAGCACGGCGTCCACACCTCATGTGTGAACGGTGGGATCTGGGGTCGCCCGGATCGCCATGGCGTCGAGAACGATGGTGGTCAGGGCGAGCTCGTCCGGGTGCCACAGGCCGACGGCACCCTGATCGCGACTCCCGAGCAGCCCGACGAGAGCCTTGTGCCTCAGCTCCTCACGCTGTCCGATGTGTTCCCGACCGGCCACCACGCCGCGGTCGCCGCCGGAGTGACTGCCGGCAGCAATGTCGTGGTCGTGGGTGACGGAGCCGTGGGTCTAAGCGCCGTGCTGGCGGCAAAACGCCTGGGCGCCGCCTCGATCGTGGCGATGTCCCGTCATGCGGACCGCCAGGAGCTGGCTCGACAGTTCGGTGCGAACGAGATCGTGGCGGAGCGGGGCAAGGAGGGCGCCGCGCAGGTGCGCGAGATCTTCGACGGCATCGGAGCCGATCACGTCCTGGAATGCGTCGGCACCAAGGACAGCATGGCTCAGGCGATGCGCAGCGCACGACCCGGCGGCCGGATCGGATATGTCGGCATCCCCCACGATGCCGTCGTCGACCTGCCGTCGATGTTCGGGCGCAACATCGGCATCGCCGGTGGTGTTGCGCCGGTCCGCGCCTACATCGAGGAGCTGCTCCCCGGGATCCTGGACGGATCGACGCAACCCGGAGCTGTCTTCGATCTCTCGTTGCCGCTCGACCAGGTCGCCGAGGGCTACCGGGCGATGGACGAGCGCAGGGCCATCAAGACGATGTTGACCGTCTGAACGGTTCTGCGGTGACCACGGCTTCGACGTTCAGCGGCCCATAGATGTGCGGGAACGGGAGCGGTTCGCCCACGACCGAGTCGAGCTGCCACGGCGAGGTCAGCAGATCGGTGTCGATCGTCAGCAGCAGCAGCACCGGATCGGACACCTCGCGATAGAAGCGCTCGTGCACACCGTCGAGCTGCTCGGCCTGCGAGCAGTGGATGAAGCCGACGTCGGTCAGGTCGAGCCCGAGCGTCGAGACGGTGTACGTACCGGACTGCTGGGCCGCGTGCCAGGTGTCGGCGATCGCGAGGTGGAATATCTTCACGGCAGCCGTTCGGCGGCGTCGTTGAGACGAGTCAGGCTGCGGGCGAATGTCGTGACCTCGTCGTCGGTCCAGTCCGACAGGATCTCCGAGACCCTCCCGTGTGCCCGCTTGCGATAGGCCTGCACCTTGGCGAGGGTCTCGGGCTCGGCGACCAGCAGCTGCGCTCGCCCATCATCTGGGTCGGGTATGCGGGACACCAGGCCGATCTTCTCCAACGAAGCGACCGCCCGGCTCGCCGTCGACTTGTGCACCGCGAGACCCTCCGCGAGCTCGGATCCGCGGATCCCTTCGGGCGCGTCGCAGATCGCGATGAGGAACAGGAACATCCCATAGTCGAGCGACGGGTGGATCTCTGGCAGCTGCCGCAGCGAGCGGGCCCGCACCCGACGGATGAACCGGGTCAGCTCATAGTCGACATCGAGGTCCGCCGGGAGGTCACTGCTCATGGGTGAACCCTATCGACGGCCCACCCACACCTCGTCTCAGCGCAGCTCGGACGAGGTCAGGTTGAGCAGCCGTCGAGCAACGATGAGCTGCTGGATCTGCTGCGTACCCTCGAAGATGTCGAGAATCTTGGAATCCCGCGACCACTTCTCGACCAGCTCGGTCTCGCTGTAGCCCAGGGTGCCGGCGAGCTCGACGCAGCGCAGCGTGATCTCATTGCCGACGCGACCTGCCTTGGCCTTGGCCATCGAGGCCTCCATCGAGTTGGGTTTGCGATTGTCCGCCAACCACGCGGCCGTAAGAGTCAACAGCAGTGCTGCCTCCCAGTCCGCCTCCATCGCGATGAAGGTTGCGGCAGCGTACGACTGCGCCTGAGCGGGTCGGTCGTAGTCGATGACGACACCAGCCTCTTCCAGCAGCCTGCGGGTGTCCTCGAGCGCGGCGCGGGCACATCCCACTGCCATCCCGGCCACGAGCGGGCGAGTGTTGTCGAAGGTCGCCATGGCGCCCGCGAAGCCTTCTTTGGCGTCGATCTCGGGATTGCCCAGCAGGTTCTCCGCAGGGACGCGGCAGTTGTCGAGCACGATGACAGCTGTGTCAGACGACCGGATCCCAAGCTTGTGCTCCAACCGCTCGACCCGGATTCCGGGGAGGTCCTTGGTGACGAGGAATGACTTGATCGCAGCGCGGCCGAGCTTCTTGTCCAGCGTCGCCCACACCACGACCGAGTCTGACCGCTCACCGGCGGTGACGAAGATCTTCTCGCCGTTCAGGATGTACGCGTCGCCGTCCTTGACCGCGGTCGTGGTGATGGCGGCCGAGTCCGAGCCGAAGCTCGGCTCGGTGATCGCCATCGAGGCCCACGTGCCCTTGAATCGCTCGAGCTGCTCCTCGCTGGCGACCGAGGCGATGGCCGAGTTGCCGAGGCCCTGGCGGGGCATCGAGAGCAGAAGGCCCACATCGGCCCAGCACATCTCGATGATGGAGAGCACGGACGACATGTTGGTGCCGTTCTTGACCTTGCCAGCCTTGTCGGTGGTCTCGTCCTCGTCACGACGGACGCCGGCGGCGCCGGCTCCCTGTCCTTGACCGGAGTCGCCCATGCCGTCGACCAAGGAGGCCAGGAGGTCGAGCTCCTTGGGGTAGGCGTGCTCGGCGAGGTCGTACTTGCGGGAGTTGGCGCGCAGGAACTCGTCGGCGACCTGGTGCGCCTGCTTGATGAACGGGCGGAACTTGCGGGGGGTCTCGAGATTGATCATGAGTGGTTTCGCCCTCAGACGAGGACTGCTCCTTCCATCAGGCCGATGGCCCGCAGGTCGCGGTACCACCGTTCGACCGGGTGCTCCTTGACGAAGCCGTGACCACCGAGCAGCTGGACGCCGTCGGTGCCGATCTTCATGCCGTACTCCGCAGTGAGGCGCCGGGCGAGAGCGACCTCACGGGAGAAGTCGAGTCCCTGCTCGGCACGCGAGGCGGCCTTGAGGGTCACCAGACGCATGCCCTCGAGCTCGATCGCGATGTTGGCCACCATGAAGGCCACGGCCTGCCGGTGCGCGATCGGCTCGCCGAAGGCGCTGCGGGTCTTGACGTAGTCCTTGACGTAGTCAAGCACGGCCTTGCCCGTGCCGATTGCGAGACCTGCCCATGCCAGGCGCGAGAGGCGGATGCACTCGCGGTAGTCATCGGCCGAGCCCTCGCCGAGGATCGCGTCGGCCGGGACGTCGACGTCGGTCAGCACGAGACGGCTCAGGCCCGCCGCGCGCAACCCCATGCTGGGGTCGGCCTCGATCGCCACCCCCTCGGCGCTCGACTCGAGGACCACGAGCGTCGGTCCGCTGCCCTCGAGGTCGACGGCCACGACGAACAGCTCGGCCTCGCTGCCGCGCACGACGGCCGACTTGACTCCGTTGAGGCGATAGCCCGAGTCGGTCTTCACAGCGGTGGTCCTGAGCTCGAACGGGTCGAACAGCGCCCGCGGCTCGGCGACGGCCAGTGCAGCCGCCGGGATGTCGTCGCCGGCGAAGGCGGGGAGATAGGTCTGCTGCTGGGCGTCCGATCCCCACAACGAGATCGCCGTGGCGACCGCAGCCGGTGCGAGGCACGCGACGGCTTGGCCCATGTCGCCCTCTGCGAGCGCCTCGGCGACGAGGACGCCGGTGACCGCCGAGCGGTCCTCGGACAGTCCGCCGAGGCTCTCAGGGATGTTGAGGAGCGTCAGGCCGAACTCGCTGGTCTGCGCGAGCACCTCTTTGGGCGTGTCATTGGCATCCTCTGCCGCCTCGGCGCCGGGTCGCAGCACCTCGGTCGCGAATTCCTTGATGAGGCCGACGATCATCTGCTGGTCGTCGGTCGGGTCGAGGTCGAAGACGCCGCTGTCGGACGTACGAGCCAGGCGGGCAGGCTTGCCCGAGCCCTTGACCCGCTTGAACACGCGGCCGGTCGCGCCGGCAACACGGAAACCACTCTTGGCGCCCTGGTAGACCGCCGACTCGGTCGTCTTGCGCAGCTTGAGCTTGTCGATGGTCGGCGAGCTGGCGATGCGATTGAGCACCGCCAGGCCGATGCCCATGGGATCTCGACGACTGGCCACCAGAACTCCTAGACGTTTCGGGTTGGACTGAGGGCCAACCGTGGACTCACTGTAACTGCGAGTTGCACTTTGAGATACTCAGGGTATCCGAACTCACATCGCTGGACCAGTAGCTGGCGGTCTCGCGTCTCTGGATAACCTTGTCCAGTCCTGAGCGAAGGAGCCCAGAGCCCGTGCCCGCTTCACAGTCCCGACCCCTGCCAAGTGGTGGTTCCGTGCGACCCATCACCCGTTGGGGCACACCCGTCATGCATCGTGAGCTCGAGACCATCACGGTGTTCGACGATGATCTCGAGACCTTGGTCAAGGACATGGTGGCGACGATGTATGCCGCGAAGGGCGTCGGCCTGGCAGCAAACCAGGTGGGCATCGATCTCAAGGTGTTCGTCTTCGACTGCCCCGACGACGACAACGTGCAGACCACGGGCGTCGTGTGCAACCCGGTCCTGCACCTGCCCGAGGGCAAGGCCCGCAACCTCGAGGAAGAGGACGAGGGTTGCCTGTCACTTCCGGGAGCGTTCACCGGCTGTGCCCGCCCCGACCAGGCCCATGTGACGGGTGTCGACCACACCGGAGCGCCGGTCGAGTTCATCGGCTCCGGGCTGCTCTCACGTTGCCTGCAGCATGAGACCGACCACTTGTTCGGGACGGTGTTCGGTGACCGGGTGCCGGAGCGGTCGCGCAAGAAGCTCTACAAGCAGCACCAGGATCTCGCCGAGGACTATCCCGACGACTGGCCCGTCACGATCCTCATCGACGAGCCCGTCATCGAGCGCTGAGGCCGCCGCTGTTCGTCCTGGAGACGACTGCGCTATCTGGCTCGCAGCTCCCAGCACGCCACCGCCACCGCCGAGGCGACGTTGAGGGAGTCGATGTCAGCGGACATCGGGATCGTCACGCGATGGTCGGCTGATTTCTCCCAGTGCGGGCTCAGTCCGTGCCCCTCCGAACCCACGACCAACGCCAGCCGGTCGACGTCATGCGGGACGGAGTCGATCGCCACCGAGTCCTCCGAGAGCGTCATCGCGTATGTCGTGAAACCTGCTTCGCGGAGCAGCTCCGGCGCCGAGTACCAGTCGTCGACCCTCGCGTAGGGCAACCAGAAAACCGACCCCATCGAGACCTTGATCGCACGCCGATAGAGCGGATCGGCGCACCGGGGCGACAGCAGGACGGCGTCGAAGCCCAGCGCTGCGACGGCTCGAAATGTTGCCCCGACATTGGTGTGGTCCACGAGATCCTCGACCACGACGACGCGACGTGCGCCGGCCAGCACACTGCGCGGCGACGCCAGCTCTGGGCGATCGACGGCCGCCAACGCGCCTCGGTGCACGTGGAAGCCGGTCAGCCGTTCGATCGACGCATCGTCGAGCACGAAGCAGGGCGCATCGCTGCCCTCGAGCAGATCCGCCAGACGGTCGAGCCAGCGCGGCGACATGAGAAACGAGCGTGCGCGGTGTCCCGACTCGATCGCCCGGCGTACGACCTTCTCGCCTTCGGCGAGGAACAGTCCACGGTCCGTCTCGAGCCGCAACCTCAGCTGCACATCACGTAGGTCGACGTAGTCGCGGAGGCGGGGATCCTCGAGGTCATCAAGTCGTACGATCTCGGCCACCGGGCTAGCCTAACGAGCATGAGCCTCGACCGATCTGTGACACCCGATCCGTATCCACTGCTCCCCTCGACTGCTTCGTTCTCGGTCACGAGCACCGACGTGACCGACGGGCTGCCGCTCAGCGACAACCAGGTCAACGAGTTCGGCGACACCTCCCCCCACCTGTCGTGGTCAGGAGCCCCTGAAGGGACCAAGTCGTACGTCGTGACGTGCTTCGACCCGGATGCACCGGTCGTGTCCGGATTCTGGCACTGGGTCGCGGTCGACATCCCGGCTGATGTCACCGAGCTCGCCACCGGGGCCGGCGCCTCCGACGACACGCTTCCCGGCGATGCCTTCCACGTGCGCAACGACGGCGGCGGATCGGGTTTCATGGGCGCCGCTCCCCCTGAGGGCGATCAGGTCCACCGCTACTTCTTCGTCGTGCATGCGGTCGGTGAGGAGTCGCTCGGAGTGGACGGGTCCACCTCGCCCGCCGTGGTCGGCTTCAACCTGGCCTTCAAGACCCTCGGCCGAGCCATCATGCACGGCACGTACGCTCACTGAGCCACCACGGCGCCCACCCTACCCAGAACCGAGGACCGCATCATGGACGACCAACGAGCACGCGAGCTGCTGCAGGCCGAGACCGAGCGGGTCCAGGAGCTGCTGACCTCCGCCACCTCCGCCGGGCAGCAGGATGAGACACGCGACGACCAGCCGGAGTCCTCCGACGGCGCGCAGCAACTGACCGCCGGGGGTCTCGATGACGCGCTGGTCGACAACTTCGAGCGCCGCCTCGAAGCTCTCGAAGCGGCACGCCAGCGGGTCGACGACGGCACATACGGAAAGTCGGTACGCAGCGGCGACCCGATCCCGGACGAGCGCCTGGAAGCCGATCCGGCCGCCGAGCTGACTGTCGAAGAGGCGTCCGAGGAGTCCTAGGGACTCCCCGCACGTAGCCCGTCAGTCCGGTCAGGACTGAGGCGGGGCCTCCGGGGGCTCGGGCGTGCCGGTCTCTGGCGCCGCGGGCGGCGCTGCTGACGTGCTGCTCAAGCTCTGACCGACAGGAGCCTCAGCCGCCTTCGCCGCGTCGAGAGCCTCCTGCACGGCGTCAGCCGTGGCCTGCTCGTCGGGTGCGTCATCCTCGATCGGCGCATCGAAGTCGACGCGGGACTTGCTGCCCCCACCGTCGACCGGGATCTTGCCGACCGTGCCGCCGAGCGTACCGAGCGCCTTGGTGAGCTCGGCCGGGATGATCCACGTCGTGGCGTTGTCGCCCTCGGCGATCTTCGGCAGCATCTGGAGGTACTGGTAGGACAGCAGCTTCTGGTCGGGATTGCCGTCGTGGATCGCCTGGAAGACGGTCTGGATGGCTTGCGCCTCACCCTGGGCCCGCAGGATCTGTGCCTGACGATCAGCCTGGGCGGTCAGGATCTGCGCTTGGCGCTCACCCTCGGCCGTGAGGATCGCGGACTGCTTCTGCCCTTCCGCGGTCAGGATCGCCGACTGGCGCTCGCCCTCGGCGGTGAGGATCGCGGCGCGCTTGTTGCGCTCGGCACGCATCTGCTGCTCCATCGCGTCGATGATCGAAGGCGGCGGATCGATGCCCTTGAGCTCGACGCGGTTGACGCGGATGCCCCACTTGCCGGTCGCGCTGTCCAGCTCGCCCCGAAGACCGGAGTTGATCTGGTCGCGGCTGGTCAGCGCGTGCTCGAGGCTCATGCCACCGGTGATGTTGCGCAGCGTCGTCATGGTGAGCTGCTCGATGGCCTGGATGTAGTTGGCGATCTCATAGGTCGCAGCGACCGGGTCGGTGACCTGGAAATAGATCACGGTGTCGATCGAGACCACCAGGTTGTCCTCGGTGATGACCGGCTGCGGCGGGAACGAGACGACCTGCTCACGCAGGTCGATGACATAGCGCACCTTGTCGATGAACGGCATGACGATGTTGAGGCCGGCCGACAGCGTGGTGCGATACTTGCCGAACCGCTCGACGATGCCGGCACGAGCCTGCGGGACGATCTTGACCGTCATCGACACGACCACGATCGCGAGGACCGCGAGCGCAACGAGGACGATTAGTGCTGCGGACATCATGACTCCTTGGTGGTGACGACAGCAGTGGCGCCGTCGATCCGGGTGACGAGGACTTCGGTTCCTGTGTCGTACGCGACGGTGTCGTCGGCGGCGCGGGCGGACCACAACTCACCGGCGAGCTGAACCCGGCCGTTTCGCTTGTCGACAGGCTCGACGACGATGGCTGACCTGCCAAGGAGTGCATCGTGGCCCGTCGTCAGTGTCGGGCCGGCGTGCAGCTTCGCGACCAGCTGAGGTCGGACGAGGAAAAGCAGGCCCAAGGACACCAGGGCGAAGATCGGGATGCATACCCACACCGGCGCGCCCAGGCCGGAGGCCACGCCGGCGGCAACTGCGGCGATCGCGAACATCAACAGCACGAGGTCGAGGCTGAACATCTCGACGACTGCGAGGAAGACCGCCAGACCAAGCCAGGCCGCCCATGCGTGCTCTTGGATCCAGTCGATCATGCGCTCTCCCCTGTGTTGTCGGCCCGATGTCCGTATGCTGCCCGGCGAGCGGCGTAGCGTCCAGCCTCACGCTGGAGCTGGATGCGCGCACCGAACGTCTTGCTGAGAGTCTCGCTGGTCAGTGTGGACTCGAGTGGGCCCTGTGCGACCACCTTGCCACCACGCAGCAGCAGGACATGGGTGAATCCGACCGGGATCTCCTCGACGTGGTGCGACACCATGACCAGGACCGGCGCGCCGGGGGCGCTGGAGAGCACTTCGAGGCTGCCCATCAGGTCCTCGCGGGCGCCAAGATCCAGCCCCGCAGCGGGCTCGTCGAGCAGCAGGAGCTCGGGATCGGGCATCAGGGCTCGCGCGATCAGCACGCGCTTGCGCTCACCCTCGGAGAGCGTCCCGAACGTACGGTCGGCCAGCGCGGCGATGCCCATCTCGCCCATCATCTGATTCGCTCGGACGTGGTCCTCGTCGTCGTACTGCTCCTGCCAGCGGCCCAGTACGGCGTGCGCAGCCGACACGATGGTGTTGCTCACCGACTCGGACGCCGGGATCCGATCGGCGACAGTGGTGCTCGTGTGGCCGATGCGGGTGCGCAGCTCGAACATGTCGACCCTGCCGAGCTTGCTGCCGAGGAGCCGGACCTTGCCCTTGGACGGGTGCAGGGTCGCGCTGATGATCTGCATCAGCGTCGTCTTGCCGGCGCCGTTGGGGCCGAGGACGACCCATCGCTCCCCCTCCTCGACGGTCCAGCTGATGTTTTCCAGCAGGATCTTGCCGGGGCGTACGACACTCACTTTCGAGAGCTCGAAAGCCGCAGTCATGCATACTCCAAGTGGTCGTCGGTGGCCGTGGTGTCAACCTATCGCGAAGACGAAGCGCGTCAGCGATAGCCTCGGGTGCGATGACTGATCCCGTGCCAACCCTGCACTTCACCGATCCGACCGTGCTGGTGACCCTGACCGGCCCCGACCAGAGCGGCGTGACGACGCGCCTGTTCGCCGACATCGCGCAGTTCGGCGTCGAGGTGATCGACGTCGAGCAGCTCGTCGTGCGAGGGCGGCTGATGCTCAGCGCCCTGCTGACCGTCCCGGCCGATCCTTCGGGACTCGAGCACACCGTGCACGCGGTCGGCGCGACGTTCGGCCTCGAGGTCTCGGTCGAGCACGGCACGGGCGACAACCGGCCCCGCCGGGTGGGCCGCGCACAGGTCGTCGTCCTCGGGGCTCCCCTGCGGCCGGGTGCGATGGCAGCTTTGGCGCAGCAGATCAAGGATGACGGCGGCAACATCGACCGCATCGTGCGGATGGCCCGCTATCCGGTCACCGCGATCCGGATGGAGGTCTCCGGCGCCGATCCCGACCAGCTGCAGTCCGACCTGGCCGCGGTGGCGTACGAGCAGGGGGTCGACGTCGCCGTGCAGGAGAACGGCATCCTGCGTCACGCTCAGCGCCTCGTCGTGATGGACGTCGACTCCACCCTGATCCAGGGTGAGGTGATCGAGATGATCGCCGCCCACGCGGGTTGTGAGGGCGAGGTCGCGGCGGTCACCGAGTCGGCGATGCGAGGGGAGGTTGATTTCTCCGAGTCGCTGATCTCCCGCGTCGCACTGTTGGCCGGCCTCGAGGAGTCTGTCCTCGACGATGTCTACGACTCGTTGGCCTACGCGCCGGGTGCGCGGACCATGATCCGTACGCTCAAACGACTCGGCTACCGATTCGCGTTGGTCAGCGGCGGATTCACCCGCATCATCGAGAGAATCGCCGAGGAGCTCGACATCGACTACTTCGCGGCCAACGAGCTGGAGGTCGTGGACGGCCGGCTCACGGGGCGCATTCTCGGAGACATCGTCGACCGGGCGGGCAAGGCCGAGGCGCTGCGCCACTTCGCCGAGCAGGCCCGCATACCGATCAAGAACACCGTCGCGATCGGTGACGGCGCCAATGACCTGGACATGCTGGCCGCGGCGGGCCTGGGCATCGCGTTCAACGCCAAGCCGCTGGTCCGCGACCAGGCGAGGACGTCGGTCAACGTTCCCTATCTCGACGCGATCATCTACCTGCTCGGGATCACCCGCGAAGAGGTCGAAGCCGCCGACGCTGCGGACTAGACAACTTTCCGCTGCCCGACGTGGGGGCGACACGGATCGGTGAAGCCAGGCATTCTTCCTCCCGGCGATCTCAGGCTGCTCTGGGGCTGAGCTGCGTGAATCTGGCGTGGCGTCGTGGGATGCGTTCGGGGTCGACCCGGGCAGGCGGGATGACCTCGACGACACCGTCGCCGGCCATGCGTGCCTGCCAATCACCCTCGTGGAGCAGGTGGTGATGAAAGAAGCAGAACAACGCAGCGTTGTCCAGATCGGTGGGTCCGTCCTCGGACCAGAAGTTGAGGTGATGGGCTTCGCAGAAGGACGGCGGCCGGTCACAGCCTGCCCAGCAGCAGCCCTGATCGCGGATCGCGAGGACGAGCCGCTGGTGGCGGTCGTAGAGGCGTTTGCTGGTGCCCAGATCCAGGGCCTTGGACTCGCTGTCGAGGTAGAGCGCGACGAGTGTGGCGTTGCATGCCAGGCGTTGGGCCCGGCGGCCCGATATCTCGGTGCCGCCAGTGGTCCGACCCGTGCCAAACCCCGAGCGCATGACATCGATCGGGACTGTGACAGCGACCGTGGCCGCCAGTCCCCCGTGCTGTGGCAACGAGTCGGCCGGCAGGTGGTTGACCAGCTCGACGAGCGCCAGTCCAAGGCGCTGGACATGCGGGAGTGACATCACATCGTCGACCGACAGGCCGTGGCGCTGGGCGGTGAACCGCTTGCGGCGGGGTGCAGCCAGACCTTCGACCGCGGCACGCAGGATGTCGACGTCCGCGTCGGGCATCACGAAGGTCCCTCGAGTCGTGCCGTCACCTCGACGACGCATCTCCAGGCGAGTCGCGTCCCACGCCCGCGCCTCCTCCCGTAACAACTGCTCGCCGAGCAACTCATCGGCGCCGTCAGGATCAATCACCTCGACCGCATGATGGGCGGCCTTCCTCAGCCCGTCGAGGTCGAGGCCGCCGGCAAGGCCGATCAGCTGTATCTGGGCCGCCATCCGCTCCTCCAGGCCGAACCAGTCGGGCAGCTTGTCCAGTGCGGCGCAGATGACCCGCACGTGCTCGCTGGTCAGCTCGCCCGAGGCCCACGCACGGCGGGTCGGATCGCACGACTCATCGATCATCCGTGCAGTCGAGACGATCCGGGCGGCGGCCGGCTTGGACAGACCTGACACCTGACTGACCCATGCGGTCGTGGACGCAGCACCCGCGGCCCGTGGGATCTCGCGCTCCTCGGCAAGCCGGATCAGCCGCGACTCCAGTTCCTCGAGGCCGGACCGAGCGACCTGGACCTGGCCCATGAGCGTCGCGACCTGATCGTCGGTCAGCGCCCACAACGGCGCCTCGACCAGCTCAGGGAAAGCGGTGGCGCAGCCGTGCACGATGTCGATGACACCTGCGGGTGCAGTCATGTGAAATTCCCCCTCGAACGTATGTTCGAGTCTATGCCGAGAGCCCGACATGGTCAAGGCCCACGGGCGATAAACGGACTGCAATAACAGTATGAACCGGCAGTCGCACCTGTCGTCTCCAACCTAGACCGCGCCTCGGACAGGCCTCGCGGGTGTCCCGGATGGGCTAACGCAGCACCGAGTCGAGCAGTCCTGGGAATCGCGCATCGAGGTCGTCCTTGCGCAAGCTCACGAGCCGTCCACGGCCATTTGGCACATTGCGGACGATCCCGGCCTCGCGGAGCACCTTCATCAGATGCGACTTGGTCGACTTGGGCAGACCCGGGTTGGTCGCCCCGCAGGCCGCCATCTCGAGCGGCCCGCCAGCAACCTCGCGCACGATCTCCAGCCGCGCCGGATCGCTCAGCGCGAACAGGACGTCGGTCAGCGCCACGTCCTCGATCTGGGGGTGCTCCAGGTCATACGTCGCCATGGTTCGATAATACTTGAACCAAGGTCGCGACGCGCGTACCGTTGAGGTTCCAATCTTTTCGAACCGATTCGCGTCGAGGAACCATGACCGCCACCCAGGATGCCCCGCAGACCACTCGCCGCGGCCCCACCGGCGGCTTCGTGCTCGCGCTGGGCGCAGTTGTCGTCATGATGACGGGTGCGAGCGCTCCATCGCCGTTCTATCCGGTCCTCCAGCAGGAGCTCGGGTTCTCGTCGGCGACCCTGACCGGCATCTTCGCGGTGTATGCCGGTGCGCTCCTCCTGACCCTCCTGGTCACCGGTTCGCTGTCCGACCACGCAGGTCGCCGCCCGGTGATGTCGACCGGCTTCGCCCTGCTGGCGGCGAGCATGCTGGTGTTCTGGCACGCAGACTCCGTCACGCTGCTCGTTGCGGCTCGGGTCGTGCAAGGCTTCGCGACCGGGCTCCTGATGTCGTCCTTGTCTGCTGCCGTGGTCGACCTCGAGCCGCCGCGGAGACCTGGAGCCGCGGCAACGTTCAACAGCGTCACCCCGCTGGCTGGGCTCGCCCTGGGAGCATTGGCGGGCGGCATTGCGCTCGATCACGCATCTGCGCCCCGTCCGGCGGTGTTCGGCACTCTGACCGGGGCCTACCTGATCGTCGCGGTGGCCCTGTGGATGCTCCCGGAGACCTCGCCGCGGCACGAAGGATTGCTGCGGTCGTTGACGCCACGTGTGGGCGTACCTGAGGCGGCTCGCGGGCCGTTCCTACGCAGCGCACCGGCTCTCTTCGCCGGCTGGGCCACTGGAGGCCTCTACCTCTCGCTGGGCGCGCCGATCGTGGCGCAGGAGCTCGGTGGCTCGCGCCACGTCGAGCAGGGACTCGTCGTCACGACGCTGACCGGGGTCGGGGCGCTCGCCTGCTACCTCGCGCGGCACGAGTCGGCGCGACGCGTCACGATCGCCGGGACGACGGCGCTGGCGATCGGCACGCTGCTGACCCTCGCGGCACTCGCCGTCGGATCGCTGTGGGCGTTCATCGCGGCCGCCGTGGTGAGCGGTGCGGGGTTCGGCACCTCGTTCCTGGGCATCATGCGGTCCATCACCCCGGTCGTCGGGCCACACGAGCGCGCCGAGCTGTTCGCCTCGGTGTTCGTCGTCAGCTACCTGGCGTTCGGCGTCCCGGCGGTCGCAGCCGGCATCGCTGCGCCCCACATCGGCCTGGCCACCACGACATACGTCTATGGCGGTCTGGTGATCGTGCTCTCGGCCGCGGCCGCGCTGCTGCGCCGTTTCAGGTCGACGGACTAGCTATTCATCGTCCTCGAGGCGGAAGCCCAGCTTCATCGTCACCTGATAGTGCGAGACCTTGGTGTCAGTGATCTGCCCGCGGATGCCCTCGACCTCGAACCAGTCCAGGTGGCGCAAAGTCTTGCCTGCGCGCTTGATGCCGTTGTCGATGGCCTCGCTGACGCCGTCCGGAGACGTGCCGACGATCTCGGTGATGCGATATGTGCGATCGGTCATGAGTCCATCATGCAGGCAACGACCCGCGACGTAGAGTGGAAGGGTGCCCAACGAACCCCGAAAGCAGCAGGTCTTCTCGATCACGTCTGCCGCGGAGTCCCAGAGCGAGGACCGCGGCCGCCGCGAAAGACGCTATGCAATCTCGATGGGCATCCGCACACTGTGCTTCGTCGGCGGCGTCATCTTGCTGACTGCCGTCCCCGACCCGTGGTCCAACTTCGGCTGGGTGCTGTTCGTCGGTGCGGTCTTCCTGCCCTACACGTCTGTCATCCTCGCCAACGCAGGTGTGCGCAAGAAGAGCGTCGGACCATCGCCGTTCGGTCCCGAGGCCGCCGGACAGATCGAAGCGCCGACGTCGGCGCCCCTCGACCGTGAGTGACATCCTGACCTGCTCGGCCAAGGGCTGCACGGCGCAGGCCCAGCACCAGCTGCTCTGGAACAACCCCAAGATCCATACGTCTGAGCGGCGCAAGATCTGGCTCGCCTGCGATGATCACGAGGAGTCGCTGCGGGCATTCCTCTCGGCGCGTGACTTCTGGAAAGAGACCGTCCCGGCCGAGTGAGCTCAGTCAGCCGCCGATCGAGGACATCGGTCGCGAGGACTGCAGGAAGCTGGGGTCGTCGATGCCGTGACCGGGCAGCTTGGTCGTCATGGCCGCGACCCAACGGCGAGCGATGTCGTCATCGGAGGCTCCGGAGCGGAGCGCGGCTCGCAGGTCGGACTCCTCGCGGGCGAACAGGCAGTTGAGGATCTGGCCGTCGGCCGTCAGGCGTACGCGGTTGCAGTCGCCGCAGAACGGGCGGGTCACCGAACCGATGATGCCCACGGTGTGCGGACCGTTGTCGACGAGGAACTTCTCCGCCGGCGCCGAGCCGCGGCCGTCCAGACCGGTGAGCTCGAAATGCTCACCCAGCAGGGCCAGAGTCTCCTCGGCAGTGACCATGGCCTCGCGGCTCCACCCGTGCTGGGCGTCGAGCGGCATCTGCTCGATGAAGCGCAGCTCATAGTCGTTGGTCATGCACCAACGCAGCAGATCGGGCGCCTCGGCATCATTGATCCCCCGCAGCAGAACCGCGTTGACCTTGACCGGCGCCAGGCCGGCTTCACGTGCCGCGGCCAGGCCGTCGATCACGTCGTGGAGCCGGTTGCGGCGGGTGATCTGCTCGAAGGTCGCCGGGTTCGTCGTGTCGAGGCTGATGTTGACCCGGTCGAGACCGGCTGCGGCCAAGGCCCCGGCGGTGTGCTTGAGGCCCAGACCGTTGGACGTCATTGCCGTGCGCGGGTTGGACGGCAGCGCCTTGGTGGCCGCCACGAGCTCGGGCAGGCTGCGGCGAAGCAAGGGCTCTCCCCCGGTGAATCTCACATCTCGGATGCCGAGAAGCTCCACCCCGATCCCGATCAGGCGCACGAGCTCGTCGTCGGTGAGGGTGTCATCGGTGGGCATCCAGTCCAGGCCCTCGGCCGGCATGCAGTACTGACAGCGGAGATTGCAGCGATCGGTCAGCGAGACGCGCAGGTCTGTGGCGACCCGCCCGTGAAGATCGATCAGCTGCATGAGGTCCATCCTATGTGTGGGCAAACAACCCGGTCGAGCGGCAGTTGGCCCGCACAACTACCGTCTACCTGTGTATCGCTTCTTGCTGAGCGGACGCTGGATCGGATTTGCGATCTTCGTCGTCCTGCTCGCCGCCGTCTGCACCCGCCTCGGGCTGTGGCAGTTCGACCGGCTCGAGCACCGTCTCGACCAGAACAAGATCATCACGGCGCATCTCAAGGCCGATCCCGTCGACGTGGCCGCCGCGCACGGGCCCGGTGGCACGGTCGACGACGACAGCGAGTTCACCCGGGTGCGAGCCACCGGAACCTACGACGTGGAGCACCAGGTCACGGTGAAGTTCACGACCCGCGACGGCGCGCCCGGCGTGGACGTCGTCACCCCGTTCGTGCTGACCTCCGGCAAGGCAATCCTGGTCAACCGGGGCTGGCAGGAGACCAGCAACACGATGGCACGCCCCGACGTGCCCCAGCCCCCGGCCGGCGAGGTCACGGTCGTCGGCTGGCTGCGCAAGAACAATGGCGCCGGGGGTGAAGCCATACGCCCGGCCGATGGGCAGATCCGGGCGATCTCCAGTATCGGCATGGCCACGTCCGTGCCGACCCCACTGCTTGACGGCTACCTCAACCTGCGGTCTGAGGAGCCGGCCGAGGCGAAGGGACTCGCCCTGGAGCCCACGCCGGAGCGTGGCCAGGGCCCGCACTTCTTCTACGCGCTCCAGTGGTGGTTCTTCGCGCTGCTGGCGGTGGTCGGCTACTTCTGGTTCGCCCGATCCGAGGCCAGGGAGCGCCGCAATCCCACCCGGATCGACGGCTTCGCGACGGCAACCGGGCCAGCTCAGTCGACCTAGGCCAGGCTGACGAGATCGGCATAGTCGTCGGACCAGAGGTCTTCATCGCCGTCCGGCAGCAGGAGCACACGGTCGGGCTCCAGGGCCATCACGGCACCCTC
This sequence comes from Aeromicrobium sp., assembly GCF_037719875.1. Taxonomy (GTDB): domain Bacteria; phylum Actinomycetota; class Actinomycetes; order Propionibacteriales; family Nocardioidaceae; genus Aeromicrobium. Next base: position 2,744 of record NZ_JBBJMJ010000016.1, on the reverse strand, counting down.
GTCGTGCGAGACCAGCACGATCGCGCCCTCGTACGTACGGATGGCGCGCAGGACCTCCGCGCGGGAGGCCGGGTCCAGGTTGTTGGTTGGTTCGTCGAGGATCAGCACGTTGGCGCTCGACACGATCAGGCTCGCGAGGGCCAGTCGGGTCTTCTCGCCACCGGAGAGCACTCCGGCCGGCTTGGAGGTGTCATCGCCGCTGAAAAGGAACGATCCCAGCACGCTGCGGGCCTCGGTGTCGGTGAGCTGCGGCGCGGTGGCCTGCATGTTCTCCAGGACCGTTCGGGAAGTGTCGAGCGTCTCGTGCTCCTGCGCGAAGTAGCCGATCTTGAGCCCATGTCCCGGCATGATCTCGCCGGTGTCGGCAGTCAGGGTTCCCGCGAGGATGCGCAGCAGGGTCGTCTTGCCGGCACCGTTCAGCCCCAGCACCACGACTCGGCTGCCCTTGTCGATCGCCAGGTCGACGTCGGTGAAGATCTCGAGCGATCCGTATGACTTGGAGAGACCCTCGGCCATCAGCGGGGTCTTGCCGCACGGGGCGGGCTTGGGGAACTTGATGTTCGCGACCTTGTCCTGGACGCGTTCGCCATCCAGACCAGCCACGAGCTGCTCCGCGCGTCGCAGCATCTGCTGAGCGGTGGCAGCCTTGGAGGCCTTGGCCCGGAACTTATTGGCCTGCGTCGTCAGCTGGTCGGCCTTCTTGACCGCGATGGCCCGCTCGCGCTTGCGACGGTGCTCGTCGGCCTCGCGCTGCTTGACGTACTGCCTCCAGCCCATGTTGTAGATGTCGATCGTCGCGCGGTTGGCATCGAGGTAGAGGACCTTGTTGACGGTCTCCTCGATCAGCTCGACGTCGTGACTGATGATCACGAGCCCGCCGCTGAAGCTCTTGAGGAATCCGCGCAGCCACACCACCGAATCGGCATCGAGGTGGTTGGTCGGCTCATCGAGCAGCAGCGTGTCGGCGTCGGAGAACAGGATGCGTGCGAGCTCGATGCGACGGCGCTGGCCACCCGAGAGCGTCGACAGCGGCTGCTCGAGGACTCGATCGGGCAGACCGAGGGCCTTCGCGATCGTCGCGGCCTCCGACTCCGCGGCATAGCCACCGCCGGCGCCGAATGTTGCATCGGCGCGCGTGTAGGCCTTCATGGCCTTCTCGGCGATGTCTGGATCAGGTGAACCCATGTCGATCTCGGCCTTGCGCATCGCTGTCAGCGCCTCGTCGAGCCCGCGCGCCCCGAGGATACGGTCCCGGGCTGTGGTCGCGAGGTCGCCCGACTTGGGATCCTGTGGCAGGTAGCCGACCTTGCCTGTGCACGTGATCGAGCCGTCCGCGGGGACACCGTCGCCAGACAGCATGCGGGTGAGGGTCGTCTTGCCTGCGCCGTTGCGGCCGACCAGGCCGATCTTGTCGCCCTTGTCGATCCGGAAGGAGACATCGGACATCAGGACGCGCGCGCCGAAGCGCAGCTCCACATTGGAGACGGTGAGCATGGGGTGACTTTCGGGTTCAGGTGAGTTGCGGGGTCGACGGAGCGAGGCTCGACGTCACTCCCGCTGGTAGAAACTCACCCCACGAGTCTACGGGCTGCGTCGGTGGTTCGCCGACCACGGGCGATGTGTGCCTCGACACGACAACGCTGACGGAGGCGACGTCTTCACAACAGCTCAGGACCACACGCGGACGTAGTCCACCTGGAGCGTCGCCTCGTCGAAATCCACCCCAACCGGCATCTTGTTGGTGCCCGAGCCAAGCAGCTGCGTGAGGTTGATGTTGAACGGGCGGTTGAACGGCGCGCTGCCGAGCAGCGGGGCGGCCGGTGCGATCTGGTGATCGAGGCACGTGGTGCCGTCGATCGAGATCTTGATCCTCTGCACGCTCCACTCCAAGGTGTAGGTGTGGAAGCTGGTCGGCTGATAGACCAGGCATTCGTTGTTGGTGCGCTCGGGAAATGGCGTCAATGAGTCGTAGTGCAGGGTCGGAATGAGCCGATCCGAGTGCAGTGAGAAGAACTCCGCAATGTCGATCTCGCCGGAGTGCGGCCAGGCCCCGTAGAACCAGGGCTCGTCCGGCACCAACCACAGCGCAGACTGCAGGCCCGGGCCCTGGGTCTGCGGCATCGCCGCGCGGATCTCAACCCGGCCGTATGTCTGCGAGAACTTGCCGAGGCTGGTGACCGAGGCCGACGTGTACTCGGTCTCGAATGGGCCGGCGGGGTGGTCGCAGGCGAACGGTGCGGCCTCCTTCTTGGTCGTCAGGCGCAATGTTCCGTCCAGCACCCGAAGGTTGCTGCCCTGTCCGAGGAAGCAGTCGCCGTAGGAATATCTCGACGTCGATGTCTTGACCGCCGACCACGATTGCGTGTCCAGCTCCGTCCCTCGGAAGTCCTCGGCGAAGGTGCACGACCACGGCGTCCCGTCGGCCTTGAGCCTCTGCTGGCCGCAGGCGGATGTTGGTGGGGGATCCTCCGGGTTGGATGGGTTGGCGGCCTCGTCGGCGAGCGCCTGTGCCTCGGCCACGGCACCTTTCATGGCCAGCGCCCGCGCTTCGGCGTCGGGCGGCGGCAGTTTCTCGAAATCGGCCAGGGCCGTGATGAGGCGCAGCAGCGCCTCGGCGTCGGCGCGCTCGGCCCGGCGCAGGGTAATGGGGTTGGTCACGGCGGGAACAGTTCTCGGCACCCGCCCCATTTTCCTGCGTGAGTGTGCGCAGAGGCAGGGCCATTCAGTTCCCGGCGAGGCGTCCC
>NZ_JBBJMJ010000028.1:0-22884 GCF_037719875.1 Aeromicrobium sp. | reverse complement strand
GAATGTCGACACGCGTGAGCATGACATCGCCGACTCCGACGACTACTTCCAGTATCACGGCGGCATGGTGGCGACGGTTCGCGCGCTGAGCGGCGCTGAGCCCAAGGCCTACGTCGGCGACTCCACGACCCCCGATGCCGTGCGCACCCGGACGCTGCAGGAGGAGACCACGCGCGTCTTCCGTGCCCGAGTCGTCAACCCACGGTGGATCGGCGCGATGCAGCGGCACGGCTACAAGGGGGCATTCGAGCTCGCTGCGACGGTCGACTACCTCTACGGCTTCGATGCCACGACGGGGGTCGTCCACGACTGGATGTACGAGACGCTCGCCAAGGAGTATGTGCTCGACAAGGACAACCAGGCGTTCATGAAGGATGCCAATCCGTGGGCGCTGCGGGGCATCATCGAGCGGCTCAACGAGGCGGTCGACCGTGACCTGTGGGCCGATCCGGATGCCGAGGTGCTGGCCGCGATGCAGGAGGTCTATCTCGACATCGAGGGGGATCTGGAGGATCGGGGGTGACCCGATGGATCCGGGTCATCGGCATCGGTGCGGGTCCTCCCGACCAGATCACGATCGAGGCCGTCGACGCGTTGCGGTCGGTCGACTGGTTCATCACCGCAGACAAGGGCCCGGGCGACCCGCTCCTGGCTGCCCGCGAGGCCCTGTTGGCACAACACGTCGGGGAAGGGTCCACGGTCGTGGCCGTACGCGATCCGGAGCGAGACCGTGCCGACCCCGCCGACTATCTGGCCGCCGTCACCGACTGGCACGACGCTCGCGCCGAGGCATACGAGCGGGCAATCCTCGACCGCGACGGCGACGTGGGCTTCCTGGTGTGGGGCGATCCGGCGTTCTACGACTCCACGATCCGCATCGTCCAGAAGGTGCTCGAGCGGGGCAACGTGGACGTCGAGTGGGACGTCATCCCCGGCATCTCGAGCCTTCAGCTGCTGGCGGCGCGCCACCGGATCGTGCTGCACGAGATCGGCCAGCCGATCGCCATCACGACGGGTCGTAGGCTGCGCGAGTCCATCGCCGCAGGCGCCGACAACCTGGTCGTGATGCTCAACTCCCGGTTGGAGCTCGATGGCCTGGACGACTGGCAGATCTGGTGGGGCGCCAACCTCGGCACCGCCCACGAGCGTCTCGTCAGCGGACCCGTGGGTGAGGTCGTCGGAGAGCTCGATGATGCGCGCGCCGCCGTCAAGGCCGCTGCGGGCTGGGTCATGGACGTCTACCTGCTGCGACGTCCCTGACCGCTCTCGCCCTGAGGACCTCTAGGGTTTCAGCGCGGTTCGTAGGGCCCGAGCCGCCGCGCGTACGTCCTCCGCGATCTCGCCGGCCGTGGTGACCGCGGCCTGGCTCATGCCACCGAGACACGTACGGTCGGTCGCGACCTCGAGCTCGTTGCGGGTAGCGGTCCCAGCTTCCGTGATGGCCCCTTCTGCATCGAGCCAGCCGCGCTCGCGCAGCCGGTCCTGACCTGCGGCCCACTCCTCATCGCTCCAGCCGCGCAGTGCCTGCTGCTGGGGGAACCTATTGCCGGCGGCGACGTTGAGCACGTTGGCGTCGATCCCGTTCAGGCCATGGGTGATGAGCACGGCGATATGACAGTCGCCGCGGAACTCGCGCAGCACCGCATTGGCGAGCCAGTAGCGACCGAGGTCGTCGGCGGGCAGCGCCAGCGACGCATGAGCCGCGGCGAGGGGCTTGCCGGCGAGGTCCAGCCCACCGATGATCTCGGTCAAGGCGTCGGCGAGCGGTGCCATCTGCTCGCCGCTCACGGCGCGACCGAGGACCGTCGTGGCAAGCTCGAGGCGAGCGTTGTTCACGGCTTCCGGGGTGGCGAGCGCCCACGCGTCCGGCAGTGCTCGGTGCACCAGGTGCGGCGCGAAACCGTGGAACGTCGCGATGACGAGCTCCGGCGATGCGGCACCCAGGGGCGCCGAACGCGAGGCGAAATAGCCCATCCACGAGCCCTTGAGCCCAACCGATGCATAGTGCTTGCCCGCCTCGGGGACGAGATAGACGAAGTTGTTGAGCGCTTCGACGGAGCGCCAGAACGGGGTGGGGACAGTCATCGCGCCAGTCTCGCTCATGTCCGGAGATGGCGCTGGACGCGGGCGACGACGGCTCGGTCGAGGTCGGTCAATCCTCGGGGTCGACCGGGGGCTCGGCCCCGACGCGCTCATCGCGGTCTGCCCAGTCCAGCAGCGGCGCGAGGTCGAACACCGCGGCGTCGATGCCGGCATGCAGGTCACCGAGCTCGGCATACCGGGGCGGCACGGTCTCGATCGTGAAGTCGTGCGGGTCGACGTCGTCGACCTCGTCCCAGCGGATCGGTGTCGAGACCCGCCCGTCGCCGAAACCGCGGACGGAGTAGGCCGCGGCGATGGTGTGGTCCCGCGCATTCTGGTTGTAGTCGACGAACAGCTGGGCAGGGTCACGGTCCTTGCGCCACCACGCCGTCGTGACGTCCTCGGGCGATCGCCGCTCGACCTCGCGGGCAAATGCGAGCGCCGCGCGGCGTACGTCCTTGAAGCCGTGCTCGGGCTTGATCCGCACATAGATGTGCATGCCGGAGCCCCCGGAGGTCTTGGGGAATCCGGTCGCTCCGATCTCGTCAAGCACCTCCTCAGCGACGCGGGCCACGCGGCGCACGGTCGCGAAGTCGCAGTCCGGCCCGGGGTCGAGGTCGATGCGCCACTCGTCGGGCGTCTCGACGTCGGCCCTGCGGCTGTTCCACGGGTGGAACTCGACGGTCGACATCTGCACGGCCCAGATCACCGCCGCCAGCTCGGTCACGCAGAGCTCGTCCGCGGTCCGGTTGTAGCGGGGGAACGTCACCCGCACGGTCTCGAGCCAAGGCGGAGCGCCGTTCGGCACCCGCTTCTGATGCACCTTGTCACCGGCAAGGCCCTTGGGGAAGCGGTGCAGCATGCACGGCCGCTCGTACAGCGCATTGACGATGCCGTCGCCGACCGCGAGGTAGTAGTCGACGAGGTCGAGCTTGGTCCAGCCGTGATCCGGGAAATAGACCCGATCGGGGTTGCTGACCCGCACGACCTTGTCATCGACCTCGATCTCCGCGGCGGGAGAGGATGCCTTCGCCATGGCCCAACGGTATGCGCTGCGGGGGTCTCTAGGGCCGACGCACGCCCGTCGGATTCGGGTATGCGACGGCACCGGAGGCCTCGACCCCGCGGGCCAGGGCCAGCAGCGGCTCCTCGATCGTGATCATCCGCCCGGTGGCCTCGCGGTCGATCCCAGCCGCGCACACGCGGTCGGTCGTGTCCTCGATCTGCTGCCGGGCGGAGCGGCCGGAGTCCGTGATGTCGCCACCGGCGTCAACCCACCCGCGGGTGGCCAGCCGCCCGATCGCGGCCGCCCACTGCTCCTCGGTCCATCCCCGCAGGCTGCGCTGTTGATCACCGGCGAGACCGGCCGCGACGGCGAGGGCATTGGCCGATGCTCCGTCGAGGCCCGCAGCGGTCAGCACCGCGACGTGGCAGTCGCCGCGATATTCGCGGATCACCGTCGCGGCGTGCCACAGCAGTCCGGGATCGTCGTCAGGCTCCGGGAGGGAGTGGTGGGCGGCGGCCAGTGGTTTGCCGGCGAAATCGATGCCGCGCGTGATCGCCGACAGCTCCCTGGCCAACCGCGCGGTGTCGGCATCTGCGAGCGCGGGAGCGAGGGCCTCGCGCGCCACGGCATAGCGGGTCGCCAGCACGTCGTCCCGCGTCGCCATGGACCATGCGTCAGGCAGCGCGCGCGCCACCATCGAGGGCGCGAAGCCGTGGAAGGTCGCGACGACGAGCTCGGGGTGCGGAGTCCCCATCGCCGCCGAGCGGGAAGCCAGGTAGCCCATCCAATAGCCCTTGAGGCCGACAGCCTCATAGCGTTGCTTGGCGTCGGGTGCGAAGTAGACGACGTCGTGGATGGCCTCGATCGAGCGCCAGAAGGCGGTGCCAGGGGTCATCCCGCCACGGTAGCGCCGTCAGGCCGGTCAGTAGGGTCGAGGTGATGACCGACACCACGCAGAACACCCGCATCCTGCTCGCCTCCCGCCCGCACGGTGAGCCCACCGCCGACAACTTCCACATCGAGAGGGCGCCGCTTCCGGAGCCGGCAGACGGCGAGGTGCTGCTCCGGACGATCTACCTCTCGCTGGATCCCTACATGCGTGGCCGGATGAACGACGCGAAGTCGTATGCCGCCCCAGTCGAGCTCGGCTCGGTGATGGAGGGTGGCACGGTTTCTGAGGTCGTGGAGTCCCGGGACGACTCGCTCGAGGTCGGTGACCTGGTGCTGTCGCACGTCGGCTGGCAGGCATACGGAGTGCAGCCCGCGCGCCACGTGCGCAAGCTCGATCCGGCTCGGGCGCCCATCTCGACGGCGGTCGGCGTCCTCGGCATGCCGGGGTTCACGGCATACGCGGGGTTGCTCGAGATCGGCAGGCCGCAGCCGGGGGAGACTGTCGTGGTCGCGGCGGCGGCCGGACCGGTTGGCTCGGCGGTCGGCCAGATCGCGCGGATCAAGGGCGCGCGTGCGGTCGGGATCGCCGGCGGTCCCGACAAGGTCGCGTGGCTCGAGGAGCTCGGCTTCGACGTCGCGCTGGACCACCGCTCGCCGACGTTCCGAGCCGACCTCGAGGCCGCTGTCCCGGACGGGATCGACGTCTACTTCGAGAATGTCGGCGGCCACGTGTGGGACGCCGTGCTGCCACGGCTCAACACCTATGCGCGGGTGCCGGTGTGCGGCCTGGTCGCTCACTACAACGAGACCGAGCCGCCAGCAGGCCCTGACCGGTCATCGAGGTTGATGGCCGCGATCCTGACCAAGAGCATCACGCTGCGCGGCTTCATCCAGCATGAGTTCGTCAAGGCCCGCTATCGCTCGTTCCAGGAGGAGGTGTCGTCGTGGATCGGCGACGGCAGCCTGCGCTATCGCGAGGACATCGTCGAGGGGCTCGACAATGCTCCAGATGCCTTCTTCGGTCTGCTCACGGGCAAGAGCTTCGGCAAGCTGCTCGTGCAGGTCGGCACCGACCCGACGCGCTGATCCTCAGTCCCGCGGGGGCGACTGACGGTGCACGAGGACGGGGCACGGTGCGTGGTTCATGACGCGGTGGGCCACCGAGCCCATCAGCACGGCCTCGGTGAATGTGCTGCGGCTCGCCATCACGATGAGGCCGGAGTCCAGCTCTCGGGCCGCCTTGACGATCTCGCCAGCCGGGGACCCACCGCGTACGTGCGTCGTTGTCTCGGGTCCCCACGCGCTGATCTCGTCGGCGATCGCGAGGGTCGCTCGCTCCGCCGCGCGCCGGAACGACATGTCCTCGATCTTTTCGGGTCCGGTCTCGGCCTCGTTGGAGAAGGGGACGGCCGCGAGCGGGCTGAGGACCGCGAGCACGGCGACGCCATCGAGCGTCTTCGGATCGGCGAATGACATCAGGTGACGAGCGGCCTCGAGGGAGCGCTGGGAGCCGTCGGTGGCGATGAGCACGTGCATGTGTCCTCCTTGGACGTCGGTCAGGTCGTGAGATCGGCCTCTTCGAGTGGTGGCGGGTCGCCCTGGGTGACGTAGTCATGGGCGTCGTTCATGGACCGTTTCCCCCAGGAGTGACGTTGCACACATGGTTTCACTGACCGGGAAGCACCGCGAGTCGGCGGCGGCATCTACCCGGGTCGGTGCCAGTCCGGCGCCGGGCAGGCCGGGCTCAAGGACGGGCGTAGCCGCGGCGGACCGTGCGGTCGAGGATGCCGAGCGTGCCGCGGAGGTTGGTCTCGGAGACCACGGGAAAGATTCCGGCGTCCTTCCAGTCCTGGCTCGCACCCGACCAGTCATAGATGGAGGTGACGAGTGTGCCGCCCTCAACCTGTGCGAGTCGATAGCCGTACACATGGCCGATGCCAGGGCGCACCCGGCCAAGCACGGACCACGTGATGAGCTGGTCGCGCTCAAGCTCCTCGATCGTGACGACCACGTCGTACTGGCCGTAGTCGGGGATGTCGTTCAGGGACTCGCGATCCATGTGCACGACGAAGGTGTCACCGACCGCCGTTGCCACCTGCCCGTCGGCGTCCTGAAGCATGCCGGAGGAGTCGATCGCGACATGCCCCTGCGGATCGCACAGCAGCGCGAAGATGTCTGCTGCCGGCGCGGCAATCAACCGCTCGGCCTCGAGGCGCTCAGTCATGCGCCGATCGTAGACAGTCTGCCGGCCCGTGGCGCCCGGGAGGTGTTGATTTGACCTGGAGTGCGCTCCAGGGTTCATGCTGAACGCATGACTGTGACCGAAGTGCCCCCTGAGGGGCTGACGATCAGTGCCGCCGCCGAGCTGAGCGGGCTGAGCGTCGACACCGTCCGTTATTACGAGAAGGAGGGGTTGTCCCTCCACCAGCCCGGTCGGTCGGCATCGGGGCAGCGCCGATACACCGAGGCCGACGTGCGCTGGCTCGGCACGCTCGTGATGCTCCGCAGGACCGGGATGCCCATCCGAGACGTCAGACGGTTCGTCGACCTGTACCGGGTCGATGGCAGCGAGCCGCAACGGCTCGCGATCCTCGAGGCGCACCGCGAGCGTGTGCTCGATGAGCTCAGCGAGGTCCAGACCCACCTGGACGCGATCAACCGCAAGATCGACTACTACAAGGACATGGTGAACCGATGAAGAGCACGGCATGGGGAAGTCAGGGCCTGGAGGCCAGCATCGAGGGCCTCGGGGCGATGGGGATGTCTGCCTTCTACGGAGATCGTGACGACGCGGAGTCGGCCGCGACGCTCAACCGGGCCCTGGATCTGGGTGTCACGATGATCGACACGGCCGAGATCTATGGCCCGTTCCTCAACGAGCTCCTGATCGGTCGCGCAATCGGCAGCCGCCGGGACGAGTTCGCGATAGCGACGAAGTTCGCCCGAAACACCTCCGACGAGGGTGTCATCGGTCCGCCCGACGGCAGCCCGGCGTATGCCCGCAAGGCGCTCGAGCGTTCGCTTCGCCACCTCGACATGGAGACGGTCGACCTCTACTACCTGCACCGGGTCGACCCGGACGTGCCGATCGAGGAGACCGTCGGTGCGATGGCCGAGTTCGTCCGGGAGGGCAAGGTCAAGTATCTCGGTCTGTCCGAGGCGGCGCCTGACACGATCCGCCGGGCCCATGCGACGCACCCGATCACGGCGGTGCAGACCGAGTACTCCCTGTTCGAGCGCAGCCCCGAGGTCAACGGTGTCCTCGACACGACGCGTGAGCTCGGCATCGGTTTCGTGGCGTATTCGCCGCTCGGTCGGGGAGTGCTCACGGGGGCGATCTCCTCGACGGCCGACCTCGCGGACCATGACTGGCGCCGTGGCATGCCGCGGTTCGGCGAGCAGAACCTCACGCACAACCTGACGGTCGTCGACAAGGTGCGCGCGCTGGCCGGCGCCAAGGGCGTCCCGCCCGCACAGCTTGCTCTGGCCTGGGTGCTTCACCAGGACGGTGCCGTGGCGATCCCCGGGACCAAGCGCCGCACCTACCTGGAGGACAACGTCGGCGCGGCCGATGTCGAGCTCACCGACGCAGACCTCGCCGCCCTCGCCGAGGCCGCGCCCGTGGGGGTGACCCGTGGTGAGCGCTATGACGAAGCGGGCATGAAGCAGGTCCACGTGTGACCTCCCGCCCGGGATGTCGGCGTCCGACATCCCGGGCGGTGATGCCGCTAGGGGATCGTGACGACGATCTTGCCCTGCGTTCGGCCGGTGTCCAGTGACGTGTGCGCGGCGGCGATGTCCGCGAGCGGGTAGGTCTCGCTGACGGTCGCAACGAGCTGGCCCGCGTCGATCCACCCGGCGATCTCGCGCAAGGCCTTGCCGTTGGGCGAGACCATCACCGCCGCAGACCTCACGCCGGCGGCCGAAGCTGCCTCCTCGAGCCCGTTACCGGTGCCGCTCGGCACGCCGATGATCAGGCCGCCCTCCCGGGTGACCTGGACCGACTCGACCCCGGTCGTGCCACCGACCAGGTCGAGGACCACGTCGATCTCGCGGCCCGCAAGCGACTCCGAGAACGGGCGTGCCTGATAGTCGATGACCTCGTCAGCGCCCAGACCCTTGACGAATGCTTGTTTCGCCTCGCTTGCGGTTGCCACGACCTCGGCCCCGAGGATCTTGGCGATCTGCACCGCGAAGTGCCCCACGCCGCCACCTGCTGCGTGGACGAGCACTTTCTGCCCGGGCTGCAGGTCGGCGACCTCTCGCAATGCCTTGAGCGCGGTCAGCGCGGCCAGCGGCACCGCGGCAGCTGAGCGGTCATCCAGCGTCGTGGGTGATGGCGCCCAATGCTCGGCCGGCCCGACGACGTACTCGCCGTAACCCGCCTGCTCCGGGAAGCTCGGCATGCCGAACACGCGGTCACCGACGTGGAATCCCTGGACGTCGGCACCGATCTGTTCGACCTCGCCGGCGAAGTCCCAGCCCACCGAGAACGGGAGCACGAACCCGATGGCCTGGCCCCGTCTCGTCTTGGCGTCGACCGGGTTGAGCGAGGCGGCGTGGGCTCGGACCAGGAGCTCGCCGGCCGCCGGGCTCGGGCGAGGGACGTCGACGGCTTGGAGGACCTCGGGCCCGCCGTGGGTCTTCTGGATGATGCGGATGGACATGATGCTCCTTGGGACGAGTGAGGTGTGTTCTCCCAGCCTCTCGTGGGTGGTATGGGTTTACAACCAGGCACTATTTTCATACCGACTAACCTGCGGGACACCACCGATGCCCAAGCTTCTTGACCCGACCGACGAGGTCTGCGCGACCGATGTCTATTTCGCGCGGCTGCCCCTCGCGGGCAGTGCTCAACCTCGTGGCCGGACGGTGGACCGCCCTGATCATCGGCTCGATGGAGACCGGCCCGCGCCGGTTCGGTGAGATCCGTCGCCAGCTCGACGGCATCACCCAGAAGGTCCTGACCGACAAGCTCCGCCGGCTCGAGCGTGACGGCATCCTCAAGCGCACCGTGGTCGAGCGGCCACTTGAGGTGCACTACGAATTGACGCCGCTTGGGCTCACGCTGATCGGTCCGTTGGCCGCCATCCGCGCGTGGGCCGAGGAGCACATCGGGGAGGTCGACGAATCGCGCGCAAGCTACGACGGCGACTATGCCTTGGCGTAGTGCAGAACCCACTCGACGAACGGTGTCGCCTCGCGCCAGTCGGCGCGCACACGGTCCAGCAGCTCAGGCGTGTGGATCACCGGCTCGAAGCCGTACGACTTGCCCAGCGTCATCGATCGGTGGCGCAGCAGCTCGATGCGCGGGTGATCGATGTCGTAGCCTCGCGGGGCCGTCTTGAGCCTGTCGCCGCCGAGCTCCCACCCGGCTGCCTGCATCGCCACGAGGATCTCCTCGAGCTCGCCTCCGCGACGCCGGTCGACAATTGCCTCACGGATGCTCGCGAGACGCGGTGATGACGCCTCGTAGAACCCGACACCGACACGCGCCCCCGGTGCCCCGATCTGCACGTAGTAGCCGGTCGACGGGCCCTTGGGCACGAATGCGCCCTGGTGCGTCTTGTAGGGCGTCTTGTCCTTGGCGAACCGCACATCGCGATAGGGCCTGAAGACCTTGGCCTCGCCGAACTCGTCCGCAAGGGCCGCGGTCAGGGCTTTCATCGGCGCCGCGACCGCGGTGTCGTATGTCGGCTTGTGCGCTTCCCAGTACGACTTGGTGTTGTCCATCTCGAGGTCGTCGTAGAAGTCGAGGGCCTCGACAGGGAATCCGGTGAACTCGGGCACCCCCTGAGCCTACGGCCGCACCTTCGACTGCGGCTCAGACCGTGGCGAACTCGTAGTCGGTGAGCGGGAAGTGGCCCGCCTGCCACATCGTCTCGATCGTGGTGCTCGCGCGGAACGGCGTGTCGCCGTGCTCGTCGAAGTAGTAGCTGTTCGCGACGCTGCACGACTCCTCGGTGAACACCTGCCGCGGACGCCGCGCGAGCATCGTCGCGAAGTAGCGGGCGTTGGCGTCCTGCTTCACCTCGATCGCGCGGGCACCGAGCTTGCGGGCCTGGGTCAGGCAGCGGACGATGTGCGCCATCTGCGTCTCGATCAGGTTGAAGTACGACGAACCGTTGTAGCCGTAGGGGCCGAGGATCGAGAACATGTTGGGGAAGCCGGGGACGCTGACGCCTTCGTATGCCTGGGCCCGGTTCTCGGCCCACCAGTCGCCGAGGTCGGCACCGCGGCTCGTGCAGGGGAAGCCCGGCATGTTGTCGCGCTCGAAGACCTTGAACCCGGTTGCCAGCACGAGCACGTCGACCTGGTGCTCGGTACCGGTGGCGGTCCGGACACCGGTCGGCGTGATCGCATCGATCGGATCGGTCTCGAGGTGGACGTCATCCCGGTTGAATGTTGACAGGTAGCTGTTGTGAAAGCTCGGCCGCTTGCAGCCGACGGCATACCTGGGTGTCAGCTTCTCGCGCACGGCCGGGTCGGTGACCTGGTTCTTGAGCGCCTTGCGGCCGAGCTTCTCGCCGGACCCCGCAAGGTTCAGTGGGTGATGGAAGTGTGCGGCCAACGGGAAGGTCAGCTCGACGTAGGTCTGACTGGCGAGCCGGGCGACCCGCTTCGCGCCGGGAATCTTGCTGAGAATTGCCCGCGTCCTGCCTGACAGGGCGGCGTCCGGCTTGGGGAGGCACCAGATGGCTGTGCGTTGGAAGACTCTCAGGTGCTCGACCTCGTCGGCGATCGCCGGGATCAGCTGGACTGCAGAGGCGCCGGTGCCGATCACGGCGACCCGCTTGCCCTGCAGGTCGAGGTCGTGGTCCCAACGGGCGGTGTGCACGGTCTCGCCGGTGAAGGTGTCGAAGCCGTCGATCGCCGGCGCCTTGGGCTTGGTCAGCACCCCGGTGGCGTTGATGATGTAGCGGGCCGTGAGCTCGTCGCCGTTGGCGGTGGTGACGGTCCAGGTCGCGTCGTCGTCATCGTAGGAGGTGCCGACGACCCCGCTGTTGAGCCGGATCCGGTTGCGGAGGCGATACTTGTCGACGCAGTGCTCGGCATATCCCTTGAGCTCGTCGCCGGGCGCATACACCCGCGTCCACCGGCTGCTCTGCTCGAATGAGAACTGGTAGCTGAACGACGGGATGTCGACCGCGACCCCGGGGTAGGTGTTCCAGTGCCACGCGCCGCCGACACCGTCGCCCTCCTCAAGCACCAGGTAGTCGGAGAACCCGGCCTTGTCGAGCATGATTGCCGCGCCGATCCCGGAGAAGCCACCGCCGATGACCAGGACGTCGTGGTCAGGATGCACAGGCGATGCCTTTCGGTGGGATGCGGGCTAGCCAACCTTGCCATTGATCAATGTCAAGGTCAAGTCGCGGGGTGGACCGTCAATCGCGTGTCTGGCGTCAGGGGACCAGCAGCACCTTGCCGGTGGCCCGGCGCTCGTCCAGCGTGAGGAGGGCCTGAGTCGTCTCGGCCAGCGCGAACGTCGGGCCGACCACGGGCTTCAACGCGCCGCTCTCGAGGTGCGGCACCAGAGCGGCCCATTCCTTGGCGATGTGACCCGGCCGTGACAGGACGTATGCTCCCCAGCCGACGCCGACGACCGCGACATTGTTGAGCAGCAACCGGTTGACCTTGACGGTCGGGATCTCGCCCGCGGTGAACCCGATCACGAGCACCCTGCCGTCGTCCTTGAGGCAGCGCAGCGAGTCGGTGAAACGGTCGCCGCCGACCGGGTCGACCACGATGTCGACCCCGCCTTCGCGCTTGACCGCGTCCTTGAATCCCTCGGCGAGCACGAACTCGTCGGCGCCTGCCTCGAGCGCGACGGCGCCCTTCTCGGCGGTCGACGTGACGGCGATGACGCGGCCGGCGCCGAAGGCCTTGGCAACCTGGATCGCCGCGGTCCCGATGCCGCCGGCAGCACCGTGCACCAGCACCGACTCGTCGGCCCGAAGGTGACCGCGCTCGACGAGGGCGAAGTAGGCCGTGCCGTAGTTGAAGATGATCGACGCACCCTGCTCGTACGAGATGTTGTCGGGGATCTTGAACGTCGTCTCGAGCGGCGCGACCGCCTCCTCCGCGAAACCGCCCAGAAGGCACAACGCGGCGACGCGATCGCCGGGGGTGAAGCCCGAGCCGTCTGGCGCGCTGATGACCTCACCGGCAATCTCGGCGCCCGGGGTGAACGGGAGCTCGGGCTTCATCTGATAGAGCCCTCGGCTCTGGAGCACCTCGGGAAACGCCACGCCCGCCGCGCGGACGCGGATCAGGACCTGGTCGGGACTGGGCTCCGGAGTGGGGAGCTCGACGAGCTCGACCGCCGATGGGCCGTCGAGCGTGGTGATCTGCACGGCTTTCATGATCGAGACGATAGTGCATTGCTAAGCGGCTGCTTAGTTGTCTGGCCCAGTCTGGCGCTACCGTCAGCAAATGGATCACCATGACGCCTCTGAGTCCCGCAAGCAAGCCGATGGCCGTTCGCCGTTCGACAAGTTCGTCGAGGCGGCGCACCAGCGCGTCAGTCGGGCGCCGTTCTTCGGCCTCTGCGTCGGCATCGTCCTCGTCTGGTTCGCCAGCGTGCCGTTGTGGCCGGACCTCAAGTCGTGGCAGGTCGCGATACATACCGTGGCCAGCGTCCTCTCACTGCTCTTGTTGGTGCTGCTTGAGAACGCGAGCAGGCGGGCTGAGGAGGCGTCGCAGGAGAAGCTCAACGTCCTCGCTGAGGCGTTGTCGGCTCTGATGGTGTCTCGGGCGCAGGACGACCCGAAGCTTGCAGAGTCCGTCCGGAAGCTGCACGAGGCGATCGGTCTGGAGGACCGGCACTGAGGCGAAGCTGCCTTCGCCAGGCTCTGGGTATGCTGCCCCGGTGGGGGGATCCGTGGACGTCGAGGTCGCCCAATGGGTGGCCGAGCACCGGGTAGCGACCGTCACGGTGATCTGCCGCCGGCTCGAGGATCTCGGAACGTCGGTGACGTTCTTCCTCGTCGTCGGAATCATCTGCCTCGTGGTCGCGACGTGGCTGCGGTTGTGGCGGTACGTTCCGCGTGCCCTGTTGGCAGTGATCCTCTCGGTGTTGGCCTGCGGCCAGCTCAAGCCGCGGATCGACCGGCCGCGCCCGGCGGCTGACCTCGCCCTTTCGATGCTGTCGGGTCCCGCGATGCCGTCGTCGCACGCGATGTTCACCGCGTCCGCCGTCACCGCAGTGCTGCTGGCCCCGATGTGGACGTCGCAGCAGCTCCACCGCCTGGTGATGATCGTCGGCATCACCGGCTGCCTGATCAGCGGCGCTGCGATGATCTATCTCGGGGGCCACTGGTTGACCGATGTCCTCGTCGGCTGGCTGCTCGGCGCCGGCATCGCGGCGGCGGTCATGAAGGTCCCGACACGCAGGTTGAGCGGCAGATTTGTCTGACGCCTGATCCGGCGGCCACCGGCACTCTGGCGGCAACGAGCGGTGACCTAGCGACCTTTCCGACGTCCCGAAAGGTGGCTAGGTCACCGCCGCCTGAGCCGACGGGAGACAATGCACCGTGCGCCTCATCGACCTGCTCCCGTCTGGGACGACGACCGACGAGGACGCCGTCTATGACGCGATCACCCACTGGGTCGACGCGCGGGGCCTGACGCTCTATCCGGCCCAGGACGAGGCGATCCTCGAATGTGTCGCCGGGTCGAATGTCATCCTTGCCACGCCCACGGGGTCCGGCAAGAGCCTCGTCGCGACCGGCGCGATGGCCGCAGCGCTCGCGCGCGGTGAGTGCAGCGTCTACACCGCGCCGATCAAGGCACTCGTCAGCGAGAAGTTCTTCGACCTGTGCGAGATATTCGGCGCGGACAACGTCGGCATGGTCACCGGCGATGCCGCGGTCAATGCCGATGCTCCGATCATCGCCGCCACCGCCGAGATCCTCGCCAACATGGCGCTGCGGGAGGGGGCCGGCGCCGACATCGGACTCGTCGTGATGGATGAGTTCCACTTCTATGCCGACCCGGACCGTGGCTGGGCCTGGCAGGTGCCTCTGATCGAGCTGCCGCATGCCCAGTTCCTGCTGATGTCGGCGACGCTCGGCGACACGACCCGGTTCGAGGCCGACCTGAGCAGGCGTACCGGGCGCTCGACCGCGCTCGTGACGACATCGGAGCGCCCGGTCCCGTTGATCTCCGAGTACGTCACGACGCCGATCCAGGAAACCCTCGAGCAGCTGCTCGAGACGCACCAGGCGCCGGTGTACGTGGTCCATTTCACCCAGCTCTCGGCCCTCGAGCGGGCGCAGGCGCTGACCAGCATCAAGGTCGCGACCCGCGAGGAGCGCGACGTGATCGCCGAGCACCTCGGTGACTTCCGGTTCTCCTCGGCATTCGGCAAGACGCTGTCGCGACTCGTACGGATGGGGGTCGGGGTGCACCACGCCGGGATGCTGCCGCGCTATCGCCGGCTCGTCGAGACGCTGACCCAGGCCGGACTGCTCAAGGTGGTCTGCGGCACCGACACGCTCGGCGTGGGCATCAACGTGCCGATCCGGACGGTGCTGTTCAGCGGGCTGTCGAAGTATGACGGGATCCGGCAGCGGCAGCTCCAGGTGCGCGAGTTCCAGCAGATCGCCGGCCGCGCGGGGCGGGCCGGTTTCGACACCGTCGGACATGTCGTGGTCGAGGCGCCCGAGCACGACATAGAAAATGCGCGACTCCTCCGCAAGGCCGGCGACGATCCCAAGAAGCAGCGCAAGATCAATCGCAAGAAGGCGCCAGAGGGATTCGTCTCGTGGGGTCAGGGCACGTTCGACAAGCTGTCGAGCGGCACTCCGGAGCCGCTGGTCTCCCGCATGCGGGTCAGCCACGCGATGGTGCTCGACGTCATCTCCCGTCCCGGCGATGCCATCGCATCGCTCGAGCACCTGATCCGTGAGAGCGACGAGACCGAAGATTCGCAGGACCGGCTGCTGGCGCAGGTCGAGGAGATCGTCGAGGCGTTGCTCGCAGGGGGAGTCGTGGAGCGGGTGGATCCACCCGACAGCGAGGGCCGTACGCTCCGGCTGACCGTCGACCTGCAGGCCAACTTCGCGCTCAACCAGCCCCTGTCGCCGTTTGCCGTCGCGGCGTTCGATCTCCTGGACCGCGATGACCCGGCATACGCGCTCGACCTGGTCTCGGTCGTCGAGGCGACGCTGGACGACCCACGGCCGATCATCAATGCGCAGCGTCATCGTGCCCGCGGCGAAGCGATCAACGAGATGAAGATGGACGGCATCGAGTACGACGAGCGGATGGAGCTGCTCGAGGAGATCACCCACCCCAAGCCGCTCGAGGAGCTGCTCGGCGTCGCCTACGAGTCATATCGCCAGGGGCACCCGTGGGTGGCCGACCACGAGCTGCGGCCCAAGTCGGTCGTGCGCGAGATGTGGGAGCGGGCGATGACGTTCTCCGAGCTGATCGGGGACTATCAGCTTGCCCGGTCTGAAGGGCTTGTGCTGCGCTATCTCTCCGATGTCTACAAGACCCTCGGCCGGACGGTTCCCGAGCAGCTGCGCAACGAGGAGCTCGTCGACCTGACCGAGTGGCTCGGCGAGCTCGTGCGCCAGACCGACTCCAGCCTGCTCGATGAGTGGGAGCAGCTCATCAATCCGGACACCGACCCCCAGGACGTTCGCCCGAAGGCGATGGGTGCGGACATTCCGCGGCCCGTCACGGGAAACCCGAGGGCGTTCCGGGTGCTGGTGCGCAATGCGATGTTCCGCCGGGTCGAGCTCGCCGCGTTCGGCCGATGGAGCGCCCTGGCCGAGCTCGACGCCGACGACGGTTGGGATGCGGCCGCGTGGATGGAGGCGATGGCGGCCTACCGCGAGGAGTACGACGACATCGGTACCGGCCCGGGGTCGCGTGGCCCCGACCTCTTCCTGGTCGAGGAGGGTGCGCGGTCGTGGACCGTGCGTCAGACCTTCGACGACCCCGACGGCGACCGAGACTGGGGCATCACCGCCCACGTCGATCTCGACGCGAGTGACGAGGCCGGCGAAGCCGTCGTCACCGTGCTCGCCGTCGGGCCTCGGTGAGGCGCGCTGCTCCCGCTTGGCGGTGACCTAGCGACCTTTCCGGGAGGGCGATACGTCGCTAGGTCACCGCACCCGAAGGCGATAGGCCTCAGCGGGCGGTCAGCTTCAGCGGGGCTTTGTCTCCGGGTATGTTCGTGATGTTGCGCAGCTTGTTGGGGGCGGCCGAGTCGGTGCTGACCTCATATCGCTGGAGCACCTCGCGCAGCACGACGGCGCCCTCCATCAGGGAGAATGCCGCACCGATGCATCGGCGTACGCCTCCGCCGAAGGGGATCCACGTGTTCGCCGCGACCTTGGTGTCGACGAAACGATCCGGCTTGAACAGGTGCGCGTCGGCAAAGCTGGCCTCGCGGCTGTGCGACAGCATGATCGACGGGGTGACAGTCGTGCCGCGGGGGAGCAGCCGGCCCGCGACGACCTGATCGCTCTGCAGCGTGCGGGCGACGAAGTCGATGATGGGGTGCAGCCGCATCGACTCCTTGAGGCACGCCTCGAGGAAGGTATCGTCGCCGGCATCGGCGGCAGCCAGGGCGCGAGCGTGGATCTCGGGGCTGCGCCCGATCTCGTGCAGAGTCCACGACAGCGCCGATGCGGTCGTCTCGTGTCCGGCAAGCAGCAGCGTCACGAGCTGGTCCCGCATCTCGGCGTCGGTGAGCGGCGTCTCGTCGGAGTCGTCGTCGCCGACACGTAGCAGCCGTGACAACACGTCGTCGCGACCCTCGAGGTCGTGGGCGTCACGCCGCTCGGCGATCTCGGCGTAGAGGAGCCGGTCGACTGCTTGCTGGTTCTTGAAGTAGCCGCGCCACGGAGGAAGCGCGAACAGGCGGGGGTAGGACCACGCGAGCAGCATCTTGGCGTCGATGTTGACCATGCGGTTGACCTTGGGGCGCAGCACCGCGAGGCGTTCCTCATCGGTGACGCCGAACACGACCTGCAGGATGACATCGAGGGTGATGGCATTCATCCGGTCGAGCGTCACGAGCGTGTCGCCGTCATGCCATGTGTCGACCTCGGTCTTGGCGATCGCCTCGACGAGCGGCTGGTAGGCGCGCATCGAGGGCCCCGTGAATGCCGGCATCAGGAGCTTGCGCGCCCGCTGGTGCTCTCCGTCGTCGGTCAGCAGCACCGAGTGCTCACCCATGACCGGCTTGAGGATCTCGTTGCCCTTGCCGGCGTGGAACTGCGACGGGTCGGCGGCAAAGATCTCCTTGACGTCGGCCGGGTCGCTGAACACGACCAGGGTGCGGGGTCCGGGCAGGATCCGCAGGGAGAACGTGTCGCCGAACTCCTCGTGGTATGCCGGGATGGTCCCGGATCGATCGCGAAGAAATTTCCACGTCATCCTTGCCGGCGACAGCGCCGGGCCGTCAGGGATGTCGTATGTCATGCCGCTTGCTCCCAGGCGAAGTCCGGGGTGTTGACCTTGCGGGTCTCCCACCAGTACTGGAAGGTGAACTTCGGCCAGATCGTGCGGTTCTTGCCGTGGCTGTCGAGATACCACGACGTGCAGCCGCCTTGTGTCCAGATGCCCTTCTCGACGAGCTTCTGGATCTCGATGTTGAACGCGGTCTGAGCCTCCTTGGTCGGCTCCACCGCCACTGCGCCACGCCGGTCCATCTCATCGAGCATACGGACGATGAACTTGGTCTGCTGCTCGATCATGAAGACGACCGAGTTGTGGCCCAGCGCAGTGTTGGGGCCGAGCATGAAGGCGAGGTTGGGGAACTCGTTGACCATGATGCCCATGTATGTCTCGACGCCACCCTCGCGGAACTTCGCGGCGAGGTCGACTCCACCCTTGCCCTTGATGTCGAGGAAGTCGAATGCGTCGATCGTGTGGAAACCCGTGCCATAGATGACGATGTCGGCCTCGTGCTTGACGCCATTGCCGTCGATCACGCCGTCCGCGACGATCTCGACCACCCCGTCGGTGCTGAGCTCGACATTCTCGCGCAGCATCGTGGGGTAGTAGGTGTTGGACTGCAGGACCCGCTTGCAGCCGAGCCGGTAGTCCGGTGTCAGCTTGGCCCGGAGCTCCTGGTCGGGAATCGTCTTGGCGAGGTAGCGCTTCACGATCTTCTCGGCGACAGGGAGGATGTTGACGTGCCCGTTGAAGCCGATCGCGCGGGCCTCGAGGGTCCAGTAGAGAGCGTTGCGATAGGCCCGCTGAGCACCCGGCACCTTGGCGAACAGGCTCTTGCGCCACTCTGCGGTGGGCTTGTCCTTCTTGGGCAGGACCCAGGGAGGTGTTCGCTGGAAGACCGTCAGCTGCTCGACCTCCTGCGCGATGATCGGGATGAACTGGATCGCGCTCGCGCCGGTGCCGATCACGACGACCTTCTTGCCCAACAGATCGACCGAGTGATCCCAGCTGGCGGAGTGGAACTTGGGGCCTTCGAATGTCTCCGCGCCGACGATCTCGGGGATGTTGGGGATGTGCAGTCCGCCGACCCCGGCGATCACGACTCGGGCCTCGTAGTCCTCGCCCTTGGCGGTGCGGACCGTCCAGACCCTGCGGGCGTCATCCCATACGGCGCCGGTGACCTCGACGCCGAAGTCGATGTAGGGACGGATGCCCTGCTCGTCGGCGACCTTGCGCATGTAGGCCCAGATCTCCTCCTGGCCGGAGAAGCTCTTGCTCCACTCGGTGTTGAGCTCGTAGGAGAACGAGTACATGTGGCTGGGGATGTCGCACTCGCACCCCGGATAGGTGTTGTCCCGCCACGTGCCGCCGACATCGCTGGCCTTCTCGAGGACCACGAAGTCCTCACGCCCTGATTCGCGGAGCTTCATGGCCGCGCCCATGCCGGAGAAGCCGGTGCCGATGATGACGATGTCCTTTTTGATCACATTTCAGATACTATCGGTATCTGAGTATGATGCAATGGGTTCCGGGTCACACGATCCCGGCGAACGAGGGAGCGGTGGGTGTCGGTCGGCAGCGAGCGGATCACCAGGGCCGAGCGGCAGGCGCAGACCCGCGATCGGCTGATCGAGGTCGCCCGCGAGATGTTTTTGTCCGACGGTTACGCAGCCACGTCCCTCGACAAGGTCGCCGTACGAGCAGGGTTCTCCAAGGGCGCGGTCTACTCCAACTTCGCCGGCAAGGAGCAGCTCTGCATGGCGGTGCTCGACAGCATCCACGAGGAGCAGATCGAGGGCGTGGTCACGGCCTTCTCCCGGGACACCGACCTCGATGGACGCATCGAGGCGTTTGCTGCATGGGCTCGAGAGGGCCTCGGCCAGCCACGCTGGACCGCCCTCGAAGTCGAGTTCGGCGCGATCGCCCGCCAGAGCCCGTATGTCGCGACCGAGCTGGTCAAGCGCCACCGCGAGATCCGCGGCGCGATCGCCGGGCTCGTCCGGCAGGTCACCGCAGAGGCAGGGCTGGGCGATGCGGTCGACGCCGATCAGGCGGCCACGACGCTACTGAGCCTCGGCATCGGTCTTGGCACCCTGCGATCGCTGGACAACACGATTGATGTCGGTGTCTTCGCCGACACGATGCGTTCGCTGCTCAAGAGCTCGAGGGCCTAGCCTCCTCGGCCTGGCCCCGACAGGCCCCACCTCAGCCGGCGGGTGTCACCCTGAGGATCTGGTCGTTGCTGCCGTTGGACGTCGTCAGGAAGAGCGCCCCGTCGGGCCCGAGGACGGCAGCGCGGAGCCGGCCGTACTGACTACTGCGCAGCTCCGGTGGCAGCTCCGTCGACTGAAGCGTGCCGTCGGCGGCGAACCTCATGATTCGCAGCGACGCGTCCTTGAGGGCCGCGACGGCCAGCGCTCCTTGCCACGGTCCCCATCGGGGTGAGTCCAGGAAGGTTGCACCGCTCGTCGCGACGGTGGGATCGCCGGACCTCCAGCGGGCCGCGACCTGTGCGCCCGGGATCTGGTAGTCGGTCATCGGCGAGTTGGCTCCCTCGTTGTAGGCAGGGTCACTTGATGTGCGCCTGACGGGGTTCCAGCCGTAGTTGCCACCGAATGTGAGCTGGTTGACCTCGTCGTCCCGGTAGCTCCCGTGCTCGACGGACCAGATCGTGCCGTTGCTGCGACGGGCCAGGCCCTGCACGTTACGGTGGCCGTACGTGTAGAGGCGCCGCTTCATGAGGATGCTGCTGCTGGCGTAGGGGTTGGTCGAGATGCCCAGCCCCGTCGTCGCGTCGACCCGCAGGACCTTTCCGCCACCGGACGTCCGCGCTTGGGGGACGGTGCCCGTCGCGGCGTCGCCCGTGCCGATGAACAGGTTGTTGCGGATCCCTTTGACGAGGGCGCATCCACCGTGCCGACCGCTGGTCGAGGGCAATCCCGACACGAGGGTCCGCTTGATCGTCGCGGCAGTCATCTCCGGGTTGAGGTGCCAGCGCACCACGCGTACGTCCTGCGTGGATCCGGCCTGGTAGCCGTGGCAGGTGAAGAAGTCGCGGGTGGTCGAGAAGTCGGCCGCCAGCTCCACCGACATCAGGCCGGTCTCACCTGCGGCCCACATGCCCGCGGGTGAGTTGAGCACGACCTGCTCTGTGCCGTTGGCGCGGCGCAGGGTCAGTCGCTTGGCGGTTCGCTCGGTGTAGAGCATCGATCCGTCGGGCAGGAACGCCAGGTCCCACGGGATGGTGAGCCCGGATCTGACCACCTCGATGGTCAGGGCAGGGCCCTCAGCCTCGACAGGCGCAGCGGCCAGCAGCGGGGCGATGAGCAGGGCGGGAAGCAGCAGCCAGCGTCTCATCCACCCAGTGTGCGCTTGCGGAGGGGCAATGCGCCCGTGAACGGACTCAGTAACCGCCGTTTGCCTTGAAACGGTCGTAGCTGGCCTGGATCTCGGCCTCGGCCTCGATGCGACCGGTCCAGGTGGAGCCCTCGACTGACTTGCCCGGCTCGAGGTCCTTGTAGACCGTGAAGAAGTGCTCGATCTCGAGTCGGTCGAACTCCGGCACGTGGTGAATGTCGCGCAGGTGCTCCTGGCGCGGGTCCTTGGCGGGGACGCAGAGGACCTTGTCGTCGCCTCCGGCCTCGTCGGTCATGCGGAACATGCCGATCGTGCGGCAGGAGATGACGCAACCGGGGAAGGTCGGCTCCGACAGCAGCACCAGAGCATCGAGCGGATCGCTGTCCAGGCCCAGCGTGTCGTCGATGAATCCGTAGTCAGCGGGATACTGGGTGGCGGTGAACAGCGTGCGGTCGAGGCGGATGCGATGCGTCGCGTGATCGACCTCGTACTTGTTGCGGCTGCCCTTCGGGATCTCCACGGTGACGTCGAAAATCACTGGTGCCTCCGGCGGTTGAAATCGGGGAGCGCGCGCCGTGGGCGCCGCGCAATGGGGTCTCTATAGTCTGGCGCATGTGGCGTCTCAACGGGAATCCAGGGTCTCGAAGTCTCGAGGCGGCCTGGCCATCCCGGCGATCGTCCTCGTCGTGGTCGCGACGCTCGGAGTGTTCCTGTGGTCCAGGGGGGACCTCAACAGCCTGATCTGCGACGGCGACTGCGGACCCTCCAACGTCATCCCACCGCGGGCACTCACGACCGACTCGGTCCCCGCACTGGCGACACCGGGGCGACGGAGTCCCGGCGACATCGACCCGGCCAAGCTGTCGGCCGCGGTCGCACCGGCGCTCAAGGCCTCAGCGCTCGGAGCGCGCGTGGGCTTCTCGGCGCTCACCCCTGCCAATGCCGCGCGGGTCGCGTCGTCAGGCGCCGGAGCCTACGTACCGGCCTCCACGACCAAGCTGCTCACGGGATTTGCCGCGCTCTCGTTGATCGACCCGCAGACCAGGTTCACGACCCGGGTGGTGGGCAGCGGTGACCGCATCGTGCTGGTCGGCGGCGGAGACCCCTATCTCGCGGTCAGGAAGTCCAGGACAGACGACCGCGTGGTCCGCGCCGACCTCGCGACCCTCGCGAAGCGCACGACTGCTGCGCTCAAGAAGTCCGGGACGACCACCGTGCGCCTCGGCTTCGACGCATCCCTGTTCACCGGGCCCGATGCGAGTCCGGCATGGGAGCCGACGTATGTCAGTCAGAACATCGTGACGCCGGTCAGCGCGCTCTGGGCCGACCAGGGGGTGCAGAACGGCATACGCGCCAAGGACCCAGCAGCCAGCGCCGCGCGCACCTTCGCCGACCTGCTCGAGAGCCGGGGCATCACGGTGACCGGTGATCCTGCTCGGACCAGCGCGCCGGACGGGACGACGGTCCTGGGCATGGTCCGCAGCGCGACGGTCGCGCAGATCATCGAGACGCTGATCCGTACGAGCGACAACCAGGCCTCGGAGGTCATGCTGCGCCAGCTGGCGATCACCGCCGACGAGCCCGCGAGCTTCGACGGCGGGACCAAGGCCGTGACCGACGTGCTTGACGCCGCAGACATCGACACGACGGGTCTGGTGCTCCGGGACGGCAGTGGGCTCTCGCGACGCAACCGCATCTCACCTCTGACGCTGGCGCAGACCGTCGGTCTCTCAGCGTCGACGCCGCGCACGTCCGGGCTGGTCTCGGATCTGCCCGTGAGCGGCTTCACCGGCACGTTGATCGGCCGATTCGGCAGGCTCCCGTCGGCGCTGGGGACGGTTCGGGCCAAGACTGGGACGCTGACCGGAGTCCACTCCCTTGCTGGATATGCGCTCGACGCCGACGGCCGCCCCGTCGCCTTCGCCGTGATGGCCGACCGCACCGACAAGGCTGCGCCGCTGGAGGCCCAGGCTGCGCTCGACAAGGTCGCCGCCGCAATCGCCGCCTGCTCATGCGGTTAGACGCTCACTCGCTGCGCTCGTTCGGTCTCCGCGACTACGGTTGGGGGCCTGATCGATTGGAAGCTCGCGCGCTCGACCGCGACGCTGCTGTCGAAGCCAGGCCCAGACGGG
>NZ_JBBJMJ010000002.1:0-382100 GCF_037719875.1 Aeromicrobium sp. | reverse complement strand
GGGGTTCCCGCCGGGGGGGGGGCCGTGCGGCGGGCCGCGGCGGGGCCCCCCCGGGGGGGGGGGGGGGGGGGGGGGGGGGGGCGGTGGCTCTTCGGTCTTGTTCTCTGGCGCCGGTGTGTCCGTCGCGGCAACTTCAGCGGTGGCAGTGTCGCCTTCCGCGGCGACGGCAGGCTGCGCGAACAGCACGCTTCCCGCCAACATCACCCAGACGATCAATAGCTTCTTCATGATTGAACTCCATCCGTGTCGCCCCTGACGGAACGGTCGAGTTGCCGTGTCAGTCTCCGGGAGTGGGAGTAGGAGTCGGGCACAGCGCGTTACATCGCTAACCCATCAGGCACGACGTTCGTCACGGCCAACACGGATCAAAAGCCTGAGATCATGGGAAAAGCGCCAAAGATCATCCTTTGTGATCCACATCATTAGTCACAAAGGACTATGCCAAGGCCTGTTGTGAGGCCAGATCGATGGCGGCTAGACACTCACACTCCCTGGCGTGGTTCGCGGCGCATCCGGGACGCGAGGCGCGCGCGCCCCCCGGAGAACCTGCCCCACAGCGCCTGCTGCAGGGCGAGGGTGGCCCAACCGGCCAGCGCCATTCCAGCCAAGTTGATGACCAGTTGCAAGGTGCTGCCCCAGATCTCGTGACCCGCTCCGAATGCCAGCCCCAGAGCGACGTTGCCGGCAGCGGGCACCGTCGTCACCGAGATGAACACTCCGGACAGTCCGCCCACCCTGGCCGAGGTGAGCGACAAGACCCCCGCGGCCGCGGCGATGACCGCCACGATGAACGACCACTTGTCCGGCGTGTAGATGAACGCCGTGCTGGGGCGGGGTCCGGTCACATCCTCGATCGAGATCCACCCGAGCGCGCGACCCAATAGCGCCGCAACGGTGGTCACCAGGATGGCGACCACGAAACCCGTCAACAGCGTACGAGCCGAGAGCGCCAGCAGGGCGTAACGACGGCGGACCAACGCAACGCCCACCGCCGCGACCGGCCCGAACTCCGGTCCGAGGACCATCGCTCCGATGACCAGGATCTGCGAATCCAGCACGATGGCGATCCCGGCGATCAGTGTCGCGAGCACCATGAAGCTGAGATAGGTCCAGTTGAGCTCCGAGTCCTCGTACGCCCGGTGTGTGACGTCTGTCCAGACGACAGCATCTGCACTGCGGCCAGGCGTGCGTCGTTCGGCGATCAGCCCTGGCTCGGACAGCCAGGCCTAGACCGGTTGGACGTGGATCGAGCCCGACCGGGCCAGCCCAAGACCCTGCAGCTGGTCGATCAGACCGTTCGCCGCCTCCCTGGCGATGTCTGCCAGGACGACGTCCCCGCTCGGGCGAACTGCGGCGCCTCGAAAGACCGCGAGACTGCTCACGGCGACTTCGTCACTGAGGACCGCCAGCACGTCGTCCGTCAGGTCGGTCGGTGAGGTGATCCGTAGGTGCAGCATCTGAACAGTGTGACGGTTCCGCGCGATCTCCGAGGCCGGCGAAGCGGTGTTTCAGTGCCCGATGACGAGTCGGGCCTGACCCCAGCAATGAGCGGTGGACCAGCGACCTATCCGAGGTGCCGAAAGGTCGGTAGGTCACCGGCTGCCGCCGCAGCCTTACGGTGAACACTGGCCTCGCGGGCGGCGACCCTACCGCCCCGCCCATCGACCGGGTGTGACCCCCGCCCTAGCCGCTGACCGGCACGAATGGACATACTGAGAGAAGTTTTGTCCACAGCAGAATCTGCCCCATGGAGAAGTGACCGCGTGCGAAACCCCCGAGCGTTCCTCCGTCCCCTTGCCGTCGGCGCCCCGAAGCCGGTCGCCGACATCCCGTTCCGGCCGAGCCGGATGATCCACTTCTTCGACCCGAGCAACCCCAAGATGGCCGACAAGGTGCCAGACATCGCGCCCAAGGTCGATATCATCCTGGGCAACCTCGAAGACGCGATCAAGACCGAGAACAAGGAAGCCGCGCGCCAGGGCCTCGTCGAGATCGCCCAGAAGACCGACTTCGGCCAGACCCAGCTCTGGACCCGCATCAACAGCCTCGACTCCCCGTGGGCGCTCGATGACCTCATCACGCTGGTGACCGAGATCGGCGACAAGCTCGATGTCGTCATGGTGCCCAAGGTCGAGGGCGCGCAGGACATCCACTACATCGACCGGCTCCTTGCCCAGCTCGAGGCGCGCGCAGGCATCACCCGGCCGATCCTCGTCCACGCGATCCTCGAGACCGCCGAAGGCATGACCAATGTCGAGGAGATCGCCGGCGCGAGTCCCCGCATGCAGGGCATCTCGCTCGGGCCGGCCGACCTCGCCGCGAGCCGGCGCATGAAGACGACCCGGGTCGGCGGAGGCCACCCCGGCTACCTCGTGCGGCAGGATCCGTCCGGCGAGGACCTCACCGCGGGCCGCGCGACCTATCAGCAAGACCTGTGGCACTACACGATCGCGCGTATGGTCGACGCCTGCGCCGCCAACGACATCCTCCCGTTCTACGGGCCGTTCGGTGACATCAAGGACGTCGTGGCCTGCGAGGACCAGTTCCGCAATGCCTTCCTGCTCGGCTGCGTCGGCGCGTGGAGCCTGCACCCGGTCCAGATCGACATCGCGCGCAAGGTCTTCTCCCCCGAACCGGCCGATGTCGCGCACGCCAAGGAGGTCGTCGAGGCCATGGGCGACGGGTCCGGCGCGGTCATGATCAACGGCAAGATGGAGGACGACGCCTCCACCAAGCAATGCATCGTCATGCTCGACCTCGCCACAGCGCTGGCTGAGCGCGATCCCGAGCTCGCCGCCGCCTACGACCTCTGAGGAGCCCCATGTCTGACACCACCCTGCGCCCACGCCGCTCCGTCCTCTACATGCCCGGCGCCAACGAACGCGCCCTCGAGAAGGCCAAGGGCATCGACGCCGACGCCCTGATCCTCGATCTTGAGGATGCCGTCGCCCCCGAGGCCAAGGGCGAGGCCCGAGAGCGAGTCTGCGCTGCGGTCACCTCAGGGGACTACGGTCACCGCGAACTCGCGATCCGGGTCAACGGCATCGGCACCGAGTGGCACGAGGCCGACATCGCGGCCGCGGCCAAGGCCGGACCCGACGCCGTGCTGGTCCCCAAGGTCAACTCGGCCGAGGAGGTCCGGCAGCTCGTCACCGCACTCGAGGACGCCGGCGCGCCCGACACGACGCAGCTCTGGGCCATGCTCGAGACGCCCGTCGCCCTCCTGCACGCAGAGGAGATCTGCGCTGCGCACGAGCGGCTCACCGTCATCGTCATGGGGACCAACGATGTGGTCAACGAGACATACGGCCTGCACGTGCCCGGCCGTAACCCGCTCGTGCTGACCTCGCTGTCGATCTCGCTGCTCGCTGCCCGTGCCGCCGGGAAGGTCATCCTCGACGGCGTCTACAACGACGTGAAGAATCTCGAGGGATTCGACGCCGAAGCCCGGCAGGGCCGCGAGATGGGCTTCGATGGCAAGACGCTGATCCACCCGAGCCAGGTCGAGCCGGCCAACGCTGCCTTCGGACCCTCCGCCGAGGAGGTCGAGCACGCCGAGGCCATGATCTCGACGTTCGAGGAGGGCAAGGCCGCCGGCCAGGGTGTCGTCACGTTCAAGGGCCGCATGGTGGAGGAGCTCCACGTACGTGACGCCAGACGCATCCTGGCGCTCGACGACGCCATCAGCAGCCGCTGAGCGGAAATGCCCGCACAACAGCTCTGAGGCGGATAACCTTCGGCGCATGATTCAGGACTCGGCCGAGACCAGGTCTCTCGCAGCTGAACGGCGCGAGCAGATTGCGGCCGCGTGTCTCGACGAGATCGCAGACCTGGGGTTCCAGCACGTCACGATGAGCAGCATCGCGCAGCGGGTGGGACTGACCCGCGCTGCGCTCTACTCACACTTCGACTGCCGTGATGAGCTGATCGAGTTCGCGATCGCCGATGAGATGTCACACATCCTCGGCGAGCTGTCGGTCCTGGTCGACGGTGGCACCAGCGCGCAGGACGTCGTCGTCGAGGTCTTCGCCTACATGTATCGGCGTCTCCGCGATCATCCGGTGATGCACCAGCTGCTCGGTGCCGAGCGGGTTCGCATGATGTCGCACCTGCGCGGAGACACTCCCGAGACCATCATGGTCGTCCATGCGGTGCTTGCCGACGAGCTGCGGCTGCTCTCAGATCGCACGACGACGCGGATCGACGAGGAGGCCGGTGCAGAGTTCATGGTCCGGCTCTGGCTGTCACTGCTCGTCAGTCCGCAGCTAGGACCCGATCTCTCGCAGGACGGCGTCGTCGAGGGGATCGCCCGTCGCTGGCTGCTGCCGGGAATGTTCATCTGACGACGAAGCGGCGAGCAGGGATCGCTCCCCACTCGCCGCCCGTCCCGGCTCTCGCCATGATGCTCTCAGCGGTTGCTGCGGATGCCATATATCTGGTTGTAGATCGCGGCCCGTTGCTTCTCGAGCTCGCGGCGCTGACGCACCGACTCCAGGAGCACGGCACGATCTATTTCGGACAACTCATCCCAGGCGCGCTTGCGCCCCTTGCGGGAGTTGCGGATTGCCATTGCCTTCACCCCCTCTCCATCAGTTCCTGTCGTCGGATGGGGATCTGTCGGGTTCTGCGCGGGCATGAGTTGTGTATCGAATTTCGTGGTCATAGCGCGCCTCCTTTCTGGAAGGTCGGATGGATGGAATAGATGCGGACACGAACGAATGAGCACATGAAAAAAGCCGCTCCAGATCAGAGATCCGAAGCGGCAGAAGTGCCAACAGGTGCGGGCTACTGCAGGTGCACTGCTTCGGAGGTCGGGCCGGTGAAGGACATGGCGTCGCGGCCAGTCAGGCCGAGCGTCACGGTGATGATGTTCTTCATGGGTCCACCTCCTTCAGCGTTCGAGCCCCCTCGCGGGGCAGTTCCACGAAGATAGCGCACCGCGAGACGGGTTGTAAACATCCGGCGTTTAGCCGGGCTGAGCCCGGTCAGTCGAACTCGAGCCGTTCATCGATCTCATCGCGGGTGTACCCGCTGGCATAGAGCAGGTCGGCCGCCAGCGAGCGTACCTGCGCGGCGATCGACGCGCTGTTCATCGTCATGGCATCGGGCAGCGCTGCCGAAGCCATGCGCGCTGCCTCGACGAGCTCCTGGCGGGCGTTGTCGAAGTCGTCGTGCTCGGACAGGTCGTCGGCGAAGATGCCGATCGCGCGGGCCAGGGCATCGATCGCCAGATCCATGTCCGGGGGGATCGCCTCGCCGCGGCGGAGCAGTGCCGAGGTCTTGCGTGCGAGCACGCGAGCATCACGTACGGCGTTGTCGAGGTCGCGGACCGTCGCGACATACGTCTGCACGTGCTCGCGTTGCTTCCACCGCATCGGCGACATGCGGGCGATCTCGCTGACATTGGCCGCCGTCGAGGTCATCGACTCGACCCGGGGCTGCATCGAGCGCGCCTCGTGCAGCGCCAGATCCGCAAGAGCGGCATCAGCGGTCCGGAGCGCCTGCGCGGTACGACTCAGGATGCCCGCGAGCCGCTCGAGGAATGCCTGGACCTCGCGATCGATGTCCCGGACGGGGTTGCGAGGGATCAGCAGGACCATCGCAAGACCGAGCGCGCCCCCCACGAGGGCGTCGAGGAACCGGGTGATCGCCGGGTTGCCCGAGCCGGCCGCAGGGATCACGACGGCCAGGAGGACCGAGGACGTCGCGGACTGTGTCAGCGCCAGACCCTTCAGCCCCAGCAGCGTGCCGACGATGACCGTGAGGGTGACGATGAGTGCGAGCTGCCACGTGCCGCGTCCGATCCCGAGGATCAGCAGCTCCCCCACCAGCACGCCGATCGACACACCGAGAACCAGCTCGTAGGACGTACGGCCGCGCAGGCCGCCGCCAGCTATCAGCACGATGATGCACGCGATGGGGGCGAAGAACGCCTGCTGGTGATCGAGGACGTGCGTCGCCACGAAGTAGGCGATCGCAGTGCCGAGGCTCAGCCTGACGAGCGTTCGCCACCGACGACGCAACACGTAGAGCCGGTCCTGCAGGGGGGCTGCGGGGCGACGCAGGCGAATCCGCCTCAGCGGGATGTCGCGCGCCGGGCTCATCTCCGGAGCCGGCGCGCGATCATGTGCGGCATGGTCAGCGCAGAAGCCTGCGGATGACGATGATGCCCGCGACCACGGCGACAGTGCCACCGACCAACGGGACGATCGTGCCGAGCTTGGGCGAGCCCGTCTCATCGATGAAGTGGGACTTGAGGTTGTAGACCCCGCGGCGCGCGATGTTGCGAGGGTTGGTCCGGTCGATCAGGGCATCGACGGTGTCCGCCAGTCGCTCGCGAATCTCATCGATCTCGTCAACCAGATCATCGGGTTTTGCCTTCGCCACGTCGTGCCTCGCTCACCTGGATCTGCGGAGGGCGCAGACCACTCGCCTGCACTCGTACGTCAGGATAGTGCCCATGACGACACGCTTGCAGCCCGGAGACACCGCACCCGATTTCACGCTCGTGAACGACGCCGGAAATCCGGTCACCCTCTCGGACCTGAAGGACCAGAAGGTCATCGTCTATTTCTATCCCGCTGCCATGACGCCGGGCTGCACCACCCAGGCGTGCGACTTCAGCGATTCGATCGATCGGCTGCAGGCTGAGGGTTACACCGTGCTCGGCATCTCCCCCGACAAGCCCGAGAAGCTCGCGACGTTCCGTGAGCGCGACGGACTGTCGATCACACTGCTGTCCGACCCGTCGAAGGAGACCCTCGAGCAGTGGGGGGCCTTCGGTGAGAAGAAGCTCTACGGCAAGGTCGTCCAGGGCGTCATCCGCTCGACGTTCGTGGTCGAGGACGGCTCGATCGTGCTGGCGCAGTACAACGTCAAGGCGACCGGTCACGTCGCCAAGCTCCGCAAGGACCTGGGCCTCGAGGCTTAGTCACCGCCCACGAGGGTCTCGCCTAATATCGAACCTAGGCCGGTGTGGTGGAACTGGTAGACACGCAGGATTTAGGATCCTGTGCTTTCGAGCGTGCAGGTTCAAGTCCTGTCACCGGCACCCGACAACGTCAAGGCACGGATGAGTGGCCGTGTGCCTGTCACCAGGGGACGGGGCCGTCCAGATCGACGAACGTCCCGGTCGGCCCGCCCTGTGGAATGAGTGTCAGGTCGACGACCGTCCGTGCCGCATCCGCGGCCGGTGTCGGCGCCGCAGCGCGGTTGTCGGGACCACCGAGGTCTGTCTGGACCCAACCCGGGCACACCGAGTTGACCCGGATCGGCGTGTCGCTCAAGGTCTTGGCCAAGGCGACCGTGAGGCCGTTGAGCGCCGCCTTGGAGGCTTGGTATGCCGGCAGGACCATGCCGGCATACGGCGAGGTCGGATCCATCTGGTCGGCCAGCGAGCCCATGCGGCTCGAGACATTGACGATGCGACCGGCCTTCGATGCCCTCAGCAGCGGAAGGAAGGCCTGTGACACCGCTGCCGCTCCGAACACGTTGGTGTCGAAGGTCGCACGGAACAACGCCAGGTCGAGCGGCTCCTCGGGTGCAGGGGCGGTTGCCTCGGGCAGGATGCCGGCATTGTTGACCAGGACGTCGAGTCGGCCGTGCTCGCGCTCAACCTGCTGGGCCGCAGCACGTCAAGGGCCAGCGGCCACGCGTTCAGGCCCTGATCACGCAGACGCGCGGCGGCCACCTCGGCCTTCGCCGCGTTCCGGGCACCGAGCAACACGGTTGCTCCGCCCTCGGCGAGAAGCCGGGCTGTGGCCAGGCCGAGACCGCGATTGGCCCCCGTCACGAGTGCAATGGTCGGGGATGCCTGCTGTGTGATCGTCATGCATCCATCGTGAATCGCGCGCTCGGCCAGCGCTGGCGCAATTCGGCCGTTCAGACGCGTCGGCGAGATGTCACGGAGCCAGCTTGGGCAGACCCTTCTTGATCGATGCGGTCAGGATCTTGCCGACAACAGGAGCCATCCCGGGCACCGGTGCGTCGAAGCCGATCGTGTAGTCCAAGGTCGTCCCGCCGTCGGCCGTGGGCGTCAGCTTCTGGACGCCCCAGTGGCCGCGAAGCGGCCCACCCTTGCTGATCTTGTACTCGATCAGGCTGTGCGGGTCGGCCCTGGTCGTGGTCTCTTGGAACGCCGGCAGCGGTCCGATCTTGAGGCTGCGCGTGGAGCCAGCCCCATTTCGGGACGTGTCTCCATCGCACACCCGCTTGATCTTGGCGCCGAAGACCGGTCCGAGGTTCTCGTGCTCGGAGAGCTTCTCGAACACCGTAGCGGGATCGGACGTGTAGGTGTGCGTGACGTGGACGCGCTGAGGTGAGGCCATGAGAGGTGAGTCTAGGGTGAATTCCCATGGAGCGGCAGAGCGCGGTCTCGAGGCGCGGATGAGCCGCTCAGATCTGCAGCAGCCGGTCAGCGCCGGGATCATCGCAGCCATCGTCGGCTACACCAGCGCATTCGCGGTGGTCCTCACTGGCCTGTCAGCTGTTGGCGCGACCCCCAGCCAGGCCGCGTCGGGCCTGCTCGCGCTCTGCGTGACCCAGGCGGTCGGCATGTTCTGGCTCAGCCGCCGCCACCGGATGCCGATCGTGCTCGTGTGGTCGACTCCCGGGGTCGCGCTCCTCGCCGGGATGGGTCCGGCCGACGGCGGCTGGTCCGCGGCGGTGGGCGCGTTCATCGTCACCGGTGTGGCGTACGTCCTCACGGGCCTGTGGCCTGCCCTCGGCCGGCTCATCGCCCGGATCCCGGCGCCGATCGCCCAGGCCATGCTGGCCGGCGCGATCCTCCAGCTCTGCCTCGCGCCGGTCGTCAGCGTGGTCGACAACCCCGGCGCAGTCGTGCCGATCGTGCTGGTGTGGCTGGTGGGTCTGCGGGTGTCGCCGCGCTGGGCGGTGCCGGCCGCGTTCGTCGCAGCGGGGATCGTGATCGGCGTCGGAATGATCCGCCGAGGCGAGGGCATCGCTTCGTCCTCATTGGTCCCCGAGCTGTCACTGACGGCGCCCTCCTGGACCTGGGAGGCCATCGTCGCGATCGCCCTGCCGCTCTACATCGTCACGATGGCGTCACAGAACGTGCCCGGCATCGCGATCATGAAGTCGCTCGGATATGACGTACCGTGGCGCGACTCGATCGTCACTGCCGGCGTCGCCACGATCGCCGGCGCGACCGCCGGCGGGCATTCGGTCAACCTCGCCGCCCTCAGCGCCGCTCTCGCAGCGGGCCCGGATGCCGGGCCTGACCCGACTCGCCGATGGATTGCTGCGCAGTCGGCGGGACTGACGTACGTCGTGCTGGCCGTGGGCTCTGCCGCCCTCGCGGCGCTCGTGGCGATCGCCCCGGCCGGGGTCATCGCGGCTGTGGCCGGCCTGGCGCTGCTCAGCACGCTCGCGGACTCGCTCGAGGGGTCGATGTCCCAGCGCAAGGGCCGGGAGGCGGCCATCGTGACATTCCTCGTCGCCGCGTCTGGCCTCACGCCGTACGGCATCGGCTCAGCCGCGTGGGCCATCGTCGCGGGGCTCGCGGTCCACGCCCTGATCGACTGGCATCCCAGGAGGGTTCGCTGACATGTTTCGCATCCTGTTCTTCGAGCCCCGCATAGCGGGCAACTCCGGCGCCGCGATCCGGCTCGCCGCAGTCACCGGTGCCGAGCTCCACCTCGTCGAACCCCTCGGTTTCGACCTCGAGGAGTCCAAGCTGCGACGTGCCGGGCTGGACTATCACGATCTCGCGGTCGTCACGGTCCACCCGGACCTCGACGCCGCCCTTGCGGCCCTCCATCCGTCTCGCGTCCTTGCGTTCACGGCATCCGGTGACGTGCTCTACACGGACGTCACCTATCAGCCAGGTGACGTCCTCATGTTCGGACCCGAGCCCACCGGGCTGCCCCCCGAGGTGCTCGCGGACTCTCGCGTGACCGCGCGCGTACGCCTCCCCATGCTGCCTGGCAGGCGATCGATGAATCTCGCCAACTCCGCCTCGGTCGCGGTCTTCGAGGCCTGGCGCCAGCAGGGTTTCGCGCTGCCGGACTGATCACCCGAACGGGGCGCTTCGGGGGCAACCAGGGACGGCTCGGTGATTTTCGGGCCCAGGCCTGGCGATTTGGTCCTTGCAGACAACAAATCCACCCTAGAGTTGCGTCCACGCCAAGGGAGAAAGCGCGGGATGACGATGTCCAGGACGACCATCCGCCGGTCGATCGTCGTTGCGCTGATCGCGGTGATGCTGACCGCTCCGTTCGTCGCCTGGCAGGGCGCCACAGGTGACGCGCGTGTCGCCGTATCGCGAATCGCGCCGGACGGGATCACCGTGGTCGGTGACTCCATCACGGCGCGCTACAACGACCGGCCCGGCGACGCCGAGCAGGGCTGGTGGAGCATGGCCGGCGATCATTTCCACGCCGAGGTCACGACACACGCGCAGTCCGGATCGGGTTACCTGCGATCCGGCGGCGTGTGTGCGGGCGACACCTTCATCGACCGGTCTGATGCGTATGCCGGACCGGCTCCGTCGATCCTCATCGTCGAGGGTGGCCGCAACGACTGGTCGATCTGCCGGGACGGTCGCCATTTCACCGCGACAGACGCCGAGATCGAGCACGCCGTCGACCGCTATCTCGACACCCTACGGACGTTCTTGCCCCAATCGACCCGGATCGTCGTGCTCGGGCCTCCCTGGGGACCGCTCGATCCGGGCAACGGAGCCCGCGTCACCGCGATCATCCAGGCACAGGCCAAGAACCATGGCATGCAGTTCATCAGCACCCACGGGGCGCTGACGGGCCAGCGGGTCATCGACGGCGTGCACCCCAACCGCAAAGGCAGCCTCGCGATCGCCCGGCGGGTCATCCGCGGGCTCGACAGCGGGCGCTAGCTGAGCGCAGCGACGATCGCCGGAGCGATCGCGGTCAACGCCTTGCCGCGGTGGCTGATGCGATCCTTCTCCCCCGCGGGGAGCTGTGCGGTCGAGACGTCGTAACCGTCAGCGACGAACAACGGGTCGTAGCCGAAGCCGCCCTCGCCCTGCTCGGCCCCCAGGAGCCGCCCGCTCATCTCGCCGAGCTCGACGACCTCTACGCCCTCGGTCGTACACAGTGCCACCGCACATCGGAACCGGGCCGTGCGGCGCTCTGCCGGCACGTCCGAGAGCTGACTCAGCAGCAGGGCGTTGTTGGCGGCGTCTCCCCCGGCGTCCTTGGCCACACCGGACCAGCGGGCCGACAGGACGCCGGGCATACCGTTGAGTGCGTCGACGCAGAGGCCCGAATCATCCGCGAGCGAGGGCAGCCCGGTGACTGCGAGGCACGCCCGGGCCTTGATCAGCGCATTGCCCTCGAAGGTCGGCTCGGTCTCGGCCGGTTCGTCGTAGGGTGCGACATCGGAGAGGCCCAGGACCTCGATTCCCGGGACGAGCGGCTCGAGGATGCGACGTAGCTCGGCGAGCTTCTTGGCGTTGTTGGAAGCCAGCACGACCTGCCTCACCTCGGGTCGGCTCATCGGGCGAGTGCGGCGTTCTGCAGACCGGTCAGGTCGACGCAGCCCTTGGCCGCGAGCTCGAGCAGCGCGTCGAGCTCGGCCTTGTCGAACGGCGCACCCTCGGCGGTGCCCTGTACCTCGATGAACTTGCCAGTGCCCGTCATCACGACGTTCATGTCCGTCTCGGCGCGGACGTCCTCGACGTACGGGAGGTCGAGCAGCGGGACGCCGTCGATGATGCCGACGCTGATCGCAGCGACCGACTCGACGAGCGGCTCGCCGGCCAGCGCACCCTTGGAACGCAGGTGCTCCACGGCGTCAGCCAGTGCGACATAGGCCCCCGTGATCGCGGCGGTACGGGTGCCACCGTCGGCCTGCAGCACATCGCAGTCGATCGTGATGGTGTTCTCGCCGAGCGCCTTGTAGTCGATCGCCGCGCGCAACGACCGCCCGACAAGGCGGGAGATCTCGTGCGTACGACCGCCGATGCGTCCCTTGACGGACTCGCGGGCGGACCGGTCGTGCGTGGCCTGGGGCAGCATCGCGTACTCGGCGGTGACCCAGCCGAGACCCGAGCCCTTGCGCCAGCGTGGCACGCCTTCACTCGCGCTCGCGGCGCACAACACCTTGGTCTTGCCGAACTCGATGAGGCACGACCCCTGCGCGTGGTCGAGCCAGTTGCGGGTGATGGTCACGGGTCGGAGCTGATCGGCACTGCGGCCATCTTCGCGGGTCATGCCGCGAGCCTACGGTGGACCGATCTTGCTGCGTTTGTGTGGTCCCTGCCACCGGAACGCAGCGACATCGGTCCTGAGTGCCGCGGGGTCAGAGCTGGTAGGTCGAGCCGGCCGTCACCAGCTCGTAGG
This sequence comes from Aeromicrobium sp., assembly GCF_037719875.1. Lineage (GTDB taxonomy): Bacteria > Actinomycetota > Actinomycetes > Propionibacteriales > Nocardioidaceae > Aeromicrobium. Next base: position 369,762 of record NZ_JBBJMJ010000002.1, on the reverse strand, counting down.
GCCCGTCCCAGGTGCTCTTGACATCGGACTCGACCTCGGCGCGGTCCGTCCACGTGGGGATGTGCGTGACCAGGAGCCGCCCGACGCCTCCGCGAGTCGCGTAGGAGCCAGCCTCGGCGCCCGTGAGGTGCAGGTTCGGCGGGTTCTCGCCCGACTCGACGAACGACGCCTCGCACAGGAACAGATCGGCGCCCTCGACGAGGTCGGCGAGCGCATCGGTGGGACCGGTGTCACCGGAGTAGACCAACGAATGCGTCGCCGTGGCGATGCGCATCGCGAATGCGGGGACCGGGTGGTTGACCAGCGCGGCGGTGATGGCGAACGGCCCGAGCTGGACCGTGGCCCCGTCCTGCCAGGCCTTGAAGGCGAACTGCTCGCGCATGCCGCGATCCTCTTCGGCACCGTAGGCCCCGACGAGGAAGTCTCCTGCCCCCTCGGGCGCCAGGACCGGGATCTGGTCGAACGCGCCGTCCGGGTGATATCTGCTGACGACGTAGAGGCCCGACATGTCGAAGCAGTGATCCGCGTGCAGGTGGGACAGCGCCACCGCGTCGAGGTCGCGGATCGTGCTGTGCCGCTGCAACGGGCCGAACGCCCCGCTGCCGAGGTCGACCAGCAGCCGGTAGGTCCGGCCCTCGAACGGGGCCTCGACGACATAGCAGCTCGCGGGCGAGTCGGGACCTGCGAACGACCCGGCGCATCCGATCACGGTGAGCTTCACACCGTCACCCACGCGAATTGGTCGACCGTCTCGATCTCGGGGCCGAGGAACCGGCGGCCGAGCTCTCGGAACTTCTCGGGACGGCCCGTCGTCAAGAAGCGGTGGGTCGGTGCCGGCAGGGCCTGGTCGCGCTCGAGGCCTTCACGCATCAACAGGGCATACACGTCCTTGGCCGTCTCCTCCGCGCTCGAGACCAACGTGACGCCGTCGCCCATGACGTAGGACAGTACGCCGGTCAGCAGCGGGTAGTGCGTACAACCCAGCACAAGCGTGTCGACCCGCAGGTCGAGCAGCGGCTGGAGGTAGCCCTCGGCCGCAGCCAGCAGCTCGGGGCCGTTCGTGACGCCAGCCTCCACGAGATCGACGAACGCCGGGCAGGCCTGCGTGTGCAGCGTGATGCCGGGATTGGCCGCAAACGCATCGTCGTAGGCTCGTGACGTCGCGGTCGCCGCAGTGCAGATCACGCCGATCGTGCCGTTGCGGGTCGCGCTGACGGCGCGCCGGGTCGCCGGGACGATGACCTCGACGACCGGTACGTCATAACGCTCGCGGGCGTCGCGCAGGACCGCCGCGCTGGCCGAGTTGCATGCGATGACCAGCGCCTTGACGCCCTGAGCGACCAGGTGGTCGAGGCAGTCGAGGGCATATTCACGCACTTCGGAGATGGGCTTGGGGCCATACGGCTGCCGCGCGGTGTCGCCGAGATAGAGCACCGGCTCGTGCGGCAGCTGGTCCAGAACTGCGCGTGCGACGGTCAGACCTCCGAAGCCGGAGTCGAAGATGCCGACGGGCGCATTGCTCACAACCGAAAAGCCTACGTGTACAGGGGGTTACGGCAACCTAACGGGCCGCAGATCACGTGTGAGCCCGGTTGCAGTCCGACGGTATGTCGATGAGTCACAGCGGCAGCTTGGGCTGCGGCGGTGCGTGCGCCGGGTCGACGCCGTCGAACAGCGATGAGACCGACTCGCCGGCGTGGATCCGGGCGATCGCCTCGGCGAACAGCCCGGCCACCGAGCGCACCTGCAGCTCGGGCCAGTCGGCCGGCGGCGGCACGGTGTCGGTCGTGACGACTTCGGTGATTGCAGGGTGATTGCGCAGGCGCTCGACGGCCTTGCCGGTGAAGAGGCCGTGCGTGCAGGCAACCGAGGCCTCGACACATCCCTCCTCCTCCAGCTTGTTCATGAGCTCGATGATCGAGCCGCCGGTCGCGATCTCGTCGTCGAGGACGATCGCGGTCCGGCCGGCCACGTCGCCGACGATCGCGTCGATCACGACCTTGTCGTCGGCCTGGCGCTGCTTGCTGCCGGCCGCGACCGGCACGCCGAGCAGGCGGGCGAACAGCGATGCGGTCTTGGCGTTGCCCAGATCCGGAGAGACCACGACGGTGTTGCTGAGATCGCGGTTGCGGTAGTAGTCGGCGAGCTCACCGATCGCGGTCAGATGGTCCACCGGGACGCTGAAGAAACCGTGCACCTGTGGAGCGTGGAGCGTCATCGTGACGACCCGGTCGGCGCCCGCGGTCGTCAGCATGTCGGCGACGAGTCGGCCCCCGATCGAGATGCGGGAGGCATCCTTCTTGTCCGAGCGGGCATACGCGTAGTGCGGGATGACCGCAGTGACCGAGGACGCGCTGGCGCCCCGGGCCGCGTCGATCATGAGCAGGAGCTCCATCAGGTGGTCCTGCGTCGGTGGCACCAGCGGCTGGATGATGTAGACATCCTTGCGGCGGCAATTGGCCAGGAGCTGGACCTGCAGGCAGTCGTTGCTGAACCTGATGGTGTCCGACGCCGAGATCGGCTGGCCGAGCTCGGAGCAGATCTTCTCGGCGAGGGGGCGGTGGGCCGTCCCGGAGAAGACCACGATCTGACTCACGGGACGAGGCTAGCCGAGAGATCCCTGCGGCGATACGTGTTGCGGCAGAAGTTGGCGCCAGCTGATGGCGATCAGGCCCAGAGCTGCCCGTCGAGCCGGTCCTCAGCCTCGTCGAGGGTGCCCTCGTAGGCCCCGGTCGAGAGGTACTTCCATCCTCCGTCGCACACCACGAAGACGATGTCCGCCGACTCGCCGGCCTTGACACACTTCGCGGCCTGCGCCAGCGCCGCGTGCAGGATCGCGCCGGTCGAGATGCCGGCAAAGATGCCCTCGGTCGCGATGAGCTCACGGACCCGGCGCACGGCGTCGCGGGGGCCGACCGAGAATCGCGAGTCGATCATCGAGGCGTCGTAGAGCTCCGGGATGAAGCCTTCGTCGAGGTTGCGCAGGCCGTAGACCAGCTCGCCGTAGCGCGGCTCGGCGGCCACGATGCGCACGTCCGGCTTGTGCTCGCGGAAGTAGCGGCCTGCGCCCATCAGGGTCCCGGTGGTGCCGAGCCCGGCGACGAAGTGCGTGATCTCCGGCAGATCGGCGAGGATCTCGGGCGCAGTGCCCTCGTAGTGCGCGTCGGCATTGGCCGGGTTGCCGTACTGATAGAGCATGACCCAGTCGGGATTCTCGCCAGCAATGCGCTTGGCAACCCGCACCGCCTCGTTGGAGCCGCCCGCCGCGGGTGAGGGGATGATCCGGGCGCCCCACATCGAGAGCAGCTGGGTGCGCTCGATCGAGGTGTTCTCCGGCATGACGCACACGAGCGGATAGCCGCGTTGGCTGGCGACCATCGCGAGCGATATCCCGGTGTTGCCGCTGGTCGGCTCAAGGATCGTCGCGCCTGGCTGGAGCAGACCCTCCTTCTCGGCACGCAGGATCATGCCGAGCGCCGCGCGATCCTTGATCGACCCGGTCGGGTTCTGGTCCTCGAGCTTGGCCCACAGGCGTACGTCCGGGGTCGGCGAGAGCGCCGGGAGCCCGACGAGCGGGGTGCCGCCGACGGAGTCGATCAGGGAGTCGAAGCGCATGTCAGCGTGCGCCGCCGGCCACAGCCGGCAGGATCACCACGGTGTCACCGTCAGCGACCGCGGTGTCGAGGCCGCCGGTGAACCGGATGTCCTCGTCATTGACATAGATGTTGACGAACCGGCGCGCCTCACCGTTGTCGAGCAGGCGGTCCTTGATGCCCGCATGATCGGCCTCGAGCTTGTCGATCAGCTCGGTCACGGTGGCACCGCTGCCCTCCACGGCGCGCTCACCGCCGGTGTAGGTGCGCAGGATGGTGGGGATGCGGACCTCGATGGCCATCAGTGATCTGCCTTCTCTTGGGTTGCTGCTACGTCTGTATAAGCCTCGACGACGCGAACTTCTTCCTCAGTGACCTCACCGTTTACGATCCGGTAGGACCGGAAGTCGACCGGGCCGCCCAGATCGGCGCCTTCGCGGGTCGAGACGAGGACGTAGTGGGCACCGGGCTCCCCGGCGAGATCGATGTCGGTGCGCGAGGGATAGGCCTCGGTCGAGGTGTGGGAGTGGTAGACCACGACGGGCTCCTCGTCGCGGTCGTCCATGTCACGGTAGAGCTTGAGCAGGTCGCCGGAATCGAACTCGTAGAACGTCGGTGACATCGCTGCGTTGAGCATCGGGATGAAGCGTGCGGGCAGGTCGGAGCCGATCGGCCCGGCGACGATGCCGCAGGCCTCGTCCGGGTGGTCCTCCCGCGCGTGCGCGATGATCGCGTCATGCGTGGCCTGGTCGATGGTCAGCACCCGCTGAGTTTATCCGGCCAACGCCCGGCTTCGCAGTCTCGGCCGTCCGCTGAGACAGCGGTCGATCGCCATGGACGCTGCCGGGCCGCGCTCGACTGAAAAGCACGATCGTGCTATACATGTCGTATGTCCAAAGGCCAGGAAACCCGCGAGGCGATCTTGACCGAGGCGACGACGCTTGCCGCGAAGGTCGGCCTGACCGGCATGACGATCGGACAGCTGGCCGCGCATACAGGGATGTCGAAGAGTGGCCTCTATGCCCACTTCGCGTCCAAGGAAGCCCTGCAGATCCAGATCCTGCGACACACCCGGGAACGCTTCGTCGACCGCGTGATTCGGCCGGCACTCAGTGCCCCCCGCGGGATCGCCCGTCTACGTACACTCTTCGACGGCTGGCTCGCCTGGTCCGAGGCGTTCGAGGACGGCGGGTGCCTGTTCGTCGCGGCGTGCAGCGAGCTCGACGACCGACCCGGCCCGGTCCGCGACGCGCTGGTCCGCGATGAGCTCGACTGGCTCGAGTTGATCGCCACGGTCACCGCCGCGGCCGTCAGCGAAGGGCAGCTCCGCGCCGACACCGACGTGCATCAGGTGGCCTATGAGCTTCACGCCCTGACCCTTGCCCACCAGCACGCCTCACGCATGCTCCAAGATCCGCGTGCCCCCGAGCGCGTGCATCGCGCGTTCGACTCAATCATCGCCCGCACTTCCGCCTGACCATCACAGAAGGATCGATCATGACCATTTCATCCTCCCAAAAAAGCACGACCGTTCGTATGTCTCGAACCGCCACCCGCTTCCTTTTCCGCGGCTTGGAGCTGGCCGCGCCCGCGCTCGGCGCGCGCTGGGCGGACCGGTTGTGGTTCACCCTGCCGAAGATCCCCCCAGGCGTGGTCCCACCGGGTGGGTCACCCTTCGCGGTGACCTTCGGACCCGCCACGGTTCGGGGCCACCACTGGGGTTCTGGACCGGTCGTCTATCTGGTCCACGGCTGGGGTGGCAATGCCGCGCAGCTCGCCCCATTGGTCTTCCCGCTCGTCGCGTCAGGGTTCACCGTGGTTGCGCATGACGCACCGAGCCACGGCGACTCCGACCCGGGGGCGCACGGTCCCACGATCAGTCACGCCGTCGAGATGGGCCAGGCGCTCGATTCAGTCGCGGCCCTGCACGGCCCGGCGCACGCTGTGGTCGCCCACTCCGTGGGCGGGCCCGCCACGGGACTCGCGCTGCAACACGGATGGCTGGGCACGGATCGCCTGGTTCTCATCGCCCCGATGGTGCGCCTGGCCGACCATCTTCCCGTCCTCCAAACAGCGCTCGGCTTCGGACCCCGCACCCTCTCGCGCATCAAGCGCCTGGCCAAGGCCCGCGTCGGAATGGACGTGGAGGATGTGGACCTCCTGCGGATCGCCGCGGCGATCGAACCTCCCGAGCTGCTGGTCATCCACGACCGCGGCGATCGTGAGGCTCCGTATGCCAGGGCGCACCAGCTCGTCGAACACTGGCCGGGTGCCCGCCTGTCCACGACGCAGGGCCTAGGTCACCGCCGGCTGCTGCGGACGAGGCCGTGCTCCGTGAGGTCGTCGCGTTCCTGCTCGCAGGGCAGCTCAGCGACCTCGAGCAGACCGCGTGACCCATCTGCGGACCTGCCCGAACCCGTCACACGTGGCCGGGCGGCCCGGTCATCACGACCGCGCTCTGCCTTGCGAGAGTCAACCCAAGGCAGCGACCAAGGTCTCCTGCACGTAGCCGAGCCAGTCGTAGATGTCGGACATCGCCGCGATCGCCTCGTCCTCGGACTGCGCGACCAGCAGCGCGTCGTCGTCGTCCTCGATCCCGAGGCGCACCGCGAGGGACAGACGTACGTCCGTCAGCGCGCGCAGCCAGGCCTGGACCTCGTCCTCGTCCAGCTCGACCTCGACGGGCACCTCGTCAGGCGCCGCACCGAAGGTCAGACCGCCGTCGACCAGCGAGCCGATCAACGCCTCGGCGTTGTGCACCTTGGCCGAAGTCAGCGAGCGTTCGGTGAACCGGCGGAACTCGGCGGCGTCCTCTTCGTCGTCCTGATAGGCGTCGGGCAACAGCCGTCGAAGCACCGGATCCTCCGGTGGGAGCGAGGGGCCGCCCATGCCGAGCTGCGCGGCCAGCGGGTCCGCAGTCGACTCCTCTGCGCCATTGCGGTCGCGCAACAGCTCGACGACCTGTCCTGACAGGCTTGCGAGGAGGTGGGCCTCGCCGGACTCGAAGGTCGCGGTGATGCCGCCACGGCGTCGCTTCTTGAACGGCTTCACAGCTCACTCGATGGTTGCGTCAGCACTAGGCATCCTGCCTCTCGAGGGTGGCCCACAGGCCATACTCGTGCATGGCCTGCACATGCCGCTCCATCTGCTCGCGGCTGCCGCTGGAGACCACGGCCTTCCCCTCCTGGTGGACCGCGAGCATCAGCTCGTGGGCCTTCTCGTCGGTGTAGCCGAAGTAGTTGCGGAACACATAGGCAACGTAGGACATCAGGTTGACCGGGTCGTTCCACACGATCGTGACCCACGGATCCTCGAGCTCCACAACGCTTTCGACGTCGGGCTCAGCGATCTCGACGGGGGCCGGGGTGCTCACCTGCCCATTGTGGCGCAGGCAGCAGTCGGGACGAAACCGGGACGCGGCGGTCCGGTCAGGCAGTTGGTGCGATGGCTGCGGCCACCGCACCGGCGATGACGCCGGCCAGGGCGGGGCGGGCCACCGACCGGACCAGCAAGGTCAGGCGTGAGGGCAGGATGACCTCGGACATGTGCATGACCATGCCAGTGGCCGCACAACTCCCGCCCAGCACGCGATGAACTGCCGGTGACGGCTGCTGGAAGAGTGGCCGCGGCTGCGGGCGGTCGGGTTGTCCTCGGCGCTGGATAGCCTGAGTGGCTCAATAGCCTGAGTGGCTGGATAGCCTGAGTTCATGGGCACCGATCACCTCACCCTTCCCGTCGATCCGACTTCCCGCGAGCGACTCCGCACCGACAACCTGCGGCTTGACCTGGTGGACACCGCCGACCCCGATGCCTACGCCGCTTGGGCGCGCGCGGAGTCTCGCGGATTCCACAGCAGCGTCGAGACCGACGAAGCCATCGAGCAGAGACGGAGCTATGTCGGTGGCCGCCGCCTGACGGGGGTCTGGGACGGCACCGTCGCGGAGCCATTCGCCCCGGTCGCCACCAGCGAGGCGTGGCCCACTGAGATCACGGTGCCCGGCCGGCGATCGGTCTCAGCGTGGGCCATCAGCGGAGTCACCGTGGCGCCCACCCATCGGCGCCACGGCCTCGCCCGCGCGCTTCTGGAGGCCGAGCTGCGCACCGCCCATGAGCTGGGCCTGCCGATCGCGGCCCTGACGGTGTCCGAATCGACGATCTACGGGCGGTTCGGCTTCGGACCGGCGGCACTGGCCCGAGACCTCACGATCGACACCCGTCGTGCCGCGTGGACCGGACCGGTGTCGACCGGACGAGTGCACTTCGTCTCCACCGACCAGCTGCGCGACGAAGGGCTCGCCCTGGTCGAGCGGGTGCGCCTCGCCACCCCCGGACAGATGTCCTACGACGGGATCTTGTGGGATCGCCAGCTCGGACTGATGGTCGGCGACGAGGACGCCAAGAAGCTGCGCCTGGTGCGTTGCGACGACTCCGCTGGCGACCTGCAGGGGTTCGCGGTCTTCAAGCTGACCGAGAACCCTGCCGATTTCACCCAGTATCGGCTGGACTTGCTGCACCTCGTGACCGCGACCGACGATGCCTACGCCGCACTGTGGCGCTTCGTCCTCGAGATGGATCTGGTGTCCGAGGTCGTTGCGCACCTGCGCCCCGTCGACGAGCCAGTGCGGTGGATGGTCTCGGATTTCCGCTCCGTCAAGGTCGCCGAGCTGGACCATCTGTGGCTCCGCGTGCTGGACGTGCCCGCCGCACTGCAGGCCCGCACGTTCGCCGCGCCGGGACGCGTGGTGCTGGAGGTCACCGATCCCCTCGGCTTCGCCGAGGGCACGTGGTCGCTCGAGGTCGATGAGAGCGGTGCGGCCGCGGTCTCGGTGACCGAGGATCCACCCGATGTGCGCATGACGGCCCAGGAGCTCGGCGCGATCTACCTCGGCGGGGTGTCCCCTGCGACGCTCACTGCAGCGGGGCGCCTCACCGGCGATGCCACGCGGCTCGAGGCGATGTTCCGGTCGCCGGTTGCAGCCTGGCTCAGCATCTGGTTCTAGAGCAGCTCCTTCGCGAGCAGCTCGAGGGTCTGTTCGCGTCCCGGAGCCGTACGCGGATCGGTCCCCCGCCGGGCCGATGCGACCGGGTTGACCATGACCTCGTCGACGCCGAACTCCGCTGCCAGGTCACGGATCTGGGTCGCCGCCTGGTCGGGCGTCCCCACGACGGCCTGCCTCCTGCCCGCCTCGATGAGCCCGGTGGTCTGCGGATGCAGCGGCAGCGCCTCGGCGTCCTCGACCAGCTCGACCGCCGTGAGCGGCTGGCCGGTCCGCAGCTTGGCCATCAGGTGCAGGTTGGGCAGCAACAGCGCTTCTGCCTCCTGCTCGGTCTCGGCCACCGAGGCGTTGACCGTGAGGAAGGTGACCGGCTCGGATGCCGCTTCGCTCGGCTGGAACTCCGACCGATAGGCCTCGAGGGCCTCCGCAGTGCCACGCCCGGCGAAGTGGTGCGCAAAAACATACGGGAGGCCTTTGGCTGCCGCGAGGTGCGCGGAGTACATCGAGGAGCCGAGGAGCCACATGCGCGGCTCGCTCGTCGCAGCAGGGGTGGCCTTGAGGACGTAGTTCTGGCGCGGCACCGCGACGCGGACACCGCCTGCACCCATCAGCGCGACGACGTCGTCCAGATATTGCGGGAAGTTCTCGATGTCCGTGTCGTCACGACCCGCCGCTCCCCGGAGTGCCATCGACGTGACGGGATCCGAGCCGGGTGCGCGGCCGATACCCAGATCGATGCGACCCGGCGAGGCGGCCTCGAGCAGCGCGAACTGCTCCGCGACGGCCAGCGGTGCGTGATTGGGCAGCATGACGCCACCCGAGCCGAGCCGGATCCGCTCGGTGTGGGCGCCCAGGATGCCGATCAGTACCGGGGGCGAGGTCGCCGCGACAGCCGGCATGTTGTGATGCTCGGCAACCCAGTAGCGAGTGAAACCAAGGCGGTCGGCGACCTGGGCCAACGACACCGTGGCGGCGAGGGCGTCACCGGTCGACTGGTCGGTGCGTACGGGGACGAGGTCCAGAACGGAAAGTCTCACACGGGTTGCAACGCGCACTCCGCACCGATGCTTCCCGGCCGTGGCTCAGGCCGTGGGCGACTCCTGCGTGATCTCGGGCATCGTCGCAGGGAAGGTGCCGAGCCGCTCGACCATGAACCCACCCGGATAGGTCCGGATCCGGTTGAGATCCGTGGCAAACCTGGGTGTGCGCCGAGGCGGCATGAATCGCTCGATCCGGCCCCGCAGCCTGAGCCCACCGCGGGCCAGCGCGACGACGAGGCGCGGCGGCCGCTTGAACTCGAAGGCAGCCAGCAGCCGATCGTCCATCAGCGCCCGACTGAAGACCTCGACCGGCCTGGCCAGGATGCGCGGATAGAACGAGATGAGCAGCTCCAGTGTCGCCTCGGCCACCGCTCGGGTCTTGGGGTCAGGGGTGAAGTGCTCGATCTCGTAGGCGTCCATCAACGCCTCGAATCCCGCGAAGTCCTCGGGAAGATCCTTGATGCCCATCAGCTCGCCGAGGCGCTGGTAGTAGCGGAGCCCGGCGGCGATCTCGATCTCGCTGGAGTCACGCCAGCCGTAGTCGCGGAGCCAACGCTGTGGCACGACGACGAAGGTCGCCAAGACGTAGCGCATGTCTTCGTTCGAGATGTCGTAGCTGCCGTGCATCTGGTTCATTCGGCGAACTGCGGCGCGCCCGTCCCTGGACTCGATGCCGGCGGACAGCACAGTCTCCAGCACCAGCGCGGTGTCGTCGTGGCGCTTCTGGGTGCGTTCGACGAATTCGCCGGTGTCGAACAGAAGCCGCCCGATCGACGGCACCGCGTATGTCCGGAAGAGCGCGAAGCTCAGGGCCTGCTGGTAGTCCCACGGGAACTCGTGGTAGACCGCCAGCCGGGAAATCTCCTCGAACTGGGTCTCCGGATCGAGCTCGGCGATCTTGCGCTGCCAATGGTCTCGTCGCATCCGCCGACCATACCGTGACAGCATCGCTGTCACAATGATTCTGAGGCCAGGGCCTAGAGGGTTTGGCCCAGGAAGTCGACGATGTCGTCGAGGGCCTGTCGGGCGACCGGCACCACACCCGGCAGGCTCAAGAAACCGTGCAGCGCCCCGTCGTACTCGACGTAGCGGACCGGAACTCCGTCAGCTACCAGCGCGTCACGGTAGTAGGCACCGTTGTCGAGCAACGGGTCCAGCTCTGCGGTCAGGATGAAGGTCTTGGGCAGCCCGGCGTGCGAGGTCGCGCGGATCGGCGAGGCGCGGAAGTCCTCGTCGCCGTAGCGCAACCCCATGTAGAGCCGGGCGAAGGCCCGCATGTTCTTCGACGTCAGCACGGGCGCTTCGGCGTGACGGTCCTCCGATGGCCAGCGGTCGTACATCTCGGTGCCGGGATAGATCAGCACCTGGGCGCGGAGCTCGGGATCGCCGGCGTCCCGCGCCAGCAGGGCCACGACCGCCGCGAGATTGCCCCCTGCGCTGTCACCCATCACCGCGATGCGCTGGGGATCGATGCCCAGGTCGTCGGCATGTGCGACGACCCACCGCAGCGTGTCCCAGCAACCCTCGACGCCCGAGGGGAAGGGATGCTCCGGCGCGAGCCGGTATGCCGGTGAGATCACGACGGCGTTGTTGCGCATCGCGACCCGGCTCGCCAACCAGCCGGACTGCTCGGGGTTGCCCTGCACCCAGCCGCCCCCGTGGAAGTTGAGGACGCACGGCAATGGACTGATGGCGCCTCGTGGACGGTGGACCACCGCCCGGCTCCCGTCGCCGACCACGATCTGCTCGGTGGTCGCACCCGTGTCGATGCGACCGAAGACGAACCGCCCGATCAGCGACTGCTGCAGTGCGGCCCGCTTCGCACGGTGGTCTTCGAGGTCGACGACGTCCTCGATGCCCTTCTCGCTCAGCCGCAGGAGGGCCGCGAAGACCCGCGTGCGCGGGGCCATGGAGGAGGTCACGGCGCGAGCGTAGCCGTTCGTGGTCCAACGGCCCCCGGTTGACCCATGACCCCCGAGGAGATCGGACTAACCCGAGGCCTTGAGCGCCCACGCGCGCAAGGCGTCGATGCGCTCCTGCAGCTGGGCCGATGATGCCTGCGTGGCAGCGGGCCCGCCGCACTGATGGCGCAGCCTGTTGTGCGTGACGCCGTGGGGCGCGCCTGTGCGATGGTGCCACGCTCCGACCAAGGCGTGCAGCTCGCGCCGCAGCTCACTGCGCCGCTCGAATGCCACATCGGCCTCGGGTCGCGCAACCGCTCCCCCGGCCTTGGCCCGCTTGGCGCGCGAGGTCCTCAGCAGCTCCGCGACCTGGTCATGGTCCAGCAGACCCGGTATGCCGAGGAAGTCGAGCTCACCGTCATCGTCCGACAAGGAGTCGTAGCCGAACTCGCCGCCGTCATAGACCAACCGGTCGAACGAGGCGTCGCTGCCGAGCGCACGGTATTCGCCCAGCTGGTCCGAGGCGCCCTGGTCCTCGTTGGCCTTGGCGATCAGCTCTGCCTCGGCCGCGAACAGGTCCGCCTCGTCCTTGACGGGACGGCCGATGACGTGATCGCGCTGAGCCTCGAGATCGGCCGCGAGCGCGAGCAGCGCCGGGACGCTCGGGACGAAGATCGACGCGGTCTCACCTTTGCGGCGGGCGCGGACGAATCGGCCGACCGCCTGCGCGAAGTAGAGCGGCGTCGCGGTCGTCGTGGCGTAGACACCGACCGACAGGCGCGGGATGTCGACGCCCTCGCTGACCATGCGGACCGCAACCATCCATGGCGTCATGCCGGCCGAGAAGTCGGCGATGCGCGCGCTCGACCCGGTCTCGTCGGACAGCACGATGGTCGGCTGCGCACCCGTGATGTCCGCCAGCACCGCGGCATACTGACGCGCGGTGTCCTGATCGCTGGCGATCACGAGGCCGCCGGCGTCCGGCACGTCGCGCCTGACCTCCATCAGCCGGGTGTGCGCGGCCGTCAGGACCTCGGGAATCCACGAACCGTGAGGGTCCAGGGCGGTGCGGAGGGCCTGCGCCGTCGCGGCTCGGTCCAGCGGCTCACCGAGCCGCGCGGCCACCTCGTCACCGGCGCGAGTGCGCCAGTGCATCTGCCCCGAGTACGCCATGAACAGCACCGGGCGCACGACCCGGTCCCTGAGCGCGTGGCCATAGCCGTAGGAGAAGTCGGCGACGCTCGTCATGGTCCCGTCAACCTGCGGGGCATACGTCACGAACGGGATCGGGTTGTCGTCGGACCGAAATGGCGTGCCGGTCAGGGCGAGCCGCCGAACGGCCGGCTCGCAGGCCTCCTGCACTGCGTCACCCCACGACAGCGCGTCGGCCGCGTGGTGGACCTCGTCGAGGATCACCATCGTCGACCGGTGCTCGATGCGCGCGCGATAGGCGTTGGGATTGACCGCGAGTCCCGCATAGGTCACGGCGAAGCCCTGGAAGTCCGATCCGAGCACGCCCTGCCCGGCGAGTGCGGGGTCGAGGGTGATGCCGATCCCGGAGGCGGCCAGCGCCCATTGCGTCTTGAGGTGGTCGGTCGGCGTGACGATGACGACTCGCTCGACGACGCCCCGGGCCAACAGGTCCGCCGCAATCGTCAGGGCGAAGGTGGTCTTGCCGGCTCCCGGCGTGGCAACCGTGAGGAAGTCGCGCGGCTGAGCGCGCTGGTAGAGCTCGAGTGCCTCACGTTGCCAGACCCGGAGGTGCTGGCTACGCGTCACCCGAGGGGTCCCCCTCGTCGTCGCTGAGGCTTTCCCAGATGTCCTTGCACTCAGGGCACAGCGGGAATCGCTCGGGATCGCGGCTGGGGATCCACACCTTGCCGCACAGTGCGATCACGGGAAGTCCCATGATCATCGCCTCGGTCAGATCGTCCTTGGGGACGTAGTGCGAGAACTTCTCGTGGTCACCGTCTTCGGTGCGCAGGTCAGTACGCTCGTCGACAACCGTCTCTGCACCTCGCCCGAAGAAAGCCACACCCAGAGTCTAACGACTCGCGCTCAGTTGGCGGAGGGGTCGTCGGGGAATGTCGTCCAGAACCTGACATCGCTGTCCTGGCGCCTGAGCACCTCGCGCCACAGGGTCTCCGGCTGCGGTGAGATCAGGTCGGTGTCGAGAGCGTCCACGACGAGCCAGGCACCCTCCTCGAGCTCGGCCTCGAGCTGATCGGCACCCCAGCCCGCATAGCCGGCAAACACACGCAGTCCGGCGAACTCGCCATTGCCGGGCAACGGTCCCTCGAGGTCGACGAGCCCCACCCGCCCGGACATCTGTCGCCAGCCGAGCGGGGGTGCGACATCGGCTATGACGCCGAGCGCCAGCGCGGAGTCCATCGCGACGGGCCCGCCGTCGAACAGGCAGACCGGGGCGTTGACGAGACCGGCCCAGTCCGGCAGGACGTCGTCGACCTCGGAATCGAGTGGTCGGTTGACGATGACGCCGAGCGCACCGTCCGCGTCGTGGTCGAGCACGAAGACGACGCTGCGCAGGAACGGGCCCGACTCGATGGCCGGGGTGGCCACCAGCAACCTGCCTCGCAGCGTGTCCATGCATCCATGATGCCTCCTGCATCCACACGGGGCGCGGATTGCCGAGACCCCTATGATTCGTGCATGTCAGAGGACGCCCCCACCGGCGACGAGTACACCGTCGACGAGCTCGCCGCTCGAGCTCAGATGACGGTCCGCAATGTTCGCGCCTACGCGAGTCGCGGTCTCATCGAGGCACCCCGGCTCGCTGGGCGTACGGGCTTCTACAACCGGGAGCACCTCCAGCGCCTTCAGCTGATCCGCCAGCTGCTGGAGCGCGGGTTCACCCTCGCGGCGATCGAGAAGGCGGTCCTGCACGCTCCGCACAATGCGGCGGGCCACGCCCTCGACCTCATCACGATCCTCGACCAGCCGGACACGTCGGAGCCGGAGATCATGTCGCGCGACGATCTCGCCGCTCTCGCCGGCGTGCACCGCGACGACACCCTGATCGAGTCGCTCGTCGGGCTCGGACTCGTCGAAAAGCTCGACAGCGACCGCGTGCGTCTGGTCGAACCGGCGGTCGTGCGCGCCGGAGCCGCGGCCGTGACCCTCGGCCTGGCTCCCGAGACCGTGATCGCGGTCTTTCCACTCCTACGGTCACACCTGCGCACGATCGCGGACGTCTTCGTTCGCGAGGTGGTCAAGGAGGTCGTCCAGCCGTTCGTCGACGCGGGCTTCCCCGAAGAGGATTGGCCGCGAGTCATCAGCGTCGTGGAGAGCCTCCTGCCCATCGCGAGTCAGGTGACGCTCGGCATCTTCCGGAGCGAGTTCCGCGACGCGATCGACGTCGAGGTAGGCGAGCAGATCACCGGCATCGCCGGGGCGTGAGCCCGCCGGACATGAGATAACCCCGCCCGGCGCCGAGGGAGGGAGGGAGAGGCGCCAGACGGGGTGGCTGGGTCCAGATCTCAGGCAGCGATGACGCTGCGGAGCCTTGCGATGAGCCCGGTGTGCGGCTCGGCGTGCGGCTCGATCTCGCGGTCGATCGGGGCGGCGACCGCCACGGACTCGCGAGCGGAGTCCATGATGCGGCGACCGTGACCCGTGAGATCCGGGTGGTCCATCGGCACTCCGGCCGATGCGGCGAGGAACGAGTGCTCCTTGACGCGGGCCTTGCGGAGCGCGGGCTCGGTGCTGTGGGCGTCGAGCAGGGTGCGGGCGCCGGGCATCTCTGCGGCGGCGTTGACCCATGCTGTGACGGCCATCAGCTCGGGGGCTTCGACGCCCTCGGTGACAAGGCGATCCATCTGGCCGCTGAGGCGCTGGAACCACGTCATCTGGAGGTCGAAGAGGAGCTCGGTCTCGTTCGCGAAGGCCTCGCGGGCTCCGTCGACCGTGTCGAGCAGTTCGGTCAGCGTGACATCGCGCTGCAGGTCAGCAATCGCGAGCATGTCACGCAGTGTTTCCTTGCGACGGTTATAAGCATCCCAGGTCATGGTGTGCTCCTTTCTGTTCCGTCGAATCGAAGGTTCCATACCCTCGGTACGTACTCTCAGTATGTTCGATGCTCGACCCGTAGGCAAACCCTCGGTATGTGATTCGCCCCACCCAGGGTCCCGAGCCGTAGACTTCTCCGTATGGCCCACCCCGCACGCGTGACGAAGAACGTCCTGCGCACCGCTCGAAAGACCACGCGGCGCCAGGACTACTCGTCAAGCACCAAGCGCGCCCTGCTCAACAGCGCCACGGTCCTGTTCACCGACCACGGCTACGCCGGCACGTCGCTGGACGAGGTCGTGGCGGCTGCCCGGGTCACCAAGGGCGCGCTCTATCACCACTTCCCCAGCAAGCTCGCGCTGTTCGAGAGCGTCTTCTTCCGCGTGCAGGAGGACACAACCCACGAGATCGAGAAGGCGATCAACGCCTCGAAGGATCCGTGGGAGCGTGCCCAGATCGGCCTGGAGAAGTTCCTCGAGGTGTGCCGCGAGCCGCAGTTCCGCCGCATCTGCATGCAGGAGGGTCCCGTCGCACTGGGCCACGAGCGCTGGCACGAGGCCGAGAAGGCCGCCTCGTTCGGCATCGTCCAACGGACGGTCGACGACCTGCTGGCCGATCTCGGCGGCGGCACGGACCTCAACGAGGCCTTCGGTGCGGTGTTCTACGGCGCGATCCGATCCGCATCGGAGTATGTCGCCGATGCCGAGGACCCGGATGCCGCCAGTGATGACGTGCAGGCATCGATCGGCACGATCCTCGCGGGCCTGCGCCTCCTGCCGGCGATCGATCAGCCCTAGCCGAGATTGACCGAGCCGCCCTCGTCGGGCACGAGCTCGAGGAAGACCTTGCCCGGATCGATCGTGAAGGGTGCGCCGTCCTTGGTCGTGAAGTTGATCGAGTCCTCGAGACCCGGCTTGCGCCACTTGACCTCGTTGACGGTGTTGCCGTGGAACACCATGGCGCGACCGCGACCCTCGAGCTTGGTCTCGGGCACCGGGTTGCCGGCCGGATCGGTGTAGCCGGCGTCGCCGACCTCGCAGAACAGCACGATCATCGTGTTGGCCTTGAAGTCCTTGCCCGGGGCGGCATGACCGTTGGTGCGCTGCCACTTGCCTCCGGCAAGCTTCCAGCCCGTCGCAGTGGAGTTGGAGAAGCGGACGGTCGCCTGCCGGGTGCGCTTGGCGGCCGGCGCTGTCGCCGCGCTGTCGCTGGGGGCGGGCGTCGCCGGCTCAGAACTCTTGGGGGTCCACGGCAGATAGGGCCCGTTGATCTTGGTGGCCTTGGCCTTCTTGGCCACCGTCTTGAGGTTGATCAACCGGTTGTAGGGACGTGACTTCGCGGGATCGCTGCTGAAGCCGGCGTCGCCGGCGTCCTCGGAGACCACCGTGATGCCGGCGTTCTCGACCCGCTTGAAGGTGCCACCCGCGCCACCGGAGGCCACGACCTGGCCGCCGACCGGCGCGGCGATGCCGATGTCGGTGTCACGCAGCGAGCGCACATGGCCGACTCTCGACGGCAGGTTGGAGTAGTAGAGCGCCGCGAGCCTGGTCAGGCCGCCCTCCACGAGCTCCTCCACGACCAGGTCGGCCTTGTTGAGCCCGTACTGCGGGGCGCCGGCGTCGGTGTTCTCAACCTTGACGACGAAGACCGGATTGGCCGGCCGACCGTCGGGCAGGACGCGTCCGGTCAGCGGCGAGACTTCGACGAGCTTCTTGCTGGCGCCCTTGGAGGCTTCCGGTGTCGTGGGTTCCTTGGCTCCGTCCGAGGAGGAGCAGGCGGCCAGAGCGAGGGCGACGGTGGACATCGCAACGAGCAGACGCAACTTCATGCCGCCAGCATGCCTCATGGCGAGGCCGTCCAGCGCACCGACTCGGGTCTGTCGTTCAGCTGCTCTCCGGCGGTTCCGGCGGCGTCGTTCTGGACGGGTCGGATCGGGTCGACGCCGTCTTGGCGGGGGCCGTTCGCACAGCTGTCTTCTTGGCGGCGGACTTCTTGGCCGGTGGTGGCGACTCGGTGACGACCCGCAGGGCAGCGGGATCCGCGACGGGTCGAGCACTATGCGACGCACGGCAACGGAGCTCACTCAGCAGCCAGCCCAGGGCGAATCCCACAACCGCTGCCAGCACGAGCCAGACAGTGATCTCACCGACGGTGTATCCGGACACTGATCAATCTCCCGTCACGACGAAGTCGACCCGGCGGTAGCGCTGGGCAAAGGCTCCGGCCGTCGAGGTGCGAACCGAACCGAAGACCTTGGTGCCGATCCGGCCGGGGCGCACGCCTGCCGCCACGAGGTATGCCTTGACCGCCGCGACCCGGGCGATGCCGAGTCGCTCGCCCTTGACCGGGTCCGCTGGTCCGGTGTGCCCTGCGGCCTCGATCGCGAGGCGGCGGTTGCTCCTGAGGATCTGCGCCACGACATCCAGCACTCGCTGGTTGCGGGCGCTGAGGCGAGCCGCGCCTCGCGCGAAGTAGAGAGTCGAGGAGTTGAGGAGTGCCGCATCGTCCTCGGAGAGATTGCCGGGCTCGACGGTGAGCCGGCTCCTGACCTCCAGGTCCGGGACCTCGGCCGCGACGAGCTGCAGGATCTTGGCCGCTCCTGCATGACTCTCGATCCTGCCGGTCAGCGCCATCGTGCCCGACTCGTCGATCTGCAGGTCGAGACCCTTGATGCTGGCGATGTCGCCGAACACGTCCGGGAGCCTGGTCAACCAGCCCGCCGAGCCGACCGAGGGATCGATCACGAGATCACCCGTGACGGGCACGGCGAATGCCTCGGCGGCCTGCGCCTTGAGACCTGCTGCAGCATCGGCATCTGGCACGGTCCCGCTGATGGCGACACCACGGGTCGTACGGCCGAGGACCAACGTCGGCGCCGTGGGCGAGCCCTTCTTGGCTCCTGGCTTCGCAGCGGCGTCGGTGGACTCGACATCCGCTGACCGAACGCCCTCGATGCCCTCGACGACGAGCTCGGCCCGGTCGAGGTCGGCCGCGTCACCGCCGCTCAGCACCGCCTCGCGGCCCGAGAGCTCGACCTCGATGCCGCCGAGGCCCGCAGCGGTGAGCGCCCGGTCGACACGGGTACGCAGATCGTCGGCCACCGAGGCCGATCCGACGAGAGCACCGGCGATCACGATGGCGACGAGGGCGAGGCCCATGAGTGCAGCGAGTCCCTTGAGACGTTCCTCCGACACTCCCGCTCCTGCCTCGACACCGCAACGGATGCTCAGACTATCGGGTGGGCTGGCTGTCCTGAGCGCATGTCAGTGGTGGCTGGGACGATGGAAAGATGACTGCTGCACTCGCTCGATTCGCTCCCGCCACACGGCAGTGGTTTGACGAGTCCTTTGACGCTCCGACTCCCGCCCAGATCGGTGCGTGGGAGGGTGTCGCGGGCGATGACCACGTCCTGGTGGTTGCGCCGACCGGCTCCGGCAAGACCCTCGCAGCATTCCTCTCCTCCATCGATCGCCTGATGCACGCCGGCGAGTCCGAGGGCACCCGGGTCCTCTACATCTCGCCGCTCAAGGCGCTCGCCGTCGATGTCGAGCGCAACCTCCGCTCGCCCCTGGTGGGCATCACCCAGGCCGCCGCGCGACGCGGTGATGACTTCCGTGGGGTGACGGTCGGCGTACGCTCCGGCGACACGACCCCACGCGATCGCCGCGCACTGGTGACCCACCCGCCCGACATCCTGATCACGACGCCCGAGTCACTGTTCCTCATGCTGACCTCGGCAGCCCGCGAGACATTGCGCACTGTCGACACGGTCATCATCGATGAGATCCACGCCGTGGCCGGCACCAAGCGTGGTGCTCACCTGGCGGTCTCCCTCGAGCGCCTCGACGCCCTGCTCCCGGCGCCGGCCCGCCGCATCGGGCTGAGCGCCACGGTCCGCCCGCACGACGAGGTCGCCCGATTCCTCGCTGGCTCCGCTCGCGTCACCGTGGTCGCACCAGAGGCCGAGACCCGGCTGGCGCTCGAGGTCGCCGTGCCGGTCGATGACATGACCAAGATCCCGGCTCCCCCGCGTGAGGAGGGCAGCGGCGCCCGGTCCCTCACTGACGACGACCAACCTCGTGGCAGCATCTGGCCGCACGTCGAGGATGCCGTGATGCGTCGCGTGCTCGAGCACAGATCGACGATCATCTTCGTCAACTCCCGCGGCGTGGCCGAGCGGCTCACTGCGCGGCTCAACGAGGCATACGCCGAGCACCTCGGTGCCGAGACGGACACCGAGGTCACGCGCCCGCCTGCGCAGGTGATGGGCGGCAGCGCCCAGACCACGGGAGCGCAGACCACGGGAGCGCAGACCACGGGAGCGCAAACCACGGGATCTCCGACGACAGGGGCACAGACCGACGGCGCGGAGACTGTGCTCGCGCGGGCCCATCACGGCTCGGTCAGCAAGGAGCAGCGCGCACTGATCGAGGACGAGCTCAAGTCCGGTCGCCTGAGGTGCGTCGTGGCGACCTCCAGCCTCGAGCTCGGCATCGACATGGGCGCGGTCGATCTCGTCATCCAGGTCTCGTCCCCTCCTTCGGTTGCCAGCGGCCTTCAGCGAGTGGGCCGGGCGGGCCACCAGGTCGGAGAGATCTCCCAGGGCATCACGTTCCCCACCTCCCGTCAGGACCTCCTCGGGGCGGCGGTCACGACCTCGCGCATGCAGCAGGGACTGATCGAGCGCCTGGACATACCGGCCAATCCGCTCGACATCCTGGCTCAGCAGACCGTCGCGGTCGTGGCACTCGAGCCGATCGATGTCGAGGAGTGGTTCGACACCCTGCGCCGCAGCGCCCCCTTCGCGACCCTCCCGCGATCGGCCTACGACGCGACGCTCGACCTGTTGTCCGGGCGATATCCATCCGATGAGTTCGCCGAGCTCCGCCCACGACTCGTGTGGGACCGCGACACCGGCACGCTGACCGGCCGGCCGGGCGCCCAGCGACTCGCGGTGACAAGCGGGGGCACCATCCCAGATCGCGGCATGTTCTCGGTCAACTTGGCGGCCGGCACTGACGAGTCCGGCAGCCGTAAGGTCGGTGAGCTCGACGAGGAGATGGTCTACGAGTCCCGCATCAACGATGTGTTCGCCCTCGGCGCCACGAGCTGGAAGATCCAGGAGATCACGCACGACCGGGTCATCGTCACGCCGGCATTCGGCCAACCCGCTCGGCTGCCGTTCTGGAAGGGCGATGCGATCGGCCGGCCCTATGAGCTCGGTGAGGCGATCGGCGGATTCGTACGAGAGGCCACCAACTTGGCGCCGGCCACGCTCGCCGATCGGATGTCGAGCCTCGGTCTGGACCGCCGGGCGTCGGACAACCTCGGCTCCTACCTCCGCGACCAGAGGAGGCAACCGGGCAGGTGCCGTCCGACCGCACCCTCGTCGTCGAACGGTTCCGTGACGAGCTCGGCGACTGGCGGGTCGTGCTGCACTCACCCTTCGGCCGCCGCGTGCACGCCCCGTGGGCCCTGGCGGTGGCCGCACGCATCATCGAGCGCTTCGGCATGGATGGTTCGGTCGTTGCCAGCGATGACGGCATCGTCGCGCGCATCCCCGACACCGAGGCCGAGCCTCCTGGTGCGGATCTGTTCGTCTTCGACGCCGACGACCTCGACAAGATCGTGACCGAGGAGGTCGGCGGCTCCGCCCTGTTCGCCTCACGCTTCCGCGAGTGCGCTGCGCGCGCCTTGCTCCTGCCGCGCCGCAACCCCGGGTCCCGTGCGCCCCTGTGGCAACAACGTCAGCGGTCCGCGCAGCTGCTCGACGTCGCGCGCAAATATCCGTCGTTCCCGATTCTGCTCGAGACTGCCCGGGAGTGCCTGCAGGATGTCTACGACCTCCCGGCGCTGACGGCACTGACCAAACGGTTGGCGTCGCGGGACATCCAGATCGCCGAGGTCACGACCGAGCGCGCGTCACCATTCGCCCAGACCCTCCTGTTCGGCTATGTCGCCGCGTTCCTCTATGAGGGCGACACCCCGCTGGCCGAGCGGCGGGCATCCGCACTGACCCTTGATCCCACCCTCCTCGCCGAGCTGCTGGGCCGCGCTGAGCTGCGCGAGCTGCTCGACCCAGAGGTCCTGGATCACCTCGAGCTCGAGCTGCAGCGCCTGACCGCCGATCGGCGCGCCAAGGACATCGAGGGAGTCGCCGACCTCCTTCGCATGCTCGGCCCCCTGTCGACCGACGAGGTCGCGGCCAGGTTGCAGCCTGATGCCGCGCCGGAGGCGGGCAGGTGGCTCGCCGAGCTGTGCGACAACCGTCGTGTCGTCGAGGTGGCGATTGCCGGCGACGTGCGGTGGGCCGTGGTCGAGGATTCAGGACGGCTGCGCGATGCGCTGGGAGTCGTGGTTCCGCTCGGTATCCCCGCGGCATTCCTGGAGGTCACGACAGACCCGCTGACCGACCTGATCTCGCGCTACACCCGGACCCACGGTCCGTTCACGGCAGCCGAGGCCGCGGCACGATTCGGCCTCGGCAGCGCGGTCGCCCTCCAGGTTCTCCGGCGACTCGCACGTGACGGGCGGCTGACCGAAGGTGAGTTCCGGCCGCAGGCCACCGGCACCGAGTGGGTCGAGCCCGGAGTCCTTCGGCGTTTGCGGTCCAGATCCCTGGCCGCAGCCCGCCAACAGGTCGAGCCGGTCGATCCACTGACCTTCGCGCGGTTCCTGCCGTCATGGCAGGGCGTGGGCGGCAACCTCCGCGGCGCGGACGGAGTCCTGTCGGCCATCGATCAGCTGGCCGGGCTGGCACTCCCTGCTTCGGCCTGGGAGTCCCTGGTGCTTCCGGCACGAGTTCGCGACTATTCACCCACGATGCTCGACGAGCTCACCGCCGCCGGCGAGGTGGTCTGGTCTGGCGCCGGGTCGCTGCCCGGCAACGACGGCTGGGTCCAGCTCCACTCGGCAGACTTCGTTCTTCGGGCGGCAGGGGTCCAGCAGGTCGAGCCGGATTCCCTGCAGGCGACGATCGTCGAGGCCCTCCAGGGCGGCGGCGCGTTCCTCTTCCGACAGCTCGCCGACGCGATCGGCAGCGATGATCACGGCGCACTGGCCGGAGCGCTGTGGGACCTCGTCTGGTCCGGACGGGTCAGCAACGACACCTTCGCACCGGTCCGCACCCTGGTCGGGCGCGGCGGCGCCCACCGCACGACCCGACCCGCGCCCCGCGCGCGCATACACGGCCGCCGCGCCCGTTCGCCCCGGGTCGCGCTGCAGGGCCCACCGACCGTCAGCGGGCGCTGGTTCGCCCTCGCCGAGAGCGTGACCGACTCGACCAGCCTGCAGCTGGCCCGGACCGAGTCGCTGGTGGGCCGATATGGAGTGGTGACCCGCGGCTCGGTCATGGCCGAGCAGACGCCGGGCGGGTTCGCAGGGGTCTACCGCGTCCTGCGCGAGCTCGAGCAGACCGGGTCTGTGCTCCGTGGCTACTACATCGAGACGCTCGGCGCTGCCCAGTTCGCAGCCCCTTCGACGGTCGACCGCATGCGCGGACACGTCAATGATGACGACAGGCCGACCGATGCCCCGGCGATGACCCTGGCCGCCACCGACCCGGCCAACCCCTATGGCGCCGCCCTCCCGTGGCCCGACCGCTACACAGACGACTCGGTCCGCCATCGCCCGGCGCGCAAGGCCGGCTCCCTCGTCGTCCTGCATGACGGGCGCCCCGTGCTCTATCTCGAGCGCGGCGGCAAGAAGGTCCTGGTCTTCGACGCCGAACCTGCACGGTTGGCCGCTGCTGCGGCCTCCCTCGCGATGACCGTTCGGGCGCGGCGCATCAGCAGGCTGACGATCGAGACCGCCGACGGGCAACCTGTTGCCACCTCGGTGCTGGGCGAGCCACTGCTCGAGGCCGGGTTCGAGCGCACGATCAAGGGGCTGCGACTCGATGCCCGAGGGTGACACCGTCTGGCGCACCGCACACCACCTGCGCGAGGCCCTGGCCGGGCGGGAGCTGACCCGAACCGATTTCCGGGTGCCGGCATTCGCGACGGTCGACCTCAGCGGAGAGCTGGTCGACGAGGTCGTCAGTCACGGCAAGCATCTGCTCATCCGGACGCCGGACCACTCGATCCACTCCCACCTCAAGATGGAGGGCGCGTGGCACATCTACCGGCTGGGCTCGGACTGGCGCAGGCCCGGTCATTCCGCCCGAGCCGTGCTCGAAAACGACGAGTGGCAGACCGTCGGCTACTCGCTCGGGATCCTCGAGGTGCTGCCCCGGGGCACTGAGCACACCGTGATCGGACACCTCGGCCCCGACCTCCTCGGCCCGACGTGGGACCTGGACGAAGCGGTCCGCCGGGTCGCCGCCGATCCCGACAGACCGATCATCGTCGCGCTGCTCGATCAACGCAATGTTGCCGGATTCGGCAACGAATACGCCAACGAGCTGCTGTTCCTGATGGGACTTCTGCCGACTCGCCCGGTCGGAGAGGTCCCAGACCTGCGCCGGGTCATCTCGCGCGGGCAGCGAATGCTCGACGTCAACAAGTCCCGGGTTGAGCGCTCCTTCACCGGCAGCACCCGCGAAGGCGAGGATCGGTGGGTCTACAACCGGGAGCGCGGCCGCTGCCGGAGATGCCACGGTCGACTGCGTGCCGGCAAGCTCGGCGACAGACCGACGACCGAGCGGGACACCTTCTGGTGCCCGCGCTGCCAGACCTGAGCTCGCCTGGACCGAAGCCCTCCCCTGGCTAGAGCTTCTCGATCGCCGCCCTCTCGTCATCCAGCTTGTCGAGCACGAGCTTGCCCGCGGTCGGGAAGAAGTTGTCGGTCCAGCCGGGATACTTCGCGATCGTCTTGTCGGCCTTGAACGACGGGTCGAGCGCCAGCACCGCCTTGCGGAGGCGCGGCCTGACCTCCCTGCTGACCTTTGCGGCCTGACCGAGCATCTTGCTGATCTTGTCGTTGTTGAGCGCCGACCTGGTCCCGCGGACGTACTCATATCCCCTCAGCTGGGCCTTGGTCTCCGCGTCATAGACCGCCGCCAGCGTCTTGCAGGCCGCACGATAGGACGTGCCTGAGCACTGCTCGGACTGGTAGAGCTTGAGCGCCGTCGACCGGTAGAGCTTCGTCGACTTGATCCGCAGGTCGGCGTAGGAGTTCTTCTTCTTGGCGATGGAGGACACGCAGGTGGCCTGGTCGCAGAACACGCCGCCCGGCTCGGTGACACCATCCTTGAGGAGGAACTTCGTCGCCTGGTCATACACCTTGCCGGGCCTGACTGATGCCTTGTTGACGGCGAGGTTGAAACGACAGTCGCGCTCGAGCTGCCCCAGCGCCTTCGCAGCGGCCTTGGCGTAGGCCTGCACGGCCTTGGCCCGACGGTCGGCCCGGTCTCCCGGCGTCGCTGTAGTCCGAGCTGATCGAGGCCATCAGGCCGTTGTCGCCGACCGTCGGGAGCCGGTCGGCCGAGCTCGCGACATCGACGCGAGATGCCGCCACGGCATCGCATCCACCCTCCTGGGTGGCAATTCCCCGGGGGCTCGTCGTGTCCTTGCGCGGGTATGTCCCCTTGGGCAGCCGTGCGGTCGCCGCGAGGAGGACGGGCTTCTCCTTGGACTTCCAGATTGCGTAGTCCTCGTCGTAGTCCGACGCCTTGGCGCCCGCCGCCGAGGACGCATAGACGAAGAGCCCCACGACCAGGGCCACGACAACCAGGGCGATGACCCCGAGAACGATCAGGAGGCGCCGTTTGTTGCGGGGCGCGGGCCCGGTCGTGGGACCAGGCGGGCTGGCCGGTTCGGAGCTGGGTGATGCGGCGTCGGTCATGCGGTCCTACCCCCGGAACACCCTGTTCGACTCCTCACGCCCGAGCGGGTGCGGTGCCCGGCGCGCAGGCACCATCATGCCCCGTCCGCAGACCGAATGGCACGAACTTTCTCGGGCCGCGCCTCAGGCCGGAACCGAGACCTTCGACTTCTCGGTGAACACCATGTCCTGGTCGAGATCGGTTCGCCTCATGTCATAGGAGTCCAGCAACCAGTTCTGCCGGATCGTCCACGGCGACTCCGTGCCCTGCTGCGGCAGCTGGCCCGCGACGCGCAGGACATATCCGGACGTGAGATCGAGGATCGGCCGGGGCTGTCCCGAGGCCCCCTTGGGATCAGGCATCCCGAAGGCATACCCCTTGGCGTCGAGGTGGTTGATGAACTGGCAGACGTATTGCGACGACAGATCGGCTCGCAGGGTCCACGAAGCGTTGGTGTAGCCGACGCACCAGGCGAAGTTGGGCAGGCCGCTGAACATCAGGCCCTTGTAGACGTAGACGTTGTGCGGGTCGACCTTGACCCCGTCGACCTCCAGCTCGAGCTGGCCGAAGGCGACGACCTGCAGTCCTGTCGCGGTCACCACGATGTCGGCGTCGAGGTGCTCTCCGGAGTCGAGGTCGACTCCGGTCGGTGTGAACGACCGGATCGTGTCGGTCACGATCGACGCCTTGCCATGGCGGATCGTGCGGAACAGATCGCCGTCCGGCACGATGCACAGGCGCTGGTCCCACGGCTTGTAGCGCGGTGTGAAGTGCGACATGTCGGTGCCGTCGGGCAGCTGTCGCTTCGCCCGGCCGAGCAGCAGCTTGGTCGCCGCCTTGGGGAACCGGCGGCAGAACTGGAAGAAGCCGATCGTGATGATCGCGTTCTTGCGGCGGATGGCACGGTGAGCCAGCTTCGCCGGCATGACCTTGCGCATGACGTGCGCGATCTTGTCCTCGGCGGGGAGGGTCGTGATGTATGTCGGTGAGCGCTGCAGCATCGTGATGTGCTCGACGTCGTCTGCCATCGACGGGATCAGGGTGACAGCGGTGGCCCCACTGCCGATCACGACGACCTTCTTGTCGGCATAGGCCAGGTCCTCGGGCCAGAACTGCGGATGGATGACCTGACCCTCGAACGAGGAGAGGCCCGGGAACTCCGGCTGATAGCCACCGTCATAGCTGTAGTAGCCACTGCACAGGTAGACGAACGAGGCCGTCTGCACGACGGTCTGCTCACCGACCTGCGACGTCACGGTCCAGAGGGCGGCCTCCGAGGACCACGACGCCGACAGGACGCGGTGACCGAACCGGATGTTCTGCGCGATGCCGAACTCGTCGGCGGCGTCCTCGATGTAGGTGCGGATGTCGTGACCGTCAGCGATCGCCTTGCGATTGGTCCACGGGCGGAAGGGGAAGCTCAGGGTGTACATGTCGGAGTCCGAGCGGATGCCGGGGTAGCGGAACAGGTCCCACGTGCCGCCGACCGCGCTGCGTGACTCGAGGATCGTGTAGGACTTCCCCGGGCACTGCTCCTGCAGTCGATAGGCCGCCCCGATGCCGGAGAGACCTGCTCCGACGATGATGACGTCGACGTGGCTGGGGGTTGTGCTGTCCGCGCTCATGGTGGCCTCTCGCATACCGTTGGTATGCGAAACTGTAACGCACAGTGACGCTCCAGGTCACGAGTGTGTTGCGCCACAGTTGCCGGCCCGCCCTAGGATCTGCCATATGACTCAGCGCCTCGAAGACGTCGACGTCCGCACGGAGCCTGGCTCGGATCGGGGTCTCGGCTGGCTCCTCACGCTGGGTGGGGCGATCGGGCTGCTGTCGGCCGCGATCCTCATCATCGAGAAGATCAATCTGCTCGAGAATCCCAAGGGACCGCTCGCGTGCGACCTCAACCCGATCGTCGGGTGCGGCAGCGTCATCAACACCGATGAGGCGTCGGTGTTCGGTTTCCCCAACCCGCTCCTGGGGGTCGCCGGCTTCGCCATCGTCATCACGCTGGGCGTCCTGTTGTTGGCTCGGCAGACCCTGCCCTCATTCGTCTGGATCGGCCTCCAGGCCGGTGTGACATTCGGGATCGGTCTGGTCACCTGGTTGCAGTTCCAGAGCATCTACGACCTCAACGCACTCTGTCCCTACTGCATGGTCGTGTGGGCAGTCACGATCCCGATCTTCGTGTGGGTCACGGCGCGCAACCTGCGAGCCTTCGCGCCGGCGAGCCCCGTCACGCGGTTCGTGAGCGACTGGACGTTGTTGGTCAACATCCTCTGGTACGTCGCAGTGGTCGCTGCCATCTGGTTCCAGTTCGGCTCCGACCTCTGGGCGTGACGGGGCGGGCCTATCGCGGGTGCCGCGGGGGTTGCCATGACGAGGTCGTCGACCTGATCGGGCGGTATGCCGTGGCGGTGACCGGCTTCGATCCACGGACCGACGCTTCGCCGACGCCGTGATCGACTAGCTGGCCGCGGCGACACGCTCCAGGACCGTGGCCAGCCGGATGTCCCGGTCGGTGATGCCACCGACGTCGTGGCTGCTCAGCCGGATGTCGACCCGGTCGTAGACATTGGTCCACTCCGGATGGTGGTCCATCTCCTCGATCGGGCCCGCTGCGCGGTTCATGAAGTCGAGCGCTGCCCTGAAATCGGCGAGCTGGAACGACTTGACGATCGCGTCCCCGTCGTGGGACCAACCGTTCAGGGACTCGAGGGCTTCTTCGATCTGGGCGTCGGTGAGCGAGGGCATGCCACCGACGATACGTCCGACTCCCAGCGCAGCGTTGCGCTCAGGTCGTGAGGCGTCGTTCGAGACCGTCGAGGAGGGTCTCGAGTTTGCGGTCGTACCACCCACGGTCCGCCCACATCTCGTCGATGTCGAAACCGTTGAGGGACAGTCCGGGCAGTTGATCGCGGCTTCGCGTCCCGGCGATCTTGCGAAGGCGGGCCACGTGGGTCGAGCAGGTCAGCACGAGCGTGCCGATCGAGTCGATCGCCATGGCGGCATCCTCCGCGGAGAAGCCTTGGCTGTGCAGCGACTGGATGTAGGGATGCATCAGCTCGACCGCCTCGACCGGCCAGTACGGGGCCGTGAGTGCGGTCAGGTCATAACCGGGATAGGCATCGCAGACGGCCCACACCGACTCACCTATCGCGGCGAACAGCTCGCGCCACTCTGCCTGCGGCTCCGGCCAGGTGACCGATTGGACGGCATATCCGATGGCCTTGGTGACCAGATCGTCGCGATCAGTCACGTAACGGTAGAGACCCGAGTGGGCGACGCCCAGCCGACGAGCGACCGACGGCATGCTGAACTCCGCGATGCCATCAGCCAACGCGGCCGCGACGATGATTTCCGTGGTCAGGGCGCGAGGTCTGCCAGGTCTGCGGGTCATGGCGTAGATGGTACGGCTCGGCGCCCCGGCCAGTTTGATTTTTCGCTGATTTCGTAGCGATGAATGTCACTTCGTGTTGGTGCATGGTTTTTTGTGCTCTTGCCGCAGAGCTGCCGGGATCTGTCGCAGATCTGCTGGGATCTGCCGGGATCCCTTCTCGGGCGCCTCCGGCGCGAGGGAGGGGCCCACTCGATTCCCTCTGCCTTTTCACGAATGACAGAGCCCCGCTCGCCCAAAACCGGGGCGAGCGGGGCTCTGTCATTCGTGGAGCTGCCGGGAATCGAACCCGGGTCCTATGGCGCTGAGTCAGGGCTTCTCCGGGTGCAGTCCGTCTGTCGCTTTTCTCAGCCCCGGCGCTCGAACGGACGCGTCGCCGACAGGCTCAGTCGCAGAAAAGTCCCGATCACACGCTGCGACGCCGTGTGATCAGCAAGTCCCCTAAATGAGACTGGCAATCCGGAGCGGGAACGCCCCCGGGCCAGCCCTTCACCTATCGCTTAAGCAGCGAGGGCGAAGTCAGTGCGCTTTGAATCGGCACTTGTGGTTTCCAGAGATCGTTTGAGAGATAACCCTGGATCCTCTACCCGCTTCACCTGAATCGAACGACCTTAGTCGAAACCGATCAGCCCCTCTTGAGTTTTCAAACGCCGCCGTAGCAGCGATCCCATCCTACTCCTCCTCAACCACGAATCCGATCCAACAATTGCTCGCCATGCGTCCGAACGGCTCCCGACGGCAACGAACCAACGACCGGTGGGCGCCGGCTAGTCCTCGGCTTGCAACAAGGACGGGCTGACCTTGCGGCCGTGGATGAGAGCGGCAGCGCAGGCACCGGCGACCACCAGCATGCCGGCGCAGATCAGCGTGCCCGTGCGGAAGCCCGGGCCGAATACCTGCGGATCAGCGAAGTCCTTGCCGGCGATCCCCGCGATCGGCGGGATGGCCGCCACCACGAGCAGCGATGCCGTCCGCGCCACGGCATTGTTGATGCCGGACGCGATGCCGGTCTGCGAGTCTGGAGCGGCCGCGAGCACGGCCGTCGTCAGGGGTGCCACGAGGATCGTGATGCCGATCCCGAAGAAGATCGCGCCCGGCAGGACATCGGTCCAGAAATTGGTGCTCTCGTCGATGCGCAGCCACAGAAGGAGCCCAGCGGCTCCCACCAGGGGACCCAACGTCATCGGCCAGCGCGGGCCGATCCGAGCGCCCAGCGCGCCTGCCTGCGACGAGAACAGCAACATGATCAGGGTCATCGGGATCGTGGCCAGCCCCGACTCCAAGGGCGAGTAGTCGGCGACGTACTGCAGCTGGAGCACGAGCAGGAAGCCCGATGCTGCCAGCGCACCATAGATCGCGAAGGTGCAGATGTTGGCGGCCGTGAAGACCCGATCGGCAAACAGGCTCAACGGCACCAGCGCATTCGGGGTGAACTTCTGGTGGATGACGAACACGATCATCAGCACGATCCCGACGGACGCCCAGACCCAGGACTTGTCGACCAACCCATAGGTCAGGAAGGCCAGGCCCGCGGCCGTCAGCCCGGCCCCGACAAAGTCGATCGGATCCTGCTCCCCCGTCGTCTCCGGCACGTGCTTGATCGACAGCCAGATGACCAGCGCGGCGAGCGGTACGTTGAGCCAGAAGATCGATCGCCAGCCGATCGCATCGACCATCCATCCGCCGAGAAGCGGGCCGATCGCCGTGGTCACCCCGGCCAGGCCCGACCACGTGCCGATCGCCGCTCCGCGGTCCTCAGGGACGAACGAGGCCGAGATGATCGCGAGGCTGCCCGGCGTCAGGAGCGCCGCGCCGATGCCCTGGAGTCCGCGAGCCGCGACCAGCACCTCGATCGTGGGCGCGACCGCGCAGAGCACCGAGGCGACCGCGAACCCGCTGATGCCGAGGACATAGACCTTGCGGCGGCCGAGCCGGTCGCCCAGGGAGCCGCCGACCAGGATCAGCGCAGCGAGGGTCAGCGTGTAGGCATTGACAGTCCATTGCAGGCCCGTCAGCCCGGCATCGAGGTCGCGGTCCATCGCTGGCAACGCGAGCGAGACGATCGAGCCGTCAAGGAACGCCATGCCGGAGCCGAGGATCATGGCCGCGAGAAGCCAACGCCCCTGCGCGCTCGCGAGCCTCACGGCGCGACCCCGAACAGGTCGGCACCGTTGTGCCACAGCACGTCCCGCAACCAGTCGTCGCCGAGATCGAGCCGCTGAAGCACCTCCACCTGGTGCGCATACGGATAGGGGATGTTGGGAAAATCAGTGCCGAACAGGATCCTGTCCTGCAACCCGCGCAGGCGGGGGACGACTCCGTCAGGAATCGGTAGACCCCAGAAGTCGACGAATGCCATCGTGGTGTCGAGTCGCACATGGTCGTAACGGTCTGCCAGGTCAAGGAATTCCGCGATCTCCGGCATACCCAGGTGGGCGATGACCAACGCCAGGTCGGGGTGACGGGACAGCACGTCGGCGACCCCCGCCGGCCCGGTGTGCGTGCCGGGCGCGGGTCCTGAGCCGGCGTGCAGGACGACCGGCGTGCCGCTCTCGGCAAGGGCCCCCCAGACCGGCTCGAGCAGCGGGTCGTTGGGGGCGAAGTCACCGACCTGGACGTGGGCCTTGAAGACCTCGACCCCGTCAGCGATGGCCTTCGGCACATAGGTCGCCGCGTCGACCTCGGGATAGAACGTCGCCGAGCGCAGGGCATCGGGAGTACGCTCGGCGAACTCCCAAGTCCACTGGTTCATGAAGCCCGCGACCCCGGGCTTGTGGGCGTAGGACAGAGCGGAGAACTTCTGGACCCCGATGGCCCGGAGCTGCTCGACCCGCTCCTCGTCACTCCCGCGATAGGTGATCGGCCATGGGCGGCCGAGCAACGGGCCGGCAGAGTCGAAATAGGCCCAGACCTTGGCGAGGATCGCCGGCGGCATGAAATGGGTGTGCACGTCGATGATGCCCGGCAGGCCCAGATCGGCGAGCCACCCCGGCAGGTCGGTGTCGGCCAACGGCACCGCTACATGCCCTTGAGGCGACGTCCGAGATCGCGCTCGGCCTCACGGGTCGCGTCGCGCTCGGCGATCGCGTGGCGCTTGTCGTAGGTCTTCTTGCCCTTCGCCAGGGCGATCTCGACCTTGGCCCGCCCGTCCTTGAAGTAGAGCGCGAGCGGGATGATCGTCAGGCCCTTCTCGGACGTACGCCGCTCGATGCGGTCGATCTCCTGCCGGTTGAGCAGCATCTTGCGGCGCCTGCGGGTCTCGTGGTTGGTCCAGGTGCCCTGCGTGTACTCGGGGATGTGGACGTGCAGAAGCCAGGCTTCGCCGCGCTCGATCTCGCCGAATCCGTCCACGAGGGATGCGCGACCAGCACGCAACGACTTCACCTCGGTGCCAGTGAGGACGAGTCCGGCCTCAAAGGTGTCTTCGATGTGATAGTCGTGGCGCGCCTTCTTGTTCTGCGCAACCAGCTTGCGCCCGGTTTCCTTGGCCACCGACCTATTGTGTCATTCGGACCGAGCTTCAGGACCGTACGGCCTGCAGCACGATCGGATCGATGCACCCGCTGGCGAAGCCGGCGATGCGTCGATCGATGTCACGACGCAGCAGCCGCGCGCCGATTCGCTCGGCAATCGGCGCCAGCCAGGCGGGCCGGCAGCTGAAGTTGTAGCGCCAGGTCGCACGGGTCCCGCCGCCCGGCTCGGGCGCGAACCGCCAGCCACCGGCGAAGGAGGCGAAGAACCAGGGTCCTTCGACCATCTTCATGCCGACGTTGGTGGGCGGGTTGAACGAGACGTACTGGCTGACCATGCGCAACATCCGGACCCGGTGCTGGGTCTCGGTCCGCACGCCCTTGGCAGGGGTCGTGGCGCCATCGAGGAAGTGCTGCTCGTGGATGAACGGATCCCACCTCAGCCTGGCCTCACCGGTCGTCTGCGAGACCGCAAACGCTGTCGCGTGGTCGACCGGCACCACGACGCTGGACTCGACGAGCCGCACGTATCAGAGCCAGCCCGTCGGGTTCACGGTCGAGCCGTTGGCGATCACCATGAAGTGCAGGTGGCAGCCGGTCGAGTAGCCGGTCGTGCCGGAGTAGCCGATCGTCTCGCCTCGTTTGACCCGCTCGCCCGCGCTGACGGTCCAGCGGGTCAGGTGGTTGTAGGTCGTCACGACGCTCTGGCCCCGCATGCGGCCGTTGTTGAGGATCACCCGGTTGCCGTAGGCACCGTTGAAGTAGGTCTGCAGGACGGTACCGCTCGCCGCCGCGCGGATCGGGGCGCCGCAACCCGTGCCGAAGTCGGTGCCGTCGTGCAGCTTGTAGACCTTGAGGACGGGGTGCAGGCGCATGCCGTACGGCGAGGTGACCGGGCCGGCCGCCGGGCGGGAGAGCGTGCCGCCGCCGTCACCGCCGGCGTTCTTGACCTGCTTGGGGGTCAGGGCCCGGATCCGCGCCTCGAGGTTGTTTCGCTCAGACTCCAGTGAGGCCACAAGCGCGCGATCGTCCTCGCGCAGCTTCTCCGCAGTGGTGCGAGCCCCGCGTCGCGTCGTGACGAGCTGCGCGACCTGCGTGGCCTGTGCCGCCGCCGCAGACTCCAGTTCCTGCTTGCGGACCAGATTGGCTGCCGCGGCTTTCCGCTGGATCTTGACCTGGTCGCGCAGCTTCCGGACCTTGTCGCGGTTGACCTTGAGGATCACGCGGGTCGCGGAGAGCCGCTGCAGCGTGGCCACCTGGTCGTCGCTGACTGCCTCATTGAGACTCACCTCCTGGGAGAACTCACCGGGTTCCTCGCCCTGCAGGAGGCCACTGAACGCGCGCATGCCCGGATCGCCCTGCTGGATGGTCTCCACGGCGAACTGCTCGACCTTGGCCTCGGAGCTGCGGAGCTGGGCCTTGCCCTTGCTGAGCCGTGCGATCGCAGCATCGAGCCCGGCCTCCGAGGACACCAGCTTGGCCTGCATCTCGTCGTCCTGGGCCTTTGCCGTCGCGAGTGCGCCACGCGTCCCGCTGAGCGTCGAGCGGGCCGTGTCCAGCTTGCCCTGGGCGGTCTTGAGCGCCGCGACGGCGTCGGCATACTTCTTGGTCGAGAGCTCGAGGTCCTCCTTGGCGTCACCGATCTTGCCGCTGACGCCGTCCTTCTTCTTCTCGAGGTCGTCCTTCTTGTCGGCGAAGGACGGTGCCGTGAGCGTGGCGATCAGCGTCGTCGCCAGCAACGCTGCCGTCAGCGTCTTGCGAGTGGTGAAAGCTCTGCGCCTTGTGAAAACCATGACCTCGACCTTGGGGGAAGGTTCCTCAGCAGAGCTGGGGACTGTCGAAAACCGTCAAGTTCGACTTTAAAGTATCGGTGCCACAGGTCAAGGCATTGGCGCCACACGGCGCGCTCCCGCCTCTGCCGACCTCAGACGTCGAGATACTTGCGGGTCATCACCAGGGTCGGGATCAGCGCGAGGACCAGGGCGAGCGCGGTGGTGGCGCCGGCAACCATGAAGGCTTCCTGCCAGCCCACCCAGGTCGTGATCTGCCCAAGGGTGTCGCGCAGATAGCCATAGACCACGAAGTACATGAAGGCGCTCAGCCCCGCCGCAGCCAACGCTGCCGAGATCAAGGCGGCGAGCAGGGACTCCAGGACGAACGGCAGCTGGATGTGCCAGCTCGAGGCACCCACGAGTCGCATGATGCCGATCTCGCGCCGCCGCGCATACGCGGTCATGCGGATCGTGTTGGAAACCTGCAGGATCGCGGCCGCGATCAGCAGGATCGAAGTCGCGATCGCGGCATATTTGAGCTTGTCGAGGGCGCTGAACAGCGGTCCGAGCTGCTCCTTCAGCGAGTTGATGTTGCCGACGCCGTCCATGCCCGACACCTGGCTCCGGACGCCTTCGTACTTGTTGGCGTCCTTGAGCGTCACGAGATAGGACTCGGGGAACGACGAGGGACTCAGCGTCTCGAGCTGCTTGCGCCCGGTCTCGGACTGCCCGAAGACCGCGCGGGCCTGCTCGTAGTTGTCGGCCGGCGTACGGACGTCGATCGCCTTGACCTCGGCGTTGCCGCGCAACGCCTCCTGGACGGCTGATTTCTGGTCGTCGGTGGCGACACCGCCGAGGCAGTTGGCGCTCGGCGAGTTCTTGGTGCAGAGGTAGACCTGTAGCTGGAGCCGGTCGCCGAAGTAGCGCTCTGTGCGGTCGGCCTGGCTCTGCATCAGCAGACCGAGGGCCGCAAGCAGCAATGAGACGGTCATCGTGACGACCAGCGAGATCGTCATGGACTTGTTGCGCGACAGGCTCTGGCCCAGCTCGCTGAGGGTGCTTCGCATCGCGCCTCCTAGTTCTGGTAGCCGTAGATGCCGCGGGCCTCGTCACGGATCACGAGTCCGTTGTCGAGCTCGATGACCCGCTTGCGCATCTGGTCCACGATCGACGAGTCGTGCGTCGCCATGACCACGGTGGTGTCGGTCCGGTTGATCCGGTCGAGCAGCTTCATGATGCCGACACTGGTGTTGGGGTCGAGGTTGCCGGTGGGCTCATCGGCGATCAGGATCATCGGCCGGTTGACGAAAGCACGCGCCACCGCGACGCGCTGCTGCTCACCGCCGGACAGCTCGTCGGGCATGCGATGCCCCTTGCCCTCGAGGCCCACCATCTCCAGGGTCTCGGGCACGACCTTGTTGATCTCGCTGCGCGACTTGCCGATGACCTGCAGTGCGAACGCGACATTCTCAGTCACGGTCTTGTTGGGCAGCAGGCGGAAGTCCTGGAACACCGTGCCGACCTGGCGCCTCAGCTTGGGCACCTTCCAGCTCGAGAGCTTGTTGATCTCCTTGCCTGCGACGTAGACCCTGCCCGTGGTCGGGCGCGCCTCACGCAGGATCAGCCGGAGGAATGTCGACTTGCCCGAGCCGGAGGAGCCGACGAGGAAGACGAACTCGCCCTTCTCGATCTCCAGGTCGACGGCGTCGAGCGCAGCACGCTTCTGGCCGGGATAGGTTTTGGTGACCTTGTCGAATCGAATCACCCGTCGAGTCTAGGCAGGTGAGGCCACGAGTCGTGGGACGCGGACCGCCTAGGCCGTGGCCCGGGCTACGTAGTCGTCGACAGCCCGGGCAGAGAGCACCGCGTCGATCACCATGGCGCTGGCGCCGAGAATGCCGCCCTGGCTGCCGGCCGAGGTGCTGACGATCCGCAGGTCATGGGTCGCCAGCGGCAACGAGCGCTGGTAGACGATCTCGCGCACCCCGGCCAGGAGGTACTCCCCCGCCTCGGAGAGCTTGCCACCGACCACGATGACCGAGGGGTTGAGCAAATTGACGCACGTGGCCAGCACCATGCCGAGATCACGACCCGCCTCGCGTACGGCCTGCAGTGCCGCGACCTCGCCGGCGGCCACCGCGTCGACGATGTCCTGCGACGTCTCGACATCAAGGCCGCGCTCACGCAGCTTCGCGGCGATCGCCGGACCCGCCGCGACGGCTTCGAGACAGCCGCTGTTGCCGCACCGACAGATCACGTCGTCACGCGCGCCCGCGACCTGGACGTGACCGAGGTCGCCGGCCGATCCGAGGGCCCCCCGCATGAGCCGCCCGTCGGACACGATGCCGGCCCCGATGCCCGTGGCGACCTTGATCAGCAGCAGGTGGCGGGCACTCTGCCACGAGGTGACGAACTCCCCCAGGGCCATCAGGTTGACGTCGTTGTCGACCAGGACCGGCCCGGCGAACGTCCTGCCGAGGTGCTCAGGGATGTCGAAGTCGTGCCAACCCGGCATGATCGGCGGATTGGCCAGCCGGCCCGTCGCGTGCTCGACCGGGCCAGGGACACCGATGCCCACGCCTGCGACGTCGGTGACCGGTCGATCGATCGTCTTCAGGAGCGAGATCCCGATCGCGCCGACCCGTTCGAGCACCTGCTCAGGACCGTCCGCGATATCGCTCGGCACGGTCTGCTGGTGGAGCACTCGCCCGGACAGATCCGTGACCGCCACACTCGCGTGCGACGCTCCCAGATCGATCGCGAGGACGACCCGATTGTCCCGATTGAGGGCGAATCGGGTCGGTGGGCGTCCACCGGTCGATGCCGCCTCACCCACGGGGGCGAGCAGTCCCGACGACAGCAGTGCGTCGACACGGGCGGTGACCGTCGAGCGGGCCAGCGACGAGAGCTGGGCCAGCTCGGCTCTCGTCCGGGGAGTCCCGTCGCGCAACAGCTGAAAGAGCTCCCCGGTGCCGGCCAGGGTGGGCGGCAGCACGACGGGCACGGTCATGTCCATGAGTAAACCATGCCCCCTTTGGTGGTG
The DNA here is from genome assembly GCF_037719875.1 of Aeromicrobium sp. GTDB lineage: Bacteria > Actinomycetota > Actinomycetes > Propionibacteriales > Nocardioidaceae > Aeromicrobium. The sequence continues at coordinate 332,763 of NZ_JBBJMJ010000002.1, read as the reverse complement.
TGGATCCTCCAAGTATGTCGCCGAGCAACATACTTTTGCTTGACGAACGACAAAACAAGTGACTAGCATCACGCCCATGACCCCGCCCCTGCTCGAGATGCGCGGCATCGTCAAGGAGTTTCCCGGCGTCCGCGCCCTCGACGGTGTGGACCTGGTCGTCCGCTCCGGTGAGGTCCATTGCCTGCTCGGCCAGAACGGCGCAGGCAAGTCCACGCTGATCAAGATCCTGTCCGGCGCGCACGGAGTCGACGCCGGATCGATCCTGTGGGAGGGCGAACCCGTGACATTCGCCGATCCGCAGGCCTCGCTCGCGACCGGCATCGCCACGATCTACCAGGAGCTCGACCTCATCGACGGGTTGAGCGTGGCCGACAACATCTTCCTCGGGCACGAGCGTGCACGCGGCGGCATCACCCGTGACTCCGACATGAACCGGGCGGCCCGCGAGCTCCTCGGCCGGCTCGGCCACGCCGAGATCCGACCGACCCGCGAGGTCGGCAGCCTGTCGGCAGCCGGCAAGCAGATCGTGTCGATGGCGCGTGCGCTCTCGCGCAATGCCCGGGTCATCGTGATGGACGAGCCGTCGGCCGTGCTCGATCCGGACGAGGTCGACGGGCTCTCCACTGTTGTCGCGGACCTGCGCTCCTCGGGGGCGGCGATCATCTACATCTCGCACCGCCTCGAGGAGATCCGCCGCATCGGCGACCGGCTCACGGTCCTCAAGGACGGCAGGACCGTCGCGACCGATCTGCCGGCCCGCGACACCCCGACCTCCGAGCTCATCACGCTGATGACCGGTCGCACCGTGTCATCGGTGTTCCCCCGGCGGACCGTCGAGCTGGCCGATGCCGACCCCTTGTTGAGCGTCGACTCGATCACCCGCGACGGAGAGTTCGAGGATGTGTCATTCGATGTACGCCCCGGCGAGATCGTCGGCTTTGCCGGACTCGTGGGCGCGGGTCGCAGCGAGATCATCGAGACGGTCTACGGAGCCCGCCGCGCCGCGCGCGGATCTGTCAGCGTGGGAGGTCGCCCCCTGCGCAACGGCTCCGTCGCCTCGGCAGTCAACGCCGGTCTGGGCCTCTGCCCCGAAGAGCGCAAGTCGCAGGGCCTGGTGCTCGACGACGCGGTCTATCGCAACATCTCACTCGCGAGCCTGGCGCGCTTCTCCCAGTACGGCGTCTCGCTGGACGGCGCCGAACGACGCGCTGCCCACGAAGCGGCCCGATCGGTGGACGTACGCCCGGACGATCCGCATCGCATCATCCGCACCCTCTCGGGTGGCAACCAGCAAAAAGTCGTGCTCGCCCGCTGGCTGCTGCGGTCCTGCAAGGTGCTGCTGCTCGACGAGCCGACCCGTGGCGTCGACGTCGGTGCCCGCGCCGAGATCTATGCGCTGATCCGCGACCTGGCGGACTCCGGGGTCGCCCTCGTGATCGTGTCGAGCGACATCGACGAGGTGCTGGGACTGTCCGATCGGGTGCTCGTCGTCGCCGACGGCCGGGTCGTCCACGAGGGTCCCAGCGACGCCATCGATGCCTCCGGCGTCCTCGACCGCATCCTCGCCGAGCACGACTCGACCACCCCCGAACAACCCGCCACCGACAAGAAGGGCAATGCCGCGTGAGCGCCTCCCTCCAGAACGATCCCTCGCTGACGACCCCCGCCCCTGCCCGCGGCGACCGCAGCGGCAACCTCGGCATCGCCCGCAACCTCGGCCTGGTGATTGCGCTCATCGTCCTTTGCATCGTCGGCGTCATCACCGCCGGCGACCGGTTCGCCAGCACCGACAACATGCTGACGATCCTGCGCCTCGCGGCCGTCATCGGAGTCGTCTCGATCGGCATGACCTTCGTCATCACCGGCGGGGGCATCGACCTGTCGGTCGGGGCGATCGTGGCTCTCGCGTCCATCTGGGCCACGACGACCGGCACCCAGGCGATGGCCGACGACTTCGGCTGGATCGCGATGGTGTTCAGCGCGGTCCTCGTCGGCACGGCGTGCGGCGTCATCAACGGTGTGCTGATCGCCTATGGCAAGGTCGTCCCGTTCATCGCGACCCTCGCGATGCTCGCCTCGGCCCGCGGTCTGGCCGAGATCATCGCGGACCGCAAGACCCAGATCATCCGCAACCAGGGCTTCACCGACTTCTTCGGCGCCGAGCCCCTGGGCATACCTGTCATCGTCATCATCTTCGCGCTGGTGACCCTCGCCGGCTGGTTCCTGCTGAACCGCACGACGTTCGGACGCCGGACCTTCGCGGTCGGCGGCAACCCCGAGGCCGCGCGCCTCGCGGGCATCAAGGTGCAGCGCCACACCGTCTACCTGTACGCCCTGCTGGGCTCAACCTGCGGCATCGCCGCCGTGATGCTGATGTCACGCACCACGACCGGGTCATCGACGCACGGCACCCTCTACGAGCTCGACGCGATCGCCGCGGTCGTGATCGGCGGCACGCTGCTCAGCGGAGGTCGCGGCACCGTCGTCGGCACCCTCTTCGGTGTCCTGATCTTCACCACCCTCACCAATGTCTTCACGCTCAACAATCTCTCGACGTCGGCGCAAGCCGTCGCCAAGGGCGTGATCATCGTGATCGCTGTTCTCCTGCAGCAGCGGATCGCCAATCGCAAGACGTAGCCCCCCACCCAACAGGAGTCCACATGTCCACCATTCATCACCGGCGACGCCGCGGTCTTGTGCTCATCGGCGCACTAGCGGCTGCCACGCTCACCCTCGGCGCCTGCGGCAACAGCTCCGACGGCGACTCGAGCTCGAACGTCAGCAAGAGCAACACCGACAACGACAAGTCCGGCAAGAAGGTCGTCATCGGGTTCTCCGCCCCTGCTGCCGACCACGGCTGGATGGGCGCGATCACCAAGGCCGCGGTCGCCCAGGCCAAGCAGTATGACGACGTCACGCTCAAGGTCGCCGAGGGCACCAACGACGTCAACCTGCAGATCTCACAGGTGGAGACCTTCATCAACGACAAGGTCGATGCGATCGTCCTGCTGCCGTTCGACGGCGCGGCGATGACCGCAGTGGCGCGCAAGGCGATGGACGCCGGCATCACGGTCATCAACGTCGACCGTGAGTTCGACTCCCCGTTCGCTGCCCGCACCACGGTGTTGGGTGACAACTACGGCATGGGCGTCTCGGCCGGCACGTTCGTGTGCGACGACGCCAAGGGCGCCTCGGGCAAGAAGGTCGCCGAGATCGCCGGCATCGACTCGCTGCCGCTGACGCAGGAACGCTCCAAGGGCTTCGCCGACGCGCTCAAGAAGTGTGGCCTCAAGGTCGACAACCGGGTCGCGGCCGAGTTCACGGTCGAGTCCGGGGAGAAGGCGGCCTCCAACCTGCTGCAGGCTGCTCCCAAGATCGACTACTTGTGGAACCACGACGACGACCAGGGGGTCGGGGTCCTCGCGGCCATCAAGAACGCCGACCGCGATGAGTTCGTCATGATCGGCGGCGCCGGCTCGGCCAACGTCATGCGTGACATCAAGTCCGACAACACGGTGCTCAAGGCGACGGTCATCTATCCGTCGACCCAGGCCGCAGACGGCATCAAGCTGGCCCGCCTGCTGGTTCAGGGCAAGTCGATGTCGGACCTCTCCGAGATCGAGGTGCCGCGCCAGCTCAAGCTCGCGGCACCGGTGGTCACCAAGGACAATGTCGACACCTACATCAAGTCGGCGTTCGAGTCCTGATCGGTCGGGGACCCGCGGCCATCGCCGCGGGTCCCCCTTCAGCGTTTCCCCACCACTTCACACGAGAGCAATGACATGACCGAGACACCCACCGAGCTCGGGATCGGCATGGTCGGCTACGCCTTCATGGGCGCCGCCCACTCGCAGGCCTGGCGCACGGCTCCCGCCTTCTTCGACCTCCCGCTCCGCCCGCGGATGGCCGCGCTCTGCGGCCGCAACGAGACTGCCGCGACCGAGGTCGCGCAGCGCTTCGGCTGGGAGTCCGTCGAGACCGACTGGCGCGCCCTCCTGACCAGGGACGACATCGACGTCATCGACATCTGCACGCCCGGCAACACCCACGCCGAGATCGCGATCGCGGCACTTGAGGCCGGCAAGCACGTCCTGTGCGAGAAGCCCCTGGCCAACACCGTCGCCGAAGCCGAGAGCATGGCCGCCGCGGCTGCCGAGGCGGCCAAGCGCGGCGTGCGCGCGATGGTCGGCTTCACCTACCGACGTACGCCGGCGGTGTCCTTCGCCCGCCAGCTCGTCGCATCCGGCCGCATCGGCACGATCCGTCACGTCCGCGGGCAGTATCTCCAGGACTGGCTGTCCGACGAGAACACTCCCCTCAGCTGGCGGCTCGACAAGTCACTGGCCGGCTCCGGCGCGCTCGGCGACATCGGCGCCCACATCATCGACATGGCCCAGTTCGTCACCGGAACGACGATCACCTCGGTCAGTGGGCTCATGGAGACGTTCGTCCAGTCCCGCCCGGTCGCCGGTGAGAGCGCCACGCTCGGCGGCACCGCCCGCTCAGATGCGGAGCGCGGCCCCGTGACGGTCGACGACGCGTCAGCGTTCACGGCCCGATTCGCCGGCGGCGCGATCGGTGTCTTCGAAGCGACGCGCTTCGCCACCGGCCGCAAGAACGCCCTGCGGCTCGAGGTCAACGGCACGCTCGGCTCGTTGGCATTCGATTTCGAGGACATGAACATCCTGGAGTTCTTCGACGCGACCGAAGATCCGTCGATCGCCGGCTTCCGGCGCATCATGGTCACCGAGGCGACTCACCCCTATGTCGCCGCGTGGTGGCCGCCCGGACATGGGCTCGGTTATGAGCACGGCTTCACACATCAGGTCGTCGACCTGGTGACGGACATCGCCAAGGGTGCGGATCCCGTGCCGTCGTTCGCTGACGGGCTCGCGGTGCAGCGTGTGCTGGCCGCCGTCGAGGCCAGCGCCGCCGACGGCACGACTCACCAGACAGGGGCCATGGCATGACCCGACCGATTACCCTCTTCACTGGCCAGTGGGCCGACCTGCCGTTCGAGGAGGTCGCCAAGCTGGCCTCCGCGTGGGGCTACGACGGTCTCGAGATCGCCTGCTGGGGCGATCATCTGGACCCGTGGGCCGCGGTCGAGGATCCCGACTACATCCAGACCCGGCTCGACATCCTCGCCAGGTACGACCTCGAGGTCCATGCGATCTCCAACCATCTCAAGGGTCAGGCGGTGTGTGACGACCCGATCGACGAGCGTCACCGCGACATCCTCTCGGCTCGTGTGTGGGGCGACGGTGAGCCCGAGGGCGTACGTCAACGCGCCGCCGAAGAGATGAAGCACACCGCCCGTGCGGCCCGCATGCTCGGCGTCGACACCGTCGTCGGGTTCACCGGCTCATCGATCTGGAAGTACGTCGCGATGTTCCCACCGGCGTCCGAGGCCATGATCGCCGCGGGCTATCAGGACTTCGCGGATCGTTGGAACCCGATCCTCGACGTGTTCGACCAAGAAGGCGTGAGGTTCGCGCACGAGGTGCATCCGAGCGAGATCGCCTATGACTACTGGACGACCCACGCCGCCCTCGACGCCATCGGGCACCGGGAAGCGTTTGGGCTCAACTGGGATCCATCGCACTTCGTCTGGCAGGACCTCGACCCGCTGGGATTCCTGTGGGACTTCAGGGACCGGATCTATCACGTCGACTGCAAGGACGCCAAGAGGCAGGTCGGAAACGGACGCAACGGGCGGCTCGGCTCGCACCTGCCGTGGGGTGATCCGCGGCGCGGGTGGGACTTCGTGTCGACCGGACGCGGCGACGTGCCATGGGAGGCATGCTTTCGGATGCTCAACACGATCGGCTACGACGGTCCGATCTCGGTCGAGTGGGAGGACGCCGGTATGGATCGCCTACTGGGTGCGCCCGAGGCGTTGGCGTTCGTCCAGGCCAATCTGTTCGACGCGCCGGCCGCTTCGTTCGACGCCGCCTTCAGCTCCGGCGACTGATCAGAGGGCAGTGGCCTGGCGTCCACCGGGCGAGGTGGACGCCAGGTGCGTGGTCGACGAGCGACGCGCCGTGGCGTTCGCTAGCGTCTGACCATGAGACTTCCGCTCGGCGACCCCCGTGACGCGCTGGCCCTCATCGCCCGGACCCCGGCGATGGCCGAGCAGGTCGTCCTGCTCCTCCCCCGTGCCATAGCGCTGCTCGACTCCGCCGAGGCCCTGCTCGCCCGCGTCAACGCGCTGGTCGACCGCATCGACACGACCCGGCAGTCCGCCGACCGGTCGATCCAGCGCATCGACACCACGATCGACCGCGCTGACGACGCGATCACCCGCATCGACGTCACCGGCAACAACGCGGACGAGGCGATCGAGCGCATCGACAACACCATCACCCACGCCGATGGGCTCGTCGTCCGCGGCGCCGGCCTGATCGGCAGCATCGAGCCGACGGTGGAGCGGGGCGAGAAGATGTTCGCCACGTTCGCCCCGGCGCTCGACCGCCTGCAGCCGGTCGTCGACCGCATCTCCAGGACGATCGACCCCGACGAGGTGGAGGCGGTCGTCCGCCTCACCGACCACCTGCCCGATCTCGTCCACCGGCTCGAGACCGACCTGCTGCCGATGATGGACACGTTGCGCAACGTCGGCCCGGACGTGCACGACCTGCTCGACATCACCCGCGAGCTCAACGCGATGCTCGGCAAGGTGCCCGGCATGGGCCGGGTCAAGAAGCGGGTCGACGAGCAGCAGGAGCGCAACCCCGTCGCGGGGGACGAGCAGCGTCAGGCCGACTGACTTCGTCGCCAACGGATGCCGGCCTCGATGAAGTCGTCGATCTCACCGTCGAGCACAGCCTGGGTGTTGCCGGTCTCGTACTCGGTGCGTAGGTCCTTGACCATCTGGTAGGGGTTGAGGACGTAGTTGCGCATCTGGTCGCCCCACGATGCCTGGACGTCCCCGCGGAGCTCATCGAGCTGTGCCCGCTCCTCGGCCTTCTTGAGGGCCAGGAGCTTGGCCTTCAGGATGACCATCGCGCTGGCCTTGTTCTGCAGCTGGCTCTTCTCGTTCTGGCAGCTGACGACAGTGCCGGTGGGTATGTGGGTCAGGCGCACCGCCGAGTCGGTCGTGTTCACGCTCTGGCCGCCGGGTCCGGACGACCGGTAGACGTCGACCCGGATCTCTTCCTCGGGGATGTCGATCTCGTCGGTCTGCTCCAGCACCGGGACGACCTCGATCGCCGCGAACGACGTCTGGCGACGGCCCTGGTTGTCGAACGGCGAGATGCGCACCAGGCGGTGTGTGCCGGACTCGACCGACAGCGTGCCGTAGGCGTAGGGCGCCTTGACCGCGAACGTCGCCGACTTGATGCCGGCCTCCTCAGCGTAGGAGGTGTCGTAGACATCGACGCTGTAGCCGTGGCGCTCGGCCCACCGGATGTACATACGCTGCAGCATCAGGGCGAAATCGGCCGCATCCACGCCACCGGCTCCCGATCGGATCGAGACGAGGGCGTCGCGTTCGTCGTACTCACCGGACAGCAGCGTGCGGATCTCGAGCGAGTCGATCGCCTTCTGGATGCGGATGAGCTCGCGGTCGACCTCGCCGGTCGCCTCGTCATCGCCCTCCTCGAGGGCCATCTCGTGCATGATGTCGACGTCGTCGAGTCGCTGGCGAAGGCTCGTGACTCGCTCGACCTCGGCCTGCAGGGCCGAGAGTCGCCCGGTCACCCGCTGCGCGTTGGCCTGGTCGTCCCACAGATCGGGGGCACCGACCTGCTCCTGGAGGCTCGCGATCTCCGTACGAATGGAGTCGAGGTCGAGGACCTTCTCGATCGAGGTCAGGGTCGCGTCGAGGGCCTTGGTCTTGTCTGCAAAGTCGGGTGTCGCCACCCGTCGAGGTTACAGGGGAATCTCAGATGCTCTTGCGGCGGAACTCCGGGGCCTGCGTCGGACCGTTGGCGCCGTGCGACTTGTCGCTGCCGTCGTGCTCGACGCCCTCTTCGGTCGCGTGCTGCTTGCCCTTCTTCTTCTCCAGCGCCTCGCGGAACTTGGCCTTCATGTCGGACTTGTCGTCGGTGCCTTCTGATTCAGCCATGTCCCCACCCTAAGCCACGGCGGACCCCCAGATTGTGTGGTGGGATCTGCTCATGACCGACGACTGCCTGTTCTGCAGCATCATCGCTGGCACGACGGCCGCGACGATCGTGCTGGAGTCAGACGAGGTCGTCGGCTTCCTTGACGTACGCCCGGTCTTCAAGGGCCACACACTCCTGGTCCCGCGCGATCACGTCGTGACACTCTCCGACCTGCCCGAGCCGCTCATCGTCCCGCTGTTCGGCACCGCCCAGCGCGTCGCCGATGCCATCACGTCGGGACTCGGCGCCCAGGGCCCTATTAACTGCACTAACTGAGGCCCCTTCCTGCGCTTCGCCGTCCGTCAGCGGACTAGCACCAAATCCCATGGCTGTCAGTCAGGCAGCAAACGGGCTACCGCAGATCAGGCAGTGGATTCGGTCGATCGCTTCGTCAGGTACTTTCAGCGGTTCGTTCGGGTGGCAGGGCGGCTCAACGATCATCATGTCGTCGGGCTCGTGAAGCGGTTCTGAGTCGGGGCCATCGAGGTGGAAGTTCTGGTTCGGCTTGTATGAGATGTTCTTCATGCCTTTGAACATGTCGCCGAGTTGCTGTTCGACCAACCTCTCGATTCCGGGAGTCGCGGCCGCTTCTACGTAGTTGAGTTGGGGCTGAGTCCACCACGAGCCTAGTCCTGCCGGTACACCGCAGAGTGGGCAGAAGTACTGCGTGACTTGTTCGGCGTCCGGGTCGCCCTCGTCGTGGCTGAACCATTTGAATTCGCGAACGCACGATGGGCATTCGCGTCGCAGGAATCCGTCGCTGTCGAGCGGCAGATTGATTGGCACTTCGATCTCTTCGTCCATGTCTCCTACCCGTTCATGTCGAGAAATACATCTTCGGTGATGCGGTCGCCGCTCTCTGTTCGGGCAGTGATCGTTAGGTCAAACGCTCGTTTGCCGCGTGGGCCGCCGAGGGTGTTTCCGAGTCGGTCGATAGTCCGAAGCGTGACCGACTTTCCTCCGCCTGGAATCTTCTCTATCGTGCCCTCCTCGATGACCGCCAGTGAGGCTTCATCAGGGATGGCGACGGCTACGTCGTATGCGGCTTCGGTGCCTCGGTTGATCACTTGGAGTCGGCCTCCGGACTTTCCGCTGCTGCGATAGTGGGCGTCGAATGCGACGGCGGGACGGGGTTGCGTGTTGCTGGGTACGCGGCGCCCGAGCGGTAGTCCGTCGCCGGGTGCGCCCGGCGAGGTGAAATCGCCTGTGGTCTGCCAGTCGGTGCCGCTGAGATCAACTGGGCATCCTGCGGTTTTGAGTCGCCCAGCAAGCGTTTGTCGGCTGGCCGGGTCGTTGGTGAGCCGGACGGTGTGGCGTCCGGCGATGTCGCTGAATGGGCGGACTGTCCCGACTTCGACGAGGACTGTTCGAGTCGGGTTTCGTCCGAGGGCCATCCCGGCCTCGAACAGGACGTTCGGGCGAGCCTGTGCTGAAGGTTGCGTTTCAGGATCGTGGTCGCCGCTGCCGTATCGAGGCTGAAGGTAGGCAACTTCATCAGGGGTCATGAGGACCACAACGGCTTGGGCATGCTCGAATGCGGCGTCGAGAACCTGCCCGATGTACGGGGTGCCGGTGCCGGTCAGTTCCACCGCGTGATTCCACTCGATCGGTTTGAGATCGAGACTGCGGAGGAGGTCGAAGATTGCCTTCCGGAGCGGCTCGTTGCGTCCGTGGACGACGAACACGGACCTCGGGTCCGGTGGCGGAGCCGTTTCGCCTGCACTGTTGGTGTCCGTCACCTGTTGCCCTCTATTCGCGTCAGCCCGTTCGGTTGGTCGAATTCTCCCATCCGCCGACGACATTGGCGGCAGGCCATGAACGTACCGGCATGCCGCCGGGGCCGATGAGCGCTGCAATCGACGTTCTGGATGATTGGATTGGTCCATGTCGGACTCAGCACCTCAGTGGCTGGTCGACCTAGTGTCGGAGTTCGGTGTGCGGGCGAAGTCGTTGCTGGCTGGTCCGGGTGAGCGTGAAGCGACGATCCGTCCACCGCTTGATCACATGGTCACGAAGGTCGGTGAACACATCGGACGTGTCGTTGTCATGCACAGCGAGGTTCGGGACACGGAACGTCATGTTCGCCCGGATTACGGGGTCCAGGTGGGTGGTGTGATCACCGGCTATGTGGAGGTCAAGGCCCCGAAGGTTTCGCTCGATCCCAACTCTTTTCGGGGACGCAACCTGGAACAGTGGAACCGGCTAAGCGATCTGCCGAACCTGATCTACACCAATGGCACCGAATGGCGTCTCTACAGGGACTCTGAGCCGGTTGATGAGCCCGTGGTGTTCTCGGGCGGCACGTTGGAGACGGCCGGTGCGTCACTCGCAACCGGGCCCGAATTCGAGGCGTTGCTGCGGCAGTTCTTTGACTGGGAACCAACCCCGATCAGAACTGTCCCGAAGTTGGTTGCGACGGTCGCGCCACTGACTCGGCTTCTTCGTGGAGACGTGATCGAACGGCTCCACGAGGAACGCAAAGCCGTTGAAGGTGGGGCTCGCGCGGACGCCCAAAAGTTCTCCGGGCTTGCCCACGAATGGCGACGGCTCCTCTTCCCGGATGCGACAGACGACCGGTTCGCTGACGGTTACGCCCAGACCGTGACATTCGCGTTGCTCCTCGCCACCAGTGACGGGGTGAAACTCTCCGGAACGAACCTGCACGGGGTCGGCGACGCCATGCGTGCCCGTCACTCACTCATGGGCCGTGCGCTTCAACTGTTGACCGATGACATGGCGGACGACTTCCGCATCTCCCTTGAACTGCTGACGCGTGTGATCGACGCGATCGACTGGGACCGCATTCGCGCGTCCCCAAGGGACACCTATCTGTACCTGTACGAGCAGTTCCTTGAGGAGTATGACCCTGACCTGCGGCAGCAGTCTGGCTCGTACTACACGCCCCTGCCGGTGGTGGAGCAGATGGTTCGGCTGACCGAGGACGTGTTGAAGGGATTCCTCGGTCGAACCACTGGCTTCTCCGACCCCAACGTCACCGTCGTTGACCCAGCCATGGGCACCGGCACGTACCTTCACGCGATCATCGAGCAAGCGTCCGATCAGATTCGCTCCCAAGAAGGACAAGGCGCGGTCGCTGGACGGGTCACTGACCTCGCCACACGGCTCATCGGATTCGAATTGCAGACCGGCCCCTACGCAGTCGCGGAACTACGCACCAGCGACATGCTCCGTCGTATCGGGGCGAACCCACCACCAGGTGGGATGCGCACCTACGTCACCAACACTTTGGATGACCCCTACTTGGAATCGGACCAACTCGGCTCGCACTTCCGTGCGATCTCCGACTCCCGCAGGTTGGCGAACCAGGTCAAGGCCAACACACCAGTGACAGTGGTCATTGGTAACCCGCCCTACCGGGAAAAGGCCGAAGGTGAAGGCGGATGGGTCGAAGCAGGAGACGAAGCCCACGGCGACCGCCGCCGACCAATCTTGGACGGCTTCAGGGCCGAAGGGAACGGCAAGTTCGAGTACGTCCTGAAGAACCTGTACGTGTACTTCTGGCGTTGGGCCACCTGGAAAGTCTTCGACTCCGCACCAGAGACTGCCGAAGGTGTCGTCTGCTTCATCAGCACCAACGGATACCAAAGAGGGCCCGGTTTCCGGGGTATGCGCGAATACCTCCGCCGAACCTGCACCGCCGGATGGATCATCGACGTGTCGCCCGAAGGTCACCGCCCGAACGTGGCCACACGTGTCTTCCCAGGCGTTCAACAAACACTGTCGATCGGCATCTTCGTACGAGGCAGCACCATCTCCCACGACACACCGGCCGACATCTCCTACGTCGCACTGTCGGGCCGCCGTGAAGACAAGTACCGCGCCCTCGAAACGTTGACGCTCGACTCACCCCTGTGGCGCCCAGCCCGGACCGGATGGCAGGACCCTTTCACACCAGCCGCCGAATCGTCATGGGACGACTACCCGGCGTTGAACGACCTGATGCCATGGGCCGCGCCGGGAGTCAAACCCAACCGCACGTGGGTGTACGCGCCGCTTGCGGAGACGCTGAGAGCACGTTGGGGATCGCTGGTTGCTGAGACAGACCCCGACGAGAAGAGGCGGCTGTTCAAGGAGAGTGAAGCGCCCTAGGTTCTCTGCCGCTCCTATACGGGTTGCGGCTCTCGGTTGAGAGCAGCGTAGTGGGCTTGCTCGAGCTCGGCGGGTGGGACGTTTCCCAGGGTCGAGTGGAGCCTTCGGTTGTTGTACCAGTCGACCCAGCCGGCGGTCGCGTACTCGACGTCGGCGATGGTCTTGTAGGGGCCTTCGTGGAAGACGGTCGTGCGGATGCACTCGGCCTTGTAGAGGCCGTTGATCGTCTCCATGAGGGCGTTATCGTAGGCGTCGCCGACCGATCCGATCGAGGGCCGAATCTCCTCCAGAGCGAGGTGCTCGGTGAAGCGGATGCTGGTGTATTGACTTCCGGCGTCGGCGTGGCAGATCAGTTCGCCGGCCGTGATTGGGTGTCCGTCGCGGTCTCGCTGCCACAGCGCCATCCGCAGCGGGATCATGACGAGTTCGGTCTCCTTGGACGTCGAGGCGTGCCAAGCCACGATCCGTTGGGCGAAGACGTCAACGATGAACGCGACATAGACCCACCCTGCCCACGTCCTGACATACGTGAAATCGGTGACCCAGACGCGGTTCGGAGCCGCGGCCGTGAAGTCACGATCGAGCAGGTCGCCGGCGCGTTTTCCGTCCTTGGCCGGGATCGTGGTCCGGATCCCCTTGTCCCTGCGAACACCAGACAAACCCAGCGTCCGCATCGCCCGGTCAACCGCCCCCGCGGAGGCATCCGCGATAACGGTGCGGCGCAGATAGGCGGTCATCTTGCGGCGCCCATACAAGCCCTCGGGGGCCAGTTTGCGCACCACCACACCATCAGCATCGACGGCCACATTCCAGGCGATGTCACGCACCGCGTCAACGACACGGGCGTCGCTGATCGTCCTCGCCGCTGGGACAGCGATCCGCCAGTCTCGGTAGGTTCTCGCGGCGACCTGCACGCCCTGCTGACGCAGGACCCGACAGATCGACTCGACCGCGTGACCCTGCGACCTCATGGTGTCGATGAATCCGGACATCATCGGTTGCGGGGGTCGAGTTCCCCCGCGAAGAAAGTCGTCGCTGCTTTCAAGATCGCAACGTCTTCACGCAACTGCCGATTCTCTGCCTTGAGCCTCTTGATCTCAGCCAGCTCCGCAGAGCTCAGGCCATCGCGGTGTCCGCCGTCGATCTGGGCCTGCACGACCCACCTGCGGACGGTTTCTCGGCCAACACCAACCTGGCGGGCGACCGCAGATGAAGCCGCGGTCAATGACGGGTACTCACCGAGATGGTCATTGACCAGCCGAACAGCTCTGGCCCGGACCTCGGGATCGATCTTCTTGGGCATGTGCTCATCCTTTCAACTCAAAAGGATGCGGCGGGGAACCTGGGGCGCTTCAGAGTGACAGCGCGAAAGTCGATCTGGCCAAGCCGTCGCTGCCCGGTATCAAGGGTCAACCGGCCGTTTCGTTTGAAGCCGACCCCGGCTCCTTCCCTTCGCCCGTCCAGGTTGGTTACAGGGCCTTTGACCGGCAGTGGATGATCCCGGACAGTCGACTCATCCACCGGCCGAGTCCACCGCTGTGGGACGCCGTCCAGGACGGTCAGGTCTACGTAGTCGAGCAGCACTCAAAGGTGATCTCCTCAGGACCAGGAATTGTGTCGAGTGGGCTGATCCCAGACATGGACCATTTCAAGGGCAGCGAAGGCGGACGGACGCTCCCATTCCTGCACCCCAACGGTGACCCGAATGTTGCTCCGGGCCTCATCGGGGCGTTATCGACGATCCTCAACATTGCTGTGACCTCTGAAGACGTTCTGGCTTACGTGTCGGCGCTTGTGTCCAGCCCAGCGTTCACAGCCACGTTCACCGATGAACTGACAACTCCGGGCATACGGATTCCGATCACCGCTGACCCAGAGGTGTGGAGCGCTGCGGTCACCCTCGGACGACAGGTTGTGTGGGCTCAGACCTACGGCTCCGCCTATGCCGACCCGTCTGACGGCCGCCCCGAGGGAGACGTTCGAATTGGTCCGGACTCGACGCTTCAACAACCGTTGTGCACCCAGGGTGTTACCGAGATGCCGACCACGATGACGTATGACGAAGAAGCCATGAGCCTCCACATGGGCGACGGGGTTTGGTCGCCAGTCGATCCTCGTGTCGCCGACTATGCGGTCGGCGGGAAGAAGAGTCTCGTCTCTTGGTTCGGCTACAGGAAGAAGGAACCGGGCGGCCGAAAGTCCAGCCCGCTCGACTATGTTCATCCCGATTCCTGGCCCAGCGAGTGGACGACTGAACTGACGGACCTGCTCGCCGTCCTCACCCGGCTGGTGTCGCTGGAGACAGCACAAGCCGAGGTACTCGAACAGGTACTTGCCGGACGCCTCCTTCAGCGTCCCGAGTTGCAAGCCAACGGCGTCCACTGGCCAACGACGAACGCGGATCGCGCACCGCGATCAGGGCAAGCAGAGACCGGAACCGTCGGCGAACAACTGACATTCTGACCATTGGTGGTCATGCGCCTGTCGGCGTGTCGCAGGTCGGCTTACCGTTTCGGACCCTAGCGTGCTGTTTCTGACGATCTTGCAGGGACAGCATGGTTGCGAACGATCAGTTCTTTCAGAGGCCTAAGCCTGCTGCAGTGCTGAAGCACGCCGTTCTCAGGGAGTATCTGACTGTTTTCACGGTGATGCTGGGTTCAACGGCCAAGGGCCCGTTGTGGCTGTTGGACGGTTATGCCGGGCCGGGATACTACGAAGCCGACAGCGACGATGAGCCGATTCCTGGGTCCCCGATCGTTGCGCTGGAAGTCGCTCGGACGTGGCGCGACAAGCGGGACCTGCGCTGCGTGTTCATCGAGAAGACCCCCAAGCACGCCACCGCCCTGGAATCGAACGTCAAACCGTTCGTGGAGTCTGGCATGACGGCCACAGTGCTCCAGGGTGACGTTCAGGACAAATTCGCCGAGGCCTGGACCCTGGTCAATGGCGGCCCTGTGTTGACTTTTCTTGACCCGTTCGGTGTCGGCATGGACCGCTCGATCATGACGGGCAACCTTCTGGACCGAACCCGCAGCCAACCGTCGGAAGTGCTGCTGAACATCAACGTGGAGGCAGTGAGCCGCCTGGGTGGCTGGCTCGAAAGTGTGAATGGGATTGTGCAACCCAAGTCAGACAACCAGTCTGAGACCGGCGTCGGGCGGGTTGATCGTTTCCTTGGTGGCGAGGATTGGCGTGCCGAGTTCTTCAACGCCCGCGCCAACGGCAACGCCGCAGAGGCCGCCGAGTCAGTCGTTCGCGCTTACTGTGACCGCATCGAAAAGGAGACCGGGTTCAGTTCGATCTCGATTCCGGTCCGGCGCCGGCCGACGCACCCGGTTCTGTTCCTCCTGACGCTGTTCTTCACGTCACCGGTTGCGGGCTACAAGTTCGCTGACGCTGCGGCACGGGCGACCCGAAAGTGGCGCGACGTGTATCGGCAGGTTGAGTTGGAGGACCGCCTGACAAGCGTCTCCGGTCAGGATGCGTTGTTCGATGTGGAGGATATGGCGCGCGTGGACGCGGTCAAGCCCCCGGAAGTGGTGTAGCGCTGCGTGACCCCTCGTGGGGTTCAGGCGGTCAGTGCAGGTAGGTCCTCCTTGTCGATGTCGGTGCTGCTCTCGGGGACGATGTTGAGGCGGGACTTGGCGAGGATTTCGAGGCCGAGGTAGCGGCGTCCTTCGGCCCATTCGTCGGTTTGTTCGGCCAGGACGGCTCCGACGAGACGGATGATCGCGTCGCGGTTGGGGAAGATCCCAACGGAGTCGGTGCGCCTACGGATTTCTCGGTTCAGGCGCTCGTTGGGGTTGTTCGACCAGATCTGTTGCCAGAGGCCTTCGGGGAAGGTGGTGAACGCGAGGATGTCCTCGCGGGCGCCGGTGAGGTGTTCGGCGACGGCTGGGAGCTTGTCGTCGACGTAGTCCAGCAGCCGGTCGAACTGTGCTTGAACAGCTGCCGCGTCTGGCTGGTCGTAAACGCTGTGGAGCATCGCTTTGACCGCCGGCCACATGCTCTTGGGCGTCACCGACATCAGGTTCATGGCGTAGTGGGTGCGGCACCGCTGCCAGGCGGCGCCGGGCAGGTTCGCTGCGATCGCTTCCTTCAACCCGGCGTGCGCATCAGAGGTCACGAGCCGGACGCCTGCGAGGCCGCGGGCGACGAGATCAGCGAAGAACGTGTTCCACGCAGTCCCTGTCTCGCTGGTGGCGACCTGCAACCCGAGGACTTCTCGGCGTCCGTCAGCGTTGACGCCGGTCGCGACCAACACGACGGAGGCGACCACTCGGCCACCTTCGCGGACCTTCATCGTCAACGCGTCAGCGGCCACGAACGTGAACGGGCCAGCGTCACCGAGGGGGCGGTGGCGGAACTCCGAGACGCTCTGGTCCAGGTCAGCGGCCATCCGCGAGACCTGCGACTTGGACAGGCCGTTGATGCCGAGCGTTTTGACGAGCTTGTCCATCCGGCGCGTCGAGACGCCGGCGAGGTAGCAGTCCGCGACGACCGTGATCAGCGCAGCCTCGGACCGTTTGCGGCGCTCGAGCAACCACTCAGGGAAATACGACCCCGAGCGCAGTTTGGGGATCTGGACGTCGATCGTGCCGACCCGGGTGTCCAGGGGCCGGTGTCGGTAGCCGTTCCGCTGGGCTGTTCGGTCCGGGCTCGGGCGACCGTACTCGGCGCCGACCACCGCATCAGCATCGGCGCAGAGCAGCGCGTTGATCGTGGTCTGCAGCAACGTCCGCATCAGATCTGGGCTGGCATCGGACAGGGCTTCGCCAAGCAGGCCAGCAGGGTCGACAATGTGTGGAGCGGTCATCGTTGTGTCCTCTTCAAGGTGGTTGTGAGAGATCTCTTGAAGGATCACGCGGTGGCCGCGTCTATGTCCATCCAGGCGATGAACTCGACGACCGCGCTACACCACTATCAGGGACTTAACTGCGAACTACGGCCATCCGACGAGTACAGAACGCCAACTCAGGAAGAGTGGGACGACTTCGTTGAGCACTTCGGTCATCGAAAGATCGCACTCGGAAACTGTCACCGTCCATACGGATCTGACTGCGTCCACGAGCATGCTTGCGTGCGATGCGACTTCCTTCAGGTTGACCCAAGTCAGGCACCGCGACTTGGAGAGATCCGCGAAAACCTTGAGCATCAGATCGAAGAAGCCCAGCAGAATCTTTGGCTTGGCGACGTGGACCAACTGCGACTGACAATCCAGCATGCCGATCAAAAGTTGGAACAACTTCGCGAGACGATGACCCTCGACGCTCCTCCCCTCGCAATCCCCAGCATGGCTCCGTCTGTCGATGCCGGATGATTGGCCAGTGGCTCCCTAGATGCAGATAAGGACCTTCGTCGCGATGAACAACGTCGTGTCGCAGAGCGTCGCCCACCTGCACGTCCACGTCGTCCCACGCACCAAGGGCGACGGGCTGCGCGGCTTCTTCTGGCCCCGGACGAAGTATGCCGATGGCGAGCCCGAGGAGTATGCCGCGAGGATCCGCGCGGCGCTCTGACCCGCTCTGCGGTCGCTCATGAGTCCTGACCGCGACGCGCCAGGTCGAACGGAAGCCTGTCGAAGATGATGCGCAGCTCAGCGATGCGTCCGTCGGCGATGCGGTGCCACTCCGCGCCGGGCGCCTCGGGCACCGCCGGAGTCGCCGTGTTGTAGACCAGCACGGCATTGACCCGGTCGCCGTATGCCGCCAACAGGCTGGTCGACTGCGCCATCCCTGCGAAGGGGCCCATGAAGGCCCGAAATGCCTCGGCGCCCACCACCAGTCCGGCGGGCGAGTGGCAGGTGATGTCCGCAGCCACGAGCTCCATGGCGCGATCGAATTCACCACCACTCCACGCCTCGAAGTAACGTCGTGCGATATCGAGTGCTGCGGTGTCAGTCATGGGTTCTCCTTTTGATGGGATCTGCAGGTGTTGACACCACGCGGGAACCGATCGGAACGTTTGGCACGATGTTGCTGTGACGACAGCAGGCTTTCCAGGGGATGCGGATGACTTCGGTGAGCTCATCGACCCTCACCTGCATGAGCTCCATCGGCATTGCTACCGGATGCTCGGATCTGTCGAGGACGCCGACGAGGTGCTTCAGGAGACGCTGCTTGCCGCCTGGCAGGGCCTGCCTGGATTCGAAGGGCGGGCGTCGGTTCGGACCTGGCTCTATCGCATCGCGACCAACCGGTGCCTCAACGCCATCCGAGACGGCAAGCGCCGTCCACGGACGACGCCCACTCCCCCGTTCGATCCGCCGCCGCCCAGCGAGCATCATCCCGCGACCTGGATCCAGCCCTATGTGACGGCTGAGAGTCCCGCCCACAGCCAGGAACGGCGCGAACACATCGAGCTTGCGTTCATCACCGCCCTGCAGATGCTCCCGCCCCGACAAACTGCGGTGCTGCTCCTGATCGACGTCCTCGGGTTCTCCCTTGCCGAGACAGCCGAGCTCCTTGACTCCGGTACGACGCCAGTCAAGGGACTGCTCCAGCGGGCGAGGGCAACAGTCGAGGCCCGGAGCGGAAGTCCCGAACGCCCCTCCCGGAGCGACCAGCGGGTCATCGCGGACAGATTTGCCCGGTCCTTCGCCAACGACGACATCGAGGGGGTGCTGTCGCTGCTGACCGATCGGGCTTGGTTGGCGATGCCGCCCGCCCCGCACCTCTATCGCGGACACGAGAAGATCGGAGCATTCCTCGAGGCGAGCATCGGTTGGCGCCGAGACAGTCGCACACTCTCCCTCACCCCGCTCTGGACCAACGCCGCACCCGGATTCGCCGTGCACATGTCCGGCCCCGGTGGCTGGCAGCCGGCAGGGATCATCGCCCTCGAGCTCGTCGCCGACGGCGTTGCCGGGATCACCCGGTTCCTCGGCGTCCAGGCGGACGGCAGCTGAGCCCGCTCCTCGGCTATTCGCCGAGCCGGAGCTGCGAGGTCGCCTCGGACACGATCGTCGTCCGGGACGTCCAACCCGGCGGCGTGAGCGCGAGACCGACCGTACGCTCCAGACGCACCCGCACCTCATCACCGACGGTGCTGATCTGCACGACGCGGATGCCTTCACCCGTCACATGGCTGCCGACCAGCCGGCGAGCCTCGGCGCCGTCGAGCCGGACCTCGCCGCGCCGATAGAAGTCCGCACGGCTCAGCCCGTCTGCCGCGGCCAGCGCGGCACCGTCGGCGACGTTGTCGAGCTCACGACGCTGCAGGAAGGCGGCAGATGAGTTGATGACCACGACCGCGAGCAGGCCGAGGAACACGAAGAACCCAATCGTCATGACCGTGATCTCACCGCTCTCCCGTCTCATCGCTCGCTCCGGAAGCTGCCGTAGGGCTCGGTGTGGGTGCTGTCGACCGTGATGCCCCCCAGCTGCGAGCCGAGCGCGGTCGGCGTGAGCGGCATGGCCTGGGTCGTACGCACGACGACTCGCACCGACGATCCCGGCTGCAGGCAGTCCGACGGGGAGGGCAGACACGTGATGCGCACACTGGCGCGGGGCAGGTCCTGATCGTCCAGGGCCACCTGTGCGGCCAGCCTGGCCCGCTGCTCGCCCGAGGCCGCATCGGGCGACTGGAGAAATGCGCGCGCAGCCGACCGGCTCGCCGTTGACACGCCGTAGGCGGCTCGCTGGGCGTCGAACACCGCCACGAGAATGTAGACGAACGGGACCAGCAGCAGCACCGACAGCCAGACGAACTCGATCGTGGCCGTGCCCTCAGAGTCCTGGTTCACGGCGCGACCTCGCTCACGGCATGCCCGCGTACGGTGATCGGCACCGACGGGCCGAGCACTCCCAGGGCAGGCACGCGGGCGCGCACCACGACCACGGTTGCAGGCACGCCGCCCACCGTGGTGCGCGAGGCGGTGACGTCGTCGGCGTAACGATCGGCCAGCGCGTCCCGGATCATGCGGCGCGTACGAGCGGCCCCGTCGCTAGGCGTGGCACCCAGCGGCGCCGATGCCCGTGCACCCTCCGATGCCGCGGCCGCCACGGTGTTGCGCACGTGCAACACCAGTGCGACCTGCGCGACCCCGAGCACGAGCGGCACCAGCAGAACCATGATCAGCACGAAGTCGACCACTGCAGCGCCCTCCTCGCCGCGGACCCTGCGAGCGGGGGCGGCCACAGGTCAGCCGCCGACTGCCGACAACGCCTGCGTCAGCATCTGTCTCAGCTGCGGTCCGGCGACCGCCGACAAGATGGCCACCAAACCGGCACTCATGACCGTGATCATGACCCAGCCTGGGACGTCACCCCGCTCGTCATTGCGGTGGGATCGGAATTGCCACATGGGAGTTGCCTTCCTTTAGGGACCCGAGGCCTACATGCCCGAGGTGAGATGAAGCCCGACATAACCCGGGAAGAATGCGAACACGACAGTGACCGGGAGGATCAGGAAGACCACCGGGATCATCTTCGCGACCTCCTTGCGCCCGCCGGCCTCCATCAGCTCACGTCGCGCCGCCTCGCGGACATCCGCGGCCTGGGCGTGCAGGACGTCGACCAGCGGCGAGCCGCGTTCGACCGCGATGGCAAGTCCCTCAGCGAATCTCGCGATGCTCGTGACACCTGTGCGAACGGCGAGCCCGTCGAATGCCTGTGCCATCGGCGTACCGGTGCGGATGTCTGCGACGACGCGCGCGAGCTCGTCAGACAGGACGCCGTGGCACACCTTCATGATCCGTTCGAGGCCCGCTACCGGGCTCTCCCCGGCAGCCACCGCGAGCGCCAACAGATCCGCGACGACCGGGAACTCGGCCAGCAGTTCACGCTCGTGCGCAGTCACCCGGCTCGACAGGTTGTTGTCACACCACAGGACGCCGCTCGCGAAACCCACCCCGCAGATGACCAGCAGCACCGGCACGCTGGTGCCCCGCTCCGACCACAGATATGCGGAGACCACGATGGCGGCGGCGAGCCCACCTGCGCCCCACAGAACCTGGCGGATACGGAAGTCGTCGACCGTCGTGACGGACCCCAGCCGGACCAGTCTCCGCGACACGCTCGCCGAGCCACCGAGCAGATCTCCGACGGCCCGACCGGCTCTCCGGACGGACGGCCCGAACACCGCGTCGACAACGCCACGCGGTCGGCCAGGAGTCACGGCGTATGGATGGACGTCGCGTACGTAGGGCGCCAACCGCTGCTCGAGCGAGGGGCGCCGCGTCCGTGACCACCCCGATGCTGTCAACAGCAGCCCGCTCGAGAGCAGGAGTCCGACCACCGCGCCGGTCACGCGAGGATCCGCTTGTCGGTCGGCAGCCGGCCGATCCACATCATCAGCCGGTAGGCCACGACGCAGAGAACCGCGCCGCTCGCGAGCACGATCAGCCCGGCGGTCGTGGCGAACCGCCGCACGACGTCCTGCTGCAGGCACATGAACAGCAGAACGGCCCACGGCGCTGCGACGGCCAGGCGGGCGCCGTTGACGGTCCAGGACTGTCGCGACTCGAGCTCCCCGCGCGTACGCAGGTCGTCGCGCAGGAAGCCCGAGAGGGCGCGCAGCATGCGGCCGAGGTCGCCGCCCCCGACCTCACGAGCGATTCGCAACGCTTCGATGACGCGATCCCCCACAGGATCGGCGAGTCGGGCCTTGAGCAGGTCGAGCGAGTCGTGGAAACGTCCCGTCGCCTGGTAGTCGCGACCGAACTGCCGAAATGGCGCGCGGAGTCCTTCGGGACCTCGCTCGCCCAGCTGCATCAGTGCTTCGGGCAACGACAGTCCCGCACGGACGGCAGAGGTGAGGTTGTCGACCGCATCGGGCCACAACGCCGCGTGCTCGCGAACGCGCCGGGCGGCCCGACCGCGCAGCACCGTGATGGGTAGGACACCGGCCATCAGCCCGAAGATCACCCCGATCGCGACCACGCCTGAAGCGGCGGTCAAGGCGAAGGCGGCCACCGCGAAGGCAACTGCGCACATCGCCACGACCTGAGTCGGCGAGACGCCCTCCACCCCTGCACGGGCCAGCAGGTCCTCAAGCCGGCCGGTCCGCCGGGCTCGGCGACGCACGGGCCGCCAGCCCGGCTCGGCGAATGTCCAGCCGACCAGGAGCACGCCGACACCGGCCATCAACCCGATCAGGGCGCCCATCGACCGACCCCCAACACGCCGTCGAGATCCACACCGGCCTGCTCGTACGCCTCACGCCGCAGCGGTACGCCGGGGCCGCGCTCAAGGCGACCGCCGCGGCGTACGAAGACCGGTTCGGACTCGATCAGGTCGTTCTCGACCCGACCCGTCACGGCGACGATCTCGCGGACGGCTCGCGAGCCGTCCGCGTCGATCCCGGTGTGCACGACGAGGTCGACCGACGACGCAACGGTCGGCACGACGAATCGTGAGCCGATGTTGTCGCCGGCCAGGAGCGGGAGCGTGCACATCTTGACCAGCGCCTGACGCGCCGAGTTGGCATGGATGCTGGCCATGCCGGGCAGTCCCGCGTTGAGGGCCAGCAGCAGGTCCAGGCACTCCGCGGAGCGCACCTCGCCGATGATCAGGCGGGAGGGGCGCATGCGCAGCGCCTCCTTGATGAGGATCCGCAGTGAGATCTCTCCGGTGCCCTCGAGCCCGGCCTGCCGTGTCTGCATCGCCACCCAGTCCGGGTGCCCGCATTGCAACTCGAAGACCTCCTCGACCGAGACCAGCCGCTGCGAGCCGGGGATCGAGGCGGCCAGGCAGTTGAGCAGGGTCGTCTTGCCCGCCTGCGTGCCACCCGACACGATGATGTTCAGCCCGGCCAGGATGCTCGCGTCGAGGAACCCCGCTGAGCGTTGGTCGAGGGTCCCGAGGGAGACCAGGTCCGCTAGCGAGTGTGCCCGTGCCACGAACTTGCGGATGTTGACCGCGGCGAAGCCCCGGGAGATGCCGTCGAGGACCACGTGCAGGCGGTGCCCGCCTGGCAACATCGCGTCGACGAAAGGCTGGCTGATGTCGAGGCGACGACCCGACGAGCTCAGCATCCGCTCGACCAGCTCCCGCACCTGGTCAGACGTGAGGATCAGCGAGGTCAGCTCGTGCCGGCCAGCGCGTGCGATGAAGACCCTGGCGGGATCGTTGATCCAGATCTCCTCGACCGATTCGTCATCGAGGAACTGCTGGAGCGGCCCGAACCCGGAGACGTCGGCCACGATCTGCCCGACGACCAGCTCAGGCTCCTCCAGCGACCGGACGGCGCCTGTCAGGCTGCGTGACTCGTGCTCGGCGATGACGTCGAGCGCCACCTGACGTACGGATCCCGTGTCGGTGCGCGGGTCGATCCGGCGCTGACGCACGAGGTCGCGCACGCGCTCGGACAATGCCGACGTCGATGATTCCATCCCCCGATGGCCTCTCGCTCAGGGGACGAGGCCCCGAAAGTGACTTGGGGAAATAGTGCCTAATGTCGGGAGATTTGGGAAGGGCTGACAACGGGAGCTGTGGAATCACCCCATCAGGCACACCCTTCGGGAAGTCCGTGAGCCGCCGACTCAGGCCGTCCGCTTCCTGACCAGGACACCACCCAGAGACACGGACGCCAGAGCCAGCCCAAGCATCCACAGCGGCAGCCTGGCCCCTGTGTCAGGGAGCACCTGGTCCGAGTCGTCGAGGTCGGCACCTGGCTCGGGAGGAGAGTCAGATCCACCGTCTTCGTCACCACCGTCGTCGTCTCCACCGTCACTGCACGGCATGACGTGGATGGTGGCCGTGGCCGTGTTCGAGGCCTGGCCATCAACGACGTAGAAGTAGGTGAAGGTGTCGTCGCCGACATAACCGTCTTCAGGCGCGTAGATGAATGATGTGCCGAAAGGGATGAGGGAGCCGTGCTCGACCGGCTTGACGACGGTGGGCTGCGACTCCACCTCACGATCCGGGTCGTTTGGCAGAACCGGTGTGCCGTTGAACTCGCACGTCTCGATCTCGAACTCATCGTCCACTGCGACCGGCGGGGGGTTGCCGACCTTGATCCGGACCGTCGCGGTGTTGGAGGGCTGGTCATACTTCTCGTTGTCGACGAGGCGGTACGTGAAGGTGTCATAGCCCTCGAAGCCCGCATCTGGTTCGTAGAGAAAGTTGCCGTCGAAACCCTGCGCGAGCGTTCCATGCTGGACGTCGTCGACGACGTCGAAGAATACAAACCCGGGTGTGTCGTTGGCCAGCACCCCAGGCGGCGGGACGTTGAGCGCCGTGTCGATCGGTGTCGTGTAGTTGTCGTCCTCCGCGACGGCTTGCAAAGGACGGACCTGGATCGTCACCGTCGCGGTGTTGGTCGGCTCGGTGCCGCCGATCGGGACGAAGTTGTAGGTGAACGAGTCGAAGCCGATGTAGCCCGGATCGGGGGTGTAGTCGAACCCACCGAAGCCATGAACCACGAGCGTCCCATGATCGACGCCGTCGACGACCGTGACCGGCTGATTGGAAGTTCCGACGTCGTTGGCGTGGACGCCGTCGGTGAAGTTCGTGGAGAACGTAGTCAAGCTAGTCGGAAACGAGTAAGCATCGTCCTTCGCCGCCGAGTCCAGCGGAACGACCGTGATGGTGACGGTGGCGGTGCTGCTCACCTCGTCGAGCGGGTTCACGAAGTGATAGGTGAAGGTGTCGGTCCCGGTGAAGCCGTCGTCCGAGTCGTAGACGAAACCGCCATCATAATTTTGACCCAACGTCCCGTGGTCCACATCATTCTCGACGACGAACTGACCCGGCTCATCGGGGACCCCGACGTCGTTCAGGTAAACACCCGGGGCGAAGACGTTCAGGCTTGCCCCGCTCGCGACCGAATAGACATCGTCGGTGGCCACTGGGGCGGCGAGGATGCCCACAGGTGCCGCGCGCTGACTGAACTGTGGCGCCAGCTGCGGGGCCTCGATCGCCGGGGCGTCGGTGACGGCCGGCTCCGTTGGCGCCGGCTCCTCGTCCGGGACCTCAGGCGCCGGCCCGGTGTCTGCACCTTCGTCGGCCTCAGACGCTTCGGACGTTGGCGGAGAGGTCACCTCGCCCGCGTGCGTCTCCTCCTCGGCGGATGCGGCGCCGGCAGGCACCAGCAACACGAAGGACACGAGCAGTACGAGAATTGCACGGATGACACCCACGGGAACCCCTGACGAACGAAGCCCTAGGAGTGGCCTCTCTCGAAAAGTGAGCGTAGAGGACCAGGGCATGTCTTGTGAAGTAAAAGACTAGATGTTTTACGTTCGCTCATCGGAGTTCTCGCGGCTGGAAAGGCGTGCGTTCGCGCTCCGCGGCAGACACCACCGCACGGGTGGGAGGATCTCTCCATGACCTGGATCGCACCCGTCCCCACCCCCGCGCCCGAGGGCCCCATGACCGGCCCTGACCGGCCGCTGCTCGAAGAGATGCTGGCCCATCACCGCGCCACACTTCTCAACATCTGCGCCGGTCTGACCGCCGAGCAGCTCGCGGCCCGGCCAATCCCCTCGACGCCGTTGACCCTGCTCGGCCTCGTACGGCACATGGCCAAGGTCGAGCGGATCTGGTTCCGCAAGCGGCTCGCGCAGCAGGACATCGAGCACCTCCACAACTTCGAGGCGCGGGATGACACCGACTTCAATGTCATCGACCCGGCTGACGCAGAAGCCGCCGTCGCGCAGCTGCTGGAGGAGCAGCGCGCTGCCGATGCCGTTGCGACGGCCCTCGACCTCGATGTGACCTTCGACAGTCACGGCGAGGACATGTCGCTGCGGATGCTCTACCTCCACATGATTCAGGAATATGCCCGGCACAACGGCCACGCAGATCTCATCCGCGAGGCGATCGACGGCGTCACGAGTCGCTGAACAGCCCGCTCTTGCGCCTTGTCCACAGCGCAGTCGTACGTCGATGGACAGTGTCCGACCCCTCGTCTAGATTGGAATCAGTCGAACATACGTTCTATTGATAGAGGGGATCATGGTCGCCGAGCTCGTGCCGTTGCCGCCACCTCTGGTGGGCTGTATGGACGCGCTCGATCAGATCCTCGACTCGATGCCGACTGATGGCTATGCCGACCTGGATCCCGCGACACAGCGGGGCGCTGTCGAGCGACTGCGCCGGCTCAGGGCACGGCTGACCGCCCAGGAGCTGGCCGCCGTGCGCGCCCTCGACGCCGGGCTGGGCGACAGGGCGCGCACCGGCGAGCTGCTGGCACACGGGTTCGGACGCGACAAGTTCGAGGCCGACCGCACCGTGCGGGTTGCCAAGACCCTGTCGTCGGCTCCGCTGACCGAGGATGCGTTGGCCTCCGGCGAGCTCGCCGAGACGCAGGCTGCTGTGATCGCCGGCGCGATGGCCGACCTGCCCGGCACCGTGACGCAGCAGCAGCGCGAGGCGTGCGAGACCACCCTGATCGCCGACGCCAGGCGGTTCCCGATCAAGGACCTGCGCCGACGGGCGTTGCGGATCTCCGACGTGTTCAGGCAACCGGCCGAGGCAGCGCGCGACGAGGACGAGGCGTTGCGGCTGCGTGAGCGGAGGGCCTGGACCCGCACCGAGATGTGGATGGTCGACGACAAGGACGGCACCTGGCGATTCGGCGGTCGTCTGCCGGAGCTGCAGGCCGAGATGCTCAAGTCCTCACTGGACGCGATCGCGGCTCCGCGGCGCCGCCACCTGACCGCCGAGCAGGAGCGCGACCAGGACGAGCTGACGTATGCCCAACGGATGGGTCGCGCCTTCACCGGGATCCTGGAGCACCTCCCCGCCGACAAGCTCCCCACCGCTGGCGGCACCCCCGCACTCATCACGGTCAACATCGACCTGAGCGACCTGCAGAGCCAGGTCGGAGCGGCGACCCTGACCACGGGCACGCGGGTGTCCAGCGGCGAGCTTCGCCGCATCGCGTGCACGCAAGGCATCATGCCGATGGTGTTCAGCGGCACTTCGCTCCCACTGGACATGGGTCGCTCCAAACGACTGTTCACACCTGCCCAGCGCATCGCCCAGGCCAGACGAGACCTCGGCTGCGTGACGCCGGGTTGCGAAGCGCCGCCCGGCTGGTGCGAGGGCCATCACTGGCGAGAGGACTGGGCCCAAGGCGGCACCACCAACATCGACGACGGCGCCTCGCTGTGCTCCCTGCACCACCACCAGGCCCACGACCAGGACTGGCAGTTCCGGCTCGCGGCCGACGGCACCATCGAGATCAAGAAACCTCGCGGCATCTGGCAGCGAAACCACCGCTGGCGACCCTGATCCGGAGACGCCGAGAGACGGGGTGTAACCCCGCGCCGACCTCGATCGTTGTGACCGGCAACACATTTCGAGACAGAGGAGCACCTCCGTGCGCCGTGCCGTCTTCACCGTCTTCAGCGTCCTGGCAGTCGCAGCGGCGGCGATACCCGCCAACGCTGCCACTGCGCCCTCCCCCACGACCGCCGACTCCTACGGGACCGTCCGCAACATCGTGCCGGCCGGCCAACGCGGGACGATCACGGCACTGCAGCTCGTCGAAGTGCTTCTCGGCGGCGGCTTGACCGCCGTGGAAGGCAAGAACGCGCCCAAGAACTACGCCGACCAGCTCGAGATGTATGACGACCTCGCAACGTACAAACCCGGCACGATCACCGACGCCGTGGTCGACCAGGACTACAAGAAGGCCGGGTTCGTCCCGGACAAGGTCGTCAGCACCGATACCCCCAAGGCCGGGGTCACGATCGTGCGTGACTCGTTCGGCGTCCCGTACATCACCGGCAAGACCTACAACGACACGATGTTCGGCGCCGGGTTCGCCGGCACTCAGGACCGCATGTTCCTGATGGACGCGTTGCGCCACCTCGGCGCGGGCCGGGGCGCAGAGTTCGTCGGCGGCACACCGGGCAACATCGCGATGGACCGTGCACAGGTCCGCTCGGCGTACTACACGCCCAAGGAGGCGGCCGACCAGCTCGACATCATCGCGCGAGAGAATGGTGCCGAGGGCCAGCGTCTGCTGGAGGGCGCCGACGCCTACCTCGCCGGGATCAACGCGGCGCAGGAGAAGATGTGCCCGCTCGGGCTGCCGACCGGCGTCGCCTGCCCGGCCGAATACGTCGCACTGCAGAAGAAGCCCGCCCCCTGGACCCGCGCAGACCTGACGTATGTCGCCTCACTCGTCGGGGGCATCTTCGGCAAGGGAGGCGGTCAGGAATATGCCAACAGCATGTTCTACGGCCAGCTCGTCAAGAAGTTCGGCAGCACCAAGGCCGACAAGATGTTCGCCAGCCTGCGGGCGAAGAACGACGCCGAGGCGCCGACCACCTCGACGCTGTCCTTCCCCTACGACAACAAGGGGTTCAACCCCCGCCAGGCGGGCGTCGCGATCCCCGATGTCGACGGCGCGCATGGCACCGGCTCGGGCGACGACGCCGGCAGCGCCACTCCCATCGAGACCTTGCTGGACGCGCTCAGGCTCGGGCTCACCGGCGTGCCGGACGAGGTCGAGACACCCTCAGGGACAATCGATCTCAGCAGCCTGTTCGCGGCCAACGGCATGAGCAACGCGCTGCTGGTCGGTGCCAGCAAGACCAAGACGGGGCGTCCGCTCGCCGTGTTCGGTCCGCAGACCGGCTACTTCAACCCCCAGCTGCTCAACGAGCAGGTGCTGATGGGCCCCGGGGTCTTCGCGCGGGGCGTCTCGTTCGCCGGAACCAACCTCGTCGTCGAGCTCGGCCACGGCCTCGACTACGCCTGGTCGGCGACCAGCTCGGGCAGCGACAACATCGACACCGTGGTCGAAAAGCTGTGCAACGCCGACGGCAGCACTCCGACGGTCAATTCGACGTCCTACCGCAAGGACGACGGCGCGTGCGTGCCGATGCAGTACAACGAGCACAAGCAGACCGTGGTCCCCAACATCTCGGCCCCCACGGCGCCCAAGACGCTCAAGATGCAGGTGTGGCGCACCAACCACGGCATCGTGCAGACTCGCACGACCGTCAAGGGCGTGCCGGTCGCGGTCGTCATCGAGCGCAGCACCTACGGTCGTGAGGCTGCCTCGATCATCGGATTCTCGCGCTTCAACGACCCCGACTTCGTCAAGAATGCAACAACGTTCAAGCAGGCCGCCAACGGCATCGACTACACGTTCAACTGGTTCTACGCCGACGACCGCGACATCGCGTTCTTCTCATCAGGGCGACTTCCCTTGCGTGCGGAGGGCACCGATACCGACATGCCCCGCTGGTCCGGCAAGAAGTACGACCCGACCGGCTGGCTCAGCGCCGCCAGGCATGTCCAGCAGACCAACCCGTCGACGGGCTATCTCGCGAGCTGGAACAACAAGCCCGCACGTGACTTCGCCGCAGCGGACGACAAGTGGTCCGACGGCTCCGTGCATCGCTCGCAGGCACTCAGCCGGCGCGTGACCAAGGCCATCGCGGCCGGCAAGATCGGTCGGGCCCAGCTCGCCGGGATGGTCCAGGACGCCGCGACCGAGGACGTCCGCGCGAAGGAGCTGCTACCTGTCTTGCTCAAGGTGCTCGGCGATGACCCCAAGACCACCAAGGCGCGCTCCCTGCTGTCGGCCTGGCTGGCGTCAGGCGCCCACCGCGTCGACTACGACCGCACCGGCTCCTATGCCCACCAGGCCGCGATCCGCATCTTCGACACATGGTGGGAGGACGGCGACAAGTCCTTGGCATACGACTTCGTGACGCCGAGCCTGGGCGTCGACCTCGCCCGCGCGCTGCCCCAGCCCCTCGACGACCACCCGCGCGGAGGCAGCGGCTCCGCATGGCTCGGCTCTCCCTGGTACGGCTACATCGACAAGGAGCTGCGCCAGCTGACCGGCTCGACCGTGAAGACGCCGTACGCCTATCGGCTCTGCGGCACGCTCACGACCTGCCGCACGAGGCTGCGCGCGTCGCTGCTCAACGCCGTGCAGCGGGCTCAGACAGCGCAAGGTGTGACCAGCGCGGGCCAGCTGACCTACGACAAGACGATCGACTACATCCGGGCCACGAGTGGTGGCGTCGTCGGCGTCCGTCCGATCGACTGGCAGAACCGGCCGACCTTCCAGCAAGTCGTTGACTACCGCACACACCGGGCTCGGTGATACTGGTCGACATGAGACGTATCCCGATGGTGGCCATCGCGTTGGTGTTGATCACCGCGGGGTGCGGCGGCTCGGACGGGCCGGGCGGCACGGCAGGCGATCCGACGAAGAGTGCGACGCCGACCGCCACGACACTGATCGACTACGGCGATGACGGGGTCATCGTGGCGCGCGCAGCCGACGTCGCCAAGCTGACGGGTGCGCCCGAGGACTTCACGTCGTTCATCGTCGCTGACCTGCAACGCCTGCAGGACAGCAAGGACGACGTCTGCACCGAGAAGCCCGAGATCCGTGTGGCCAAGGTCGACACCCGGGGCTGGGCGGCCGGCGGAAGCTTCATCCCGCAGTGCGGCGGCGATGCGGCGCTGTGGGCCCGGGTCGGCGGAGGATGGCGTGAGGTCTGGACCGGACAGACCCTCCCCGACTGCTCGGTGCTCGAGAAGTACCGATTTCCGGCCCCCGTCGCCGGCCAGGAATGCGGCACGGCCGACGGGAAGACGCGCAAATACCCCTAGCCTCGATCTTTCATCGGTTGGTGGGGTGACACGGCCCTGAACGCACGGAAATGCCTGTCATGTCGGGAAGAATTGTGTTTACGAAGACATAATTCGGACCGATTGAAAGGCACTCCGTAGATGAAGAATATCGTGGCTGGTCGTCGTGTCCATGTTGCTGCTGGCAGCGAGTCGCTGATCTCCTCATCGGGTCTGTCACTGCTGGCCCAGACCGCGTCTGCCAGCGGCCTTTCCGATGTTCTGACGGCTGGATTGTCCAGGTGGCGCAAACCGGCCTCGATCCATGACCCGGGCAAGATCGTGCTGGACCTGGTCCTGGCGATCGCCGCTGGCGGCGACTGCTTGGCTGACATCTCGCTGATCCGTGCCCAACCCGAGCTGTTCGGCCCGGTCGCTTCCGACCCCACGATCAGTCGCTTCATCGAGGCGCTCGGCGCCGACCCGGTCGCCGCCATCGACGTGATCAGGTCTGCTCGTGCGTCAGCGCGGGCCAAGGTCTGGGACCACCACAGCCCCCTTGCCGACGACGACACGGTGATCGTTGACCTGGACGCGACTCTGATCGGCGCCCATTCGGAGAAGGAACTGGCGTCGCCGAACTACAAACGTGGCTTCGGTTTCCATCCGATGATGGCGTTCGTCGACCACGGCCCGGGCGGAACCGGTGAACCACTCGCAGCTCTGCTGCGGACCGGAAAAGCAACAGCGAACAGCGCCGCCGACCAGATCACGGTCCTGGACGCAGCACTGGCCCAACTGCCTGAACCATCGCGTTCCAAGGTGCTGGTCCGTGGAGACTCCGGCGCTGGCGTCCGCGAATTCGTCCACCACGTCCACGACCTGGGGTTGCAGTACTCAGTCGGCGTCTATGGTCGCCAGCCGGTCCTTGATGCATTGGCCGCGCTGCCGCGCCAAGCTTGGAAGAAAGCCCTCGACACCGACGGCCACCGACGCGAAGGTGCGCTCGTCGCTGAACTGACCCGATGGCTGCCGTCCACCTTCGCCGGCTGGCCCCCTGGCATGCGCGTCATCGCCCGCAAAGAACGTCCCCACCCCGGCGCGCAGCTGAGGATCACCGACGACAACGGGTGGCGGATCACGGTCTTCGCGACCAACACCACCGGGCCGACCCTGGCCCAACTCGAGGTCCGCCACCGGTCCCGAGCACGCTGTGAAGACCGGATCCGCAACCTCAAAGACACCGGCGCAACCAACCTGCCGCTGCACGAATTCGACAAGAACCAGATCTGGCTCGAGCTCGCTCAACTCGCCGCAGAACTCATCACCTGGACCCAGACCCTCGCCTGGCACGACAACCCGGCACGGATCTGGGAACCCAAACGACTCAGGCTACGAATCTTGGCCGTCGCCGGCCGCATCATCACCACGGCCAGACAACACATCCTGCGCCTGCCGAAACGATGGCCCTGGACCGACCTCATCCTGACCGGCCACCGACGACTCGCCGCGATCACCTGAACATCGACCCCCGAAACTACAACCCGAGGAACCGGAGCGCCGGCGAAACAGCAACGCCGGGACTCAACAACGCCCTCAACCCAAAACACACGATCCAAGGATCAAGAGCCCGAAGCCTCAGCCCAATGAAAGATCGAGGCTAGGTCCCACATCGCGCACGGACCTCACAGCGTCAGGCAGTCGTGATGCTCGCGACGATCGGCTCCAACAGCCGGAGGAATCCCTCCAGGGAGGCGGCGGGATTGACCACCTGCCTGATCGCGACGCCGATGGCGAAGTCGACGGCCGCCTCGGCCAGGACCTCGAGCGTCTCGTCGTCCAACAGATCGACCGGGATGCGCGGACGCACGACCGCGACGACCTGCTGGAAGGCGTCGGTCTGCCGTGCAGTCTGGGCCTCCGCGAGGCGGGGGTCGCCCATCGTGTCGAGCAGCAGCTCCAGCTCGAACCGGACCCAGCCGGACGCGGTGGCCTCGAGCGCCCATTGACGTACCTCGTCGAGCATGTCGGGGGACTTGGTGACCGCGCCGATCCGCTCCCCCAGTGCACGGATCTGCTCGGCCTGCAGACGGCCGACGACGCCGAGCGCCAGATCGGCCTTGCTGCCGAAGCCCGAGTAGACGATGCCAGTCGTGAAGCCGGCTTCCTTGGCGATCGACGCCAACGACGTCGCGACGTAGCCGTCGCGGAGGAACGCCGCCCGGGCGACCTCGAGGACTGTCTCGCGATTGCGGTCCTGCACCTGGGATCGGGTGAGGCGCGTCATCCGGCCAGCCTAGTGGGTCCGGTTGTCTCGACCCGTGTCATGGACCAAGATCGAAGTGTGACGCAGCATCCCGACCGGCAGCACGCCTGACAGAGAGTGAATGACCATGGCTCAGAAACAGTCCATCCTGGGGCGCATCGGCCAGTTGACCCGCGCCAACATCAACTCCCTCCTCGACAAGGCCGAGGACCCGGAGAAGATGCTCGACCAGCTCGTCCGCGACTACACCAGCTCGATCGCCGAGGCCGAGGAGGCCGTCGCCCAGACCATCGGCAACCTTCGCCTCGCCGAGGCCGATCACGCTGAGGACATTTCGGCGTCACGGGAGTGGGGCCAGAAGGCCATCGCGGCCTCCCAAAAGGCCGACACGCTGCGGACCTCGGGCCAGTCCGCCGAGGCCGACAAGTTCGACAACCTCGCGAAGATTGCCCTGGGCAAGCAGATCGGCTTCGAGAACGAGGCCAAGACCGCAGCACCGCAGATCGCATCGCAGAACGAAGTCGTCGAGAAGCTCAAGACCGGGTTGATCGGCATGAAGGGCAAGCTCGGCGAGCTGCAGACCAAGCGCGACCAGCTCGTGGCTCGCTCCAAGACCGCCGAGGCACAGGCCAAGGTCCAGGACGCCGTCAAGTCGATCGACATCCTCGACCCCACGAGCGAGGTCTCGCGGTTCGAAGACAAGGTCCGCCGCGTCGAGGCCCAGGTGGCCGGCCAGGCCGAGCTCGCTGCCTCGAGCCTCGATGCCCAGTTCGAACAGCTCGAGGGTGACAGCACCGCTGCCGAGGTGGAGGCTCGCCTGTCCGAGCTCAAGGGCCTCGGCGCCGGCGCGCCGCCAGCGGTCGACCCGGCTGCGCAATGACGAAGTCACTGAGAGGATGACCCGATGAAGCTCAAGGAAGAATTCAGCTATTCAGGTGCCGACGTCGAAGCGGTCTACGCGCTGATCACCGACCAGGCATTCCGCACGGAGTCCTGCGAGAACCAAGGCGCCCACGAGTACGACGTCACGATCGAGGAGTCCGGAGACTGCGCCACTGTGACGGTAGTCCGTGTGCAGGACGCCGACATGCCCGACTTCGTCAAGAAGCTCACCGGCAAGACCGTCAAGGTCAAGCAGACCGAGGTGTGGGGCGGGCCGGACGGCGACGGCAACCGTACGGCCGACGTCAAGGTCAGCATCATCGGCCAGCCCGCCGAGATGACCGGCAAGGCCAAGTTGTTCGCCAAGGGGGGCGGAACCGAGTTCACCCTCGACGGCGACGTCAAGGTCTCGATCCCGTTCATCGGCAAGAAGATCGAGCCCGAGGTCGCCAAGGCGATCCGGGCCTCGCTTCGCGAAGAGGTCGAGTACGGGCAGACCAAGCTCTGACCTCCCACCACACACAGGATGTGGGCACCTGCAGCGGTCCACGAGGCAGTCGGACCGCCGCAGGTGCCCACATCTTGTGGTTTCTGGGTCAGGAAGGACGCAGTATGCGGAGCACGGCGTCGAGTTCCTGCGTGGCATACCACGCGAGGTCTCCACTGCCGTCGACATCGAGGTGGAACGACACGACATCTGCCAGCCGCACCGGTGCGTCGGGGTCGTCGAGCTCGGCGGCCGCGACGGCCGCGCCGTGCTCGGCGGCTTCTTCGAGCGCTGCCAGCTCATCCTCTTCATCCTCCGAGGCGGCGACGAAGGCGGTCGGGGTGACCGTCGCGCCAGCTCCCAGGGCCGTGAGCTCATCGGCCTCGACCGCGAGGTAGACCCTCATGGCTTGGCCGGCCGCTGCCGGCCTCGTGGCGCGCGTCCTCGGCGGGTCTCGGTCGACTCGACGAGCTCCTGCAGCGCGTCCTCGATGCACTGCGCGAGGACGTCGACATCGGCGACGGCATCGCGGTCCGCGACGATCCCGAAGAACACCTTGCTGTTGTAGGACGTCACCCCGATCGCCACGGCCCGATGGCCGCTCAGCGGGATGCACGGGTAGACCTCACTGACGGCCGCTCCCGCCATGTAGACCGGATCCTGTGGACCGGGCACATTCGTGATCACGATCTGGTGCCCGCGTCCGGCCTCCGAGTCTGCGACCCGGGCCCCCACGGCGTGGAATGTCGAGGTGGCGAATCCGGGGAGGTTGGCCAGCTTGTTGGCCGCGACGGCCGATCCGGTCTCGCGGTGGTCCTTGAGCGCGTAGGAGACCTGATGCAGGCGTACGACGGGATTGGACTCGCCGACCGGCAGCGACAGGAGATGACCGCGGACCTTGGACCCGAGCGAGGTCGGCAGGCCGTCCTGGGCCACGACCGACATCGGAACCATCGCGCGGAAGCTGGTCTTGGCGTTGACCGGCTCAGCACGGGTCAACATCCAGCCACGTATGCCACCGGCGATCGCCGCGAGGATGACGTCGTTGACCGTGCCGCCGTGCTCCTCACGCACGCGGCGGAAGTCATCCAGACGGGCCGCCAGCGAAGCGAACCGCCGGTGTCGCGAAAGCTCGGTCGAGAGCACGTTGTGGGGAGCCTGTCCGTCTGCCCCGATCACCGGCAGCCGGCGCGCGATGCGGCCGATGTTGAGCTCCGCGACCCGCAGCGCCTCACCGGGATGCCGCAGGTTCCGGTTGAGGGTGCCGACGACGAGGCCGGCCGAGTTGGGCTCGACGCGTGGGTTCCACTCCTCATGAGGGATGTCGCGGTCGTGCGCCGTCTCCTCGAGCAGCACCTGCGCCAGGTCGACCGTCTCGGATCCGTCGACCAGGGACTGGTGGGCCT
This sequence comes from Aeromicrobium sp., assembly GCF_037719875.1. Classification (GTDB taxonomy): domain Bacteria; phylum Actinomycetota; class Actinomycetes; order Propionibacteriales; family Nocardioidaceae; genus Aeromicrobium. The sequence goes on along the minus strand of NZ_JBBJMJ010000002.1, from coordinate 297,013 downwards.
TGAAGAGCAGGGCGACACGACCCTGGGACAACCCCTCGATGAGGTAGAGCTCCCACAGGGGCCGGTCAAGGTCGAGCCGGCGGGCGATGAGTCGGCCGACGAGTTCGTGGAGGGCCGCCGTCGTGCCGGGGCGCGGGAGGGCTGAGCGGCGTACGTGCAGGGAGATGTCGAAGCTCTCGTCGTCGACCCAGACCGGTGTGCCGAGCGAGCCCGGGACGGTACGCGGGACCTGGCGATAGCGCGGGACGATGTCGATGCGGTCGTTGATCACGTGGATCAGCCGGTCGTAGTCGAGGGGGTGCTCACCCGGCTCGAGGATCGCCAACGAGGCGATCTGGCGGGGAACGGTCGGGCTGTCCTGCTGCAAGAACATCGCGTCAAGGGGGCTCAACCGTTGCATGACTCTCCTCAGGACGTCCTGCAGAGAAGTTACCACCGGCCTATCTGCCGGATGCGGCGAGGACCGCAGGCGTGCCGACCTGCGCCACGAGCTCACGTGCCAGGACCTCGATCCGGGTCACGAACGGTGACGATGGCGCGGCCTCCCGAGGCGTCCGGCCGCTGACCGCCGCGAGGTCGAGCCCCGGCTGGTCGAACGGCAAGTAGGTCGTCGGCGCGATCCCGGTCAACCGCCGCAGAGCGGCGTCGATCTCACGCTCACGCCACCCCAGGGACGCCCGCGTCATGTTGACCACGACGGTCGGGGTGCGTCCCGGCAGCACCTCGGCCAGGTCATGCAGACCCCGGACCAGGCGAGCCAGGCCCACCGGGTCGGGCCGACCGACCGCGACGACGAGGTCGGCCTGCTCCAGCACCTGAAGGGTCGATTGATTGCGATGGGCGGCTGGCCCGGATCCTGCTTCGAGCGAGAATCCGCAGTCGACGACGAGCAGGCCCGCGGCCGATCGCAGCCGCCCGAGGACCAGGTCGAGGGCGCCCGTGCGTACCTGCGGCCACATGTCGGCCCGCGGCAGCCCGGTCAGCAGGCGGAGGTTCTCCTCGATGTCCAACAGTTGTTCGACGACCTCGCCGGCTCGTCCGGTGTTGGCGGCCCGGCAGGCCGCGACGATTCCACTCACGTCGTCGAGGACGGACAACGCCTGTCCCTGCGAGCCGCCATAGGTGTCGGCGTCGACCAGGACGGTGTCGACACCCTGCGCCGCGGTCGCCGAGGCAAGGCCCAGTGCGACGGTGCTGCGCCCGGGAGAGCCAGCAGGCCCCCACACGGCGATGAGCGCCGCCCGCTCCTCGTGCTGCTGGTGCCGAGGTGCCGGTGCGTCCTGCGCGACGATGTCGAGGGCGCCCAGACGCAGAGTGCGCTCGATGCCGAGCGCGCGGCACAGGTCGACGTCGGCCTCGACTGCGGCAACGCGTATGCCGGCGTGCTCGAGCCGGTAGACCGCATCGGCATCGAGGCCGCCGAGATCGGCCGTGACGAGAGCCGCGGTTGCCAGACCCGTCTCGGACACTGCCAGCAGGTCGGCGACATCGACACACCGCCTGACCAGGCGCAACGATGCCGAAGCCTCGATCTCGCGGATCGCGGCGGCCTCCCACGAGGCTTCGCCGGCCGCCAGCACGACATCCATCAGGACACCCGGACCAGGGTGACGTACCCAGCCGCCACTGTGCTGACGACCGCTCCGCGGAGCTGGGAGTCATCGACATCCACGAGAACCGTCTGGGCAAGTGAACCGCTCCGCGCTGCCGCGTCATCGCCGGACTCGACGACGCGGACCGACTCGAGCACGAGCTGCGCCTTGCGAACCGACTCGTCGCCCGGCCCGGGGCCCACCCACACATCCACGAGGTCACCTCGCCCAAGGTTGGCCGGCGCGGCTCCGTCGGCCACGCTGAGCGGGAGCTGGCTCCGGCTCGTGCGGGACTGTGTCTCCATCGCGGCCTTGTCGACCAGCGATCCACCGGCCACACCGTGCGCCCAGACGAGGTCTGCGAGCGGCGCCGCGAACTCCTCGTCAGCGCGCACATAGTTGCCCTCTGCTGCCGACGACAGACGGACGCGGGTCACCTCGAGCGAGTCCCGCGTCACCGGGTCGCCTGGCTCCACCGCCGACTTCACCGACCAGTACGCGACGGTGTCGTCGCTGGCCGCCGCAAGACGTGCGCCCAAGATCGTCGCTCCCAGGACGAGCAGCAGCCCGATCAGGAGCCGTGGGTCCCGCCACGGTCGGATGCGCAGCCGCTGCGCCGTTGCCCTGCCTGATCCCCCAGGCCCCCGCCAGTTCGTCATGCATCGGTTGTACAGACTCCAGACCGTTTCGTCCAGACCCGGGTCAGGTTGTCCACATACCCGGCCAACCCGTCGCTGCCCTGACACCGGCACATGGGAAACTGGAGCCATGCCACCATCCAGCCCGCGGTTTCTCACGCTGGCGGACGTCGCCGATGTCCTCAACGTGACGGTGCGCCAGGTCTACGCACTTGTGCGCTCAGGCGATCTGCGTGGCATCCAGATCGGCGGTCGCGGGCAGTGGCGCATCGAGACTGACCAGCTCGAGGACTACATCTCCCGCCAGTATGCCCGCGCGGAAGCTCATGACGACGAATCAGCCGAGGCCCCCGCCTCGTCGCCAGATGACGTCACCTCCGACCACTGACCACCGCGATCCCCGCAAACGGCAGCACCTGATCGTGGCCTGACGCGGCTTGCAAGCGTACGAAGTCGCGTCCGACCACGAGCACCGAACCATCCCTGGTCGTCCCGTCGGTGAGTCGCACCCGGATCTCCTCGCTGGCGTCGCGCAGGGCTCGGAACACGTGTCCCCACCCGAGGGCGCCGCCCACCGCCGTCGGCGCGTCGGCTCGCCGCTCGCTTGAGTGAACCGCCAGAACCGCCAACGAGCTGACGACGTGATCCATCCCCTCACCCCGTAGGTGGACCACCTGATCGTTGACCAGCGTGACGAGGCCCTCGACGCGCTCGGCGCCCCGCACCGCGAGGACGACTCGGCCGCCCAGCAGATGTAGCCAGGACGTCTGAGCCCAGTCGCCGTCGCGCAGCTCTTCGACCAAGGCATCGCGCTCGTCTAGCTCGAGGTCACCGGCCTGGGCCTCCAGGTCCTCGAACAGTCGGTCCCATCGCATAGCGCGCACGTTATCGCAGCCCCGGCCGGCGCAACAGTTTCCCCAGCACGATCCACAGGGTGTTGACAGACGCCATCGAACAGCCTTGTCTGTAGTCAAACGTCATCAAATGATGTCAAACGAATGATCGGGGGATCATGGTGCTGTCGCGCGGCGGATGGACCCTGACGGCCCTGGCCGGAGCCAGCGTGGGAATGCTCGCTCCGGGAGCGTCCACCTCGATCGGTGACCTGCGCGGCTCGAGCTTCCCCGATGCCCTTCTGGCGATCGGCTGCCTGGTCCAGCTGGCCCTCTCCGGCTGGGTCATGCTCGCCGTCGCGCTGTCGCTGGCCCATGCTCCCGCCCCGCTCTTGCATGCCGTGACACCGGGGCTCCTGCGTCGCGCCCTGTTCGCGGGCACCGCCGGGGCGCTCGCACTGGCACCGGCCCACGCCGACCGTGCGGCGCCGGCCCAACCCTCGCCTCACCATCTCGTCGGCCTGCGGCTCCCGGACCGGCCCGTCGTCGTGGCACCCCGGGCCGCTCCGGACCAACGGACCGTCGTGGTTCGCCACGGCGACACCCTGTGGGCGATCGCCGCCCGCTCACTGCCGGGCGATGCGACGGACGCCGACATCGCCCGTGCCAGTGCTCGCTGGCACGACGCCAACCGCCGGGTCATCGGCGCCGACCCCAACCTCATCTTCCCCACGCAACGACTCGTTCCGCCTCTCGGGAAGGACCCCTCATGAAGACCGCGACAGCACTGCTCGTCCCCTCCGCACTGCCGGCATTCGCCGGTCCGGTCGAGCCAGCACCCGGCCAGATCCCACTGCCGTTCCCAGGAGTGAGCCCCGTGCTCCCGGTCCCCGTCGAACGGGGCGATGCGCGGCCCCTGCGTGAGCGCTCGGCCCGCTTCATGCAGGCGCTCGTCGAGGTCCTCTCGGGTGAGCGAGCCGTCCGGCAGATGGCGGCCTGGATGGCGCCGGACGTCTACGACCAGCTGACGACCCGGTTGGCCGTGCACGCCAGGGTGCCCCTGCGCTCCAGGTCCGGTCACGGAGCCCGCATCGCCTCGGTGCATCTCGCGATGGTGCATGACGAGGCCGCCGAGATCGCCGGCCGCATGGTGCACCGCGGCCGCTCGCGCGCCCTGGCCGTACGCCTCGAGCTGCAGACGACCCATCGCGGCGACAAGGTCTGGAAGTGCACAGCCCTGACCTGGGCGTAGGCGAGTTCCGCTCGGCCTTGAGTCACCGACACGACCATGTCCGAGCGAAGCGAGGCAGTGAGCCCCGGGCGTCAGCCCGGCAGCGACGAAGTCGCGGGCTGCGCGAAGCGCAGCGTTACCTATTGTTCTTGCGTGACTTCCGCTGCTGCTTGGCCTTCTGGCGCGACCGGTTCTTGGCGTTGGCCTGACGACGGGCGTCCGACTCGGGAGTGTCCTCCGCTGCGGACTCGCCGCGCACCTCGACCTCACCGTCCTCGCTGGGAGCGGAATACGACAGCGCCTGAGGCTTCTTGTCCGCATCCAGACCCTTGGCGCTGAGCTGCGGCTCGGCCTCGGCTGCTTCCTCGACCTTGACGTCGAGGTTGAACAAGAACCCGACCGACTCCTCGGCGATGCCCTCCATCATGGCGTTGAACAGGTCGTAGCCCTCGCGTTGATACTCCACGAGCGGATCGCGCTGCGAGTAAGCCCGCAGGCCGATGCCCTCCCGCAGGTAGTCCATCTCGTAGAGGTGCTCGCGCCACTTGCGGTCGAGCACACTCAGGACGACACGGCGCTCGAGCTCGCGCATGACCTCGGAGCCGAGCTCCTGCTCGCGATTGCCGTAGGCCGCGAGCGCGTCCTCGGCGACAACCTCCTGGAGGTGCTCGCGGGACAGGCCCTCCCGGCCTCCGGCCTCGGACTCGACATCGGCGACCGACACGCTGACCGGATAGAGCGTGCCGAGCGCGGTCCAGAGCTGGTCGAGCTCCATTCCTCGGGGAAGCCCTCGGTGGCTCCGGTGACGTAGGCGTCGGTCACCTCGCCGATCATCGTGGTCACCCATTCGTGCATGTCCTCGCCCTCGAGCACGCGCCGGCGTTCACCGTAGATGACCTCGCGCTGGCGGCTCATGACGTCGTCGTACTTGAGGATGTTCTTGCGGGTGTCGAAGTTCTGCGCCTCCACCTGCGCCTGCGCCGAAGCGATCGCGCCGGTGACCCGCTTGTTCTCGATCGGGACGTCGTCGGGGATCTTCATGGTCTGCAGGACCCAGTTGACCCAGTCAGCCTTGAACAGCCGCATCAGGTCGTCCTCGAGCGACAGGTAGAAGCGGGTCTCACCCGGGTCACCCTGTCGGCCGGAGCGGCCGCGCAGCTGGTTGTCGATGCGACGCGACTCGTGGCGCTCGGTGCCGAGCACCATCAGGCCGCCGACGGCGGCGACCTCGTCGTGCTCGGCCGCGACCTGGGCCTCCATCTGCTCGAGCGTCTTCGCCCACGCGCCTTCGTATGCCTCGGAGTCCTCCAACGGGTCCAGGCCCTTGCTGCGCAGGGCGGCATCGGCAAGGAACTCGACGCTGCCACCGAGCATGATGTCGGTGCCGCGGCCCGCCATGTTGGTCGCGACAGTGACGGCGCCCTTGTGCCCGGCCATCGCGACGATCGCGGCCTCGCGGTCGTGCTGCTTGGCGTTGAGCACCTCGTGCGCGACGCCACGCTTCTTGAGCTGCTTGGAGAGCCGCTCGCTCTTGGCGACGCTCGTCGTGCCGACCAGGATCGGCTGGCCGGCCGCATGCCGCTCGACGATGTCCTCGACGACGGCGTCGAACTTTGCCTGCTCGGTCCGATAGACCAGGTCGGGCTGGTCGACCCGCGCAACGATCCGGTTGGTCGGGATCGGGACGACGCCGAGCTTGTAGATCTTGTCGAACTCCGAGGCCTCGGTCAGCGCCGTACCGGTCATGCCGCTGAGCTTGTCGTAGAGGCGGAAGTAGTTCTGCAGGGTGATCGTGGCGAGCGTCTGGTACTCCTCGCGGATGCGGACGCCCTCCTTGGCCTCGATCGCCTGGTGGAGACCCTCGTTGTAACGGCGCCCGTCGAGGATGCGTCCGGTGTGCTCGTCGACGATCAGGACCTCGCCCTCCATGACGACGTAGTCCTTGTCGTTCTTGAACAGCTCCTTGGCCTTGATGGCGTTGTTGAGGAAGCTGATCAGCGGGGTGTTGACCGCGTCGTAGAGGTTGTCGATGCCGAGCTGGTCCTCGACCCGGTCAATGCCCTCTTCGCTCACTGCGATCGTGCGCTTCTTCTCATCGACCTCGTAGTGCTCATCGATCTTCATGGCACCGACGATCTTGGCGAACTCGCCGTACCACTTGACCTCTTCCTCGGTCGGACCCGAGATGATCAGCGGAGTGCGGGCCTCGTCGATGAGGATCGAGTCGACCTCGTCGACGATCGCGAAGTTGTGCCCGTGCTGCACGCACTCGGCGATGTCGTCGGCCATGTTGTCGCGCAGGTAGTCGAACCCGAACTCGTTGTTGGTGCCATAGGTGATGTCGGCCGCGTAGGAATCACGACGCTGATTGGGTGTCATGCTCGGCAGGATGATGCCGACGCTCAACCCCAGGAAGTGGTGGACGCGGCCCATCCACTCCGCGTGGTACTTCGCGAGGTAGTCGTTGACTGTGACGACGTGCACACCCTTGCCCTCGAGGGCGTTGAGATAGGCCGGCAGCGTCGAGACCAGGGTCTTGCCCTCACCGGTCTTCATCTCGGCGATGTTGCCCAGGTGCAGCGCGGCGCCGCCCATGATCTGGACGTCGAAGTGTCGCTGCCCCAGAACGCGTTGGGCCGCCTCGCGAACCGTGGCGAACGCCTCGGGCATCAGCTCGTCGAGTGTCGAGCCGTCGGCCAGCCGACTACGGAACTCGTCGGTCATGCCACGGAGCTCCTCATCGCTCATCGCGTGGAACTCATCCTCGAGGGCGTTGACCTGCTTGGCGACCGCCTGGAGCTGCTTGAGGATCTTGCCTTCGCCCATGCGAAGGATCTTGTCGATGACCTTGGGCACGAAATGCACTTCCTGGTGATACGGAGCCTGGGCAGAGTTGAGAGCCTGTTCAGTCTAGGTGACGCGCAAGGCAGGCCGTGAGTTCCCCGGCGAGATCGCCTTTCGACGGAGGGACCACCGACCGCAGGCCCAACCACTGGGCGATCAGCCGCAGCTCCTCGGCGAGCTCGTGGGCCGTACGTTCGGGGGCGTGCGCCTCGGCCCAGGCGCCGTGAACGATGAGCAGGCCGGCCTGCCGATCAGCCTTCAGATCGACCCGCGCGACAAGGCGGTCGCCCAGCAGGAACGGCAGGACGTAGTAGCCGTGGACCCGCTTGTGGGCCGGGACGTAGATCTCGATGCGGTAGCGGAAGTCGAAGAGCCGCTCGGTGCGGGTGCGTTCGAAGACCAGCGGGTCGAAGGGACTGAGCAGCGCCCTCGCCGACACCTTGCGCGGCTGGACGGCATCTCGGTGCAGGTATGCCGGCCGGTTCCAGCCTGCGATCGTGGCCGGCACCAGCTCGCCGGTGTCGACGAGGTCCTCGATCGCTGCCCTCGTCGCGCCGGGGTCCATCCGGAAGTAGTCACGCAGGCACTGTGCCGTGCCGACTCCTAGGGCGCGGCCCGCATGCGCCACCAGCACCCGGTGCGCCTCGGCCGGGTCGAGCCGGGGCGCGGCGAGCTGTGCGGGCGGGATGACCCGCTCGGGGAGGTCGTAGACGCGCTCGAACGCGGAGTTGCGCCGTGCGGCTGTGACCTGGCCCTTGTAGAACAGGTATTCCAGCGCGGCCTTGACCTCGGACCAGTTCCAGCCCCAGTTGTCCTTGCTGCGCGGCGCGTCGTGCTCGACCTCGCGGGCCGTCAGCGGACCGTGCTCACGGACCTCCTCGAGGACCCACGCGACGAACTCCGGCTTGTCCTGGAAGATCCGCGCCATGCCGCCCCACATCCGCGCCCCCGAGTCCATCCGGAACTGGAATGCCTGCCACAGGTTGACGTCGACGAGGGCCGCCTCGTGGGCCCAGTACTCGAACAGGCGGCGGGGCCTGCGACCGGCTGCGCGGTGGAGCAGCTCGACGTCATAGGCGCCGAGCCGCGAGAACAGTGGCATGTAGTGCGCCCGGGCGAGCACGTTGACCGAGTCGATCTGGAAGAACCCGAGGCGTTCGATGACCCGCGTGACGTGCCGAGCCGTGACGTCCGCGCCCGGGCCGGGCCGCGGCCTGGTGAAACCCTGCGCTGCCAGCGCTATCCGCCTGGCCTGCAGGACCGAGAGACTCTCGCTCATGCCCGGCAGGTCACGGCATGTCGTCGACGAGCTTGCTGCGCACGGCATACATGGCAGCTTCCATCCGCGACTTCATCTGGAGCTTCTCCAAGATGTTGCGGATGTGGTTCTTGACGGTGTTCTCGCTGATGAACAGCTCTTCGGCGATCTCGCGGTTGCTGCGGCCCCGGGCCACGTGACGCAGGACCCCGAGCTCACGCGGAGTCAGGTTGGTCGCCGGCGCCGGGCTCTTGGACATGTGCACGAACTCGTCGAGCAGCTTGGTCGCCATGCTGGGGCTGATCAGCGACTGCCCCGAGGCAACGAGGCGCACTGCCTCGGCGACCTGCTCGTAGGTCGAGCCATCCTTGAGCAGATAGCCCGAGGCGCCGCTGCGGATCGACTCATAGAGATCGGACTCGTCGTCGCTCGCGGTGAGCATGATGATTCCGGTGGTCGGCGAGATCTGCTTGATCGCCGCGCACACCTCGACCCCGCTGCGACCGGGCATGCGCACGTCGAGCAGCACGATGTCGAAGGGATTGTCGGCGACGAGCTCGAGCGCCTTGTCGCCGTCATCGACCTCCTCGAGCTCCAGGGAGTCGTCGGCGCTGAGAACCATCTTGACGCCACGCCGGAACAGCTCCTGGTCGTCGACCAGGAGCACCCGAATACTGTCACCCCGAGAAGTCACGCCTCGATCATGCCACGGGTTGGGTTCGGAGGTGCTCTTCGTCACCCCGTGACGTCGAGGTGGATGACTCCGTAGTCATATCCCTTGCGGAGATAGACCACACTCGGCCGCATCGAATCCTTCTCGAGGAACAGATAGAAGTCGTGGCCCACGAGCTCCATCTCGTACATCGCCTGGTCCAAGGTCATCGGCGTTGCCTGGTGCGTCTTCTCGCGCACGACGATGGGACTGTCGCCCTCGACCTCAATCGGCCCGGACCGGCTGACCGGGACCTCGTCGTCGGGCTCGTCGATCACCAGGTCCTCGATCGGCAGCGTGGCCGCCGCGGCAGACAGCGACGTCGGCGCGTGCTGACCGTGGTGGATGCGGGTGCGGTCCACCGAACGACGAAGGCGCGACTCGAGCTTGTCGATCGCGGCGTCCAGGGCCGAGTGCTGGTCGGTCGACGCGGCCTCGGCTCGAACGGCCGGGCCTCGCGAGCGCAAGGTCATCTCGACCTTGGCTGCGGTGTCGTGCTGGCGGGGATTCTTCTCGTGGGTCACCTCGACCTCGACCCGGCTGATTTTTTGGCGGGAGTCATATTTTTCGAGCCGGAGAAGTTTTTCCTCGACGTGCTCGCGGAACCGCTCGGAGATCTCGCTGTTGCGACCGTTGACGACAATTTCCATGGGGACTCCCTTGTCTCGGTGTCGCGCTCACGTGCAGCGCCGCTTCATGCCACACCCGTGACGTTAGACCGCCGTCCAAGGAATCACCAGAGGTGTCACCAAGTTCATCGTGGATGCCCAGCATTGCGAGGAGTCGCGGCAACCACGGCGATGCCTGCGGGACGGTGTCCGGCCGCACTCAACGCACGAACGGCCTCCGCGACCGTCGCGCCGGTCGTCAGTATGTCGTCCACGACCAGGATGTCGCGGTCAGTCAGCCACCGCGCGCTGTGCAAGCGGAACGCCCCGTGCAGGTTGCGCGCCCGTGCCGTCGCTCCGAGGCCGGCCTGGTCGGCAGTGGCCCGTGCGGGCCGCAGTGCCTGGGCGACCCTCGCCTCGATCCCGACGCCGCGCAGCAGGCGCGCCGCGGAGTGGGCGAGCTCGTCGACCAGGTCACAACCCCGCGCTCTCCTGCTCCTGCGGGAGGTCGGGACCGGGACGAGCGTCACGGGTCGGCCGGGCCGGGTGTGCTCGACGACCGCCGCCGCCAGCAAGTGGTCCAGCATCGAGGTCAGACCCGTGTTGCCGGCCTCCTTCCATGCCACCAGCACGCGCTGAAGCAGATCGGCGTTGACTCCCGCGGCTATCGGGACGACCCGCGACGGCTGCCTGAGCCCCCGCGGGCACGGTTGGGGCCAGGTGATGGCTGGCAGTGGCCTGATCGCCTCACCGCACGCCCGACAGAGCTTCAACGCGGGTCGTCCGCAGTCGGCGCACCGCGCCCCCAGCAGCAGGTCGGCAGCGGGGGTCAGCAGGTCTCGCACACCTCCCAGCATCGGCCGGTGGGGCCGCCCAGCGGAGGCTCCCGGCCGGTGCTGTGGACGTCAGCGGCCGTAGGTGAGGCCTGTGACCCCGGTTGTGGACAGCAGCTGCCAGGACTCGCCAGGAGGGAGGTACCAGAGTCGCTTGCGCGCATCCGTGGCATAGCGGGGAGACGTGTCGTCGGGGCCGATCGCGAGCGTTCCTGCATCGACGTCAGGCAACAACGCCCCGCCGCGGGAGATGCCCTCGATGGTCGAGGAGCCATCGATCGCCGAGGAATAGATCTGCCGGCCGGACCTGCTCTCGGCAAGATAGCTGAGCTCGGTACCCGACGACCACGTAGCCGCCCGAGGCGACCGGGCGCCGGTGAAGACGCGTGCCGGGCCGCCGAGCCCGAGGATCCGGTCGTCGGCGTCGCGCAGCACGCGTCCCACCTGGATCGAGTCCCGCCCGGCGCCGGGGATCGTCACGGCATATCGCGAGGCGTCGGGTGACAGCGCGAACGTGCTGGGCGCGAGAGCCGCGAGGCCGCCGACGTCGAGTGTGCGGATCATGCCATCGCTGAGCACCCGAACGCGGGTCTGCGACCCGGGGCGATCGAGCAGCCACACCGCGCCCTCGCCGTCCCAGCGCGGTGCGATGAAGCCGGAACCACCGAACGTACGCGCGCCGGTGCCCTTGCGGTTGGTGATCCGCACCTGGGAACGGCCGGCCAGCACGCCGGCCACCCCGTCGTCGGAGACGCCGACGAAGACGGCACCGCGGGCATTTTCGCCCCAGGCGCCGGTCAGCGGTTCGACCCGGTCGTCATCGATCTGGACAACCTTGTCGCGGGCGATCGCATAGGTGTGGCCGGGCGCGACATTCGGTCCGAACCCGGCCCACGAGTCGATGTCCTGCACGGTGCTCCCGCTGTTGGACAGGACCGTCGTGCCTCCCAGCAGGCGCACTGCGGTCACGTCCGGGACCTGCCGAAGGGTCCAGACGATCTGCGCGGAGAGGTGGTCCTGCACCGACTCGCTCAGCGCTGAGAAGTCGGTGTCGAACTCGACGTCGGCGACACCGTCATCCGAGACCGGCACCGACGGACGCAGGGAGTCAAGAGGCGGGAGATAGCTGCGGGGGGTGCCCTCGGCCGAAGGGCCGGGGCCACGCACCAGGCTGCTGACCAGCCCGGTCGCCAGCTGGTCACCGACGGTCCGGTAGACCGGGTCGGGCACCAGCCTGCGCCCGGGCCGATCGAAGTAGAAGATGTCGAACGGCCGAAAGTAGTCGCCGAAGAACTTCTGGCTGACCAGCAGACCGACCTGCGGGTTGGCGATGCGCCACTCCCCCTTGATCCGCTCCAGCCGGTACGTGATGTCCGAAGGGCGGTCCCGGCGGGTGTAATGACCTTGGCGGTCGAGCCGCGCCTCTTCGTCCAGGCTGAGCCGGACGTCGACGCGCGTCGGCGCGGCGTCGGCGCCCACGCTCTTGGCGAGGGTCGCCGAGACCGATGGCGCCGAGTAGACCCGCACACGGGCCGTCGGGCTCCACCCCTTCGCGCCCTCGGGCGTGAGGAATGCCGAGGCGGTGCCCGACGACTGGGGATAGGCCAGCATCGCGTCGAGGTATCCCCGCACGACCTGCTGCGGCGTCGAATCGGCGATCGGGCGGCTCGGGGAGTAGCGAACCGTGCTCTCGCCGAAGCCACCATCATCAGCGACCCTGGTCACCGGCCCGGATGTGGGTATGCCGGCGCACGCCGAGATCGTCACCAACGTGACGACCGCAACAACCAGGGAACGTGCGGTGTGGTCATGGCGGCGACGGCTGATCATGCGTACACCGACCCGATCGCGGGGAACTTGGCCGAGCCCTCGGGCTTGGGGATCGTCAGGATGAACTCGCTGCCCAGCCCGGGCCGGCCCCAGGCCTGCAGGCTCCCCCCGTGCAACGCGGCGTCCTCGCGCGAGATCGCGAGCCCGAGGCCGGTCCCGCCCTGCGCACGAGCCGGATCGGCACGCCAGAATCGGTCGAAGACCCGCAGGTTCTCATCCCCGGAGAGCCCGACACCGAAGTCGCGCACCGCGAGCGACACGCACTCGTCGGTCTGGGCGACCTCGACCTCGAGGCGCGGCGAACCGCTGTACTTTGCGGCATTCGTCAACAGGTTGCGCACGATCCGGTTGATCCTACGGATGTCGGCCTCGACGACAGCCGGCTCGTCGACACCGATCAGGCGGATCTCGATCCCCTCGCGGGCGACGACGGGATCATCTGCGGACTGCCTCGCGACCTGCGCGAGATCAATCGTGTCGAGCTCGAGCCGGGCTGCGCCGGCGTCGAACCGACTGAGGTCCAGCAGGTCGGTCAGCAGCGACTCGAACCGGTCGAGCTCGCCCTTGAGCAGCTCGGCCGATCGAGCCGTCTGCGGATCGAAGCGGTTGCGGGAGTCATACAACACCTCGCTGGCCATCTGCACCGTCGTGAGCGGAGTGCGCAGCTCGTGCGAGACGTCGGAGACGAAGCGTTGCTGCAGCCGCGACAGATTTTCGAGGCGTCGGATCTGGCTCTGCAGGCTTGCCGCCATCTGGTTGAACGATGTGCTCAGTCGGGCGATGTCATCCTCACCACTGACGTGCATGCGCTGCTCGAGGTTGCCGCTGGCGTAGCGCTCGGCGATGCGGCGCGCCAGCCGGACGGGGTCCAGCACCTGGCGCGAGACGAGCCAGGCAACCCCGCCGACCATCAGCACCATGGCCAGACCACCGAGCAGCAATGCCCTGCGCACGAGGTCGAGCGTCGACTGCTGGTCCTCCATCGAGAACAGGTAGTACAACGCGTAGGTGTCACCGGTCCCCGGGGCTCGCAGCTGGCTGCCGACCACGACCGAGGGATCGGAATCCGAGGAGCCCAGCAGCGCCAGACCCGAATAGCTCCAGTACGTGCCGGGTCTGCGCTTGACGGCGGAGTCCAGGTCGGCCGGGAGCGAGCCCGGCGAGATCGCCGCCGAGGAGCGCACGGGCACATCCCCACCCTCGGTCGACAGTGGTCCCTCCAGCACCAGCTCGTAGGTCCGCTTGGCGCCACGCGAGCTCGTGAGGGAGTCGACCATCTGGATCAGCGACTGCGACTGGGTGGCGGGCTCGGTCTCGACCGTCGCATCCAGCTGGGACTGTGCATAGTCGAAGCCGGAGCGCGCCTCTGAGATCGCCGCGACGCGCCGGCTGTCGGCCAGCCCGCTCGCGACGTCTCGCAGAAGCGCCCAGCCGGTGAGCGAGATGACGAGGGCGCTGAGCACGATCGTGCTGGTGACGACACGCGCCTGGATCGAGCGCCGCCAGATGCGGGTGAGCCCCCGCATCAGGCGCCGCCGGCCCGGTGTCGCCGCGTCATGCCGATGGCGTGATCGCCTGGTATCCGACGCCTCGCACGGTGCGGATGATCTGGGGGTTCTCGGCGTCGTCCTCGATCTTGGACCTCAGCCGGGTCATGTGGACGTTGACGAGCTTGGTGTCACCGGGGTGGTGATAGCCCCACACCTTCTGCAGGAGGGACTCGCGGGTGAAGACCTGCGACGGGTCACCCAGGAGGCAGGCCAGCAGGTCGAACTCCAGCGGCGTGAGCTCCAGCGCACCACCCTTGCGGGTCACGGTGTGGCCGGCCGGGTCCAGCACGATGTCGCCGAAGACAAGCGGCTCGACGAGCTGGTCCGACCGTCGCAGCCGGGCCCTGATGCGGGCGACCAGCTCGGTGTTCTTGAACGGCTTGGTGATGTAGTCGTCCGCCCCGGCCTCGAGCCCGGCGACGACGTCTGGGGTGTCCGACTTGGCCGTCAGCATGATGATCGGCACTGCCGACTTCTCCCGGATCTGGCGGCACACGCTCATGCCGTCGAGTCCCGGGAGCATCAGGTCGAGCAGGACGACATCGGGCCTGAACTGCGTGAACGCCGACATGACCCGGTCACCCGATCGGCATACCGCGGCAGTGAGACCCTCACCCTCGAGGACGATCGTGAGCATCTCGGCAAGTGAGACGTCGTCATCCACGACGAGGACTCGATCGCGCTTGGTCCGGCGGTAGCTCACGCGGCAATGATACGGAGGGTCGAACAGGAACGGGCGCCAGATGCATGCACCTGGCGCCCGTTCATCCTGTGACCGCGTGACTCAGTAGCGGTAGAGGTCCGACTTGTAGGGTCCGGCGACGTCGACACCGAGATAGGCGGCCTGCTCCTTGGTGAGCTCGGTCAGCTCGACTCCGAGGGCGTCCAGGTGCAGACGGGCGACCTCCTCATCGAGGTGCTTGGGCAGCACGTGCACACCGAGCTCGTACTGACCGGCCTTGGTGTAGAGCTCGATCTGCGCGAGGACCTGGTTGGTGAACGAGTTCGACATGACGAATGACGGGTGCCCCGTCGCGTTGCCGAGGTTGAGCAGACGCCCCTCCGACAAGACGATGACCTTCTTGCCATCCTTGAAGATCCACTGGTGGACCTGCGGCTTGATCTCGTCCTTGACGATGCCGGGGATCTTGGCCAGTCCGGCCATGTTGATCTCGTTGTCGAAGTGGCCGATGTTGCCGACGATCGCCTGGTGCTTCATCTTCTCGAAGTGCTCGACCGTGATGATGTCGAAGTTGCCCGTCGTGGTGATGAAGATGTCGGCGGTCTCGACGACCGACTCGAGGCGCCTCACCTCATAGCCGTCCATCGCTGCCTGCAGCGCACAGATCGGGTCGATCTCCGTGACGATGACGCGAGCGCCCTGGCCGCGCAGCGACTCCGCGGAGCCCTTGCCCACGTCGCCATAGCCGCAGACGACGGCGACCTTGCCGCCGATCATGACATCGGTCGCGCGGTTGAGTCCGTCGATCAGCGAGTGGCGGCAACCGTACTTGTTGTCGAACTTGCTCTTGGTGACCGAGTCGTTGACGTTGATCGCAGGGAAGAGCAGCGTGCCCTCACGGAAGCGGTCGTAGAGACGCAGGACGCCGGTGGTGGTCTCCTCGGAGACGCCCTTGATGTCCTTGGCGATGTTGGTCCAGTGCTGCGGCTTGGCCTCGACCGATCGGGCGAGGACGCGCAGCACCTCCTTGAACTCCTCGTTGTCGGTGCTGTCCTGCGAGGGCACGACACCGGTCTTCTCGAACTCGACACCCAGGTGCAGCAGCATCGTGATGTCGCCGCCGTCGTCGAGCAGGACATTTGGGCCACCCTCAGCGAAGTCGAAGACCTTCTCGGCCTCGTCCCAGTACTCGCCGAGCGTCTCGCCCTTCCAGGCGAAGACGGGCGTGCCCTGGGGGTCCTCGGCTGTCCCGTCGCGACCCACGACGACCGCGGCAGCGGCGTGGTCCTGCGTCGAGAAGATGTTGCAGGTCGCCCAGCGGACATCGGCCCCGAGATCCACGAGGGTCTCGATCAGCACGGCGGTCTGGATCGTCATGTGCAGCGAGCCTGCGATGCGGGCGCCGGCGAGCGGCTTGCTCTTGCCGTAGCGCTCACGCATGGCCACGAGGCCCGGCATCTCGTGCTCGGCGAGGGTGATCTCCTTGCGACCGTAGTCCGCAAGGGAGAGGTCTGCGACGTTGTAATCCATGATTCACAGCCTACCGGCGGGTAGGCGATCGCACCGAATCGCCCGGTGACATGTGAGCGAGCCGACAGGCCCTCCCCGACTTTTGCGCGCGGGCGGGCCGGGCGTACGGTACCCGAGGGACTGTGATGGACGTCACGTCCGACTGATCAGGGGGTCATCGCCATGTCAGACCGCACGCCGCCGGGCAAGGGCCCGCTCATCGGCGCAGGGGTGGCCTTGGCCATCGCCATCGTCGTCCCGCTGCTTGTGTCGACGTATGCCACGTCCGATCCGGAGCTCTGGGGCATCCCGTTCTTCTTCTGGTACCAGTTCATGCTGGTGATCGCATCGGTCGTCCTGACGTCGATCGCCTATTTCCTGGTCATCGGCCACGAGCGCGACCGGCGCACCTTCGAGGGACGCACGGACGGTGATCGTTCATGAACGGCGTCGATCCCGTGGCGCTGAGCGTCTTCCTCTTCTTCTTCCTGCTGGTCACCGTGATGGGGTTCCTCGCCGCGCGGTGGCGCAAGGTCGACACCCTCGACAACCTCGACGAGTGGGGACTCGGCGGACGCAGCTTCGGCACCTTCATCGCGTGGTTCCTGATTGGCGGCGACATCTACACGGCCTACACGTTCATCGCCGTCCCGGCGCTGCTGTATGCCGGCAATGCGACCGGATTCTTCGCGGTGCCCTACACGATCATCCTCTACCCGATCATCTTCATCTTCCTGCCGCGGTTGTGGTCGGTCTCGCACCGACGCCGCTACGTCACGCCGGCCGACTTCGTGCAGGGCAGGTTCGACTCCAAGTCCCTCTCGCTGGCGATCGCCTTCACCGGCATCCTGGCGACGCTGCCGTACATCGCGTTGCAGCTCGTCGGCATCCAGGCGGTGCTGGACGTCATCGGACTCGGCGGCGGCGAGGATGCCGGCTGGTTCCGCAAGGACCTCCCGCTGTTCATCGCGTTCGCGCTGCTGGCCGCCTACACGTACTCATCGGGCCTTCGCGCGCCGGCACTGATCGCCTTCGTCAAGGACACGTTGATCTATCTGGTCATCATCGTCGCGGTGATCTACCTACCGACCCAGCTGGGCGGCTGGAGCGGAATCTTCGATTCGGCCGGCAAGGCCTTCGACACGTTCAACCAGGACAACGCCGATGCCATCGCCAACGGTCAGGCATCCAGCAAGGGCCTGATCCCGACCCTCGGCGCCTCGCAGTGGGCGTATGCCTCGCTGTCCCTCGGCTCGGCTCTGGCCCTGTTCATGTATCCCCACTCGATCACGGCGGTGCTGTCGACCAAGAACCGCAACATCATCCGGCGCAATGCCGCGCTGCTCCCGGCCTACTCGTTCCTGCTGGGCCTGCTCGCCCTGCTCGGCCTCGCCGCCATCGCGGCCGGGATCCAGGTCACGAACCCGCAGCTCGCGATCCCTCAGCTCTTCGAGCAGGAGTTCTCGCCGTGGTTCGCCGGTGTCGCGTTCGCCGCGATCGTGATCGGCGCATTCGTGCCGGCCGCGATCATGTCGATCGCCGCGGCCAACCTCTGGACCCGCAACATCTACAAGGCGTTCATCAACCCGGACGCGACCGATGCCCAGGAGGCCAAGCAGAGCAAGCTCGCGAGCCTGCTGGTCAAGTTCGGCGCGCTGATCTTCGTGCTGGCGCTGCCCAAGGACTTCGCGATCAACCTGCAGCTCCTCGGCGGCATCTGGATCCTGCAGACCCTCCCGGCGATCGTGATCGGCCTCTACACCCGCTGGTTCCACCGCTATGCACTGCTCGCCGGCTGGGCGGTCGGCATGATCTGGGGCACGATCGCGGCATACAACAAGCCCGTCATCGGCGATCCGGGATCGCACTTCGGCGGCGCGGTGGGCCCGCTCGAGGTGTTTGGCATCTCGCTCAGCGAGAACCTGATCTACTTCGGCATCACGGCGCTCGTGCTCAACCTGGTCGTCGCGGCCATCGGCACCTACATCTGCCGAGCGCTCGACGTCGACGCGGGCACGGACGACACGCACCCGACCGACTACCTCGCCGATGCCGGCGATCCCGAGGTCACAGATCGCCTCGACCCCCTGTCGACGGCCCCCGTCGACTGAGCTGCCGGCGGCCCCGCGCTAGTGGCTCGGGGCGCTCGGGGGCGTGGGGCGTTCGTCCGGGACGTGATCGGGCCGGAAGACGTCGGGCTCGAGGAACACCTGCTGGGCCATCGGCTCCGCGGTGCGCAGGTTGCGCTCCGCGGTGTCGATGACCTCGGAGATGTCGGCCCCCGAGGCGTCGGCTTCGACCCCGATCTTGGCGGCCACGAGCAGCTCCTCGGGCGCGATGTGCAGCGTCTTCAGGTGGATGATCAGCGTGACGCCCGGGGTCGCCTCGATCGCGCCCCGGATCTTGGCGATCGAGTCCTTGGAGGCGGCCTCGCCGATCAGCAGGCTCT
This sequence comes from Aeromicrobium sp., assembly GCF_037719875.1. Classification (GTDB taxonomy): domain Bacteria; phylum Actinomycetota; class Actinomycetes; order Propionibacteriales; family Nocardioidaceae; genus Aeromicrobium. The sequence goes on along the minus strand of NZ_JBBJMJ010000002.1, from coordinate 278,444 downwards.
TCATCTCGATCGCGAGGATCACCGCCACGACGATCAGCAGCACGCCGATGAAGCCAGTGCCGGCGACGTCGAAGTAGGCGTTGTGGGTGAGGAGCGAGAGGCTCACGGCGAGGAAGGCCGCGACGAGACCGACCAGCGCGGCGAGGTCCTCGAGCAGGATGACAGGAAGCTCAGGAGACTTGGCCTTGCGGATGAACGACCACCAGCCCTGCTTGCCGCGGACCTTGTTGCCCTCGACGATCGCGGTGCGAAATGACAGCGACTCCAGCACGATCGCGATGCCGAGCACGAACAGCGGCACGAGACGCCACTTGCCGTCCAGTCCGCCAGCGTGACCTTCCTGGAGCTCGTGATACTTGTGATAGGCCTCGTAGAGCGCGAACAGGCCACCCACACTGAACAGCACGATCGACACCACGAAGGCGTAGAGATAGCGCTCACGGCCGAACCCGAACGGGTGCTCCTCGGTCGCCTCACGCTTGGAGCGCTTGCCGCCCACCAGCAGCAGGACCTGATTGCCCGCGTCGGCCAGGGAGTGGATCGACTCGGCGAGCATCGAGGAGAAGCCCGTCAGCAGGAATGCGATGAACTTGGTCACCGCGATTCCGGTGTTGGCCAGGAGGGCAGCAACGACCGCCTTGTTTCCGCCTTCGGTTGCCATCAGGCTGCCTTCCTCATCAACGGAGAGACCGAGCCTCGTCGACCAGCATGACGGGGATGTCGCGGCGCACGGGATAGGCCAGTGCGCAGGCACTGCACACCAGCTCGCTGGCCTCGTCGTCGACGGCAAGCGTCGCACGGCACTGAGGGCAGACCAGGATCTCCAGCAGTGCGGGGTCAAGGTTCATGCTGGCCATCCTAAGGGGGTGCTCAACGCCGAATGACGGCCAGGACCTCGTCGCGCACCCTGGCCATGATGGCTTCGTCGTCACCCTCGACGTTGAGGCGCAGCAACGGCTCGGTGTTGGACGCACGGACGTTGAACCACCACGTGTCCCCCGTGACGGTCAACCCGTCCAGGCGGTCCTGCCCACAGTCCGAGTAGGCCTGCGAGAGCTCCCTGAGGATCGCGGGTCCGTCGTCGACCGTGCTGTTGATCTCGCCCGAGGACGCGTATCGCTCATAGCGGGCCATCAGCTCCGAGACCGGCCCGTCCGTCTCGGCGAGGGCGGCCATGACGTGGAGCGCGGCGATCATGCCGGAGTCTGCGAGGAAGAAGTCCTTGAAGTAGAAGTGCCCGGAGTGCTCGCCGCCGAACACCGCGCCCGTGCGGGCCATCTCGGCCTTGATCAACGAGTGGCCGACCGGCGTCCGTACCGGGGTGCCGCCGTTCTCGGTGATGATCTCGGGCACGGCTCGCGATGTGATGACGTTGTGCAGGATCGTCGCTCCGGGCGTCGTGAGCAGCGCACGAGACGCGATGAGCCCGGTGATCGCCGACGGCGAGACGACCTCGCCGCGCTCGTCGACCACGAAGCATCGGTCCGCGTCGCCGTCGAAGGCCAGGCCGATGTCAGCGCCAGTCTCGCGCACCGTGGCCTGCAGGTCGACCAGGGTGCTGTGGTCGAGTGGGTTGGCATCGTGGTTGGGGAACGTCCCGTCCAGGTCGAAGTACATCGGCGTCAGCTCGACGTCCAGGCTGGCGAACACCGAGGGGACGGTGTGGCCGGCCATGCCGTTGCCGGCGTCGGCGACGACCTTCAGGCGCCGCCCCACCGGGATCGGCACGAGCTCGTGGAGATAGTCCGAATAGCGGCTCAGCGCATCGAGCTCCCGATAGGTCCCGGACGGCTCCGGCAGGTCGGTCCGCGCCAGGAAGGCGGTGGCCCGCTCCGCGATCGCCGAGAGCCCCGTGTCATAGCCGATCGGCCTCGCGCCTGCTCGGCACAGCTTGATGCCGTTGTAGGCGGCGGGGTTGTGGCTCGCGGTGATCATCGCGCCCGGCAGGTCGAGATCTCCCGAGGCGAAGTAGAGCAGGTCTGTCGAGGCCAGGCCGATGCCGATGACATGGCCGCCCTGGGCACGCACGCCGTCGGCAAAGGCGGACACCAGCTCTGGTGAGGTGTCACGCATGTCGTGGCCGATCACGACCGTGCCCCCACCCTCGACCGTCGCGGCATCAACGCCGGTCTCGAGGGCGAAGGCCTCGCCGAGAGCGCGGGTCAGGGCAGCGTCGAGCTGTTCGGGCGAGCGGCCGCGTACGTCGTACGCCTTGACCACCTCCGCCAGACGGGGATCGATCAAGATTCGGGCCTCACGAGTCGAAGGGCGGGCGGTCCGTCGGGAACCGGTGTCGGTGGACGACCGGCCTCCCGGACAGCGTCGGCGAGAGCGAGCAGGTCATCGCGGCTGGGCTCGACGGCCGCCGGATCGGGGGCGAGGCGAAGGACGTTCCACCCCAGCGGTGCGGACATCCGCTGCGAGTGCTCGGAGCACAGGTCGTAGGTGTGCGGTTCGGCATAGGTCGCCAGGGGTCCGAGGACCGCGGTCTGGTCCGCATAGACATAGGTCAGCGTCGCCACTGCAGTCTGAGAGCACGCCGAGCGCGTGCACCGTCTCATCACACCCACGAGGCGAGGCTATCCCTGACCCCCACACCCGCGCGTTAGGCTCACCGCATGGATCATTTCGGCGGCGCCGTCAGTGGTCCACGCCCGGGCCGGATGCGCGATCGCCGGGGCCGGGGCCCGCGTGGGCCGATGGCGCTGCCGGGTCCGCTCTCGCCCCGCAGCGTGCCGGCTCATCGCCCGGCCCGCGCCTCGTTCGATCTGCTCGTCGGCGATGTCATCGCTGCACTCGAACCGCATTTCGCGGTCGAGACCGATCATGTTCAGGTCGTGGTCGAGGAGGCGCCGCTGCTGCCGCCGGAGTGGACCGACGACGTGCCGCTGAGCATCGTCACGCCGGACGCCGGGGGTTCCCGCGTGGTGCTGTTCCGCATCCCGATCGCGCAACGGTGCGGGAGCAACGAGGACCTCGAGGACCTGGTCTGGGCGACCGTCCTCGACCGCCTCTCCGAGGTGTGGCACATCTCCCCTGACGACCTAGATCCGCGGCCACGCTGACCCCTCCTTCAGGAGACCGGGCGCACCTGAGGTCCGAGCACTGTCACCGGCGCTGCGGTGAGTGCGAGAGAGCTGAGGGCATCGCCCTGTGCGTAGGTGGCCCCGGCCACGACCCGTCCGCGCGGGCGCACGATGAAGTAGGCCGCGTCCTTGGCGTCGACCTCGAGCCACGTCGTGGTGCCGGCCTTGATCTTGGCGGTGCTCGACATGAGCGGCCGCATGTCGGCGTCGTAGGCCTGCACCTCGGCGGACGCCGCCTCACCAGGTGCGGTCAGCACGAGCCGCGGGGCATCGACCTCCGGACCGATGTCTACCGGCACGATCGCGGGTCCGTCCAGCGCCGGCACCGCCTCGGCGTAGGCATAGTCCTTGTCGCTCGGCGCCATCTTGACCGTCGCGGCAACCGGTTGGTCGGAGGTCAGACGCATGGCCTGCGACCCCGAGCCCGCCGACTTCGGCACCGTGATCGCCAGGGTCGACCCGGCCGGCACCTTGATGTCCTCGAGGCCCGACGGCGTGAAGGTGCTCTTGGGCCCGATCACCTCGGCATCGACACGCGCGCTCTCGTCGCCCGGGTTGAGCAGCAGGAGCGTACGCCCGGCAGCGCCCTCCGCGACGCCGCCGATGACCTGCGTACGACGCGGAGCGAGTGTTGCTGAGACCGGCTCGGTGCCCCTGGACGCAGACGTCGACGAGTCGTCGACCGCGGCGGACAGCAACCCGCGCCGACGATGCACGTGCATCGCGAGCTCGGGCTCTCCCGCAGCCAGCTCGTCGAGCCTGATCCGGCGGACCGACGACGGCTGGACCACGATGCCCTCCGCGCCGACCGCTTCGATCTCGCCCTCGGGGCCCCACAGCGACAGGTCGACGGCGGCCGGCGAGTCGCCCAGGTTCGTGAGGATCAGGGTCGAGAAATGTTTGCCACCCGAGCCGAGCCCCATCAGCCAGGCATCGTCGACAACACCCGGGCAGGAACCGACGACCAGCCCACCGCCACCGTCCTTGGGAGCCGTACCGGCGAAGAATCCGACCGCGCCGGAGCCACGCCCGGGCTGCTGCACGACGACACCCGATCCATCGACGACTGACGTGCGCCACGCGCTCGCGTCCTCGAGGTCCGCATCGCGGTCGCGGCCGGGCAGGACCGTCGCGGTGCTGCCGGAGCCGGCCCGCACCTGGCCCGAGGCCACCGTGATGACCGAAGAGGCAGGGCAGGCATACGACGACTCGGAGACCGTGACCCGGGACGGAACACGGTCCGGCTCGGAGCCGGTCGGCGCCGACATCGCGAGCACGACGAGCGCGATGGCAATGAATGGAAGCGCCAGGATGCGCAGGTCTTTCACGGGGTCCCGACCTCCTGTTCTTCGCTCGCTCCGAGTGGTTCCGGAACGGCTCTCCTCCGTACGGGCGCGGTGAGCACGATCGCCACGAGCCACAGGAGGGATTGCAGAACCATCAGGACTCCGTGCCACCAGGGTGTGATGTCGGTGTTGACGCCCGGCTTTGAGGACAGGGTCCACACCCGCGAGCCGGGCTGGTCACTGCCGGCCGGGTCGAGCCGCGGCGCCGCATCGATTCGTCGGCTGAGCTCCGGGTCGGCCTGGGGGGCATAGATCGAGTCGATGCCGGCAGCGCTGAGGGCCTCGATGTCGGCGACGGTCGCCTGTGCCAGCACTCGGCGCATGATCGCGCTCAGGTCCGCTGACTCCGACGCCGATGCGGTCATGGCCTCCTGTCCCAGGTAGGGGCCTTCGCCCGCGACGACGCGATAATCCACACCCGCGGCGATGGTGCCCGTCATGACGAGGGTGTCCCCCGGGCGCTCGGCGAGGAACGCCGGGACGACCGCGGTCGGACCATCCTTGATCGGGTCAGCGACACCCCGGCCGAGCCACCACGCGCCAGAGCCGAGCGGCAGGATCAGGGCGACGACGACTGTGGCGGCGAGGGCCGGACGGGGCCACGAACCGACTGCCGGCACGGCCAACAACACCGCGGTCAGCAGCCCGCCCATCCACACGACAGTCGGCACCCCGACCCATGGCGTGATGTCGGTCGGGCCGGCATGGGTGGAGAAGGTCACGAGTGTCCCGGACAGCGCGGCGCCGAGCCCCAGCAGGGCGACGAGCCAGGCGAGCTGGACCCCCGTGCGGGTGCCGCGGGGTACGAGTGCCAGCAGCGCCAGGACCAGGAGCCCAACTGTCAGCCAGTCGGGCGCCGCACCGGGCCCGCCTGCGCGACCCAGCACGATCTCGCGAATCGTGGCCGAGCCGGGCAGCGGATAGCCAGCCTCCCACCAGCCGCGCCATGGCCGCAGGGCCCGCTGGGCGAGCCACGGGCCGAGCAGGAGCAACGGGACGACCGCTGCGACGACGAGCTGTCGCCGGACCCATCTGCCCTCCGCGTACCAGAGGATCAGGAGCCCACCAAGGCCCATGACCAGCACGATCGGGGCAAAGGCGGCCGCGAGTGCGATCCAGATGCCGAGTCGCAGCGCGAGCTGCCGGCCCGGGTTCTCGGCGAGCTGCCATGCGGTGTTGGCGATGATCGGGAGCACGATCAAGGCGATCACCGTGCCGATCCGGCCTTGGCTCACCGCGCCCGTCGCGACGACGCACAACGCATAGGAGACCGCCCAGACCATCCGGGGGAGGCGGTGCGGGGTGATCTGTCGACCGAACCGGTGTGCGGTCAGCGCGGCGAGCGGCACCGCGAACAGCATGACGATCGTGATGACGAGACCCGGGTGGAACCACACCGGGGTCGACAGGACCGCGAGCGGCAGCGCGAAGATGGGTGGCAGGGCACCGCTGGGGACGCCGAGGTCCTGGTTGATCCCCAGGAGCAGCTGCCACCAGCCGGCTGCCGAGGCCGGAGCCGGCGGGAGCGAGCCGCCGTGGAGGCCGCCCCCGAAGAGTCCGCGTCCGGCGACCACCGAGAGCGCGACAAGCACCACGACCGCGGTCAGCCATGGCCTCCGCTGCAGGAGCGACGGACCGTCCTCGAGATCGACAGCGTCGTCCGGCGCCTGGTCGAGAGTCGTCGACCGGCGCCCCACGGTCTGGACCGACTCCGGCTTGACGAGGGCGGTCGCGGTCTCACGGGCCATGTCCAAGCCGTGCTGATAGGGCAGCCAGAACGGCGCGAACAGGTGGCGGATCGCCCGCTGCGATCGTCGCGCTGTCAGTCCCCTTCGGCGGCGTGCCCTCGCGAGCCTGACCGGGTGCGCGTACGCCGATCGCAACGCCAGGAGCTCGTCGCCTGCGGCCTCGGGATCCTTGCCGACCAGCAGGCCGAGCACCCGCAACAGCGATCCGAAGAACAGCCGGACGTACTGCCAAAGGAAGCGTGGCATCGGGGTGTTGGCGAGCATCGTGTGGAGCGCAGCACGGCGATGCTCCCAGTGCGGGACGTCTCCCGCTGTGCGGGTGCGGGTGCCGCGGCGGCTCGACTCGGCGTGGAACATCACGGCGGTCGGGGCAGTCAGGGTGCGATAGCCCGCCCGGGCGATCCGCCACCCCAGGTCGATGTCGTCGAAGAACATCGGCAGGTCGGGATCCAGGCCGTCGAGCTCGTCCCAGACATCGCGACGGATCAGCATGCCTGCGGTGTTGACCGCGAGCACCTCTCGGGGGCGGTCGTGCTGACCGGCATCGGGCTCACCGGTCTCTAACCCTGTCTCGCGAGAACCCGTCGACGTGATCGTCAGGCCGACCTCGAGCAGCCGGCGCAGCGATGGCCACTCGCGGATCTTGGGACCCACGGCGGCGATGTCGGGGGCCGAGGTCGCGGTGTCGAGCAGTCCCGAGAGCGTGCCCGGGAGCACCGAGGAGTCGTCATGAAGCAGCCAGATCCAGTCCGTGCGGGGCATGGCGGCCAACCCGAGTCGCACCGCCGCACCGAAGCCCGTTCCGGACGGCGCATACGTGATGCGCTCGGCGCCGAACGAGTCGCGCAGCAGGTCCGCACTTCCATCGGTCGAGCTGACGTCGACGACCCGCCACGACGTCGGGGCATGGAACATCTCGGTGAACGAAGCGAGGACCTTGGGCAACCAGGTCGCCCCGTTGTGGGCCACCAGGACAGCGGCGACGCTCGGTGGATCATCGAGCCAATGGCGCGTCGTACTGGTCTCGTCCACGTAGAGCGACTCTAGTGGACGAGGAAAGAGCGGGTTCTAGGCCCGCTTCTTGAGCTTGCGACGCTCGCGCTCGGACAGACCGCCCCAGATGCCGAACCGCTCATCATGTGCCAGGGCGTACTCGAGGCATTCTCCACGGACATCACACGTCAGGCAGACTCGCTTGGCCTCACGTGTTGATCCGCCCTTTTCAGGGAAGAACGCCTCGGGATCCGTCTGAGCGCACAGGGCACGCTCTTGCCACATGAGTTCCTCATCGAGCTCTTGCGGCAGATCCAGATCGAATGACATACATGGAATTACAGTCCTGTCACCTGTCACAAGTCAAGCCGAATGGCAAGATTCATGAAATCTCCGGCGTGTCGCCCGCCTGCTGGACGTCTGAACCCGCACGACACAATGGCCGGCATGCGCATTCTGCTCGTCTCCGGCGGTGACGGAGCCCCCTTCGCCCGCGCCCTCGGCGACGCCCTGAGGTCCGACGACGAGCTGACTGTCATCGCGCCCACGGTGCGCGGTCACTGGTCCGCGGGACTGTTGGCGAGCCCGGACCTCGACGCCCTGCTGGTCTCCGCGGCGACCCCGCCGACATACGCGGTCGCCGACTCGCTCGAGCAGATCGGGTATGTCCCGCAATGGCAGCGTGCCAGCGACGACACCATTGCCATCCGGCTCGTCCGCACGGACATTGCGACAAGCGGCGGGGCCTTGACCGATGCCACGATCGCCGCGGCGCAACGGGCGGCACTCCCCTATCGCCTGCTCCCGATGTGCGAGGACCGGGCCGAGCTCCGCGTCGTCATCGGCACCGAGGACCCGCACGCGGTCCATGTCGACGAATACCTCGACGACCCTTCGGCGCATGAGCCGACTCAGCTGCTGCTGGTCGCCGAGGGCATCTCGATCTCCTCGGCCGTGTCGCGGGCACTGCTCGACGCCGACCTGGTCGTGATCGGCCCCTCGAGCCGCACGCTGGCGGTCGATCCCGTCCTGAGGACACCGGGCTTCCTCGACCTGGTCGCACCCGACCTCCCCGTCCTCGTCGTCGATCATGAGGATCAGGCACCCGCTGACCTCATCCGCGTCGCCGGACTGCGCGAGACGGTTCCCGGCCGGACCGAGCCGGTCGCGCCGGACGCCGCCGCCGTCATCGAGCACGCGAGGCTGGTGGTGTCATGAAGGCCCTCGACCACTTGTTGCGCGCATCAGCTGACCCCTCCCAGCCGCTCGTGACGTACTACGACATGGCGACCGGCGAACGGGTCGAGCTCAGCACCACCACGACGGCCAACTGGGTCGCCAAGACCAGCAACTTCCTCGTCGATGAGCTCGATGCGGGCCCGGGCAGCCGAATCCGTATCGGGTTGCCGAGCCACTGGCTCACGACCGTGTGGATCCTGTCGGCGTGGAATGTGGGCGCTGCCCTGGTCGACCACACCGCCGACATCGGGCTGAGCGGCCCGGAGCTCATCGCAGATGAGCCACACCGGGTCGCGGCATCATTGCGCCCGCTGGGGGGTCGATTCCCCGTCCCTCCACCCGGATTCGTCGACCTCGGCGCCGAGGTGCCGGGCCACGGGGACCACTTCCTCGCGCTCGATCCGCCCGAGCCGTCCACCGTGGCGATCGACCTCGACGGAGCGCTCGTCACTCACGCAGAGCTCATCACCACGACTCTGCCGACCGGCACTCGCCGGCTCGTCACCCCCGCACACGTGCGGCGCGACGCCGAGCTGATCGTGGCGGCTTGCCTGGGCGGAGGTTCCCTCGTCATCGTGTCGTCGGCCACACCGGAACAGATCTCCCGCGTGGGCGCGCAGGAGGGCGCCGAGATCGGGTAGCCGGGTCCACTACACTCGACGATGGCCTCGACGGCAGCGCCCCGAGCTGCCCGACCCACCGAGCATGAGGGACCACACGACATGACTTCCGCCGAGGACGCGGCACAGGCCGGCCTGATCAAGGTCGGCGGCCGCCCCACCCTCTCTGCCTACGTGTCGGAGGTGTGGCGTCGTCGCACCTTCATCTACTCGATGGCGCGGTTCAAGATCGAGGCGGAGAACCAGCAGAACTCCCTCGGCATGCTGTGGGTCATCCTCAAGCCGTTGCTCAACGCACTGGTCTACGGCGCCGTCTTCGGCCTGCTGATCGGCCCCGAGGGTCGTCCGGACCAATTCGTCGAGTTCCTCATCATCGGCGTCTTCGTCTTTGAGTTCTTCTCCCAGTCGTGGACCGCCGGTGGCAGGGCGATCACCAACAACGCAGCCCTCGTGCAGAGCCTCGCCTTCCCACGCATGGTGCTGCCCCTGGCAGCGGTCACGCAGCGCTTCCTGCAGTTCCTGCCGACCGTGGCGATCATGCTGGTGTTCCTGCTGGTGACCGGCAGCTCGCCGAGCTGGAAGTGGCTGCTGATCCTCCCGCTGTTCGCGCTGTTCTTCCTGTTCAACTGCGGCCTCGCGATGATCACGGCGCGGCTGTCCGTGCACTGGCGTGACCTCAACAACTTCCTGCCCTTCCTGACCCGGTTCGTGTTCTACACGACCGGGATCTTCTTCAGCGTCGAGGAGCGATTCGGCGAGGGTGCACGTGGCGGTGGGCAGCCCTGGGTCGTCGCCATCAGCAACTGGCAGCCAGTTCACGAGTTCCTCACGCTCGCCCGCTCCTGCCTTCTCGAGGGGCCCGGCTACGAGATGAATGAGCAATTCTGGATCCGCGCCACGGGCTGGTCGATCGGCTTGTTCGTGTTCGGTATCTGGTTCTTCTGGCGGGCCGAGGAGAGGTATGGCCGTGTCGAGTGAGCAGCACCGCAGACCCGTCGTGATCGTCGACGACGTGCATGTCGAGTACAAGGTCTTCGCGACCGGCAAGCGTCCCAACGCCGCAGACCGCCGCAGCCTCAACCTGCGCGGCCGCGGCAAGCAGATGCGTACCGTGCACGCGCTCAAGGGAGTCACCTTCACGGCGTACGAGAACGACAGCATCGGCGTGATCGGCACCAACGGATCAGGCAAATCGACCCTGATGCGGGCGATCGTCGGGCTCACCAGCACGAGCCAGGGCGCGATCTATGCCCAGTCACGCCCCAGCCTCCTCGGCGTCGGCGCCGCACTGATGAGGGATCTGTCGGGTGACCGCAACATCGTTCTCGGCGGTCTCGCGATGGGGTTCACGCGTCAGGAGATCGAAGACAACTACGACGAGATCGTGGACTTCGCCGGTTTGGAGAAGTTCATCGACCTGCCGATGCGCGCCTATTCCTCGGGCATGACGGCCCGGCTCAAGTTCGCGATCGCCAGCGTCAAGACTCACGAGATCCTGATCGTGGACGAGGCGCTAGCGGTCGGTGACCGCAAGTTCCGTCAGCGCAGCGAGGCCCGGATCCGCGAGATCCGCGACAATGCCGGAACCGTCTTCCTCGTCAGCCACTCCATGACGTCGATCCGCGACACCTGTAGCCGGGTCATCTGGCTCGACCAGGGCAAGCTCGTCATGGATGGCGACCCCGACGTCGTCATCAAGGCCTACAACGCGTCTCAAGACAGCAAGTAGGGCGTGCGGCTCGTTCCTCGCCGCTCCCGCGACTTCGTCGCGGCCAGGCTTCGCCTGGACGCCTGCCTTCACTCGCTGCGCTCGTTCGGCAATGTTGGGCCGGGCGAGCGCAGCGAGAGACGCTCTAACAGACGGCTTTGAGGTCGTCGGTCTGGTTGGCCGGCCGGCCGGAGGTGTCCTTGTCGTCCCGCTTGACCGGGGCCGTGCTCTCGGACTTGTCGATCGCGGTCTGAACCGCGGTCTGGATCGCCGGGAAGTCCGGCACCACGGTGTCGAACTTCGGAGGAACGATCGACACGGTGCGGATCTTCTCACCACGTGACTTGAGCGCGAGATCAGCGAACTGGCCGAGCTCCTTGGCCGGGATGTTGGTGCTCAGGAGCTCCTTGCCCGACTTGGCGATCTTGGTCGCGTTGAGCAGCACCGTCTGCGGGCTGAGCTGTTCGACCATGGCGGCCATGAGGCACTTCTGCCGCCCCATCCGGTCATAGTCATCGGACCCCACCCGGCTCCGTGCGTACCAGAGGGCCTTTTGGCCGTCGAGGTTCTGCTTGCCAGGCTCGATGTAGACGTTCTTGTAGGCATCTTCCTGGCCGAACATCGCGATTCGGGCCTTGACGTCCATCGTGACACCGCCGACCGCATCGACAAGCCCTTTGAAACCGTTGAGGTTGACCATCACGTAGTAGTTGATCTTGAGGTCCGTGACGCCCTGCACAGCTTCGATCGTGGCATCCAGTCCCGGCTGCTTGCTGCGGGGGTAGAGGTCGGGTCGCCCCTCCGCCGTTACGTAGACCGCGTTGAGCAGGCACTCACTTCCACAGTTGAAGCCATTGGGATAGACCGCTTGAAGTGGCGATCCCTCCGAGAACGGGACGTTCTGCAGGTTGCGCGGCAGTGAGACCAGGACGACCTTGCCGGTGTCGGTGTCGATGCTGGCGACCGTCATCGAGTCCGGCCGAACCCCCGTGCGATCCTTCCGCGCATCCGAACCGAGGAGCAGGATGTTGTAACGCCCCTGGAGCGGCGCCGAGGTCTTGGTCTCGCTGAAGACCACCTTGACGGTGTCTCTCGACACCTTGATGAGCTGCGAGGCGTATGCCGTGGAGCCGGCGACGCCGCCGATGATCGCCAGGTTGAGCACCGTGATCAGCGCCGCCCGGGTGAAGTTGAGCTGGAACGGCGAGCCGAGTCGCCAGGCATCGATGAAAAGCGCGACCCACAACACCGCCAGCGCGACGATGCCGGCCCTCGCCAGCAAAAGGACATCGGTGTCGGTGAACCAGCCCAGCACCTCGGCTCGGTCGGTGCGGAACTTCCAGAGCAGATAGCCACCGCCGCCGAGCGCGGCCAGCCACACCGTGACGGCAAACCAGCCGACGCCTCGTCTGCCGGCAGCGATGTGACCCGAACCGGGCACCACGACCGTCATCAGGCACAACATGAGGGCACGACGGAACCGGATGCGCGGCGAATCCAGATGACTGTCCCGGTAGCCGCGGCCCAGGATACTCGCGCGGTGCGACATGAGCTCCCTATTCAGTGTGGCCGACGAAGCACCCAGTATCACTGAGACCAGTGGCAGGTGTGAAACCGGCCGCCGTGATCTCAGCGAGCACTCAGGGTGCGGACATCAGCATGACGCACCCAGATCGGAGCTCTGGTTGGCCTTGCGCGGGTCCTTGGCCTCGCTCCCGGACTTCGGCAGCGACAGCTTGGCCTTGGTGATCCCGCCCTGGATCGACGAACGACCCTCGGCCTTGTCGATCGCCTTGTCGATCTGCCGCCTGACCTTCTCGAAGTCCGGGTTGCCCGTGTAGATCGCCGGCGGCACCAGCGAGACCGTCGAGACCTTCTGCGTCTTGGCCTTGAGGGCGAGCTCGACGAAGACGTCGAGGTCCTGCTGGGGTATGTCGGTCGTCAACAGCGCCTTGCTCGAGGTCGCGATCTTCTCGACGTTGAGCAGCACCCGCTGCGGGCTGAGCTGCTGCAGCATCGCGTTCATGACGCACTTCTGGCGACCCATGCGGGAGAAGTCGTCGTTCTGCACGCGGCTTCGGGCGTACCACAGGGCCTGGTCTCCAGTCAGCTGCTTCTCGCCGGGCTCGATCCAGCCGCGGATCGGCGAGCCGATGCCGCCGATCGCGGTCCGCTCGCGGACGTTCATGCGCACGCCTCCGACTGCATTGACGAGCTTGGAGAACCCGTGCATGTTGACCATGGCGTAGTAGTTGAGCTTGAGCCCGGTGACCTCTTCGACCGCGCCCATCGTCGCGTCGAGCCCGGGGCGCTTCTTCCCGAACAGCGATGCGTGGTCATTGGCCCAGGTGTTGATCGCGTTGAGATAGCACCCCTCGCAGTTGAAGCCGTCCGGGAACTGATCGTCCATCACCGAGCCCTTGGGGAACGGGATGTTCTGCAGGTTGCGTGGCATCCCGATCAGCACGGTGCGACCGGTCTCGCGGTCGATGCTGGCCACGGTGAGGGAGTCCGGACGTACGCCGTCGCGGTCGGGGCCGGAGTCGCCGCCGAGCAACAGGACGTTGTAGCGCCCGTCCTCGGGCTCGGAGACGGTGTCGGCGACGAACACGCCGTCGATGAACGAGGCCTGGACCGCCACGAGATGGGCGGCGAAGAACAACGTCCCGGCGGTCACGAAGCACAGCGCGCCGTTGAGGCCGGTCATCCAGAGACGATGCTTGCGCCGCAGCTCCAGTGGCCGGCCGAGGCGCCAGGCATCGACGATCAGGGCGACCCACGCGATGGCTCCCGCGATGAGGACCCATCGGCCGACCATCAACAGGCGGGTGTCGAGCATGATCGAGAGCAGGCCCTGGCGAGAGGTCAACGACGTGAACAGCAACACCGCACCAACGGCGAGGAAGCCGAGCCACACCCGAATCGCGACACGGCCGATCCGTTTGTTGCCGCTCACGAGCTGTGCGGATCCGGGCATGAGGAGGGTCATCGCCGTCAGGGTCAGCGCACGGCGGAACTGGATGCGAGCCGATGTGTCGGCCGGACGGGAGTACGACCCACCCATCACACTCGAGCGAACGTCAGACATGGTGCCCTCACGTTGGGGAAGAAGCTGAGGCGATCATCAGTATCCACACAAAGTCTCCAGTTGAGGTTGAGGGCGCGCCGCGAGACCCGGAAGAACTTCGCACCTTCTCCCCGGAGGGCGAGGTCGGGTCGGGTACGGTCGTGCCCATGTCAGATCAGCGTCCCGACGGCAGCTATGGATGGTTGTACGGCGAGGCGCAGCCGACCCGTCCCGCGCCACGCTCCGGTAGCTCGGACCTGCCTCCGCCGAACCTGCCGCCGCCGGGCAGGCGGGCCGGCGGCTCCCGCCCTCCCGGACCGACGAAGCCCAGCAATCGGCGCAGCGGCCGGCGGATCCTCGGGATCATCCTGCTGGCCTGGATCGTGTTCCTTGTCGCGGTGCCGATGTGGGCGTGGGGACAGATCGACAAGGTCGACGCGTCCCCGGCAAGCGGCCGTCCTGATGACCAGCCCGGGACGACATACCTGCTGGTCGGCTCCGACAGTCGACGTGGTCTGAGCGCGGCGGAGCAAAAGGAGCTCACGACCGGCGGAGACTCCGGCGGCCGGGGCCGCACCGACACGATCATGCTGCTGCAGACCGGCTCGGGTCCCAGCGTCCTGATGTCCCTCCCCCGTGACTCGATCGTCGACATCCCCGGCTATGGCCAGAGCAAGATCAACGCGGCGTACGCCTTTGGCGGACCGAAGCTCCTCGTGAAGACCGTCGAGCGCAACACCGGCATCAAGGTCGACAACTACATCGAGGTCGGATTCGGCGGGCTCGTCAAGGTCGTGGACTCCCTCGGCGGCGTCGAGATCTGCCCCAAGCAGCGGATCAAGGACAAGGACTCGGGACTCAACGTCAAGAAGGGCTGCCAGGACGCGGACGGCAAGACCGCCCTCGCCTACTCGCGCAACCGGCACTCCTACGCCACACAGGACATCCAGCGTGTGCAGAGCCAGCGCGAGGTGCTCGGCTCGATCTCGAGCGAGGCCAAGTCGCCGTGGACCGTGCTCAACCCGGTGCGCTACGTGAGCGTCGCGAACGGCGCCTCGGGATCGCTCAGGATCGGCGACGACGTCAGCCCGATCGCGCTGTTCAGGTTTGCGCTCGCGCTGTCGGCGTCGATGGGCGGCGACGGCCTCAACTGCACCGTGCCGCTGCGGGACTTCGCGGTCAACTGGGATGCCGAGCGCGCGCCCAGGATGTTCGACCTGATCAAGAAGGATCGGACGGATCAGATCGGCAGCCTCTG
Source organism: Aeromicrobium sp. (assembly GCF_037719875.1). Classification (GTDB taxonomy): domain Bacteria; phylum Actinomycetota; class Actinomycetes; order Propionibacteriales; family Nocardioidaceae; genus Aeromicrobium. The sequence continues at coordinate 263,379 of NZ_JBBJMJ010000002.1, read as the reverse complement.
CACCAAGGACGGCCTGCCGAAGTCCTAGTCGCCCCCAGATAGGTTTGGGACATGACTTCTGCCGATCATCCAGGCGCCCACGCCTATGGCGTCGCCACGCTGACCCCGGACGGCACGGTCCTCGACGTCTGGTATCCCCAGCCCCGGCTGGGCGCGGCTCCTGACGCCGATCCGGAGCCGCCTGAGCTCATCGCGATGGGTGGCGAGGACGCGATCCGAGGCGTGCGGACCTTCGTCGTCCACACCGACATCGCCGACCTGCAGCGGCCTCCCGCCGATGCATACGACGTCTATCTGCGCCTGCACCTGCTGTCGCACCGCCTGGTGGCCCCCCATGGATTGAGCCTCGAGGGTCAGTTCGGGCTGCTCGCCAACGTCGTGTGGACATCGATCGGCCCGTGCGCGGTCGACGGGTTCGAGGCGACTCGCTCCCGGGCGCGTGGGGCGGGCCTGCACCTGCAGGTCACGAGCATCGACAAGTTCCCCCGCATGACGGACTACGTCGTCCCGTCGGGTGTCCGCATCGGTGACGCCGACCGCGTACGCCTGGGCGCCCACCTCGCCGAGGGGACGACCGTCATGCACGAGGGTTTCGTCAACTTCAACGCGGGAACGCTCGGCACCGCGATGGTCGAGGGTCGGATCTCTGCCGGCGTCACGGTCGGCAACGGCTCGGACGTCGGCGGCGGCGCCTCCATCATGGGCACGCTGTCCGGGGGCGGCAAGGAGATCGTGAGCGTCGGGGAGAACAGCCTGATCGGCGCCAACGCCGGAATCGGCATCTCGCTCGGCAATGACTGTGTCGTGGCCGCCGGGACCTATGTCACGGCAGGCTCCAAGGTCACGATGCCCGACGGCGTCGTGGTCAAGGCCTCCGACCTGTCCGGGCAGGACGGCATCTTGTTTCTCACCAACAGCCAGACCGGAGCGATCGAGGCCCGGCCGCGCGGCGAGCGTACGGGCATCGAGCTCAACGCCGATCTGCACGCGAACTGACGGTGCGCTACCGCTGGCTGATCGCCCTCGCTCTGGTCACCGCCACGATCGTGGTGGCGATCACGCTGCGCGACCGCACGCCGCTTCGCAGCGAGCAGTGCGTGGCCGAGGTCGGCAAGGTGCGGGCGGAGGTCGACCTCGAGCAGGCCCGGTGGTCGGCCCTGATGTCGGCGATATCACTACGCCGGGGCCTGCCGCCGCGTGCCACGACGATTGCGATCGCCACGGCGTTCCAGGAGTCCAAGATCCACAACATCGACTACGGCGACCGCGACTCTGTCGGCCTCTTCCAGCAACGGCCGTCGCAGGGCTGGGGCACGGTCGAGCAGATCAGCGATCCGCTCTATTCCATCGGCCGGTTCTATGACGCACTGGTCAGGATCGACGGCTACGGGAGCCTGAAGATCACGGATGCGGCTCAGCGGGTCCAGCGGTCGGCCTATCCCGCGGCCTACGCCCAGCACGAGGCCAGCGCTCGCGCCCTCGCCTCCTCGCTCCGTGGATTCAGCCCAGCGAAGTTCACCTGCCAGATCAATCCGCGCGGCAACGGGACCATCAGCCGGGTCGTTCAAAGCGTCGAGGCGGCGTTCGGCGACGTCTTGGTCGCCACCGAGGGCAGCGAAGCCAGCTATCCGCTCACCGGCCGTCCCGCCGACGTCAAGGCCCGGGGATGGGCCATCGCCCACTATCTCGTCGCGAATGCCTCGCACCTGCGGATCACGAAGATCTCTTTCAGCAACCGGGAGTGGAGCGCGCCTGCCTCCGACCAGGGCTGGACGAGCCGCTCGGGCACCGACTCGGACACCGTCAGGGTCTCGACGAACTAGGTGTGCGTACGGGTCGGACCCAACTTTCCCAATTGGCGGTCACTTAGCGACCTTTCGACAGCTCGGATAGGTCGCTGACTCACCGCTCCAACTCAGATGGTGAGGCGGGCGACGGCGGCGGCCACCCGCTCGTCAGTGGCGGTGAACGCCGCGCGCACGTGTTGCGATCCGGCAGCACCGTAGAAGTCGCCCGGGGCTGCCAAGATGCCCCACTCGGCGAGCCAGTCGATCGTGTCACGGCAGGGCTCGCCGCGAGTCATCCACAGATAGAGCGCACCCTCGGAGTGCTCGACCGTGAAGCCGGCCGACTCGAACGCCTGGCGCAGGGCGTGCCGCCGGGCCGCGTAGATCGTGCGTTGGGCGTCGACATGCGAGTCGTCGCCGAGGGCCGCTGCCATGGCGGCCTGCACCGGCGTCGGGAGCATGAACCCCAGGTGCTTGCGGACCTCCAAGAGCTCTGTGATGAGCGACTGGTCACCCGTGACGAACGCGTCGCGATAGCCCGCGAGATTGGACCGCTTGGACAGCGAATGCACCGCGAGTATGCCGTCGAACGAGCCGCCGCAGATGTCAGGGTGCAGGACCGAGCAGGGCGTGTCCTCCCACGCGAACTCCAGGTAGCACTCGTCCGAGACGACCAGGGCGCCCCGCTCGCGGGCCCAGTCGACGACCTTGCGCAGGTGATCGCGTCCCAGGATCTGCCCGGACGGATTGGCCGGCGAGTTGAGGTAGACGAGCGCCGGCACCCTGGGGCCCAGCGACAGCGTCGAATCGGTCGCGATGACCTCGCAGCCGGCATAGCGGGCGCCGACCTCGTATGTCGGGTAGGCCAGCTCAGGCACCACGACGAGGTCACCCGCACCGAGGCCGAGCTGCGTCGGCAGGTTGGCGATGAACTCCTTGGAGCCGACCGTCGGCAGCACCTGGGACGGGCTGAGCCCGTGCACCCCGAAGCGACGATCGAGCCAGTCGACCGCGGCCTGGCGCAACGACTCAGGGCCGAACACCGTGGGATAGCCGGGAGCGTCAGCGGCCGCGGTGAGTGCCTCGCGGGCGACCGCGGGAGTGGGGTCGACCGGCGTACCGATCGAGAGGTCGACCAGTCCGTCCGGATGCTCGGCCGCCCGCGCCTTCGCAGCCGCGAGCGTGTCCCACGGGAAGTCCGGGAACCTGGTCGAGACCTGGCCCATGGAGCCCATCAGTGCGACTAGTCCTGGATCTGCGGGGGCAGCGCGGCGATCAGTGGGTGATCCTTGTCGATCACGCCGAGCTTGGCAGCACCACCGGGCGAGCCGACGTCGTCGAAGAAGTCGACGTTGGCGGCGTAGTAGTCCTTCCACTCCGCCGGGGTGTCGTCCTCGTAGAAGATCGCCTCGACCGGGCATACCGGCTCACAGGCACCACAGTCGACGCATTCGTCGGGGTGGATGTAGAGCATCCTGTTGCCCTCGTAGATGCAGTCCACGGGACACTCGTCCACACAAGCGCGGTCCTTGAGGTCCACACACGGCTGGGCGATCACGTACGTCACGAGCATTTCTCCTTAGAAGACCTGGTCCTAGTATCGCGGGTCGCTCTGAGTCCCGCACATGAGGTCCACCTCGTGACATGGAAGGGTTGCCCGCATGAACCTGGACGCCGCTTCCGTGGGCCAGCGCGTCGTCGTCCGGCATGCCGTCGGCGGCACCGGGCCCTCCGGCGGTCCGGCCATGAGCGATGTCATCGGCCGTGTCCGATCCGTCGATGCGACAGACGTGACGATTGAGCGACGGGACGGGCGCATGCACGTCGTCCACCTCGCCGACGTGGTAACCTGGAAGCCCGTGCCGGACCGGCCGGCGCGTCGGCGCAAGGCCGCCGATGTCAGCGCGGCCGAGCTGACCCGCATCACGTCGCGCGGCTGGCCGGCGATCGATTCGGTGCCGCTGGGCGAGTGGGAGCTGCGTACGTCCGGGCGTTTCACCGGGCGCGCCAACTCCGTCGCGGTGCACGGCGATCCCGGTGTCCCCTTCGACGAGGCCCTCCTGCGGGTGCACGAGTTCTATGCGGCTCACGGGGTGCCGCCCCTCGCCCAGGTCGTCGTGGGATCGGCCGACGACCGCACGTTCGCTGCGGCGGGCTGGGTGCCGATGTCCGGTCGCCACGACGGCGCGGTCGTGCAGGTCGCTGATCTCGACCCGGCCTACGACACGCACCCCGGGGCGCGCATCGCGGACACCGCCGATGACGACTGGCTCGACAGCTACGGGCGGGTCAACGACCCGTTGGCCGCGAGAGCCGTGCTTGAGGGCCCGGCGACCGTCGGCTTCGTGTCGATCGGCACGCCGGCCGTGGCGATCGGCCGCATCGTGGTCACCGGCGAGTGGGCCGGGATCGCCTGCGTCGAGGTCTCCCCCGGCCATCGACGACAGGGGCTGGCGAGGCAGATCGTCGAGACCGCGCTCGCCTGGGCGGTCGAGCGCGGAGCCGACAAGGCATACCTGCAGACCATGCGCTCCAACGAGGCGGCTCTTGCGCTCTATCAGCCGTACGGCTTCGGCGACCACCACGACTACCGCTACCTCGAGCCCGGGCACCCAGGCAGGATTCGTACGGTGCTGGCATAGCCAAGACCTTTCCCGACCTTCCAGCGCTGCTCAACCCGCGCCGCGCACTCGGCCTGATCAGTGATGCTGACCTGGCCGCGGCGCTAGCGGATAGTTCAGCGTATGCCGAACTGGATCTGACGCTCCGCATCTCCTGAGGCACTGAATCGGCCATGCGGAATCCAGGAAGCGGAACCCCCTTGCGCCCGGTCTGTGCCGTATATAGATTGCAAGACAGCCTCTCTCGGAGTCCGGCGAAACACGGACGAACATTCGACGTTGGCTTCATCGGTTGCGGTGGTCGGACTGGTTCAGTGAAGGAAGAATCGGGGGTGAAAATGCGCAGGTCACGAAGAGTTGGAGTGGTTGGGGGATTGTTTCTAGCGGCCATGTCGATAGTTGGGCCGGGCGTTGCTCAGCAGGACATAGCCTGGACGTGGAACTCAAGCGATGAGGACGCTCGGGCAAGGTTCGATGATTGCAGCAGCACGAAGTACGGGGTGTCCTGATCAGCAGGAGCATCGGCTCGCTGATTTCTTACCCCGGCGTGCGATGAGACAAGAGGCCGAACACCCGGTAGTCCTCGTCCGCGATCTACACGCGCGGCGGGGACTATCGGTCGTGCTCGATGGAATTGACCTGACACTTCGGCGGGGCGAGACGGTGGCCGTGCAGGGCTCCAGCGGCACCGGCAAGTCGACTTTGCTTGCAGCCATCGCTGGATTGTCGGAGGTCGAGTCCGGTGAGATCGTCGTGGATGGCAACCCCATGGTTGGAGTGTCAGACCGGTCGAGGTCAGCCACTCGGCTTCGGTCGATTGGAATGGCATTCCAGAGCGACGAATTGCTCCCCGAATTGACACTGGGTGAGAACGTCTCACTCCCTCTAAGAATGGGAGGGCGCCGGTGGTCGAAATCTGATGTCGGAACGGCGGTTGCCGGCGTCTTGGCGCGGCTCGGTATCGAAGACTTGGGCGATCGACTACCGGCGGAAGTCTCTGGAGGACAGCTGCAACGCGCTGCTATCGCCCGCGCGATCGTCCACGATCCAGCGGTTGTGTTGGCTGATGAGCCGACTGGAGCACTCGATGACGAGACAGCACGGTTGACGGTTCAGCTGCTCGTCGAGCTGGCAAGCGACCGTGATGCTGCTGTGATTGTGGTGACCCATGACGCGGACGTAGCGCGGGCGTGCGACCGCAGGGTCTACCTGGACGCCGGTCGCCTCAGCGAGCAGCCCGGTGAGACCCAAACCGCCGGTGGGTGAGATGGGCGGGCATGCCTCGTTAGCGGTGCGATTTGCTCTGAGGGGCACCGACCGACTGACCTCCTCCCTGCTCATGATGGTCGGCGTGGCGGGCGTGACGGTGCTGGCATTGGCGACTGTTGGCGCCCCTCAGGTCGCCGCGGACCGAGCAGCACGCACCGAAGCGATCGCCCCCCAGGTCACGTACGACGGCTCGCGAACCGACCTGAGCAATCTGCGCATGATCGATCCCGCTGTACCGCAGGGTCGCCGGTGGAACGGCCATCCCGTCGTCAGGCAATATTTCGCGACTGGAACCTCAAGTCTGACGGCACCTGGGGTGCGGCAGATGCCGGCAGCGGGTGAGTATGTCGCCTCTCCCGCGCTGGTCGACCTGATCGATCGCGACCAGTCCGCCGCAGCCCTGTTCGAAGGCATCACCCGGACCGGCGTGATCGATTCGGCCGGTTTGGTGCAGCCACACGAGCTCCGCGCTGTCATGGGAATATCTGGCGATCCGCGCACTCCGCTGCTCGTCGAGGTTGAGGGCTTCGGCGGGCCCCCACCCCAAGCCCTCGAGGACACGACCAACCTCAACCGGCTTGTATCGTTCTTCGTCCTTGCCCTCGTCTGGCTACCGGTCGGGGCGTTCATCGTGGTCATCAGCCGACTATCGTCGCAACAGCGCTCGCGCCGGGCGCGGACCCTCCGTCAGGTTGGTATGTCACGTCGATCGGTCCTGCTGCTGCACGGTGTCGAAGCTGCTGTGATTTGCACGCCAGCAGCTCTTGCCGCGGCGCTGGTGTACGACAGGTTCGTCGTGCGGGTGGACAGCGTGCCGGGCACCCAGATCGGGTTCTTCGGCGGACCCGCCCGTGCAGGGTGGCTGGTCTCGGCGATCGTCATAGTTCTGGTCATCGGAACGTTCGCCGCTTCCGCCGCAGTTGCGATTCGACGTGCGTTCAACACTGTTGGCGAGACGACGCTCACCGTCCAACCCGCGGCCGCTCTTCGACGATCTCGGGGAACGAAGATCCTCTGCGGCGGGTTGGGACTGCTCATCCTCGCACCGCTTCTCGTCAAAGTCGTCTCTGGCGGAATTGGGTTCAGCAGCCTATGGATTGGTTGCGTGCTGGTAGCGCTAGGGACTGGCACGACGGGCGCAGCCCTCGTCGTGCAAGCGATGCGGTCGACCAGCACACGCCTGTCGTCCGCATCAGCGTTCGTGGGGCTGCGATTGGGCGCGGTGGAGACCGGTTCTCTGCGGCTGGCCAGCATGTTCAGCGTGATCGTGATCCTGCTGCTGGGTGGGCTGGCTTTCATGAACGTGCTCAACGGGGGCAGCTCCCGAGGGTGGGACGAACGCCTCGCCACCCAACAACACGTGCCGGTCGTTGTGAACGACCTCGTCGGCAACCTCAACCTTCAGGACGTTCGGGCAATCGCGCCCGGCACGAGTGCCATCGAGACACGCCAGATTCAACACGGCAAGCAGGAAATCCCTGTCGTCTTCGCCAGCTGCGCTGATCTTGAGAAGCTCACCGGTGTGGCGGTGCGCGATTGTTCAGATCGTCCTCAGTGGATCGCCGCTGAGGGCACGCCCCCGCGACCCAAACTGAGTGGCGCGATCAGGCTTCCAAGCGGAGTCAACATCCAGACCCCGGCTGACTCCGAAGCAGAGATCAAGATGCCGGGCCAGGCCGTGCCCGATGTGATCCGTGGCGCTCTGCTCATACCTGCGGATCTGGCCCCGGTTGCCCCGACCTATGAGAGTGCGAACTATCTGTTGCTCGTGAAGAACGCCAACCTCGAGCGGGTCATGGCCAGGCTCAGTTCGCGTTCACCACAACTCCAGTTCGACCTCGGTGAGCTGGACTACCACAACCCCGACACGCTCCTATTCCCATCGCAGGTTCGCTGGCTCACCGTCGGCACCATCCTGGGCCTCCTTCTCGGGGTGGCGGCCATAGCCGCGGCGGGACTTGGGGAAGCAGGCCAACGATCGTCCCGGATGCGCGGACTGCGCATCCTCGGCGCTCGACGCCAGTTCATCCTCACCTCACACCTCTGGTCGACGGTCACTCCGATCGCTACCCTCGGCCTGGCGTCGACGATCATCGGCTGGCTCGTATGCACCGCGATGAAGAACGTGGATGACAGGGCCGCTGTCCAGCCCTCGACGTTCGCCTGGACAGCCTTGGGGGTGCTCGTCGCGGCCTTTGTCGTCGGCCTCATCACCTTTCCGGCAGTGACTCGTCGATCGGCCCACAACGCTGCAGTGGAAGCCTGAAGGTTCAGACCCAGGCGTGGCGGGTGAAATAGGCGCCGGCGGCGCGCCCGCCTCAATGCGCTGGAGCGGCGTGACGCCTACTCGCTGGGGTCGTTCGGTGATTCCGGCTTCTTGCCGCAGATCACGTTGTCGGCGGCCTGGTAGTTGGCGGTGTCGGTCTCAGTCTTGATCTTCTTGCCGCCTTGGTAGAACGTGCGGTAGATGTCGATGTCGAAGCCCTTGATGGGTTCTTGCGGCACGCACTTGTCCGTGTCGTCGTACTGCTTGCCGGGCGACCGGCCGTTGCGGCGGCCCGACTTGCCGGCGTTGACCTCATAGACCTTGGTGCTCCAGAGCTCGACCTGCATACGACCCGGCGATGACGGAGTGCTCTTGACCACGTTGGCCCGGATCAGGACGCCGTACTTGGTGGGGTTCTTGAACCGCAGGTCGAGGCTGCCGAAATAGACCGTCGCCTCGCGGCCGACCGGATAGCGATTGATGTAGAACGCGTGCGGATGGTGCTCGACATCGTCCATCGCGCCGAAGAAGCCGGCGTTGTACGTCGTGGTGGCGACCTGCGAGACCCCACCGCCGAGCTCTTCGCGAAACACCCCGCCGTTGATGACCGTGCCGCTGACGAAGCCGTTGGCGGCGGTCCGCTCGCCGACGACGTCGTTGAAGCTGAAGGTCTCGCCGGGCTCGAGGATCGTGCCGTTGATCAGCGCAGCGGCGCGGCCCTGGTTGGTATTGCGGTACTCCGCATAGGGGAACTTCGTCTCGAAGCTGCTGATCTTTTCCTTGATCCGCAGCGCCTTGGCGTCCTTGGTCGTGAACAGCGGCTCGACGAGCTTGGCCTCGACCTCGACCGACCGCTGCGCCCCGGAACGGGCCAGCGCCGGGATGAGCTTGGTCGCCATCTCCTTGGGCTGCAGGCCCACACCCTCCTTGCCCGGGACCACGACCGGCTTGCCGTTCTCGATGCGCACCGTGGCATCGACGGCCTTCCTGCCGATCCCCGTCGTCGAGTCGGTCAACGGTTTGGCAAGCTTCTTGGCATCGAGGTGCGGCTGGAGCTTGCCGTCCTCCACGCGTACGACGAGCGCCGGCGCGTAGGCCGAGACCGGGAGCTTGACGCTCTTGTCACCGACCCGGATCGTCACGGGACCGCTGACCGCGGGTTCGGCTATCTCCTTCATCGCGTCGGTCAGACCGTCAGAGTCGACCGCAGGCTCGACGACAGCAGTCGGCACCTTGATCGGCTTGTCGTTGACGAGGTATGCCTCGCGGACCGCCGTGGCGGCATCGGCTCGCGCCACGACTCGGCCGGCCTTGGGTTCGCGCGGCTCGGGCTTGCCCTTGGGGAACGTGATCTGCGCCTCGACGACGTCCTTGTTGACCTTCTCGCCGATCGTCCCGATCGCGCTCTGGAGCTTGGCGTCGTCCACGTCCAGGGCCGGAGCGAACTCATGATCACCGACGAACAGGCCGGCAATGTCGGCCGGCTTCCAGCTGCGCTGGCCTCCTGCCTGGGAGATCGACCCGTCCAGGTCGAAGGCAAGGCCGGCGGCCTCGGGTCGGACGTCGAAATCGGTCCCACCGTGGGTCAGCGTGATCTCGCGATCGACGTTGGGCGTCAGAGCCTCGTCGACCGCACTGCGGGCGGCCGCTGGTGACTTGCCGCTGACGTCGACCCCGCCGATCGTGGCGTTGGCCGGCATGCGGGAGCCGGTGAGGAAGTATCCGCCGACATAGAGGACCGCGAGCACGGCGGCCAGTCCGAGCACGATCCGGCGACCCCAGTGGGCCGAGGGCTCGTCGCCGTCGCTCTCGCCATGCCACGTTCCGTTACCGCCATCACCCGCGTCAGCCGGCGTTGTCTCACGCGCGACCGGCGCGGTCAGGACGGCATCATCGGGTTCGTCGACCTCGACCGACGACTCGTCCGGATCGGGATCGTCACCGGTCTCGGGTTCCTCGCTGGGTTCGGGTTCAGGATCGTCGTCGGGTTCGGGATCATCAACCGCCTCAGCCGATTCGGCTCCCACCTCTGCCCCCGCATCGGCGTCGACGTCGGCCGGCTCAGCCTCGGGGCGTTCGTCGAGCTCGATCTCGTCATCGTGCTCGACGACCAACCCGGGCTCGACGACACCTTCGCCCTCTTGGGCGATGTCGGCCTCTCTCATGTCGGAGTCCGGGTCGCCGGGGATCCGGTCGTCCCCGGGGGTCATGCTCCGGTCGGGCTTGTCGGTCATGAGTGGCTCCCGTAAACGGTCTTCTCGGAGTCGGGCAGACGCACGATCGTGCCGTAGTGCGAGCGGTAGTAGAGCAAGGGGTCATCGAGGTCATCGCGCACGGCGGCCGCAGTGACCTCGCCGACGAGGATCGTGTGATCGCCGCCATCTGTCACCGAGACCGTCGAACATTCCAGCCACGCCAACGACTCGTCCATCAGGGCAACGCCGGTCGCGCCGCGGTGGTGGGCGATGCCCCGCAGCTGGTCAGCCAACGGGCGGCCGCGGTGTGCAAACCAGGCCGATGTCGCGATGCCCTCCTCGGCCAGGATCGATACACCCCAGACGCCGGTTGCGAGGACCGCTTCGTGAAAACGGCTCGTCTTGTGCGAGCACACCAGCACGAGCGGCGGGTCGAGGGAGACCGATGTGAACGCACTCGCGGTCATGGCGTGATCGATGCCGTCGTGGACCGTGGAGACGACCGCGACGCCGCTGGCAAATCGCCCCAGGGCGCCGCGGAACGTCTGCTTGTCCACGGTCACGGTCATGGACCCAGCCTAGGAGGCCGGAGCACCCCGAGGACGATGGCCCCCAGGCAACCGGCCGTGAACGACCAGCCGAGCGAGTCCGAGCCGATGAGATAGCTCCCACCGGGTGAAAATTGCTGCGCCATCAGTGCGATGGCCCAGCCCAGGCCGAACCACGCGCCCCCGACCCGTGCGAACCGATCGGCCGCGAGCACCATCGCGTACGTTGCCGCGATCGCCATCAGGAGCCCCCACGGCCACTGGATTCCACCGACCGACCAGGTGTGACGGTGCACGATCGCACCGACTGTCCCGACGTACGCCCCGAGGACGACCAGAGCTGCCCGCGTCACGACTCAGAGTCCGGCGAAGAGGTCTTCCTCGAGACCGTCTGGTCCCACCGGACCCTTCACGCCCTTGGCGAGGCGGTAGAACTCGGTCCCCCACACCTGCGACCCGGCATTGTTGGACAGCGCGAAGAACGGTCCGTCGAGGGCGATCTGCGAGGCGTGCGCCTTCATCGCGTCCATCTTGGCCTCGGCGAACTCATTGGCCACGACGACCGCGTCGAGCTCCTCGTCCGGCGAGCCCCACGGCAGGTTGTCCGGGTCCCAGCCCTCGAAGCTGGTCTCATCACCAGTGGCCCGCAGCGCGCGGATGCCCTCGGCCATCTGCGACTTGGACATCGCGACCCAATAGACCTTGGGGATGTCCCAGGCGTCGCCCAGCTCGGGTCGGTAGGACCGCACGCCGGCGAGCGCGGTCGCATAGGTCGCGACGCGGTGGGCCTGGACGTGGTCGGGGTGGCCGTAGCCGCCGAACTGATCGTAGGTCGCCAGGACCTGCGGACGGGTCTCCCGAATGATCTCGACCAGGAGGTCGGCGGCCACGGTGAGGTCGGCGTGCCAGAACGTGTCGGCGCGGGTCTCGTCGGCGGCGGTCGCGCTGCCGTCCTCGGCCCACTTCATGCCCGAGTCGCGGAAGTGTCCGACCCCGCCGAGGAAGCGGTGGTCGGTGACCCCCACGGCCTTCATCGCGGCGGCCAGCTCCTCGACGCGGTGCGGTCCCAGAGCGTCGTCGCGGTCTGCGGCGAGGTGCTCCAGCTCGGGCACGAGGATCTCGCCCTCTTCGCCGGCCGTGCAGGTGACGAGCGTGACGTGGGCGCCGTCAGCGGCATACTTGGCCATCGTCGCGCCGTTGTTGATCACCTCGTCGTCCGGGTGGGCATGAACGAGCAGGATTCGCCGGTCACTCAAGGTCATACCTCAAGGCTACTGACCCGCACCGACGTCCCGGGGGTCGCGCTCGCTGCTCGTGGTGAGATGGACGTATGAGCGTCTCCTATCCCCGACTGGCTGCCCGCACGCTGCGCTTCACTCTGGGGATCCCGCGCAACATCACGGTGTCCCCTGACGGGCGCACGGTTCGCTTCATCCGGACGCCAGACGGCGTGACGCGCACCGGCGAGCTGTGGGAGTACGACGTCGCCGCCGGCATCGAGTCGGTGCTCGTCGACCCGACTGCTCTGCTCGGGGAAGAAGGTGAAGAGCTGTCGGCCGAGGAGCGCTCCCGCCGCGAGCGCAGCCGTGAGTCCGCTGCCGGGTTGGTTGGCTATGACGTCGACGAGACCGGGCGTTGGGCGTGCTTCGCCCTGTCGGGCCGGCTGTGGTCCGTGCACCTGGGGGCCAAGGCGGTCCACCCGCTGCCCAGTGTCGGCTCGGTCATCGACCCGCACCTCGACCCGACCGGCCGGTTCATCGCCTATGCCTCGGGCGGCGCCCTGCGGGTCATCGACGTCGCGGGCCGCGACGAGCGCGTGCTCGCGGAGCCTGAGTCCGAGACCGAGGTGTGGGGCCAGGCCGAGTTCATCGCAGCCGAGGAGATGGAGCGCTTCCGCGGGTTCTGGTGGGCGCCGGACGGCCGGTCGCTGCTGGTCGAGCGCTATGACGAGTCGCCCGTCCAGACGTGGCACATCGCCGATCCGGAGCATCCCGAGCGCGAGCCCGTGGCCCAACGCTATCCCGCGGCCGGTACGCCGAACGCCGACGTCACGCTGTGGCACATCGATCTCGACGGCAACCGCACCGAGGTCGAGTGGGACCGGGCGACATACGAATATCTCGGTCGAGTCTCGTGGAGCTCGTACGGCAGCCCCGTCCTCCAGGTCCTCAGCCGCGACCAGAAGTCGTCGCAGATCCTCTCGGTCGACGTCGCCTCGGGGCAAACCGAGGTGCTTCGCGAGCTCTCCGACCCCGCGTGGATCGAGCTGTCATCAGCACCCCGGATCGCCCCCGACGGATCGCTCGTCACGGTCGAGGACGCCGACGGCTGGCGACGCGTGCTGCGGGACGGGGTCGCCCTCTCACCGGACGGCTGGCAGGTCCGCGGCGTCGTCAACGTGTTCGAGGACTGCGTCGTGGCGACCGCCTCGCGGGAGCCCACCGAGGTCCAGGTCGTCCGCTTCGGCTTCGACGGCGTCGTCGCGGAGATCACCCAGGGCGCGGCGGTGCACGGCGCGGTTGTCGGTGGCCCTTCCACGGTCATCATGCGATCCGGGCTCGAGGCGGTCGGCACGACGGTCATGGTGCATCAGGAGGACTCCGAGCCCGCACCCATACGTGTCCTCGCCGAGCCGGCGCCGCACGAGCCGGTCGTGAGGCTGCTCGCGGCCGGTGAGCACGACCTCCGTACGGCGGTGCTGTTCCCCTCCGGACACGTGCCGGGCTCGCATCGTCTGCCGGTCCTGATGGACCCCTATGGCGGGCCCCACGCGCAGCGGGTGCTCGCGTCGTCTCGCGCCTTCCTCGAGGCCCAGTGGCTGGCCGACCAGGGGTTTTGCGTCGTCGTGGCAGATGGCCGAGGCACGCCTGGCCGCGGGCACGCCTGGGAGCGATCGGTGCAGAACGAGCTGGCCACGGTGACCCTCGACGACCAGGTCGCAGTGCTCGAGGCGGTCGCCGAGGCATACCCCGACGACGTCGACACGACCCGCGTAGGAATCACGGGCTGGTCCTACGGCGGATATCTGTCCGCGCTCGCGGTGCTCAAGCGTCCCGATGTGTTCCACGCGGCCGTCGCAGGCGCCCCGGTGACGGAGTGGCGGCTCTACGACACGTGCTACACCGAGCGCTACCTCGGCGACCCGCGCACGCAGCCCGAGGTCTATGACCACAACTCGCTGATCCCCCTGGCTCCGCTGCTCGAGCGCCCGCTGATGATCATCCATGGGCTCGCCGACGACAATGTCGTCGCGGCACACACCCTGAGGCTGTCGTCAGCCCTGCTTGCCGCGGGTCGCGCGCACACCGTGCTGCCGTTGTCCGGCGTCACTCACATGACGCCGCAGGAAGTCGTGGCTGAGAACCTCAAGCTGCTTCAGGTGCAGTTCCTCAAGGAGCACCTCGGCGCTTGAATCAGGTGGTCAGTCCTTCAGCCGCTTGGGCTCGCCGGGCAGCTCGAGCGGGTCGGCGGCCGGACGGTCGTCACCGGGCAGCCAACCCCCGTATACGTCGACCATCTCGCTGACCCGCTCGTCGAACGGCTCGACCACGAGCACCCAGGCGCGATCATCGGAGTCGTCCTCACCGGCAAAGCCGTCACGTGCGAGGCGGGTCGTGTAGCCCTCACTCTGCAGTGCCGTGATCAGCTCGTCCGCGTCGTCGCCGGAGTCGAAGTAGATCGCCTCCATGCCGCCGCCTGAACTTTGTCTTTCGCCCATGGTGAGATCGTATGGTCTAGCGGTCGAGCACACTGGTGACATGACCGAGACCAACTGGGCAGGCAACCTCACCTATGGCGCGTCGGCGCTGCACGAGCCGGCATCGATCGACGAGCTCTCGGCCCTCGTCGCAGCGGCTCCGGCCGTACGTGGGCTGGGCAGCCGGCACTCGTTCAACCGCATCGCCGACACGACCGGGATCCAGGTCTCTGCCGCGGGACTCCCCGCACTGGTGGAGGTCGATGCGGCCGGTCGCACCGTGACGGTGTCGGCGGGTCTGCGCTACGGCGAGCTCGTCGAGGACCTCGACCGCGCAGGCTGGGCGCTGCACAACCTCGCCTCGCTCCCCCACATCTCTGTCGCCGGGGCGATCGCGACCGGCACCCACGGCTCCGGCGACCGCAACGGCAGCCTCGCCAGCTCGGTCGCCGGACTCGAGCTGGTGACCGCCGACGGGAGCGTGTCAACCGTGCGCCGGGGTGATCCGGACTTCGACGGCATGGTCGTGTCGCTTGGCTGCCTCGGCATCGTCACGAAGGTGATGCTCGACATCGTCCCGACCTTCGACGTGCGCCAGGACGTCTATGAGGGCGTGTCGTGGGAGTCCATCGCGGACAACCTCGACGCGATCACCGCGAGCGCCTACAGCGTCAGCATGTTCACCGACTGGAGCGATGCGGGCGCAGGACAGGCGTGGCTCAAGTCGCGGGCGGATGTCACGCCCCCGGACGAGTTCTTCGGCGGTCGGCCGGCCACCCGAGCGCTGCACCCGCTGCCCGATGAATCGGCCGAGTTCACCACAGGCCAGCTCGGAGCACCCGGCAAGTGGTGGGACCGGCTGCCGCACTTCCGACTGGGCTTCACGCCGAGCAACGGTCAGGAGCTGCAGACCGAATATCTCGTGCCACGTCCGCACGCCCTCGCGGCGATCGACGCCGTTCGCACACTCGCCTCCGTCATCCGGCCGCTCCTGTTCGTCAGCGAGCTCCGTACGATCGCCGCTGACGGTCTGTGGCTCAGCCCCAGCCATGACATCGACTGCCTCGCGATCCATTTCACGTGGCGCATGCAGGTCCCGGAGGTGACGGCCCTGCTCCCCGCGCTCGACGACGCGCTCGCGCCGTTCGCGGCTCGTCCGCACTGGGGCAAGGTCTTCGAGTCGGACCACGATCGGCTGCTGGCGGCGTATCCCCGTCTGAACGACTTCCGCACGCTCGCCGACCGCCTCGACCCCGAGGGCACATTCACCAACGAGCTGACATCGCGCTGGCTGGACCGCTGACGATGTGACGCAGTCGGCTCATTTTGGCCGCGACCGCAGTCGAATCCGGTGCCAGACTAGAAATATGAACGCGTTCAACACTTTACCGGCAGAGCTCACCGGACCACGCCTCATGAGGCAGGACTGGACCCGACTCACGTTCGTCCATTGGGCCGTCGACCCCGAGCTCGTCGCCCCGCTGCTCCCGCGCGGCACCAGTCCCGACCTCCTTGACGGCGTGACCTATGTCGGGTTGATCCCGTTCGAGATGCACCGTGCCGGGTTCGGGCGAGGTCCGGCCGTGCCGTTCCTCGGTGACTTCGCCGAGACCAACGTCCGCCTCTACACCGTCGATGACATGGGCCATCAC
Organism: Aeromicrobium sp.; assembly: GCF_037719875.1. Taxonomy (GTDB): domain Bacteria; phylum Actinomycetota; class Actinomycetes; order Propionibacteriales; family Nocardioidaceae; genus Aeromicrobium. Next base: position 247,344 of record NZ_JBBJMJ010000002.1, on the reverse strand, counting down.
GGTGTCGTCTTCCGGTCACTCGAGACGAGTCGCCTGATGGTGACGCTGGGTGCTCGCCTGGCGTTCGCGACTCCCTACATGTGGGCGCGCATGAGCATCACGCAGGTGGGTCGGCGCATCGACTACACGAGTCGCCGCCGTTGGCCGGGTCCGCGCGATGCCGGGGGTCGAATCTCTGTGACGATTGGCGATCCGATAGCGCACCCCTCCGAGATCGAGGACTTCGTGACAGCACGATTCGGGTTGCACACCCGCTATCTCGGTCGGACGCTGTGGATCCCCAACCACCACGGCCCGTGGCCGCTGCGGCACGCGACGCTGGAGCGTCTCGACGACAGTCTCGTCGCGGCCGCGGGCATACCGGGATTGGCCGGCCGCGCCCCGGACTCGGTGCTCTACAGCGAGACCATCACCACCGAGTTCGGAGCTCCAACCGTCGTGCCCAGCTGAACCTGCCCCCCGCTGGGAGTGACGCTTTTGATGCGACACGCCCGCCGAAACCTCAAAAGCGTCACTCTCAGCGGGGGCGGGAGGTGATGGCTCGACCCTGGATCTTGCGGGTCAGGACATAGCCCCAGATGGCAGCGAACGCGAACATGAACAACGAGTAGACCGCCGCCGGAATCGAGATCTCCGTGACGTCGAGCACCTCGACCGCGATGTAGATCGCGAGAGTCGCGTTGTGCACCCCGATCTCCATCGACGACGCGACGGCCTGGCTCTCGACGACCCCGAATGCCTTGGGCACGACATAGCCGACCACGAGACTGAAGGCACAGAACACCGCTGCAGCGAGCCCGACGTCGGCGAGATAGTCACCGAGCTTGTCACGCTGATCGAGCAGGATCCCCAAGACCAGGACGGCCAAGATGACAGCCGATCCGATCCGCACGGGCTTGTCCATCCGAGCAGCGAAGTCGGGTCGCCGCGAGCGTACGAACATGCCGAGCAGCACCGGGAGCAGCACGATCGCGAACACCTCGACGACCTTGCGGAACTGCAGAGCGACGGTGTCGGCGCGATCGAAATAGGCGATGGCGAGGTTGGTGATGATCGGCAGCGTGAAGATCGCAATGATCGAGTTGATCGCCGTCAGCGTCACGTTGAGCGCCACGTCGCCGTGGAACAAGTGGCTGAACAGGTTGGCGCTCGTGCCCCCCGGGGACGCCGCGAGCAGCATCAGCCCGATGCCCAGCAGCGGCGGCAGGTCGAACAGCAGCACCAGCCCGAAGCAGATGGCGGGCAGCAGGAGCAGCTGGCACGCGAGGGCAATGAACACGGCCCGCGGGTGCTCCCGCACGCGGCGGAAGTCCGCGACGGTCAGCGACAGGCCGAGGCCGAACATGATGATCCCGAGTGCGATCGGCAGGCCGATCGTGGTGAGCGGGGAGTCCATGTCGCCAGCCTAGACGTGACTCAGGTCATGCTGGCGCGGGTCAGAGCGCGGCCACGATCGCCGGTAGACGCGAGGTGAATGCGGCGACCCGGTCACGGGTGCGCTGCGGCTCACCGACCTTGGCCAGGTTGTTGAAGCCCTCGTCGCCGCGCGCCTGGCCGGCCGCGATCCGCTCGCTCGCGGCGGTCATCCGCTCCACGACGGCGTCGAGCACAGTCATCGGCCCCCATTCGCCATATGCGTCGACCAGCAGGTTGAGGCGACGCACGACATCGGCGACCGGGATCTCGCGATAGAGCGGGATTCCGGTCCAGGCGAGAAACGCGAGATCCTCGATCGGCCGACCCGGCCCGGCCATGTCCCAGTCGATCATCGCAACGAAGTGGCCGCCCTGGATGATCCAGTTGTATGCCCCTGGGTCGTGGTGGCAGATGATCTCGTCATCAGCGAGCACGGCCTCGCCACCGCGCCACGCCCGGACACCCTCAGGGCGGAACCCGTCGACCAGGTCGTGGAAGTCCCGCAGCCACTCGGCCGCCTCGGTGAGCACGTTGTCGAGCACGACCTCCCGGTCGATCGGCACCCCGCGCCCTTCGACGTACGAGAGCACCTCGCGACCATCGTCATCGCGGCCGTGCACCTCGGGCACGCCGGGCAGGTCATGGCCGTGCAGATAGGCCAGCAGCTCGTGCACAGCCGGTGTCCATGGCCCGGTCGGGCGCCGAACAGTACGCCCGATGCGGGTCACACCGCCCACCGCGCCGGGGAGGTGTTCGGGCTCAGCGTCATCGCGTGGCACCCTTTCATCGTGGCACATTCGCACTCGCACACCTCTGTCGACTACGGCCCGCCCCGACGGGGTCTGGCGACGGTCCTCACGATCGTCGTGCTGGCGCTCGCGGCACTCGCGATCGCCGCCATGGTGGTCCTGTGGCCCGACACCAACAACGTGCCCCGCGATCAGGGCCCCTACAACGGGCAAGGCGTCAGTACGCTCAACGCCAAGGTGACCGGCGTCGACCCGTTCGACTGCAACAGCGGCGGCGAGGGGCCCGACGGCATGCCGCAGGTCAAGGGCGACTGTGCCCACATCACCGCCACGGTCGACGACGGCACCGCGACGTTCAACCTCGACGCGGCACGCTACAAGGCCGGCATCAAGCCCGGCGACGAGGTCAAGATCCTGCGCATCGCGCACAAGGGCCAGTCGGTCTTCTACGAGTTCCTGGACTTCCAGCGCGGCGTACCGCTGACCGCGCTCGCCGCGATCTTCGCAGTGCTGGTCGTCGTGGTGGCGCGCTGGCGCGGTTTCTTCGCGATGGTCGGCATCGGCGTCACGCTGCTGGCACTCACCAAGTTCGTGCTGCCGGCCTTCCTCTCCGGAGAGGACCCGCTGGCGGTGGCGATCGTCGGCTCCACCGCGATCATGATCGTCGTGCTCTATCTGGCTCATGGGGTCTCGATACGTACGACCTCGGCCCTCTTCGGCACGCTTGTCGGCATCGGGTTGACCGGTGGACTGGGGCTTGCCGCGACCGCCTGGACCAGCCTGTCCGGGATCGGCTCGGAGGACGATCAGGTCCTCGTCGCCACTGTCCCCACCCTCGACCTGTCGGGTGTCGTGGCCGCGACGATGGTGATCGCGGGTCTGGGCGTGCTCAACGACGTCACCGTGACGCAGGCCAGCGCCGTGTGGGAGATGCGAGCGCTGCAACCCGCGGCCCGCGGTGCGTCGCTGTTCGCTTCGGCGATGCGTATCGGCCGCGACCACATCGCCTCCAGCGTCTACACCCTCGTGTTCGCCTACGCCGGCTCCGCCATGACGATCCTGCTGCTCATCACGGCCTATCAGCGTGGCCTCGCCGAGGTGGCGACGAGCGAGGAGATCGGGACCGAGATCGTCCGTACGCTCGTGGGCGCGATCGGGCTCGTGCTCGCGGTGCCGATCACCACGATCTTCGCGGTGTGGCTCGCGCCGAAGGCGATCGACCAGACCCCCGCAGAGCCATCGCCCTCTCACCGGGGCAACCATGCGGGGACTGCAGGAGGCTGACCTACTCGTCGTGCAGGTCGTCGGTGGCGACGTCGTCGTCGCGGGCGGGACCGGCCTGGGCCGTGAGGTCGCCCTGCTGATCACCGGTGTCGCTGACGTCTTCCGGCTCGTCGGGAACGGGACCGGGGTTGGCCAGCTGGCCATCCTCGCCGGTGTTGTCGTTGCGTGCGTCTTGCGCGTTGGGCTCGGTGGATTCACTCATGTCCCCGACGTACCCGCTGGGCGCCGACTCAAGCCTGCGCCCCTGTGCCGTCGACACGTGGCGGCACCAAGATCCCGTTCACGATCGTGGCACGCACTGTTCACGCCCGATCCGCGGGATTTCGACAGGCCTGTCAGTCGGCGTTCCTTACGCTTGAACCACCGCTCGACCACGAGCTCTTCGAGCAGGAGGTCAGATGTCCACCACCCCGCGACGCGCTGCCTGGTCGTCGACCTACCGGGTCTCCTCGGAGTCGCGCCAGCAGCGCATCCTGCGCGCGATCCGCCGGCTGGACCATCCGGGGATCACGGCGCTCGGATTCGTCCATGACCGCGACCTCGTGGTCGTGATCGACTGTGCCTCGGCCGCGGCGGAGGTCCGGTCCCGGCGGATCGTGCTGTCGCTCGACCTGATGGCCGAGCGTCTTGAGACCACTCGGGCATCGAAAGACTCCGGCGACGATCCCCCGCTCTCGGCCCACCCGCCTGGACTCGCCATCCCCCGACGCCTGCTCAACCTCAGCCCGGCAGACCGCCTCCGCAAGCTGTAGTGACCCGACCGGAGGCTCAGCTCCGGGTGGCACTCCCGGAATATCCGTACGTCCAGGGTCGCCCGACCCGGGGCCCGGGGAGATAGCGCTGCTCGAGCGCCACGATCTCGAATCCGGCCGAGCGGACCAGGGCCGGCACGTCGCGGGAGAGGTGACAGCCACCGGCGACCAGGTGCTGGAGCGGGTCCAGCCGCCGCTGCCAACGTACGACTCCGGGCTCGGGAGCCAACCCGTGCTCGAGGAACACCAGCGTGCCACCCGGTCGCAGCACCCGATTGACCTCGCGCAGGGCCCGCTCGACGTCGGGGATCGTGCAGAGCGTGAAGGTCGACAGGACTGTATCGAACGACTCATCGGGCTCGCCGAGCGATTGACCGTCGAGGCCCGAGCGCGTGATCGGAGCTGGCGAAGCCGCGCGGCGATCGGCCGACATACGCCATGCCAGATCTGATGGCTCGACGGCTGATACCGACTCGACGGTGGTCGGGTACTTCTCGATGTTCAGGCCCGAGCCGAAACCGATCTCCAGGACCCGCCCCTCCAGCCGCGCACAGGCCAGCTGCCGCTCGTTCATGACGCCACCGGTGGACAGCGACTTGTCCACGATGTGCGGCAGCACCCGATCGGTCCACAGTCCCATGTCCCGATCGTGTCAGAGAGCGCTCCGGATGTGCTCGCCGAGGCGGGCGATCTGCTCCTCGTTGCGACGGTAGTGCGTCCACTTGCCGACGCGCGTCGCGATGACGAGACCACCTGCGGCCAGACTCGCCAGGTATTGCGACGCCGTGGACTGCGAGACATCGGCGCGGGACTGGATGTGCTTGAGGCATACGCCGACCTCTTGGGCTGGCGCGAGCTGGGGTGGGAAGGAGTCCGGGTCCTTGAGCCACCCGAGGATGCGTACGCGCGCCGGGTTCGCCAGCGCCTTGAGCGCGGCTTCGAGCTCGTCGTCAGGCAGAGCGGTCGTCATGCACTCATCCTACGTCGCATCGCGATAATCCGATCGGTCTGCTACTTTAATCGTAAGATTACGATTTGACGATTGGAGCAACGGATGTCGAAGCAACGCAAGGTCGCCCTCATCGCAGGAGCAAGGGGTGTGATCGGCGGGAATCTCCTCGACCACCTCAGCGCGACGGACGACTGGGACATCATCGGCCTGTCACGCCGAGGGGGTACCGACAGCGAGCGAGTGCGGCACATCGCCGTGGATCTGACCGACGCGGAGGAGACGCGGTCCAAGCTGGCCGGACTCGCCGATGTCACTCACATCTTCTACGCAGCCTTTCAGGACCGGCCCACGTGGGCCGAGCTCGTCCCACCCAACGTGAGCATGCTGGTCAACACGGTCACTGCGGTCGAGGCCGTCGCCCCTGGCCTCGAGCACGTCAGCCTGATGCAGGGCTACAAGGTCTATGGCGCGCACCTCGGGCCCTTCAAGACCCCGGCACGGGAGGACGATCCGCCGCACATGCCGCCGGAGTTCAACGTCGACCAGCAACAGTTCCTCGAGCAGCGGCAGACCGGCAAGTCGTGGACCTGGTCCGCGCTCCGGCCGTCGGTGGTGTGCGGCTTCGCGCTGGGCAACCCGATGAACCTCGCGGTGCTCCTGGCGACGTACGCCACGATCTCCAAGCAGCTCGGCGTGCCGCTGCGCTTCCCCGGCAAGCCCGGCGCCTGGTCGAGCCTCGTCGAGATGACCGATGCCGGGCTGCTCGCCGAGGCGACGGTCTGGGCCGCCACCACACCGGCGTGCGCCAACCAGGCGTTCAACATCAACAACGGCGACCTGTTCCGCTGGCAGGACATGTGGCCGGTGATCGCCGACTACTTCGAGCTCGCTACCGCAGCTCCCCTGCCGATGTCGCTCGACGACGTCATGGCGGACAAGGAGCCGGTCTGGGACTCGATCGTCGCGGACAACGATCTGCTGCCGACGCCGTATGCCGAGGTCTCGTCGTGGAAGTTCGGCGACTTCGTGCTCGCCTGGGACTACGACGTGATCGCCGACGGCTCCAAGGCCCGCAGGCTCGGATTCCAGTCATTCGTCGACACGCGCGAGATGTTCGTCCGCATCTTCGATGACCTGCGCAGCAGGCGCATCATCCCGTGAGTCAGGTGGGTCGGACGTCGGCGACCTCCACGCGGCCGTCGACGCTGTGGCTGCGGACGGGTACGGCCTCGTCGGTGGAATTGGCGAATACGAGAACAGCGTGCGCATGGCCTACGTACGCGGGCCCGAGGGGATCACCGTTTCCCGGTTCGAGCAGATCGGATGACCCGCGTCACTCCGCCGCCTTGTCAGCGCGCCCATTGTGGCGCTGAGTCTTAGTGGCCACAGCCGGTCTGCTCAGGCGGGTCGAAATACCGCTTGTTCAGGGTCCGCGTTTGACCATCGAGAGCGCCGACGTCAACCCCAGAATATCGGGTCGCCGCTGTCCTCGATCCAGTCGAGCAGCACCTGGACATTCTTGTTGGGGCGCTTGCGCTCGTACTCGTGGAACTTCAGGTTGCGATCGCGCCAGTAGATCGCCCACTGCCCTGTGCTCTTGGTGTAGCGCAAACGGGCGATCGGGAAGCGAGTGTGATCGCCCACACCGTCCCAAGGTGGCCTGACCTCCACGATGTCCACGTACCTGTCGGCGACATCCGCCTCGACCTTGAGCTCGTCCCACAAGTTCTCGGGTACGCGTTCACGCGCCCAGCGGCGAATGCGGTGCAGATCTGTCTCGGGAAGTGTCATGACGGCCTCTTGGAGTAGCGATCGAACATCACGGGGTCACACCTCGTGCCACGGCAGCATCAAAGAGTGCGCGGGCGACCTGCTCGGCTTGGTCCGCAGCGGCAGCCCCCACGGGTTTGGCTTGATAGCGATCCCGGTTGCGCGCCCGCCGCAGACGGTCGAACAGTTGTGCCGCCTTGTCGGCAGGAGGCTTGTCGATCACGGTGCGCAAGTAGCGGCCGAGCGCCTCGTGCTGTCCGGGTCCATTGGTGGTGCGAAACCCGTAGGCGGCCAACAGCGCCTCGCCGATGTCGTGGGAGGCGTCGTAGGCGATGCCGTAGCGGACGGCTGCGCTGGTGAGCAGCGGCAGTTGCCTGATTCGCTCGTCAGCCTGCTGCATGAACGAGGACGCCCGAGACTCGTCGACGGGCGCGACGTCGAGACGGCGGGCCTCCACCAGCGCAACCAGAACCGCCTTCTGGACGTTGCTCAGCTGAGTCAGTGCCACGGCAACTCCCCGATGACCGGGACGACCGGGCCAGAACGCACACTGCCGAGGAATCCAGAACGCTCGGCGAGCTCGTCGGCCGTCAGGATGGTCGGGTTGACCGGTCGGTGCACGGCCGATTCCACGTGGGCGCAGGCCTCGTAGACCTCATTGATATCAGGCGTTCCGATCACCATCACGTCGATGTCATTGGGTGTCGGTCCTTCGATGCCGAGGAGTCGGGCCGCGAACGATCCGTAGAGAAATGCAGAGCGGATGCCAGCGATGCGCCCAAGCTCCCCGCTCAAAAGCGCGGCAGGACCGGCGCTGATGACCAGGATCTCGCGCAGCGGTCTCGTGAGGGGACTGTCCTGATTGGCTCGGATCAGCCGCGTACGACCAACGAGACGCTCGGTCAGAATCCCGGCCTCGAGCAACCGGGCCACCTCCCTGTGCACAGTCGGGTAAGCCAGATCGGCGCGACGCGCCAGGTCCGTCACGCTCAGCTCGTCATCACCCAGCAGCAGAGATGCCAACAGACGTGCCTGACCGTCCGACCGGAAGATCGGCGCAAGCAGAGGAGACGCTGTTCTCATATAACTGAGGTTATCCTCCGTTATACGGATAGTCAACACCACGCACCACCGTCGATGTTGATACGATCATTTGAGTATCCACTTCCTATATCAACAGGGGAATCCCGTGCCTCGAGGATGACTGTCTCGGGCCACCGTCCACGCGCGCCTCGATGCTGTCATCGATGAGCTACGCCGTCTCGGCGGACTTCCATCACCCGAGGAGTCGGACTTCGTGTGGCGGGACATCTGGCACCTGGAAGCGCACCACTCCACCGCGCTCGAGGGCAACACCCTGGTGATCCGCGAGGTCGAAGCGCTGCTCGAGCATGGTCGGGCTGTGGGCGCCAAGCCTCTCAAGGAAAGGCCACCCATGGCTGTACCGAAACGCAAGATGTCCCGAAGCAACACCAGGCACCGACGCTCGTCCTGGAAGGCCGCACCCACCCAACTCGTCCCTATCACCGTCGGCGGCGTCGAGTACCGGGTCCCTCGCCGCCTCGTGCGCGCGGTGCACGCCGGACTCGTCGACCCCACCACTGGAAGGCCAACCCCATGAAGGTCCACAACTCCCTGCGCTCGCTCAAGAACAAGCCCGGCGCACAGATCGTCCGCCGCCACGGTCGCACGTTCGTGATAAACAAGCAGAATCCGCGGTTTAAGGGCCGCCAGGGCTGACGGTTGCACGCCAAGTAGACCCGGGGTTCGGGCCCAAAGCGACTGGACCTTCCTTGTCGCCGCGGCACATGCCAGCTGTGTTGCCGCCGATTGTCTACTGAACCAACGGAGACCTCCACACCTTCGAGCCACGAGATCAGCGCCTGCCCGATTTCAACGAGTCTAAGAGCCCGCTCACTGCTGCAGCTCCTAAAAGCCACGTCTACACGGGACGGATCGACCCACCTCGAGGCGCGTCAATCTGGGATGCAGCGGTCGCCCTCCGGCGACGTCTCGGCTCCTATGGGGCAGGCGATTCGAACCGTCTCGCAACCCTAGAGATACGAGGCGAACGCAGCCTGGCTGATCCTGGCCGTCATCGCGTTCAACCTCACCCGCGCCAGCGGCACCATCTGTGGCAGCCAGCACGCACGAGCCACCACCGCCACGATCCGCAGAAGGCTCATCAGCGTCGCCGCACGGACCGCGTCATCGGCCCGAAAACTACGGCTCCACCTCCCCGAAACCTGGCCCTGGGAGACCGCCTGGACAGCGCTCTTCGAACGAGTTCTGGGACCGCCGGCCACTGCTCCTTCATGACCACCCAGCCGTCGCCGGCCCAACCAGCACCACCCGGACAACACTGACAACCGAGGTCAGACGAACAGCCACGCCCACGACACGTCAATCAGCAATCGACACTGCCGGATCCGAATCCGCCAGCCCGCCGGTGGATCGAGGCTAAGCACCGCTACTCTCCCGCAGGACGCTCGGTTAAATTGGAGGCATGACTACTGATCTGTCTGCGGTTGTCCTGGTGTGCTCGCTGAAAAAATCTCCCGCCGCCTCAAGCTCGGAGAAGTTGGGTCGCGAGGTCCTCGAGGAGCTGAAGGGTCACGGCGTCGCAGGAGGTGACGTGATCCGCGTCGTCGACCACGACGTGCGTTTTGGCGTGAGCGCCGACGAGGGTGACGGAGACGCCTGGCCTGGCATCCGGGAGAAGGTTCTCGCTGCTGACGTGCTCGTGCTGGCCACACCGATCTGGATGGGTCTGCCGTCCGCGGTGTGCAAGATGGTGCTCGAGCGGCTCGACAACGAGATCGCCGAGACCGACGACGAGGGGCGCCCCATCTTGTTCGGCAAGGTCGCTGTCGTGGCAGTCGTGGGCAACGAGGACGGCGCCCACAACACGGGTGCGGAGTTGTTCGGGACCCTGAGCGCCATCGGCTACACAATCCCCGCCGAGGGCAAGACCTACTGGGTCGGTGAGGCGATGCAGGGTACCGACTACAACGACCTGGACCCTGCGCCGGAAAAGACAGTCGGCACGACCAAGACTGCCGCACGCAACGCGGCGCACCTGGCGGGGATGCTGAAGTCCACGAACTACCCCGCGAGCTGAAATTTCGGCCGAGGTCCGGGCTGATCACCTGCGGCTGCGTTCACGTCGATGCACTTCAGGGTGGCATGCAGCTCTCGTTCCGTAGCGAGCGGCAGCGGCTGGAGAGCCCGGGTGACTCCCTTCTGCGCCAGCAGTCTCTCGGTGCAACAGTCGTTCAGCACCTATGCGGAGTCGACAAGATGTCACTGGGCGCTTTCGTGTGGTTCAACGGGAGCGACAACCCAGAGCGGTTGCGCCCTACGGTCCCACCCGCAAGGCTAGAGGTATGGCCTCCCCCGTCACCGACTTCACCGGCCTAAGGGCGACCTTCCTGAACTGCACGCTCAAGAAGAGTCCGGCACTGAGCCACACCGAGGGCCTCATCGACGCGAGCGCGAACCTGATGCGAAAACACGGCGTCGACGTAGACGTGATCCGGCCGATCGACCACGACATCGCGATCGGGGTCTACCCGGATATGAAGGAGCAGGGCTGGGAGAAGGACGCTTGGCCCGACCTCTACCCCGGGATCCTGGACAGTGACATCCTGGTTATCGGCGGCCCGATCTGGCTCGGCGACAACTCCAGCGTCACCAAGATCATTATCGAGCGGCTCTACGCGCTCTCGAGCATGCTCAACGACGAGGGTCAGTCGATCTTCTACGGCCGCGTCGCTGGCTGCCTGATCACCGGCAACGAGGACGGCATCAAGCACTGCGCGATGAACATCCTCTACAGCCTCGGCCATGTTGGGTACACCATCCCGCCCCAAGCCGACGCCGGCTGGATCGGCGAGGCGGGCCCCGGGCCGTCGTACCTCGACGAAGGCAGCGGTGGCCCCGAGAACGACTTCACCAACCGCAACACCACCTTCATGACCTGGAACCTCATGCACATGGCGCAGGCGCTTAGGGCATCTGGTGGCATCCCGGCGTACGGCAATGTTCGTCCCGCGTGGAGTGACGGCGAGCGGTTCGACTGGGAGAACCCCGAGTACCGCTCCTGACCCTGGTTTGACCCTGAGTCGGCGTTAGCTCTCTTGTCCGGCGAGCAGGGAAACGCCGTAGGGCCCCAAACCTGCCGGTGGCCCCGGGTCAGCACAGGGATGGCAAGGTGAAGATATGACAACTGTCGCCGAACTGCTCATCGAGTCACTCGCCGAACATGGTATCCGTCAAGTCTGGGGCGTCGTGGGAGATGCGCTCAACCCCGTCACTGACGCGATCCGACGCGAGGACCGCATCGAGTGGGTCGGGGTGCGCCACGAGGAGGCCGCGGCTTTCGCTGCCTCCGCCCAGTCGCAGCTGACCGACGATCTCGCCGTCTGCGCGGGCACGGTCGGGCCCGGAGCGATCCACCTGCTCAACGGACTCTACGACGCCAAGAAGTCCCACACGCCGGTGCTGGCGATCTGCGGGCAGGTGCCGCGCGAGGAGATGGGCTCGGACTTCTTCCAGGAGGTCGACAACGACGTGCTCTTCGCCGACGTGTCGGTCTTCTGCCAGACCGTGAACAGCGTGGACCAGCTGCCCGGCATCCTCGAGCAGGCCGTCAATGCTGCTCTCTCCGAGCGCGGGGTCGCCGTGCTGACTCTCCCCGGGGACGTCGGCGGACTCGACCTGCCAAAGCACACCCCGGTCCCACGGTTCCTGGAGGCCCAGCCGGTGTTGGCGCCCGACCCGGACGCGGTGCGAGCAGCAGCCGATGCCATCAACGCTGCCGATTCGGTGACGTTCCTCGTCGGTCTCGGAGCACGCCACGCCCGGGCGGAGGTGCTCCAGGCCGCAGAGCGTCTCGCGGCCCCGATGGTGCTCACGCTCAAGGCGAAGGAGGGCTTCGACGACGACAATCCCTACGAGATCGGCCAGTCAGGCCTGATCGGCAACCCGTCGACGGCTCTCGCGTTCGCCTCGTGCGATGTGTTGGTGCTCATCGGCACCGACTTCCCTTACCCGGAGTTCCTGCCGACCGGCAAGACCGTGGTGCAGCTCGACGTCCGCGGTGCCCACGTCGGACGGCGCACGCCGGTCGACCACGCGGTGGTGGGCGACGCTCGCCTCGGGCTCGGTGCGCTGCTGCCGTTGCTGCACGAGAAGCTCGATCGAGGCCACCTCGACCACGCCCGCAAGGCCTACGAGCTGTGGGGAAGCGGCCAGGCCCACTTCACCGACCCCGACTACGACCACAAGAAGGTGGGGCTGCTGCGACGCAAGGTGGACAACCCCGATGCGCTGATCCGCCCCGAGCTGCTTGCCGCTGCCATCGAGCGGCACGCGGGCTCTGACACCGTCTTCACCAGTGACACCGGGATGTCGGCCGTCTGGTTGAGCCGCTTCGTGCGGATGAGTGGCGGTCGGCGACTCCTCGGGTCCTACAACCTCGGTTCGATGGCCAACGCGATGCCGATGGCCCTGGGTGCCCAGGCCCTCGACCGCGACCGCCAGGTCATCGCCTTCTGTGGCGACGGTGGCCTCTCGATGCTGATGGGCGACCTGATCACCGCCGTGTCCCAGGACCTGCCGGTGAAGATCGTGGTCTTCGACAACGGCCGGCTCGGCATGGTCAAGCTCGAGATGGAGCAGGTGGGGCTGCCGGAGTTCGGCACCGTGCTGCACAACCCCGACTTCGCCAAGGTCGCGGAGGCCATCGGGATGCGAGGGATCCGGGTGAGCGATCCGCACGAGGTCGACGGCGCGGTCGCCGAGGCGTTGGCCCACCCGGGCCCGGTCCTGCTCGACGTACTGACCAATCCGGACGAGATCGCCCTCCCGCCGAAGCCGACCCTGGAGCAGGGCTGGGGGTTCGCGATCGCCAAGATGAAGGAGTTCGCGGTCTCGCCCGAGTAGGGCCAGCTGCGGGAGCCAGGCGGTCCGCGGTCTCGGCTTTGCTTCCGACGTGACCGAGCGTGGGAGATCGAGGACAACCGGCACGCTGCGATGCGTGCCTGCCTGCGACCTGGAAGACCTACGCGCCTGCTCCTGCGCCGAAGCCCGGCTATACCGATCCTGCGATCATCCGGAACTTCTGCATCATCGCCCACATCGACCACGGCAAGTCGACCCTGGCCGACCGTATGCTGCAGCTGACCGGGGTCGTCGACGGGCGCGCCGCCCGGGCGCAGTACCTCGACCGGATGGACATCGAGCGCGAGCGCGGCATCACGATCAAGAGCCAGGCCGTCCGGATACCCTGGACGGTCCCGGACGGCAACCGCATGCGGTGACGGCACAGCGCCCTGGTTCATCACGGCCTCAGGTCGTCGTCGTCACCAGATGGGGATTCCGCACCGGCACGCTTCGTGTTGACCATCGGCAAACGGAACTTGTTGATGGACGTCGCCAGGCCATGTTCGGGTTTCGCCCGAAGCTCTCGAGCGCCCATGCTCATCGCCGGATGGCGCGCAACGACTCGGCGGTGACGAGGAGCGAGGCCCCGAGGAGCACACTGTCCTTGATCAAGAATTGTCCCACCATCGAGAGCTTGGGCGCGCCGTGGCCCTCTTGCCATACTTCCGGGGTTGTGAGGAGAAAGCTCATCGTGGTGGCGAACATTGCGACTGCTCCGATTCCGCCGAGCGCGGATGCTCGCGGAGCGAGGGGCTTCGCAGCGATCAGGGAACCCAACGCGATCTCAGTGATCCCCACGATCTTTGCCAGCTCAGTCTCGTTCAGCTTTTTCAGGACTGGGGCAAACAGTGGACTCGAGGAGACCAGGGGTTGGATGTTCTCCACCTCGTAGTCTTCAAACTTCAGTATGCCGATCCACACGAGGTTCATCACCAGTGCGGAGCGCACGGTGGAGGTTCCGATCGAGGTAAGAGCGTGGGCGGTGCCGTTTCGTGTTGTCATGTTTGTGTCCTTTCTATAGTGCCCCCTGTGACTGTGACAGGACGGCGAAGTGATCTATGTCGCGACCGGCTTATTGGCCGCGAGGGGCCGAGATTGCGTCATCGTTGCTGCAAACCCTCACTCAAAGTGTGCGCTGTTGTTGGTGTCGAGACCACCGGCTGGACCCATGAGATCCAATCCGGGGCAGGGTCCTGGCGAGCAACGCTCGCGGTGGGAGCCCTGACGGATGTGTCGAGATGGCGAGAGCCTCAATTACCCATAGGCCCGCAGGCCGGTATGTCGCGACTTGGTTTGCTGGGCGGGTGCGGGCGGGCCGCGGGCGGCCGTGACGTCGCCACCGCACCACCACACGTTGTCGCGCGGCTTGCCGCAGCTCTACGGAACGCCGCCGTTTCGGTCATCTCCACCCGGAGATGACCAGGGGCTGAACCGGGGCCTCCGACTGCGCGCGGATGGGGCAGTCCAGTGTCATCCCAGGCGGGGGCGATCCCCGTGACCTACGCGCCCGCAGGCGGGTCGAGGACCCCTGCCAGGGACCAGTGATGCCCGAGCCGCCCGAGGATCGTCTCGCCGAACTCGTGGCCACCATTCAACTGGGGACAGACTTCGGGCTGGGTCAGTCGATGGAGCACGTCGTCCAACAGACCTTCAACGCGCTTCCGCTCGGGTGAGCTCCTCTGGCTTGACCAGGAGGAGCGCACTGTCCTCTACTACTCCGACTTGCTCGCGCGGGTGGTCAGCCCGGCATCCACAAGCTTGGTGACGAGCATCGAGACGTCGCTGCGCGTGACTCCGGACCGGTCGCCAAACGTCTGCTGTGACGCTGGGCTCGTCCCGCACGGCTCTGGGCAGTTGGAACTGTGCTGGGTTGAGCTGTTCGTTGCGCAGCACTGCAGCGGCATCCTGGGGGTGCGATGCACAATGTCTGCGAGCTGACCAAATACCTCCGCGGACCGCTCGGCGCGCTGCGGGGGCGGGGTCAACGTCGCTGCAGCAGTCTCACTCGCGACCTGGCAGCGAGCAGGCGGCACGTCGACGTATGGAAGAAGTCTGGCAAGTCGTTCGAGGCGCCGTGTCGTTCACGATCGGCCCTCTGGGGTTAAGGGCGCTCGACTGACGTGGCTTCCACTGTGCGTCTATCTGGGCGAAATGACTCACCGTTCATCCGAAAGGCCGTCGGCGTCTTCATCAGGCGAGTGGTCTGCGTGGAGTAGCGCGAGTTCGTTGGTCCCGATCTGCAATCAGACCGTTCGTCATCCTGGGGTCTCCTCCTCGCTGGATACCGCTCGACTCGACTCGAGCCCGCTAGCCTTGACCAACCATGAGCGCTCCCGACGACACCCCTCCCTCCAATCTGCTCGAAGCGTTGCGCGAGTTCGTCGAGGAGCGTGACTGGGCTCAGTTCCATTCCCCCGAAAATCTCGCAAAGAGCATCTCGATCGAGTCCGCCGAGCTCCTCGAGTGCTTCCAGTGGAACAGCGACTTCGACGCCGAACGTGTCGCGGGCGAGCTCGCCGACGTTCTGACCTATTGCCACCTCTTGGCGGACCAGCTCGGGGTGGACCCGGCCCAGATCGTCCTCGACAAGCTGGCCGTTACGCGAGCGAAGTATCCCGTCGACAAGGCCTACGGTCGAAGCGACAAGTATGACGAGCTTTAGAGTCGACCAGGTCCCGTTCAGGGCCGCCGCCCTCGCCGAGTGGGCCAAGAACGACCCGAGGAGTGCCAACTGGCCGATCGTCTACACGATCGACGGCGGCAGGCGCGTGTATGTCGGTGAGTCGATCCACGCCGTCACGCGGATGCACCAACACTTGGCACGACCGGAGCGGGACCATCTCGACACCGTTCGCGTCGTCATCGACCCGACGTTCAACAAGTCCGTGTGCCTCGATCTCGAGTCGTTCCTGATCGCCCTGTTCGCCGGAGACGGCAAGTTCCAGGTCGACAACGCCAACGCAGGCCTCACCGGCTCCAACTACTACGACCGCGACCTCTACCGCGAGCAGTTCCGGTCCATCTTTGATCACCTGCGGGCCGATGGGATGTTCGACGGCTCCATCACGGAGATCGAGAACAGCGACCTCTTCAAGCTCTCCCCGTTCAAGACGCTCAACTACGACCAGCGCGTCGCAGTCTTGCGGATCCTGGAGCAGCTGCTCGACGACCTTCGAAGCAAGAAGCCAAGCACCGCGGTGATCCAGGGCCATCCCGGGACCGGCAAGACCATCGTCGGCATCTACCTCATGAAGCTGCTCAGCGACATCCGTCGCGCCGTTCCGCTCGACGGCTCCGACTCAGACGCGGTCTTCTCGGGCTTCTTCACCCCCGAAAACGCCGACCTGCTCAAGGACTTCCGCATGGGCCTGGTCATCCCCCAGCAGTCACTGCGCGAGACCGTCAGGAGAGTGTTCCGGAAGACCTCGGGTCTGGGCAAGGACATGGTTCTCTCGCCAGCCCAAGTCGGCAACAGCGCAACCGACTTCGACTTGCTGATCGTCGACGAGGCGCACCGACTGCAACAGATCTCAGCCACGATGGCCCTCAGGTCGTTCCGACAGATCAACACCAAGCTCTTCGGCCACGAGAACAGCGGCAATCAGCTCGACTGGATTCGCGCCAAGAGTCCCCATCAGATCTTCCTACTGGATCCCGAGCAGAGCATCCGGCCCGGATCTGACCTACCAGCGCAGGTTGTCCACGCACTCGAGCAGGAGGCCGCGGGGTCCGGCAGGTCCTACGCATTGACGTCGCAAATGCGCGTCAAGGCTGGCGAAGACTACGTCGGCTACGTGCGAGGCATGCTCTCGCCGAACCCGCTTCCGCCTGTCTCGTTCGCCGAATACGACTTCAAGCTCTTCGATGACTTCTCCGAGATGCGCAAAGCAGTCGTCGCGCGCGACAACGAGACTGGCCTCTCGCGTTTGCTCGCGGGCTATGCATGGGAATGGGTGAGCAAGAACGACGCCTCGCTGTTCGACATCGAGATCGGCGGCGAGAGGCTCCAGTGGAACCGTGCCGAGAGGGACTGGGTCAGCTCGTCCACCTCGATCGACGAGGTGGGTTCGATCCACACCATCCAAGGCTACGACCTTAACTACGCCGGCGTCATCATCGGGCCTGACCTCAGGTACGACGGCAAGAATGGCCACCTCTACTTCGTCAAAGACTCGTACTTCGACAAGAAGGGCAAGCAGAACAACAAGATGCTCGGCGTCACGTACAGCGACGATGACCTCCTGACGTACGTCGCCAACATCTACCGAGTCCTCCTAACACGAGGGATCCGCGGAACGTACGTCTACGTGTGCGACCCCGAGCTGCGCGAATATCTCGCGGACTTCATTCCACCAGCGGACAATTCGATTACCGCACCGCGGTCAGGTTCTACCGTGCCCGACATCGTCCATCCGCAAGACGCCCCACCTGCTGATGGGGACACCTTCCTCATCGAACTAGGGGAACCAGTTGCCCAGGATCGCCCGCCGATCAAGTCCGAGCAGACTGATCACAACCGCGGCTAGGCCGGCCTTGGCCGGCCTCGTGCACCCCGACGGTCGTCTTGACGGAAGTTCGCCAAGGCGCGCCGTTCCTCGCGGCGCTCGAACTCTCTGCGGGCCGACGCTCCCGGGTGCCGGGAGCGACCGGAACATCCACGACGGATTCGACTTCGGCAGGGGCGGCGTGGGTGGCGTAGCGCACCGTCTTGCTGGCGCGCTCGTAGATGGCGTCGGCCTTGGGCGGCAGCACGACACACTCGACATACGCCAGCGAAGTACAAGCGCATCCGCCTGCCTACAGGTGCCCCAAATGGCCGCGTGGAACCGTCGGAGAACACCCTCGCGAACAGCACTAAAGACGCCTCTAAAGGACACCTCGCAACCACATCGCGCTGAATCTTTTGTGGACTATTACGGACTGCCGGCCCTCGCAAGCCTCTGACCTGCGCAAACGCGCCGATTCAGACGTTGAAGCGGAACTCCACCACGTCGCCGTCGGCCATGACGTAGTCCTTGCCCTCCATGCGCACCTTGCCCGCAGACTTGGCGGCAGCCATCGTGCCGGCCTCGACCAGGTCGTCGAACGACACGATCTCGGCCTTGATGAAGCCGCGCTCGAAGTCGGTGTGGATGACGCCGGCGGCCTGCGGCGCGGTCGCGCCCTTGGCGATCGTCCAGGCGCGCGACTCCTTGGGCCCCGCAGTCAGGTATGTCTGAAGGCCGAGGGTGTCGAACCCGACGCGAGCCAGCGCATCGAGGCCGGGCTCGTCGACGCCCATGTCGGCGAGCATCTCGGCGCGCATGGTCTCGGCCTCCTCGTCGTCACCGAGCTCAACGAGCTCGGCCTCGGACTTGGCGTCAAGGAAGATCGCCTCGGCCGGCGCGACGATCTCGCGCATACGGGACTTGAGGTCCTCGTCCTGCAGCTCATCGGTGTCGCAGTTGAAGACGAACAGCTGGCGCTTGGCACTGAGCAGGTGCAGATCCCGGAGCGCGTCGAGATCGAGGCCGGCGTGGAAGGCGCCCTTGCCGCTCTCGAGCACTGACTGCGCTTCCTTGGCCGCTTCGTACGCCGGCACGAGCGACTTGTCCTTGCGCGACTCCTTGTCGAGGCGGGGCAGCGCATTCTCGAGGGTCTGCAGGTCCGCGAGGATCAGCTCGGTCGAGATCGTCTCGATGTCGTCGGACGGCGAGACCTTGCCGTCGACGTGCGTCACGTCCTCGTCGCGGAAGACGCGGGTCACCTGACAGATCGCGTCGGACTCGCGGATGTGCGACAAGAACTTGTTGCCGAGTCCCTCGCCCTCCGAGGCGCCGCGCACGATGCCGGCAATGTCGACGAACTGCACCGTCGCGGGGAGCTGCTTCTCCGAGCCGAAGATCTCGGCGAGCGCGCCGAGGCGGGAGTCGGGCACGCCGACCACGCCCACATTGGGCTCGATCGTGGCGAACGGATAGTTCGCCGCGAGGACGTCGTTCTTGGTCAGTGCGTTGAAGAGGGTCGACTTGCCCGCGTTGGGGAGTCCGACGATGCCGATGCTGAGAGCCACGATCGACAAGCCTACGGGTTCAGTGGCGGACGTCATCACCCCTGTGGCCACTTCAGCACACTCGTGATGACGTCCTGCGGGGGTGGTCGAGTCGAAACGCTTGGAGCTCGCAGTCATACCAATCAGCCCTGAGGCCGAGATCCGTCATGCCGAGTCGGCGGCAGACGGCCTGTGACGGGGCGTTGTCCGGATCAGTCACGGCATACAGCTCCGGTATGCCCGCCGCGAACGCGCGCCCGACGAGGGCCTGCGCCGCCTCAGTCGCATAGCCGCTCCCCCACACGTCGGGGTGGAAGTGCCAGCCGATCTCCATGTCGTCGCGATCGAGTCCGGCGCTGCTCGGGATCGGCACGAGCACCACGGTGCCGACCGGCACTTCCCCCGCCGAGACGAGGAAGATCCCGGCGGCGGGGTGGTCACCGATCCGCTCGGGCTGACCGGCGATACGGGCCACCGCCTCGTCCCGATTCACCATGGGAATGCCCTGTCGGCTCCATCTCGCGACCTCCGGCCGGCCGAACAGGTCGAACAGGAAGTCTGCGTCTGCGGCCGTCATCGGCCGCAGGGTCAGCCGCGAGGTTTCGATCGTCCCGGTCACTCCACGGTTCTATCAGCCGGCCGATTCTGTCTGCGGTGCGGCGCATGCTGAGGTCATGGACGCCTCGACACCCCGATCAGTGACGGCTTCTGCGCCGGTCGATCGACTAACGTCATGACCATGTCGCAGGCGGTTACCCGCTCACCCTCAGCCATGGCGCGCCGCGATCTGGGCGCCCGCCAGGCCATCGTCGCGGCCTGCGTCGCCATGGCGGCGGTGACCGGCCTCGACCTCATGGACGGCCGCCTCGGTCTGTTGTTCTCCCTCGGATTCATCCTGATCGCCGTGACCGCGCCGCTGGCCGTCGACGTACGCTCGCTGTTCCCCACCGGCGTCCTGCCGCCTGCTCTGTTGATCGGCAGCCTCTTGCTGGTGTGCATGTTCGCCTCGTCGGCGATCCAGGTCGACGGGCTGGCCAAGGACGCCGGGCTGGTGGCGCGCTTCATCGCCGCCGTGATCGACCATGGCCTGACCCTGGTCATCGGCCACGGCCTGGCGCTGGGCATCATCGCCCTGCGGATCCTCACCGATCCCGACCGATGAGCCGGCTCGCCTAGCCGCTCGCCTGGTCGATGAAGCACCAGCGCCAGGCCTCGCCCGGCTCAAAGCTGCGCATGACCGGGTGCCCGGTCTGCTCGAAGTGCCCGGTGGCGTGCTTGTCCTCCGACGAGTCGCAGCACCCGACGTGGCCGCACTCCATGCACAGCCGCAGGTGGACCCAGTCGAGGCCTTCGGCGAGGCACTCCTCACAGCCCGCCGGGGTCCGGGGCGGCGGCACGGAGCACGCAGCGGTGAGGTGCTCGCACGCACCCTCGGCGTCATAGCTCGGGCGCAGATCGGTCTCGCGGTCGGCGGTCGTCTCGTCCTCATACAGACGGTCGAGGATCGACTCCTCCACATCCAGGGCGTTCATGACCCGCGCCAGCACCGACTGGTCGATCGTGCCGAGGTCCCTGAGTCGCAACAGCTCGGTCCGCTCCCGCTCGAGCATCGCAGCCCGGATGCGGGAATATTGCGCGCTGGGCGTCCCAGTGCCCCCGAGTCGCTCCCACACCGCGTTCGTACGATCTGTGGCGCGCTGCCGCAGCCGCTGGACGACCGGGTCGGAGACGTCGCCGTCGACTCCTTCGTCGAGGTAGGACATCCCGGCCTCGGTCACGGACTGGAAGACCGTCGCCTCCTGCAGATGGTCCTCGTGCTGATCCGGTCCGTCGACCTTGAGCCGGCCGACAAGGTACGGGATGCTCAGCCCCTGGATCAGCAAGGTGCCGACCGTCACCACGAACGCCATCAGCACCAGGACCTCGCGCTGCGGGGTGTCTTCGGGCAGCAGGAATACCGCGGCCAGCGTCAGCACGCCACGCATGCCGGTCCAGGCGACCATGAAGATCGAGGTGACCGGCGGGCGTGGATCGGCCGCGGCGACACGTGGGATGAGCCGCGGGAGATATGTCGCCGGGAACACCCAGATGAATCGCAGCGCGATGACCGCGACCAGCACCGCAGCACACGAGACCCCGATACGGGTCGCACTCAGATCGCTGTCGTCGAGTGCGTTGACGATCGACCGGATCTGCAGGCCGATCAGCAGGAAGACCGCGTTCTCCAGGACGTACGAGATGGTGTTCCAGTTGGTCCGCTCGAACAGCCGCGACGACGCGGACTGGATGACCGGCGACTTGTGGCCGAGGATCAGGCCGGCCACCACCACCGCGAGTACGCCCGAGGGATGCGCGTCGATGCCGGGGAGGTGGATCTGCTCTGCGCCGACATAGGCGATCCACGGGGTCAGCAGCGACACGGCCACATCCGTGAGGTCGTCCTGGATGAGCGTGCGGATGCGACCGATGACGTATGCCACGGCTACGCCGACCAGGAGACCACCTGCGGCGGAGATCACGAATCCGCCACCGACCTCCCACACGCTGACGGTGCCCGCAATCGCCGCGATCGAAGCGCGCAGGATAACGATCGCGGTCGCGTCGTTGACCAGGCTCTCGCCCTCAAGGATCGTCACGACCCGGCGAGGGAGCCCCACCCGTCGGGCGATCGCCGTCGCGGCAACGGCGTCGGGAGGAGCGACGACGGCTCCGAGCGCGAAGCCGACCGCGAGCGGCACGTCGAGCAGGACGGACACCAGGAAGCCGACCCCGACGGTCGTGAAGATCACCAGCCCGATGCTGAGCAACAGGATGGGCCGCTTGTTGGCCCGGAAGTCGATCAGTGACGATCGGATCGACGCGGCATACAGCAGTGGCGGCAAAAGCCCGACCAGGACGAGCTCGGGGGTCAGCTCGAAGTCGGGCACGAACGGCAGGTAGGAGCCGACGATCCCGACGACGATCAGCACCAAGGGCGCCGACATGCCGATCCGGCCGGCACCGGCGCTGACCGCGACGACGATGGCCAGCAGGGTCACGAGGGTCAGGGCGGTGTCCACGGACCCATTCTCGCAGTCGGGACCCCACCTCCCGCCACGGTCGCGATCTCGCCGCAGGAGGCATACCGTGGAGGATCAGCAACGACCGACTTCCGGGGGGAAGCCTCATGCTCGCAACACACCGCCGACCGCGCCGCATCGCCTTCGGCCTGAGTGCCGCACTGGTGTCCGGCGCACTCCTCGCGGTCTCATCGGCCCCGCCGAGTAATGCGGAGGCTCCGATATCCGGAGGTACGTCCTCGGGAGCCACGGCGTACGGCAGCGGTGGGGCGGTGTCATCCGTCGACGCCAGCGCCAGTCGGATTGGCCTCGAGGTGCTCCGCAAGGGTGGCAATGCGGCCGATGCGGCCGTCGCCACCGCGTCGGCGCTGGGTGTCTCTGAGCCCTACAGCGCCGGCATCGGAGGCGGAGGTTACTTCGTCTATTACGACGCCAAGCGCCACAAGGTCAGCACGATCGACGGACGCGAGACCGCCCCGGCCGGGATCACGCGCGATGCCTTCATCGATCCGGCGACCGGCAAGCCCTACAAGTTCACCCCCGAGCTCGTCTCGTCCGGTGTCGCGGTCGGCGTGCCCGGCACGGTCGCGACCTGGCAGTCCGCGCTCGAGCGGTTCGGCACGAGATCCCTCGCCCGCACGATCGAGCCATCGGTCGAGCTGGCGCGCGAGGGTTTCGTCGTCGACGCCACGTTCCGCAACCAGACGCTCGACAACGCCAAACGCTTCGCGGCATTCCCCGACTCCGCCCGGCTCTTCCTGCCGAACGGTGATGCGCCCCAGATCGGCACCCGCTTCCGCAACCCCGACCTTGCCTCGACGCTGAGCCGCATCGCCCAGCAAGGCCCCGACGCGTTCTATCGCGGGGCTCTGGCCGAGGACATCGCCGATGTCGTGCAGCACCCGGTCAAGGATCCAGCGTCGACCCTGCCGGTTCCGCCCGGATCGCTCAGCACGCGGGACCTCGCGGCATATCGGGTCCGCCATCAGGACCCGACCAAGGTGTCCTACCGCGGCCTCTCGGTCTATGGCATGGCACCGTCGTCGTCCGGTGGCACGACCGTCGGTGAAGCGCTCAACATCTTGGAGAACTATCGCCTCGGCAGCGGGTCGAAGCTGGCCAGGAGCCTCCACCTCTATCTCGAGGCCTCGGCCCGCGCATTCGCCGACCGCGGGGCCTATGTCGGCGATCCGGCGTATGTCGACGTGCCGACCAAGACGCTTCTGAGCCAGAAGTTCGCCGACTCGCGGGCCTGCACGATCGACCCGGCGCAGGCCGCACCCAAGCCCGTAGCCGCCGGAGCGCTCGCCGGCTCGCGCTGCGCAACCACCAAGCACACCGAGAAGGCGGACACCGAGAACGTCTCGACGACTCACCTCTCGGTCGTCGACCGCTGGGGCAACGCGGCGGCATACACCCTCACGATCGAGCAGACCGGCGGCTCGGCCATGACCGTGCCGGGGCGCGGCTTCCTGCTCAACAATGAGCTGACCGACTTCACCGCCGTCTACGACCCCCAGGACCCCAACCGCATCGCGCCGGGCAAGCGCCCCAGGTCCTCGATGTCGCCGACGATCGTGCTCGACAAGGGCAGGGTCAGGTATGTCCTCGGGTCGCCCGGTGGCGCCACGATCATCACGACCGTGTTGCAGATCCTGCTCAACCGGGTCGACCTCGGCATGACGCTGCCCGAAGCCGTCGCAGCGCCGCGGGCCTCACAACGCAACGCAGTCACGACACCGGCCGAGCCCGAGTTCATCAGCGCCTATCAGGATCTGCTGGCTCCGTTCGGCCACAAGCTGGTGCCGTCGGGTGACCAGTTCACCTCGGCCGCCGAGATCGGCGCCGCCGCGACGATCGAGGTCGGGCGGCGGGGCCAGCTCATCGCCGTGGCGGAGCCGAAGCGGCGAGGCGGCGGGTCCGCACTGGTGGTGCGGCCCAACCGCTGAGCGGGTCACTTATAGGGGATGCCCGCTGCTTTCATGTCGCGGCGCAGCTCCGGCGGGAGGGCAAAGATCAGGCTCTCGTCGGCGGTGCGCACGGCGTCGGCATCGGGGTGGCCGTGCTCGCTGAGATAGCCCAGCACTTCCTGCACGAGATCATCCGGCACCGAAGCGCCAGAGGTGACGCCGACGTGCTCGACGCCGTCGAGCCAGGCCTCGTCGATCTCGGAGATGTCATCGATGCGATAGGACGCCTTGGCGCCGGCCTCGAGCGCAACCTCCACGAGGCGTACGGAGTTGGAGGAGTTGGCCGAGCCGACGACGATCACCAGATCGGCGTTCTTGGCGATCTCCTTGACCGCGACCTGGCGATTCTGGGTGGCATAGCAGATGTCGTCACTCGGCGGATCCTCCAGCTGCGGGAACTTCTCACGCAGCCGCCGCACCGTCTCCATGGTCTCGTCGACGCTGAGGGTCGTCTGGGAGAGCCACGACAGTCGCGTGCCCTCGGGGAACTCGAGGGCGTCGACATCGTCGGGAGTCTGCACGAGGGTGATGTGGTCGGGCGCCTCGCCGGCGGTGCCCTCGACCTCCTCGTGTCCTTCGTGCCCGATCAGCAGGATCCGATAGCCCTCGCTCGCGAAGCGTCTGGCCTCGTGGTGGACCTTCGTCACGAGCGGGCAGGTCGCGTCGATCGTCTTGAGGCTGCGATCGGCGGCCTCGGAGTGGACCATCGGCGAGACCCCGTGGGCGGAGAACACGACGGTCGCCCCCTCGGGCACCTCGTCGAGCTCTTCGACGAAGATCGCGCCTCGCTCGGACAGGTTGTTGACGACATGCTTGTTGTGCACGATCTGCTTGCGTACGTAGACCGGGGCCCCGTAGAGGTCCAGCGCCTTCTCCACCGTGATGACGGCGCGATCGACACCGGCGCAGTATCCGCGCGGGTCGGCGAGCAGCACGCTGCCGCCGACGGGGGGCATGCCGAGCTCGATCGTGGAAGCCATGTGGACGAGTCTAACGGTGTCGTGGGGAGACCCTAGGGTGTGCGTATGGCCTTGGAGACGACAGCGGACAAGCCGGCACCGCTGCGGCAGATCTCCCAGCTGCTCGACGGATACATCGGCCGGCTCGGCACGGTGTGGGTCGAGGCCGAGATCGCCCAGCTGACCCGCCGCCAGGGCGTCTGCTTCCTCACGCTGCGAGACCTCGAGGCCAAGATCTCGATCGATGCCAAGTGCCACGTCAGCGTGCTCGACGGGTCTCCTGCACCCATCACCGAGGGGTCGCGCGTCATCGTCAACGCCAAGCCCTCGTTCTATGCACCGCGCGGCACCCTCGCGCTCGACCTTCGGGAGATCCGCCCGCAGGGCGAGGGCGCGCTGCTGGCCCAGCTTGAGCGCCGCAAGCAGTTCCTCGCGGCGGAGGGGTTGTTCGATCCCCGTCTCAAGAGGCGGCTGCCGGTCCTCCCCCGCGGCATCGGCCTGATCACCGGCAAGAACTCGGCAGCCGAGCGCGATGTCCTCCAGAACGCCCGGTTGCGCTGGCCGGACGTACGTTTCGTGGTGCGCCACGCGTTGATGCAGGGCAACGGCTCGGCGCTCGACGTCATGCGCGGCCTCAGCGAGCTGTCCGCCGCCGACGCGATCGACGTGATCGTGATCGCGCGCGGCGGGGGTTCGGTCGAGGACCTCTTGCCATTCTCCGACGAGGCGCTGATCCGGGCGGTGCACGCATGCTCGACTCCCGTGGTCAGCGC
Source organism: Aeromicrobium sp. (assembly GCF_037719875.1). Classification (GTDB taxonomy): domain Bacteria; phylum Actinomycetota; class Actinomycetes; order Propionibacteriales; family Nocardioidaceae; genus Aeromicrobium. The sequence goes on along the minus strand of NZ_JBBJMJ010000002.1, from coordinate 221,683 downwards.
GATCGGCCACGAGCCGGACACCCCGATCCTCGACCTGGTGGCCGACCTGCGTGCCTCGACACCGACCGACGCCGCCAAGCGGATCGTGCCCGATGTCCGCGAAGAGCTGGCCGGGCTGGCCTCGATGCGCGAGCGCTCCTCTCTCGCGATCCGTGCGCTGCTGGGCCGGGAGATCCAAGGATTGTCCGCCCTCCGGTCGCGCCCCGTCCTGGCCACCCCCACGACCCTCGTCGACGTCCAGCAAGGCCTGATACACGAGGCGCGCGACCGGGCTCGGCGCTCGCTGGGCCACCGGTTGGACCGCGCCGGCGACGAGGTCGGGCACCACCTGGCACGCATACGCGCCCTGTCGCCGCTCGCGACGCTCGAGCGCGGTTATGGCGTGGCGCAGCTGCCCGACGGCACCGTCATCACCTCGGTCGGCCAGGTCGATGCCGAGGCCGAGTTCACGGTCCGGGTGTCCGACGGCCTCATCGGCGTACGCACCCTGACCACCGAGACCATCCGATCCGCAAGCAAAGAAGGCGACCATGGCTGAGGCACCCACCGACCAGGCGGCGCAGACTCCCGACCTCCCCTACGAGCAGGCCCGCGACGAGCTTATCTCCGTCGTGCAGCGGCTCGAGGTCGGAGGCACGACCCTTGAGGAGTCACTCGCGCTGTGGGAGCGCGGCGAGGTGCTCGCCGGCATCTGCCAGCAGTGGCTGGACGGGGCCCGCAGCCGGCTGGCAGCCGCGGCCGGTCAGGACGCGGAGAGCGACGACACGTAGTCCTCGATCACGGCACGCGGCGCGGTGCCGTTGACCAGCGTCGTGAGCCCATCCTCCCGCCGGACCAAGGTGAGCCGGTTGTTCGGCCCCTTGCGGACGGTCCAGGTCTCGCCCGCTATGTCCGCGGTGCCGCCGGCCTTGCTGTCGTCGGCGAATCGGTCGACCGCCCGTTCGACACCGACCTTGACCTGTTCGAGCCCGACGTAGTCCTGGTCGTCGGTCAGCACGCCGAGATGCCACGAGTTGGGCTCGAGGCGTGCGGAGGTCGCCTTCCAGCCCGGCGGCAGGGTCGCAGGGGCGAGCAGCTCGAAATCGGCGGCCGGGCGAGCCTGTCCGACGATCGTGGCGTAGTCGATCGCCTCGACCGGGTCATCTGGCGTCGTCGTGAAGAATTTGCCGAAACCCCACACCGCGAGGACTATCGCCGCGATCACGACCACCGACCGCACGATGTCGCCCATGGCCGGATTGCCACGGCTCGAACGGGGGGTGCTCATGGTTGGTCACTTTACGTGGCGCGGATGCGTACGAACGCGGCCGGTCGCGGCACAGGCCGCCCGCTAGGATGACCGCGTGGACAGCCTCCAGCCCGCCGCACAGGCCCCCGACCGCAACCTCGCCCTCGACCTGGTCCGCGTGACCGAGGCAGGAGCCATGGCCGCCGGACGATGGGTGGGCCGCGGCGACAAGAACGGTGCCGACGGTGTCGCGGTCAACGCGATGCGCACCCTGATCAACACCGTGCAGATGAATGGTGTCGTCGTGATCGGTGAGGGCGAGAAGGACGAAGCGCCCATGCTGTTCAACGGCGAGAAGGTCGGCGACGGGACCGGCCCGGAATGCGATGTCGCAGTCGACCCGATCGACGGCACGACGCTGACCGCCAAGAGCCTGCCCAATGCCGTGTCGGTCATGGCCGTCGCTCCGCGAGGCTCGATGTATGACCCGTCGGCGGTGTTCTACATGGAAAAACTGATCGCCGGACCCGAGGCGGCCGATGTCGTCGACATCCGCCTGTCGGTCGCCGAGAACATCGCGCTGGTCGCCAAGGCCAAGGGCATCTCCAACAGTGACGTGACGGTCTGCGTGCTCGACCGGGAGCGTCACCAGAACCTGGTCGACGAGATCCGGGCGGCCGGGGCCCGCATCAAGTTCATCATCGACGGCGACGTCGCCGGTGGCATCACGGCGGCGCGACCCGACACCGGCGTCGACCTGCTCGTCGGCATCGGCGGCACGCCTGAAGGCATCATCACCGCATGCGCCATCAAGGCGATCGGTGGCACGATCCAGGGCAGGCTCTGGCCGAGTGACGACGACGAGCGTCAGCGCGCGATCGATGCCGGACATGACCTCGACCGGGTGCTCTACACCGACGACCTGGTCCGCGCCGACGACTGCTTCTTCGTCGCGACCGGCATCACCGACGGCGAGCTGATGGCCGGCGTGCGCTACGGCGCCGGCAAGGCATACACCGAGTCGATCGTGATGCGCTCGCGCAGCGGCACGATCCGCAAGATCACCAGCGAGCACCAGCTCGGCAAGCTCAAGGCATACTCCTCGATCGACTACGAGCACTGACGCGGTCATGACTGGCTCCGGGGAAGAGTTCGCGTCGCTGCCCTCTGGCATCGACATCTGTTTCGAGACCTTCGGCGATGACGACGATCCGGCGATCCTGCTGGTCATGGGACTCGGTGGGCCGATGGGCTGGTGGTCGACGGACTTCTGCGAGCGTCTTGCCGCGCGCGGCTATCTCGTCATCCGCTATGACAACCGCGACACCGGTCGCTCGACCAAGCTGCGTCAGCACAAAGTCAGCAAGGTCGACGTCATCCGCGCCTTTGCCGGCCTCGCCAAGGCGCCGTACGGCATCGGCGAGATGGCCGAGGATGCCTTCGGCCTGCTGGACCACCTGGACATCGACCGCGTCCACCTGGTCGGGGTCTCGATGGGCGGCATGATCGCCCAGACCATGGCCATCTCTGACCCGCATCGCGCGCTGTCGATGACCTCGATCATGTCGACGACCGGCAGCCGCAAGGTCGGCTGGCAGCACCCGAGGGTCATCCCCGCGATGCTCGCGTCGGCCGGCCGGACCCGTGACTCCTATGTCGCCCGCTCGGTCCGAACCTCGACGATCATCGGCTCACCGGCGTTCCCCAGTGACGAGGAGACTTCACGGGCCCGCGCCTATGAGACGTATGACCGTGGCTGGATCGCCAGCGGCGTCGCCAGACACATGCTGGCAGTCCTGACCCAGACCGACCGCACCAAGGAGCTGGCCGACCTCGACCTCCCGGTCACCGTGATCCACGGCCTCAGCGATCCGCTCGTGCACCGATCCGGCGGCAAGGCCGTGGCCAATGCTGTGCCCGGCGCCGAGCACATCGAGATCGCCGGCATGGCCCACGACCTGCCGGTGCAGCTCTATGACACCTACGTCGACGCGATCGTGCGAACGGCCGAGAGATCCGTCTCCGCTGACTGATCCGTATCTGCGGCGCGACCAAGGAGCCAGGCTCCGCAGATGATGATCTAGAGTGCTGCGTATGTCGCACATACGGATCTCTGATGCGGCCCGCTTCCTCGGGGTCAGCGACGACACCGTCCGTCGATGGGTCAGCAGCGGCGCACTGGCGTCGGCCAATGACGCCTCGGGCCGGATGGCGATCGACGGACGGGAGCTCGCCGAGTTCGCCAAGGCGCAGGCCGGCACGCCGCTGGAGTCGGGTTCGCCGACCTCGGCCCGCAACCGACTCGTCGGGCTGGTCACCGGCGTCAAGGCCGACCACGTCATGGCGCAGGTCGACCTGCAGTGCGGACCGTTCCGCATCGTCTCGCTGATGAGCAGCGAGGCGGTCCAGGAGCTGGGTCTTGAACCCGGCTCGGTCGCCGTGGCGGTCATCAAGTCCACGACCGTCATCATCGAGGCCCTGGAAGGCAAACCATGAACCGCACGCTCGCCACCCTCGCAGCTGGATTAGTGCTCACCACCGTCGCCGCATGCGGCTCGTCGGACTCCGACAGCGCCTCGGGCGACGCGACGAAGGCACCCGAGACGACGACCATCACGGTCTTCGCTGCCGCGTCGCTCAAGGACACCTTCACCGAGATCGGCAAGCAGTTCGAGGCAGCCAACGACGGGGTGACGGTGACGTTCAACTTCGCCGGATCCTCCGATCTGGTGGCCCAGATCCAGCAGGGCGCACCAGCAGACGTGTTCGCCTCCGCGGACACCAAGAACATGGACAAGGCAACCGGCGACGATCTCGTCGAGGGCACTCCGCGCGATTTCGCCAAGAACACGCTGCAGATCGCCACGCCTCCGGACAACCCGGCCAGGATCGCCTCGATCGACGACCTCGCCGACTCCGGCGTCAAGGTCGTGCTGTGCGCCGCCGAGGTGCCGTGTGGAGCGGCCGCGGCCGGCGTCGAGAAGGCCGCCGGCGTCGACATCAAGCCGGTCAGTGAGGAGCAATCGGTGACCGATGTGCTGGGCAAGGTCGTCTCGGGTGAGGCCGATGCGGGCCTGGTCTACGTCACGGACGTCAAGGCAGCCGGTGACACGGTCAAGGGCGTGACGTTCCCAGAGTCGGCCGAGGTCATCAACACCTATCCCATTGCGGCGCTGTCGGGCAGCAAGAACGCCGGCGTCGCCCAGGCGTTCGCCGACCATGTCGTGGGCGCCAAGGGCCAGGCCGTGCTTGCCACGGCAGGATTTGCCAAGCCGTAGCGTGACGACCAGGCAGCAACCCTCCGGCGTACCGCGCTGGGTGTTCATCCCCGCGGCACTCGGGGCATTGCTGATTGTCCTCCCGCTCGCGGCGATGGCGTCACGGGTCGAGTGGGGCGAGTTCTTCTCGCTGATCAGTTCGGACTCCTCCCGTGCTGCGCTGTGGCTGAGCCTGCGTACGTCCGCCGTGAGCACACTGCTGTGTGTCGTCCTGGGCATACCCATGGCGCTGGTCCTGGCGCGTACGTCCTTCCGCGGGCAGACCCTGCTCAGGTCGCTGGTGCTGCTGCCGTTGGTCTTGCCGCCGGTCGTCGGCGGCATCGCGCTGCTCTACACGTTCGGGCGCAGAGGCCTGCTCGGCGAGACGATCGAGGTGCTCGGCCTGCAGATCGCGTTCTCCACGACGGCGGTGATCATCGCGCAGACCTTTGTCGCGCTGCCGTTCATGGTCGTGAGCCTGGAGGGTGCGTTGCGCACGGCCGGCCACCGCTACGAGACAGTCGCGGCGACGCTCGGCGCCCGGCCCACGACGGTCCTGAGACGGGTGACGCTGCCCCTCGTGCTGCCCGGGTTGGCGGCCGGCGCTGTGCTCTCATTTGCGCGAGCGCTGGGTGAGTTCGGTGCCACCATCACCTTTGCCGGGAGCCTCGAAGGTGTGACCCGCACGCTCCCGCTCGAGATCTATCTGCAGCGCGAGAGTGACCCCGACGCCGCCGTGGCTCTGTCGTTGGTCCTCGTGGTCATCGCGGTTCTGGTCATTGGGCTCGTACGCGGTTCGCGGAGCAGTGCGCTGTGACGCTCCACCTCGATGCGGTGATGGCCGACCGCGACCTGGACGTCTCGCTGCAGATCGCCACGGGTGAGATCGTTGCGATCCTCGGGCCCAACGGTGCCGGCAAGTCGTCTGTGCTTGAGGTCATCGCCGGGATCCTGCGGCCGGACTCCGGGCGGGCGACCCTCGACGACGATGTGCTGTTCGACCTCGACCTCGACATCTGGCGGCCAGCCCACGCACGCGGCACCGCGCTGTTGGCGCAGGACCCGCTGCTGTTCCCTCACCTCAGCGTGGTCGACAACGTGGCGTTCGGACCGCGTAGCGCCGGGCATACGCGATCGGATGCGCGCGCCACTGCCTCGAGCTGGCTCGCGGAGGTCGACGCGAATGAGCTCGCCGACCGTCGGCCGGCCGCGCTCTCGGGGGGCCAGGCCCAGCGCATCGCGGTCGCCCGCGCGCTGGCCGCCGACCCCCGGGTGCTACTGCTCGACGAGCCGATGGCGGCGCTCGACATCACGGTGGTCCCCGCGATGCGAAACATGCTCAAACGCGTCCTCACCGACCGCACTGCGGTCATCGTCACCCACGAGGTGCTGGACGCGCTGCTGCTCGCCGACCGCGTGATCGTGATGGAGGGCGGCCGCATCGTCGAGGAAGGTCCGACCCGCGAGGTGCTGACCCGTCCGCGGAGCACGTTCGGGGCAGGCATCGCCGGGCTCAACCTGATGCGAGGTAGTGCTGTCGGCGGGTCTGTGCGTACGGCCGACGGTTCCGTGGTCGCCGGCATGACCGAGGAGCCGGTGCCCGACGGCAGCGCGGCAGTCGCGGTCTTCAGCCCCAGCGCCGTCGGCGTCTATGTCGCTGCGCCGGCCGGCAGCCCTCGAAATGCATTCGCCGCGACGGTCCGCGAGCTCGAGCCGCGCGGCGCCCAGGTCCGGGTGCGCACCGACGAGCTGAGCGCCGACGTCACGCTTCCTGCCGTCGCCGAGCTCGACCTCGCGCCGGGCACGCAGGTCTTCCTCGTTGTGAAGGCGAGCGAAGTCGCGATCTATCCCGTATGAAGGGGGGAAACCTAAAACAAAACGGGACGGTGTGTAAGGTAACTGTCATGACCAGCGCCCTCGGCCGCCCACGGGACGCCCGCACGCATACCGCCATCCTTGCGGCCACCGTCGAGCTCGTCGTCGAAACCGGCTACGGCTCGCTCGCGATCGGCAACATCGCCACCCGGGCGGGAGTGGGCAAGGACGCAATCTATCGGAGGTGGCCGGGCAAGCCCGAGCTCGTCTACGAGGCGGTCTTCACCTCGGTCGACGCGAGTCCCATTCCGGACACCGGCACGTTGATCGGCGACGTCACGGTTCTCGTGGCCGGCCTGCTGGATGAGTTCGCTGCGCCGGCGGCGGCCGCCGCTCTGCCCGGCCTGCTGGCCGACTTCGCCGCCCAGCCCGCCTTGCGGGCGCGCATCAGGGAGGACTTCCTCGCCCCGGCCAAGTCGCGATTGATCGAGCTGTTCGACCGCGCAGCCGCGCGCGGTGAGCTCTCCACGGACATACCCGTCGATCTCATCCTCGACAGCCTCGCGGGCACCGTGCTCTTCCACGTGGGGTTGGTCGGCGCGCCTGTGCCTCCCGGGCTCGCCGACCGGCTCGCCGAGATGATCGTGCTCGGGATCCAGACCCGATGAACCTCTGGTTGCTCAGCGCGGGTGTCCTGACAGCGGCCGTGGCCGCAATCCACGTCATCCTCGGTCACGTCGATCCCGTTCGACCGCTCCTGGGCTCGGCCATCGCCGAGATCCCGAAGCGGACTCTGCACGCGGTCTGGCACCTGGTCAGCGTCGATCTGGTCCTCGGCTCGGCAGCGCTGATCTATCTGGGCATCTCCCAGCCAGCCGGCAGCGGGCTCCTCGCCACTGCCCTGGCGGCCCACTTCGGTGCATACGCAGCAGTCTTCCTCCTGCTCACACTCCGCCTCGACCGCCCACAACGCGCAGTCGCCCTGCCGCAGTGGCTGCTGTTGCTCCCCATCGCCGTCCTCAGCGGCTTCGGAGCGGCGGCATGAGTCACGCCAACCGAGCTGCCGGACTGCGCCCAGATGGCATCGCTTCCGCCGCTGGCCTCGCTGCTGCGGCAGCGATCCATGCCGTCTGGGCGAGCGGGTCGTCGTGGCCCGCGAGCGACCGCGACGAGCTCGCCGATCTCGTCGTGGGGACGCGTCCCATGCCCGGCCAATCGCTGATCTGGGCGGTCACCGGTCTCATTGCCGGCGCTGCGGCCGTCGTGGCGGCAGACGCCGGGCTCATCCCACCGCTTGCCCGGCGCTTTCCGCGACAGGTCCGCAGGGGGGCCAGAACCGTCGCCGTAGTGCTGACAGCTCGCGGCGCAGGCGGCCTGGTGATGTCCGGCCTCGCGGTCGGCAACACCACCGAGCTCTTCCGCCGCTCGGATGTTCGCCTCTACTCGCCGCTGTGCATCGCGCTGGCCGCCGGGATCGTCACTGGTCGGCGGAGATATCTCACGCCGGAGCGATGAAGCGGATCGGGCTAACGTACGGGATATGACGCCCATCGATCGCACAGAGTTCATCACCGCCTGCCACACGACCTTCACGCTGGCGAGCTCCCCGGAGGTCGCCGAGGCCTGGGCTCTCGAGAGCGCCTGCGCCGGTATGACCGTGGGCGGCCTGACCCACCACGTCCTCGCCCAGGTCAGACACGCCGTCGGCTTCCTGTCTGAGCCCCCCGCGGCTGAGGCGCCCATCCCACTGCTGGAGCACTACGCGCAAGCCGCGTGGGTGGAGGCAGCACCCGAGGACGAGGCCAACACCTCGATCCGCGACGAAGCAGACGTGGCCGCCGCCATCGGGCCGCAGGCCGTGCTGTCCAACGCCGAGCCGCTGCTGCCCCGCCTGCCTGATGTGCTGGGCGCGCCTCGCGACCCGGACACCGCACACATCCCATGGCAGGGCTGGTCGCTGGCCACCGACGACTTCCTCGTGACCCGTGCGATGGAGCTGGTCGTGCATTCCGACGACCTCGCAGCCAGCGTGGGTCTGCCGACGCCACAGTTCCCCGACGGACTTGTCGCACATGTCGTGGACCTGCTTGCCGGCGTCGCCATGCGGCGCCACGGTCAGGTTGCCGTGGTTCGCGCGCTGAGCCGTCCCCAACGCGCTCCGGCCTCGATCTCGGCCTTCTGACCCAGGCCTGCGCCGTCCTGCCGCCGCGAGGTCCCGACCGCAGCGATATCGTGCCAAGCATGACCGAATACCGCATCGAGCACGACACCATGGGCGAGGTCCGCGTCCCCGCCGACGCCCTCTGGCGAGCCCAGACCCAGCGAGCCGTCGAGAACTTCCCGATCTCCGGCACGCCGATCGAGTCCGCGCAGATCCGCGCCCTCGCCCAGATCAAGGCGGCCTGCGCCCAGGCCAATGCCGAGCTGGGCATCCTCGACCAAGACATCGCCGACTCGATCGTCGCCGCTGCCGAAGAGGTCGCCTCGGGAGCGCATGATGCGCATTTCCCGATCGACGTGTTCCAGACCGGATCCGGCACGTCGAGCAACATGAACACCAACGAAGTGCTCGCGACCATCGCGACCGCCTCCCTCGGCAAGGACGTGCATCCCAACGACCATGTCAACGCCAGCCAGTCCTCCAACGACGTCTTCCCGACCTCGATCCACGTCGCAGCCACGGCCTCGGCAATCAACGAGCTGATCCCTTCGCTCGATCACCTCGCGACGTCGCTGGAGGCCAAGTCCAAGGAGTTCGCGAGCGTCGTCAAGTCCGGGCGTACGCACCTCATGGACGCAACACCGGTCACGCTGGGCCAGGAGTTCGGCGGCTACGCACACCAGATCCGTCGCGGCATCGCGCGCGTCGAGGCGTCGCTCCCGCGTACGGCTGAGGTCCCGCTCGGCGGCACCGCGGTCGGCACCGGGATCAACACGCCGATCGGCTTCCCGCAGCGCGTCATCGAGATTCTCGCCGACAACACCGGCCTGCCGATCACCGAGGCCACGGACCACTTCGAGGCGCAGAGCGCGCGCGACGGCCTGGTCGAGATGTCGGGTCAGCTTCGCACGATCGCGGTCAGTCTCACCAAGATCTGCAATGACCTGCGCTGGATGGGATCGGGTCCGCGTACGGGCCTCGGCGAGATCGCCCTGCCCGACCTGCAGCCCGGCTCGAGCATCATGCCCGGCAAGGTCAACCCCGTGCTTCCCGAGGCCACGCTGATGGTCGCTGCCCAGGTCATCGGCAACGACGCCACGATCGCCACGGCGGGTGCTTCCGGATCGTTCGAGCTCAACGTCATGCTGCCGGTCATCGGCCGCAACATCCTTGAGTCGATGCGTCTGCTGGGCAACTCCTCGCGCGTGCTGGCGGACCGGTGCATCGACGGGATCACCGCCAACGAGGAGCGATGCCTCGAGCTTGCCGAGTCGTCGCCATCGGTTGTCACACCCCTCAACCGGTTCATCGGCTACGAGAACGCCGCGAAGATCGCCAAGCAGTCGGTCAAGGAGAAGAAGACCATTCGGCAGGTCGTCATCGAGCTCGGCTTCGTCGAACGCGGTGAGATCAGCGAGGAAGACCTGGACAAGGCGCTCGACGTCATGTCCATGACCCACCCCTAACCCCACCCCCCACCCCCACGCTGACGGGTCACTTTTCGTCCGCTGACGGGTCACCTTTCGTTCCCTGACGGGTCAGTAGTTGTCCGCCGTAGAGCAGCAGTCGCAACCACATCTGACCCGTCAGCAGGCAGAAAGTGACCCGTCAGCGGGCAATAAGTGACCCGTCAGCGGGCAATAAGTGACCCGTCAGCGGCGGTGGGCCAGGAGGTAGCCGTCGGCGTCGTGGATCAGCTCGTATGTCCCCCCATGCGCCTCCTCGGCGTAGGCAACGACGTCGACCGGTGAACCGATTCCGCCCGCAGCATCGAACAGGACATATGTCGGTGTGACGCCATCGCCGATCGAGCCCCACCAGTAGACCGTGTGATCGGTGACCAGATGACTCATCATCGCGATATCGGTCTCGACGCTCGCGCCCGCGGGCACCTTCGCGATGACCTCGCGAGCGGCACCGGCCCGCGGCGCATCACGGTATGTCTCGGAGTCGAGCAAGGTCGCCAGCGGCGAGTTGACCAGCGTGAACCCGGTGACGACCACCGCGACCGCCGTCGCCCACCTCAACCGTGGCCACCGCCGCATCGTATCGATCATCGCGACGAACACGATCGGCATCAACAGGAGCGAGTAGTGCCACTCCGTGCCCCAGTAGTAGGCGTTGTCGCCGGCAAATCGCCACGCGAACGTCGGCAGCACCAGCAGGACCCACGGCGACGCCAGCGCAGCCAGCCCGGTGACTCCCACCGTCAGGGCGACGGTCGCGAGCTTGCGCCCCGGCTCGTCGAACAGGGTCGCGACGATCCCGCGATCGCCGCCCAGCGACGACGTATAGGCGTACGCATCACCGGGGTTGAATGCCGGCACGATGACCAGCAGGATCACTGCCATCGCGGCCAGGCCGACCCCCGCAAGCACGACGCCGCGGCGCCGCTCCCCTGCCCACCACAGCAACCCGCCGATCACCGCGACTGTCAGCCCGAGATCCTCCTTGACCAGCAGCAGCGGCAGGGACCACAACACGACAGCGCCGAAGCGCCGCTCCACGTATGCCGCGCCAGCAAGCGCCAGCAGCGGCGCAGCGAAGGCCACCTCGTGGAACTCTGCCTCGACGGCGGACTGGAGTCCGAACGACACCCCGTACGCCACTGCGATCACCGCCCCCGTCAACGTGCCGAGGTGCCTCATCGCCAGCGCCGCGATGACCGCGACCGAGACCGCGATCAGCACGACCTGGGCCAGGGCAATCGTCTGCGCCGACGGGATCAGGCGATAGACCGGAGCGATGAGCACGTTGACCGGCGAGAAGTGGTCGCCGAGGATGTTGAAGCCCGGACCCTTGACGTCGACGATCGGCGCGCCCGAGCGCGCATAGCCCTTGACCGCCTGCTCGAAGATCGCGTGGTCCCACGACGAGATCGTGAAGCGGCGATAGCGGACCAGCGCCAACACGGCATACGCCGCGCCGACCGACAGGGCGATCAGCGCGGCGACGAGTCGCTGGCCGCGGGTCAACGGGCTCATGGGCCGAGCGTGAGGTTCTCACCGGTCTCGGGGTCGAAGACGTGAACCTTGAGCCTCGGGATGACGACGCGGATCGACATGCCGGGCCGCAGGGGACTATCGGCGGCGAGCTCGGCGACCAGGAAGTTCTGAAACAGGTCGAACTCGAGCAGATCCTCCACCTCGCTGAGCAGCTCCTCGACCTCGGGCGCGATCTCATAGCCGAGGTAGGCGAACTGGCTGCTGCCGCGCCACTCGACGTCGTCGATGCGCGTCGTGAACTCCACCCGGTCGGTCACGGCCTGGCCGCCCTGGCCCGTCGCGTCGTAGCAGTGCTCGGGGCGGATGCCGGCCACCACGACACCTCGCCCGCCGATGCGCTCGAGCAGGTTGTCGTCGAGCAGCATCGTGGCCAGCGGCGTGACGAGCTGACGACCCATCGGGAACGCCGGGACGAGGTTCATGGGCGGCGATCCGAGATAGCCGGCAACGAACATGTCGGCCGGCCGCTCGTAGAGATCGCGCGGCGTGCCGACCTGGTGAATGAAGCCCTGGTGCATGACTGCCACCCGGTCGGCGATGCTCAGCGCCTCCTCGACGTCGCTGGTGGTGAAGATCGACGTGCGTTCAGAGTCGTTCTGCCACTGAGTCGTGACCGAGCGCACATTCGTACGGACCCGCTCCGACTGCTGGGAGAAGGGGGTATCGAGCAGGTATGCCTTGGCGTCGCGCACCAGCGAGCGTCCCAGCGCGACCCGCTGGCGCTGGGCATCGTCGAGATCGTTCGGCTTGAGCTCGAGCAGCTCGCTGAGGGCCAGGAAGTCGGCGACCTCGTGGATGCGCTCGGACAGCTCGGCGCGGTCGTAGCCGCGGCGGAGGGTCGCGGCAAATGCGAGATTGTCGAACACATCGAGGTGTGGATGCAGTGCGAAGTCCTGAAACACCATCGCGAGGTCGCGCCCCCGCGGGCCCACCCCGTTGACGACGGCGTCATCGATCAGCACATCCCCGGAGGTCTGCTCCTGCAACCCCGCCAGGGTGCGCAGCAGCAAGCTCTTGCCCGCACCAGATGGACCCGTGATGGCCAGGGTCTCCCCCGCCGGCACGGTGAGGTTGATGTCGTCGAGCAACGGACGGTCGCCCGTGCCCTTCATCGTGAGGTTGCGGACTTCGATCGAGGTCATCGGTAGGACCTTCCCAGGAGTTGGTTGATCCGTCGGGGGAACACCAGGAGCAGGAGGAGCGCGGGCAGGATCCACAGGAGCCCCGCAGCTGCGACCGCCGAGCTCGATCCCTCAAGCTGACCGGTCGCCAGCAACAGCGTCGCCGGGAGCGGCCGGGAGGCGTCGTCGGATGACAGCGCGGCACCCAGCACGAAGTCGTTGCAGCCGGCCAGGAACACCAGAAGTGTCGCCACGAGGACGCCGGGCGCGATGTGGGGCACCCCGAAGCGGCGCAGCGCCTGCACCCACGTTGCCCCATCCGCACGCACAGCTTCGCGCAGCGACCACGGGACGTCGCGGAAGATCGTGACGCACAGCCAGATCGCGAGCGGCAATGTCACCGTCAGCGCGGGCGGCACGAGCGCGAGCCGCGAGCCGAAACGATCGAAGGCGATGATCTGGTCGGCGAACGGCCCGGCCAGCGCGACAAGAGGCACCAGCAGAGCCGCCAGCACCAAGCCGTACGCAAGGCGGCGACCGCGAACGGGCTGGCGCACCAACGCGTAGGCAGCACCGATCGCCAGCGGCATCGCCACCAGCGTGGCGATGCCCGCCACCAGCACCGAGGTCACGGCTGCTCGCTGGAGTATGTCGGAGTGCAGCGCACCATCGAAGGCGCTCCACGAGATGCTCTGGGGCAGCACCGTGCGTGAGGTCTCGCCGACAGGTGCTGTGGCGACGGAGAATGTCCAGAGCAGGGGCACCAGCGTGAAGACGGCGAACAGCTCGATGCCGATGATCGACCAGATTGACAGCGCGCGCCGGGTGTCGGCGAACAAGATGCCCGCGGCACTGGTCAGGATGAGGGCGATCGCGACGGCGACCCAGATCCACAGATCGGGTCTCGAGATCCGGATGATGCCGTAGTTGGCCACCGCGAACCCGAGGACGAAGGCGAAGCCGGAGGCCCAGAGGCGCGAGCGCAAGGAGGGTGTCACACGAGCCTCCTCACCCGGAACAGCTGCACCATGACCAGGCCGAGCAGTCCCACGATCAGCAGGAGCACGATCGACATCGCCGCACCGAGGCCGAGCTCCAGGGAGGAGAATGTGGTGTCCCAGATCATCAGCGGCGCCGTCCGGATCGTCGCCCCCGGCTCGTCGACCAGCAATGGTCCCTCCAGGATCCGGAACGTGTCGAGCGCCCGATACGTCGCCGCGACGGCGATGGCCGGCCCCATCGCGGGCAGGACCACCCGCTGGAACCGCTGCCATCCCGTCGCCCCGTCGGCGACCGCGGCGGCCACCAACGAGCTCGGCACCCGCAGGAGCCCGGCCAGCAGGATCACGGCCGTGATGCCGGTGCCGCGCCACAGCTCGCCGATCGTCACGCCGACCAGCGATCCGAACTGGCCGACCTCACCGAGCCGGAACCACTCGGCAGCGAACCCGGTCGTGACCGCGTCGCGCCACACGACCGCCGACACAACAGCCAAAAGCGCGAAGGGAATGAGGACCAGGACGCGGGTCACCGGCCAGAGCACCGTCAGCCGGCGCAAGGATGCTGCGAACGCAAGACCGATCAGCAGCTGCAGAAGCACCACCACGATCACGATGGCGAACGTCGTGGCCACCGCGGCCCACCACGGCCGGTTGGTCAGCACGTCGACGTAGTTGTCGAGGCCCACGAACGTACGGTCGTCAGGGCTGGTCAGCGAGTAGGAGTGCAGAGAGTTCCAGACGCCCCGTCCGATGGGCCAGCCGGTCACGACCAGCAGGACCACCACGGCCGGCGCGAGCCAGCGCCAGCCCCTCACGGGAGCTTCCCGGAGATCGCTGCGCGTACGGCCTTCTGGGACTGCGTGATCGCCCGGTCGGGCGCGAAGTCATCCAGCGGTAGCCAGGTGTCGGATATCGCCGCCTGGGCCACGTGCCAGTAGGGCGTCGCGGGCAGAGCCGCCCCCGTCATCACCGCCGGCTTCGTGACCGCGGCCATCGGATAGGCCCCCTTGACCCCCGGGTCGTCGTAGGTCGTGAGTCGACTCGCACTGTGACCGGCGCCGACCATGATCGAGCTGAGGTTGCCGGCGGACGTCAGGCAGCTGATCGCCGCGAATGACAGGTCGGACCGCGGCGCATACAGCGGCACCGCGAGCCCCACACCCGACAGCGGCGCGACCTTGGTGATGCCGACCACCGGGTATGCCGTCCAGCCCATGTCCGCGGCCACCGCGGCGACCGCTGGGTCGGAGATGACCGAGCTCGCTGCGAGCAGGAACCCGCCCTCTGGCGCGGAGAACGCCTTGAGCGCATCGCTCGACGGGCCCGGTCCGACCTTCGCGTCGAGATACAGCTCCACGATCGATGCGGCCGTGCGGCCGGATTCGGAGTCGAGGCCGACCTTCGCCTCGCGCCCGGTGCCGTCCACCAGGTCGCCGCCCGCCCCGACGACCAGCGCGTTGATCCACTGGGTCAGGCCGTTGCCGTCCGGGTCGTCGATCTGGATCGTCACGCCGAGACGTTCGGCTCCGGAGACGAGCTCGTCCCAGCTGATCGGCTCTTTGGTGTTGAGGCCCGCCCGCTCAGCGACGTTGCCTCGAAACCACAGCAGCTGAGGGTCGAACCACCAAGGCACCGCAACCAGCTGATCGTCGTAGGTTGCCGCGGCCAGCGCAGCCGGGGCGATGTCCTTGCCGAAGGCCGGGGCAAGCTCCTCGGGCAGCGGCGCAAGGAAGCGCGCGGCGGAGAACTCGGCTGTGAACTCCGAGTCGAGGCTGAGCAGGTCGATCGAGGTGTCCTCGGCCAGGAACCGGCGCACCAGCATCTCGTGGCGCGCGTCGACATCCTTGGGGAGCTGCTTGACCTCGATCTTGTAGGCGCCCCCGGCCGATGAGGTGCAGGTCCTCGCAAGGGCGGCCGTGTCGGCACGGTCAGGACCGACGTACCACGTCAGGGTCGGCGAAGCATCCGGCTTGGTCCCGGCCGATCCGCAGGCGGCGAGCGCACAGAGTACGAGTGCGGCCGCCGCGCGTGCACATACCCTCCCTGGTGCGCTCACGTGCGCAACTTTGCCACAGAGAAGGGCCCTTCCCGGGGCGTACCCGGAAAGGGCCCTCCTGTCACAGGAGTGTTCTCACGTCACAAGCTGACGTCCTCCAGCATTTCGGTGACCAATGCGGCGACCGGTGAGCGCTCCGAACGGGTCAGTGTCACGTGGGCGAACAGTGGGTGCCCCTTGAGCTTCTCGACCACTGCGACGACCCCGTCGTGGCGTCCGACCCGCAGATTGTCGCGCTGGGCGACATCGTGCGTGAGGACGACCTTGGAGTTGGCGCCGATGCGCGAGAGCACCGTCAGCAGGACGTTGCGCTCGAGCGACTGGGCCTCGTCGACGATGACGTAGGAGTCGTGGAGCGACCGCCCGCGGATGTGCGTCAGCGGCAACACCTCGAGCATCCCGCGATCCAGGATCTCCTCGATCACCGCAGGTGATGCCACGGCGCCGAGCGTGTCGAAGACCGCCTGCCCCCATGGCCCCATCTTCTCGGACTCGCTGCCGGGAAGGTAGCCGAGCTCCTGACCGCCGACCGCGTAGAGCGGACGGAAGATCACGACCTTCTTGTGCTGCCCGCGCTCCATCGTTGCCTCGAGACCTGCACACAGCGCGAGCGCTGACTTGCCGGTGCCGGCTCGCCCGCCGAGCGACACGATGCCGATCTCGGGATCCAGCAGCAGATCCAGCGCGATCCGCTGCTCTGCGGAACGCCCATGGATGCCGAATGCATCACGGTCGCCGCGTACGAGCTGGACCTCCTTGTCGGCCGTGACCCGGCCGAGCCCGCTGCCCTTGTCGGACACCAGCACCAGGCCGGTGTGGCAGGGCAGATCACGTGCCTCGGGCAGATCGAGGGTGCCGGCCTCGTAGAGCGTGTCGAGGTCGAGGCTCTCGAGCTCGAGCTCCCGCATGCCGGTCCAGCCCGAATCCAGAGCCAGCTCGGCGCGATATTCCTCGGCGACGAGGCCGACCGCCGAGGCCTTGACCCGCATCGGGAGATCCTTGGAGACGATCGTGACGTCATTGCCCTCGTTGGCCAGGTTGCGGGCGACCGAGAGGATCCTGGTGTCGTTGTCGCCGAGCCGGAAGCCGGACGGGAGCGACGACGAGTCGGTGTGGTTGAGCTCGACCCGGATCGTCCCGCCTTCGTCGCCGATCGGGAGGGGCACGTCCAGAGTTCCGTGCAAGACGCGGAGATCGTCGAGGAAGCGCAGGGCGCTGCGGGCGAAGTAGCCGAGCTCCGGGTCGTGCCGCTTGCCCTCGAGCTCGGTGATCACCACGACCGGCAGAACCACCTCGTGCTCATGGAAGCGGTTGACCGCGTTGGGATCCGCGAGCAGGACACTCGTGTCCAGGACGTACGTGCGGCGGACTGGACTCGAGCTCTGCTTCTCGATGCCCTTGGCTGATGCGCGTGATGCGGCCACAACTGTCTCCTCAACGAGCCAGCGCGCCACCCTGCGCCGGCCCTACTCGTGGGCGGGGAATCCGGGCTCAGGGGCGAGCGTCAACACTCTTCGAACGTACGACCGTGAATCGTCGATTCCGGGGACGACACGCTGATCTCCGAGTCACATCACGGTGATCAGTGCGGATGAGGAATGTGTCGGACCGGACGTGTCGGACCATCGTTGGGTCGGCACGCCCAGAGCATCGAGCGGTGGACCAGCCACCTATCCGGAGTGCCGAAAGGTCGCCAGGTCACCGCGGACAAGGTGCCAGGAGATCATTGGCCGAAGCGGCGTTCGCGCGCGGCGTACGACCGCATCGCCCGCAGGAAGTCGACGTGCCGGAACGCCGGCCACAGGGCGTCACTGAAGTAGAACTCCGAGTGCACGCTCTGCCACAGCAGGAAGCCCGAGAGCCGCTGCTCTCCGGACGTGCGGATCACGAGGTCGGGATCCGGCTGTCCCTTGGTGTAGAGGTGCTCCGCGATGTCATCGACCTCGAGAGTCCCGGCCACATCGGCCAGGCTCCGACCTTTTGCGGCCTGGTCGAGCAGCAGCGACCTCATCGCGTCGGTGAGCTCCTGACGGCCGCCATAGCCGACACAGATGTTGACCCGCATGCCCTTGACGCCGGCGGTGGAGTCAGCCAACCGCTTCATCCGTCCGGCGGACTCCGCAGGCAGCAGGTCAAGGTTGCCGATCACCGCGAGCGACCACCGACCCTCGCCGGAAAGCCGCTCCATCAACCCCTCGACCGCGGCCAGGATGCTGCCCACCTCTTCGGGCGAGCGCTGCAGATTGTCGGTCGACAAGAGCCACAGTGTGACGATCTCGACGCCCAGCTCATCACACCACTGCGCGAACTCCGAGATCTTGTCGGCGCCGGCCTGATAGCCATGCTCGAAGCGCGTCCCGGCGCCCTTGGCCCAGCGCCGGTTGCCGTCGACGATCGCGCCGACATGGTGCGGGAGCCGGGTCGGATCGAGTCGTTGGACGAGCCGGCGCTCATAGACTCCGTACGCGAGGTGGCTGACTCCCATCCCCAGATCGTAACGCTCGCCACAGCCCACGCGGGGCGGCCTCATCCTGGGTCAACTCCCTGAGTCAGGTGCCATACCCTGAGGCCATGACTGAACGCGACTCCGAGGGCATCGTCTCCGAGGTCGGCGACCGCCTGCGCGACACGGTCGAGGAGATCAAGCCCAAGCTACGCGGCTGGCTGCATGCCGCGACGTGGCCGCTGGCGTTC
Organism: Aeromicrobium sp.; assembly: GCF_037719875.1. Taxonomy (GTDB): domain Bacteria; phylum Actinomycetota; class Actinomycetes; order Propionibacteriales; family Nocardioidaceae; genus Aeromicrobium. The sequence continues at coordinate 203,345 of NZ_JBBJMJ010000002.1, read as the reverse complement.
TTCGGATTCCTCGTGCTGCTCGTCGTGGCGGACGACATCAAGGTACGAGTGGGCGTCGCAGTCTTCATGGTCAGCGCGCTCCTGCTGTTCGGAACCAGCGCGGTCTACCACGCGGGCCGGTGGTCCGATGCTGCGAAGGCACGCCTCAAGCGGCTGGACCACGCCAACATCTTCGTCCTGATCGCCGGGTCCTACACGCCGTTCAGCCTCCTGCTCCTCGACACCCAGGACGCCGCCGTCCTGCTGTCGATCGTGTGGGGAGGCACCATCCTCGGCGTCCTGTTCCGGGTCTTTTGGATCGGTGCTCCGCGCTGGCTCTACGTCCCGATCTACATCGGCCTGGGCTGGGCCGCAGTCTTCTGGCTCGATGAGTTCAAGGAGAACGGCTCGACCGCCGTGCTGGTGCTTCTCGCCACCGGCGGTGGGTTGTACACGATCGGCGCGATCGTCTACGGCTTCAAGAAGCCGAATCCCTGGCCGACGTGGTTCGGATTCCACGAGGTCTTCCACACGCTGACGATCGCGGCGTTCATCGTGCACTACATCGGCGTCAGTCTGCTGGCCTACCAGCGCTACTGACCGCCCGCAGGTCGTCCGGCGCCGTGACGGGCCGCCTGCACACAAAACCCTCGCAGACGTATGCCGCCGCATGCCCGTCGACCAGTTCACGCTGATCGAACAGCGCAATCTCCAGACCGACCTCACCCGCGACGACGACCGCACCGGGCGAGCTCAGGCCGAGCGCGGCTCGGTGCAGCTCGATACGTTCGCCGGCTCCACCCACGATCGCGACCTCCAGTGGCCCCGCCACGACCGCTTCAGCGGCGGCAAGAGTCCAGCCCGCGAACCGCGGCACCTGCGTGGCAATGTTGGCCGCTGACGCGATGCCCGACTCGGCCGCCGCTCGATAGCGGTGCTCGCCGGTGATCGCCGCGAACGAGATCAACCCCGCGACGGCGGCGGAGGTGCCCGAAGGGTAGGCGTTGTCGGAGGCGTCCTTGGGGCGTACGACCAGGGCCTCGGCGTCGTCGGCGGTGTCGAAGAAGCCGCCGGCCGGGTCCACGAACCGCTCGATGACCCGGTCGAGCAGCAACCGCGCCCGGTCGAGCCATACCGCTTCGCCGGTGATGCCGAGCACCGCGAGGAACGCCTCGGCGACTGCCCCATGGTCCTCGAGCACTCCGGTGTTGGTGCCGGCAACGCCATCGCGTGAGGTGCGTGCGAACCCGTCGGCCAGGTGCACGTCGACCAGGAGCTGAGCCGCTGTGACCGCCGCTTCGCCGAACTCGGGCTCGTCGAGCAGCACCCCCGCCTCAGCCAGGGCCGTGATCGCGAGCCCGTTCCACGACGCCACGACCTTGTCGTCGCGCGCCGGCCGGGTGCGCTCGGCCCTCGCGGCGAGGAGCCTGATCCGTACGCTCTCCCATCGCGCCGGATCGTCCGGGTCGGCACGGAGCTGCAGCGTCGAGTAGCCGTCCTCGAAGGTTCCCGGGCCGGTCACACCGAGCAGCTGAGCTGCCCAGGCGCCGTCCTGCGCACCGAGGACTCGCGCGAGCTGGTTGGGGTTCCACACGTAGAACGTCCCCTCGCGGCCGTCGCTGTCAGCATCGAGGGCCGAGGCGAAACCGCCCTCCGGCGTCATCAGCTCGGCCAGGATGAATCTCCCGGTCTCGCGGGCGACCCGCTCGGCCAGTGGCGACCCGGTCTGACGCCACCAGTGCAGATAGACGCGGAGCAGCAACGCGTTGTCATAGAGCATCTTCTCGAAGTGCGGCACCCGCCAGAACCGGTCGACGCTGTAGCGGGCGAAGCCCCCGGACAGCTGGTCATACAGGCCGCCGCGGGCCATCGCCTCGCAGGTTCCGGTGACCATGTCGAGCGCCGGTTGCGATCCCGTACGCGCGGCGTTGCGGAGCAGGAACTCCAGAACCATCGACGGAGGGAACTTCGGGCTCGCGCCGAAACCGGCCGCCTCGGCGTCGTACTGCTTGGCCAGAGCCTCGACGCCGGCATCCAGCTGGGCCGGGCCGACCGCGCCGCCGACCGGGTCGACATTGGCCTGCAGGTGCGCGAGGACATCGTTGCTGACCTGCAGCACCTCGCCGCGTCGGTCGCGCCAGGCCTCGGCGAGCGCTTGCAGCACCTGGGTGAAGGCAGGAGTGCCCTGCCGCGGCTCGGGCGGGAAGTAGGTGCCGGCGAAGAACGGCTCACCGGTCGGTGTCAGAACGCAGGTCATCGGCCAGCCGCCCTGACCCGTCATGGCCTGGGTCGCCGACATGTAGACCGCGTCGATGTCGGGGCGCTCCTCGCGATCGACCTTGATGTTGACGAAGTTGTCGTTCATGTATGCCGCGGTCGTTGCGTCCTCGAACGACTCGTGAGCCATGACGTGGCACCAGTGACACGCGGCATAGCCGACACTCAGCAGGATCGGCCTGTCCAGCTCCTGGGCCGCCGCCAGGGCCTCGTCACTCCACTCCCACCAGTCGACCGGGTTGTCGGCGTGCTGCTGGAGATAGGGGCTCGTGGCAACAGCGAGGCGATTCGGCATGCTCTCAGCTAGGCGTGGTTGTGGGGAGTCGGGTGGCTGGCGTCGCCGTCCTCGCCCTCCCAGGGCTGCTGGGCCTTCTTGGAGTGGCTGAGGAACGAGCGCGCCAGGAAGAAGGTCGCGATGCACAGCAGCACGACGATGCCAAGGGCGACCCAGCCGGGCTTGACGTCCTCCTTGGTGAAGGCCGGTTCGGCCGTGACGAAGGCGGCGATCTCGTACGCGTTCATGCCCCTAGCCTAGTCGGCCGTATCCCCCAAGATTTGGCGGGTTGTCAACCGGATGTCGCCCGGAATCGCCGCAAAACGGCTGCCAAGCCGCCAAATCTTGGAGCGGGGCGGGTCACGCGTCGCGCTCGTACGTCGCGGGCGGTGTCCCCACCACGGCGGTGAAGGCCCGGGTCAGGTGGGCCTGGTCGCTGAAGCCGAGCTCCGCTGCGAGCCCTGCCCAGTCGGTCGGGGCACCCTCGTGGGCCGCTGCCGCCGCGTCGAGCAGGCGGAACCGCTGCACGACCCATTTGGGCCCGATTCCGAGGTACGCCGTGAACTGCCGCTGCAGGGTTCGTAGGCTGAGGCCCGCGAGATCGGCGAGCTGCTCCGCTCGGATCAGGCTGCGATCCGCCTCCGCCGCCGCGACGAGCGAATTGATGGCATCGGCGTCGGGGTCGGCCACCACCGGGATGAGGTCGAGATGCGACTCCATCACGGCGACCATCTCCTCGTCCGTCACGTCGACACGCAAGATCTTGGCAGCCGCGCCCGAGTCGTCGGGACCGACCACGTCGCCCAGCGGCACGACTCGGCCCGACACCGAGCTCAGGTCGGCGCCGAGGACCGCGCGAAAACTTGCCGGCCTGAATGTCACCCCCAGGACGTGACCCGTGCCGGCGAGCGTACGGATGAACGGCTCACGGGTGATGCCGTTGACGAGCAGACGCGGCTGGCCGTCATAAAGCTCTGCCGACACGTGCACGCAGGGCTGCGGGATGATCTGCTGCTCGTAGGGCTCGGGGCACTCCCAGCGGACGATCCAGTGGTAGTCGATCAGCGGGCGCCAACGCTCCGACGGCACGATCCGGCGCACGCCGATGTGCTGCGCCGCGGCGGAGGGCCGCAAGATCGCAGACTCTCCCCTGCCCACCGGTTCGTCCATGCCTCCAGTGTCGCGTTTGTCCAAGACCGTGACCACAGCGCTGGCCTAACGTCGGTCCCATGACCAGGACACACGCGACATCAGGCACATTCAACGTCGCATCGTGGGAGGAGAACGTCATCATCGACATCGACGGTGACGGCACCGAGATCAACGGCGTCACCTATCCCACCCGCGGCTTCTCCCGCGCCGACACGGCCTACACCTACGCAGGCGACATCGAGGGCAACGGCACCGTGGCCTACCTCATCTCGTACAACAAGGGATTCGCGCCGGTGGCGGGCTTCGAGCTGTTCGAGGGATCGATCGACGGTCACGACGGCTCGCTGGTGTTCCAGCACGTCGGTGACCATGACGCCGAGGCCGTCCGCGCCACACTCCACATCGTGGAGGGCATGGGCACGGGCGGCCTCGCGGGCATGAAAGGCGAGGCGACGATCGAGCTGGCCGGGCACAGCGACAACGGCTACGACATCGCGCTGTCGTACGACCTGTGACGCCGTAAACGACAGAAACGAGGAGACCGAGTCACATGAGCAACCAGACCACAGGGCGATTCATGCCGACCGGGTGGGACGAGTCGGTCATCGAGGACATCGACGGTGAGGGCGAGACCAAGAACGGCACCTACTACCCCAGCCGCGGGGTCACGACCGCCAAGGTCATCTTCGACTACACCGGGGACATCGCGGGCACGGGCGTGGCAACGTATCTGTTCGCCTATCGCGACAGCAAGGCCGGCCACGCCGACATCATTGGCTACGAGCGATTCACCGGCACGATCGACGGCCAGGAGGGCTCGAGCGTCTTCCGGCACACCGGCTCGTACGCCGACGGGGCGGTCAGCGCGCACGTGGAGGTGCTGCCGGGGCTCGGCACGGACGGCCTCGCGGACCTGACCGGAGCCGCCGATGTGTCGATGGCCGGGGCACCGCCGGAGGGCGGCTATGAGTTCACCCTGACGCGCGACTAGGCCGCGTCAAGACCGGCAGGATCTGACTGCCCAGGTCTGGCGCAGACCCGCGCTCTACCCGTCGCTTCGCGGGCTCTGCTGGCGCAGACCCGCGCTCTACCCGTCGCTTCGCGGGCTCTGCTGGCGCAGACCCGCGAAGAGATCATCTTCGGGGAGAGTGGTCTCGACCTTGGAGTCCACGAGCTGGTAGTCCTCGGTCGGCCAAGCCTCGGCCTGCACCTGGTGCGGGACGGCGAACCAGAAGCCATTGGGATCGATCTGCGTCGCGTGGGCGAGCAGGGCCGCGTCGCGTACGCCGAAGAATTCCGCGCTCTCGACACGAGTCGTGAGGCGCGCCTCGTCCTCGGGCTTGCGCTCCCACGACGAGAGCCGCTCCGCGAACGGATTGTCGAGGCCGTGCTTGGTCATCTCGTCGTCGATCGCCTTCATCCGGGCATAGCTCCAGCTCAGGTGGTAATAGAGCTTGGACACCTGCCACGGCTCGCCAGCATCGGGATAGCGGTCCGGATCGGCCGCCGCCTCGTAGGCGTGGACGCTGATCTCGTGGCACTTGATGTGGTCGGGGTGCGGGTAGCCACCGTTCTCGTCGTACGTCGTGAGGACATGCGGCTTGAACGAGCGGATCAGGCGGACGAGGGGCTCGGCGGCCTCCTCGATCGGCACCAGCGCGAAGCAGCCCTCGGGCAACGGCGGCTTGGGATCGCCCTCGGGCCAGCCCGAGTCGACGAAACCCAGCCAGTCCTGCGTCACGCCGAGGATCTCGCGGGCGCGGTCCATCTCCTCGCGGCGGATCTCCGCGATCAGCTCGGGGTTGTCGAGGATCGCGGGATGCTCGAAGCCGGGATTGAGGATCGACCCACGCTCGCCGCCGGTGCAGGTCGCGACATGGACGTCAACGCCCTCGGCGACATACCTCGCCGTGGATGCGGCACCCTTGCTCGACTCGTCGTCGGGGTGCGCGTGCACGTGCATGAGACGCAGTTGTTCTGCCACGGTTCTCCTTCGGGGCTCGAGGCAAAATCCTCGCACTGTACGCAACGCCGCCTGCGGGCTGGGTGTTCCGTGGGGCTTGCGCGGCGATGACCATCGTGCGCCCGACCTCGCCGTGTCGACCGTTCGCGGCCGCCTGAGACAATGGGCGGTGTGACCGACCTCAGCTCCCGCTATGGGACCCGCCGCCGACCGCGTTGGTTCTGGCCTGCGATCGCGGCAGTCGGCATCGCCCTCGGCATCTCGTTCGCAGCGTGGGTCGGCTTCCAGGACGAGCCCGTCAAGGGTCAACTGTGGGGCTACGACGTCAAGAGCGATCGCCTCGTGATGGTCAAGGTCGATGTCATCCGCCCCGAACCGATCGCCGTGCGCTGCACGGTCTACGCCCAGGCCGAGGACCACTCGATCATCGGTGAGAAGACCGTCGACGTACCGGCATCTGAGGAAGAAAAGGTCCGCATCGAGATCGACATCGAGACCGAGCGGCGTGCCGTCACAGGCGTGCTGAGGACGTGTGAAGCGCAAGGTTGAGTGCTAACGTGGGAGGTTCACCCCGGGCGTATGCCTGGGGTGCAGCGCGTAAAGGAGTGGCCACATGACTCAGCCGCCAGAGACCGACACCATCTGGGTGACCCAGGAGGCGTACGACCGTCTGCAGCAGGAGCTCGACCACCTGCGTGGCGACGTGCGCGCCGACATCACCGCCAAGATCGCTGCCGCTCGCGACGAGGGTGACCTCAAGGAGAACGGCGGCTACCACGCCGCGCGCGAGGAGCAGGGCAAGACCGAGGCCCGCATCCGCCAGCTCGAGGAGATGCTGCGGCGTGCAGAGGTCGGCGACAAGCCGGCCGACGACGGCACCGTCGAGGCAGGCATGATCGTCACGATCCGCTTCGCAGGCGACACCGACACCGAGCGATTCCTGCTCGGGTCGCGTGAGCTGCTGAGCATGGACTCCAGCGTCGAGATCGACGTCTACTCACCCACCTCGCCCCTCGGTGCGGCGATTCTCGGCAAGAAGATCGGTGACCAGGCGTCCTACGAGGCGCCCAACGGCAAGAGCATCACAGTCGAGGTCGTCGACGCCAAGCCGTTCTGACACTGCGGCTTGCTCGGCGGCACGTCAGACGAGCTCGTAGCCGAGTTCGACCAGGCGGGCCCTGACCTCGGCGCAATGCGCTGAGCCACGAGTTGCGACCTGCACATCGACGTCGACCTGGCGTACGCCCAACGTCTCGGAGGCGCGGTCATGGTTGACGTTGAGGACATTGACCTGCATCTCGGCCAGATCCGTCAGGAGCCGCATCAGCTCGCCCGGCCGGTCGGAGATGCGGGCGCGGAACAGTAGGAAACGCCCGCCCGCGGCGAGGCCGTGCCGGATCACGTCAAGGAGCACCAGCGCATCGATGTTGCCGCCGGACAACACCGCGACGATGGGCCCCTCGAATGCCTGGGGCCGCTCAAGGATTGCCGCGACCGCCGCCGCACCGGCAGGTTCCACGAGGAGCTTGGAGCGTTCGAGCAGCGAGATCAGGGCGCTGCTCATCGAGTCCTCGCTGACCGTGATGACCTCATCGCACAGGGACTCGAGGATCCCGTAAGGAAGGTCACCGGGCTGGGCGACCGAGATGCCGTCGGCCATCGTGACGCCCATCGGTGCAGCAACGGGGTGACCGGCGGCCAGCGAGCCGGGATAAGCCGCCGCATCCTTGGCCTGCACACCCACGATGCGCAGATCGGGTCGCTCGGTGCGCAACAACGCGATCCCGGCGGCCAGCCCACCACCGCCGAGCGGCACCAGGATCGTCCTGACGTCGGGGCACTGCTCGAGGATCTCGAGGCCCACCGTCCCCTGCCCGGCGATGATGTCCTCGTGGTCGAACGGGTGGATCAGCACGGCACCCGTACGCGCGGCAAACTCCACCGCCGGCACGAGCGCCTCGGTCACCCCGGTCCCCTGGAACTTGATGTCGGCGCCATAGCCCTCCGTCGCCGCCACCTTGGGAAGCGCCGCACCGACCGGCATGAAGATCGTCGCCTTGATCCCGAGCAGCGAGGCAGCCAGTGCGACACCTTGCGCGTGGTTGCCGGCGCTGGCTGCGACGACCCCCCTCGCGCGCTCCTCCTCGCTGAGGCGGGAGATGCGTACGTAGGCTCCGCGGATCTTGAACGATCCCGTGCGCTGCAGGTTCTCGGCCTTGAGGAACACCTGCGTCGAGGTGCGCGAGCTGAGCCAGCGCGAGTGCGCCATGGGCGTCACCTCTGTGACACCCTCGAGCAACTCACGGGCGGCCCTCACATCGCTCAGATCCACACCAACAACCTAGTGTCTGGACCGCCGCAGGCGAACTCTGGTCACGGTCGGTCCCGCGCCGGGAGCCCGTCGACGACGAGGTCGTAGGAGTCCTCGACCAGCTCCTCGAGGAGTCCCTCCGGCAGTGAGCCGTCGACCTGCACCGTGATCCAGTGCTTCTTGTTCATGTGATAGCCGCGCTCGACCGCGGCATATGTCTCGACGAGTCCGGTCACATCGGCCGGTTCGGCCTTGAGCGTGACGTGTGTCGGTGAGTCCGCTCCGGTCAGCGCGAACACCTTGCCTCCGACCTTGAACACCGCTGTCTCCTCGCCGAACGGGAAGGTCAGCAGCGCGCCGGGGAGCGCCTGGCATACGGCATGTATGCCGGTGACCTGCCCGGCTCCACTCACGATGCACACCTCATCCGCCGACCCTATCTGGGGACGGGGACGGAACCCCCCGCTCGTCATGCGCGTTGAATCAGGGTGAGCAAAGCCCGCCTCGCCGCGCTGCTGGCGGTCGCCGCCGTCGTTGCCGTCGTTGCCGCCTGTTCGTCCCCACCCGCGGCAACACCGGCTCCGAGTCCGACAGAACCGGCTCCGGAGCAGACGACCGAGCCGCCCAATCCTTATACTTCGCTGTCATCGGCTGAGAAGAACAGGCGCCTGATCGCGGCCGCGACCCGCGGGCGTACGACCGAGGTCGGCCAGCTCCTCGATGCGGGCGCGGACACCGAGGCTCGTGACTCTCGCGAGCGCACCTGCCTGCTGCTCGCCGTCACACACGACCGCGTCGAGGCTGCCCGCCTGCTGGTCGATGCCGGCGCTGACCCGGATGCGCTCGACGATCGCCACGACACGCCGACTACGTGGAGTATGTCCTCGACCACACCGACATCGCCGTCGACCACGTCAACGACCTCGGGTGGACCCGCGCTCCTGGAGGCGGTCATCCTCGGCAGGGGGACTGAGCCTTGGGAACGCATCGTGAAGTCGCTGGTTGATCACGGCGCTGACGTCACCATCGCCGACCGGGCCGGGGTGACGCCCCTGCAGCATGCCCGGCGTCACGGCTTCGTCACGATCGCTCGCCTGCTCCAACGTGCGTGACTCCGTAAACTCGACGTGAGAGGTGGAAACCATGATCTTTGGTCGCAACAAGTCCGAGCTCCCCGCTGCTGATGCGGCACTCCCCGGTCGCGAGGGCCGGCCCTTCCAGGTCGGTGGCACGCACCTGACACTCGGCAACCCGGTCGAGACCCAGGCGCCCGAAGGCTTCGGCGTCGCGGTGTTCGGCCTCGGCTGCTTCTGGGGCGAGGAGAAGACCTTCTGGGAGGTGCCGGGGGTCTGGTCGACCTCGGTCGGCTACGCCGGCGGCGTCACTCCCCACCCGACCTATGACGAGGTCTGCAGCGGCCGCACTGGTCACGCCGAGGTCGTCCGCGTCATCTTCGACCCGGCCAATCTGACATACCAGCGGCTCCTCGAGGTGTTCTGGGAGAACCACGACCCGACTCAGGGCATGCGGCAGGGCAATGACCGCGGCACGCAGTATCGCTCGATCATCCTCACCACGACGCCGGAGCAGCAGGAGCAGGCCGAAGCGTCCCGCAAGGCCTACCAGGACAAGATGACCGCGGCCGGCTTCGGTGAGATCACGACCTCGATCGTGCAGCTCGACACGTACTACTACGCCGAAGACATGCACCAGCAATACCTCGTCAAGAACCCCTACGGCTACTGCCCGCTGCACGCCACGGGCGTCTCCTACGCGTGACCCCGGGACGGCTCGCTCGAGGCGCGCCCCGACGGGCCGGCGGATAGATTGAAGGGATGCCTGAGAGCCGCGATACCGACCTGAACGGCACTCCACTCCCGAAGGGATCGTCCGGGTGGGTCCGCGTGCGTGGCGCCCGTGAGCACAACCTGCGCGAGATCGATGTCGACCTGCCACGCGACTGCTTCGTGGTCTTCACCGGCATCTCCGGCTCAGGCAAGTCCTCACTCGCCTTCGGCACCGTGTTTGCGGAGTCGCAGCGACGCTACTTCGAGTCCGTGGCGCCCTATGCGCGCCGGCTCATGGCGCAGGTCGGCGCGCCCGACATCGACACGATCGACGGGCTGCCGCCGGCGGTCGCGCTGCAGCAGGCCCGCGGCGCCGCGAGCTCGCGCTCCTCGCGCGGCACCCTGAGCTCACTGTCGGACGTGCTCCGTCTCCTCTACAGCCGGGCGGGCACCTACCCTGACGGCGCCGAGCACCTGCCGGCCTCCGCATTCTCACCCAACACGGCGATCGGCGCGTGTCCCACGTGTCACGGCAGCGGCGTCGCGCGGAGCACCACCGAGACCCTGCTCGTCCCCGACCCCACCCTGTCGATCGACGACGGCGCGATCGGCGTCTGGGCGAGCCGCGCATGGGTGGGCCAGAACGTACGCCGCATGGTCACCAAGCTCGGCATCGACGTCCACGCCCCGTGGCACACCCTCGCGCAGGCCGACCGTGACTGGATCCTCTTCACCGACGAAGAGCCGCGGATGCTGCTGACCGGCAACAAGGGCGGCGACCAGAGCCAGTACCACGGGCACTGGTCCTCGGCCGAGCGCTACCTGATGCGCAACCTCTCCAACACCCAGTCGCCGGCACAACGCGAGAAGCTCGAGGCATTCATCGCCGACGGACCCTGCCCGACGTGCCACGGCAAGCGACTGCGGCCCGCGGCGCTCGCCGTCACGTTCGCCGGCGTGGACATCGCCGAGCTGGCAGCGATGCCGCTGTCAGAGGTGTGCGCCCTGCTCGACACGGGGTTGAAGCAGCAGGCTCTCGGCACCGACCGCCACGGCGCCGCCGCATCCTCCGCGGCACGCTCGCTCGTCAAGGACTTCGGCGCCCGGGTCGAGGCCATCATCAGCCTCGGGCTCGGCTACCTCTCGATGGACCGGTCCAGCACCGCGCTCTCACCCGGCGAGCTCCAACGCGTACGCCTGGCCGGCCAGCTCCGGGCCGGACTGTTCGGCGTCGTGTATGTGCTCGACGAGCCGTCGGCGGGGCTGCACCCGGCCGACACCGAGGCGCTCTACACAGCGCTTCGTGAGCTCGTTGCCAGTGGCAACTCGCTGTTCGTCGTCGAGCACGATCTCGCGATCGCTCGCCACGCCGACTGGGTCGTCGACGTCGGTCCGAGCGCCGGAGTCCTCGGCGGACACATCGTGCACAGCGGTCCGCCAGATGCGCTGGCCGACGTCGCCGAATCAGCCACCGCAGAGTTCATGTTCTCCCGCACCGTGCTGCCCGCTCTCGCTGCGCGCAAGCCCACCGCCTGGCGCGAGCTGACGCATCTCACGCTGCACAACCTTCAGGACGTCAGCGTGCGCCTGCCGATGGGCGTGATGACGGCCATCACCGGCGTCTCGGGCTCTGGCAAGTCCTCGCTGCTGATCGCCATGACCGAGCAGCTCGAGGCCGCCAACGAGGCCGCCGAGCAACCGCAGCGGATCATCTCGATCGACCAGCGGCCGATCGGGCGATCCCCACGTTCGAACCTCGCGACCTATACCGGGCTGTTCGACCAGGTCCGCCGCCTCTTTGCCGCCACGCCAGAGGCCAAGGAACGTGGATGGGCCGCGGGCCGGTTCTCGTTCAACGTCGAGGCTGGTCGTTGCCCGACCTGTCAGGGCGAGGGCTTCATCGCCATCGAGCTGGTCTTCCTGCCGACCAGCTATTCCTCGTGCCCGACATGCCGCGGGTCGCGCTACAACCCCGAGACACTGCAAGTGCCCTATCGCCAACGTGACATCGGCCAGGTCCTGGCGATGACGGTTCTCGAGGTGTCCGAGCTCTTCGACGACATCCCGGGCGTGCATCGTGCCCTCACGACGCTGCTCGACGTGGGACTCGGCTACCTCACCCTCGGGCAGCCGGCTACCGAGCTTTCAGGCGGCGAGGCGCAGCGCATCAAGCTCGCCACCGAGCTGCAGCGTCCACGCCGCGAGGGCACCGTGTTCGTGCTCGACGAGCCGACCGGCGGACTCCACCCCGTCAATGTGCGCGATCTCGTCCGCGTGCTGGGCCGCCTCACCGCCGCCGGCGACACCGTCGTCACGGTCGAGCACGACATGCAGGTCATCGCAGCGGCCGACTGGGTCATCGAGCTCGGGCCCGGAGGTGGCGACCGAGGTGGCAACGTGGTCGCCGCGGCCACTCCGTCGGATCTCCTCCGCATCGACGCGAGCATCACAGCGCCCTACCTGCGCCGTGCGCTGGAGGGCTGAGCGGATGGGGTTCACCCGCGCCGAGCTCGAGTCGTATGCGGGCCGGACGATCCCTGACCTCATCGGCGATGACGTGCGACTTCTGTTCGTCGGTATCAACCCGGGTCTGGTCAGCGCCGCCACCGGACTGCACTTCGCCAGGGCGGGCAACCGGTTCTACCCGGCACTGAGGCTCGCAGGGATCATCCCGGCCGAGGTGATGACCCCCGAGGACGCCCGCCCGGCGCTCTTGAGCCGCGGCATCGGCATCACCAACATCGTGGAGCGGGCGTCAGCGCGGGCCGACGAGCTCGACCCGGCCGAATTGGTCGAGGGCCGCCGGCGGCTCGAGGCGCTCGTCGCCGAGCACCGCCCACGGGTCGTGGCGATCGCCGGCATCACCTCCTACCGCACCGCATTCGACCGCAGAAAGGCCCGGGCCGGCCGGCAGGAGGAGCCCATGGGGGATGCGCAGGTGTGGGTCGTGCCCAATCCGAGCGGACTCAACGCCCACGAGACGGTCGAGTCGCTGAGCGCGGCCTATGCCGAGGCGGCCGTCGCCGCCGGAATCGTCTGAATGCGCTCTCCCGGCCACTGCGGATCCCGGCCGGCAAGCCCGATCGCCCGATCGAACAGCGGCGCCTCGTCGGGCACCGGGACGGCCGGCCCGAAGATGTCCGAGGGAGTGCCATCGGCACGGAACTGTGCGAGGAACTCGTGCACCGCCGCGACCGCCTCGGTACCGGGATCGAATGACTGCCCTGTTGATCGGGCCAGGTCCCAGCCGTGCACGACGATCTCGTCGAGCGCCACGAGTCCGGCGACCTCGCCGGGCAGGTCGACTCCACCGGCAGCGGTCATGCCGGTCCAGGCCGCCGGGTCGCGCCACGCCTGGCCCAGCGCGTGCAGGTGCTCGGGCAACGAGTCGCGCCAGTCGTCGGGAAGCGCCTGCACCCTCTCGGTCGGCGGGGTCGAGGTGAGCGGCCCCAAGTCCTTGGCGGCAGCCGCGACAAATGCCTGCGACAGCCCGTGGACATGCCCGAGCATCTCCGCGACTGTGTAGTCAGGACATGGGGTGGGCGCATCCAGGTGTTCATCGCGTACTCCGTGAAGGAGGGCAGCGACGGACGAGGCCACGGGTGCCAGGTCGGGATGGGGCATCTTCGTCATCTCCCTAGATATTCCTAATAGGAATATAGTCGAAGATGAAGACAAACCTACAGCTACCGCTTGGCGCGCTGCCCCTTCGACCATCGACCTGGAGCCTTTACAGATCGTGCTGTTATGCCGGCTGCTCCCTGACCCGCATGACATCGGGCATCACACCGTAGAGCGAGAGGATCAGCGCCTTCACGGCATCGGCGACCTGCTCCCCGGTGGGCGTCAGCCGGTAGTCGACGTGCGGGGGCAGCGTCGACTGCACCCTGCGGGCGACGAGTCCGTCACGCTCGAGCGACTTGAGTGTCTGGGACAGCATCTTGTCGCTGATGCCGTCGACGCACCGGCGCAGCTCGCCGAAACGCGCCGGCTCGGGACTGAGGGCAGCCAGCGTCAGGGCACCCCACCGGCTGGTGACGTGCTCGAGCACCTCACGCGACGGGCAGCCGCCGTCGAACACGTCGAACGGTCGTCTCGGATCCTGGGCCATGTCCACCACCTCTGGTACATCATGCTAGCACTTCGTTAGTGCTTACGTTTGGTTGGCACTTTCACTTCGTTAGCGTATGGTGAGTGGCTCATCCCCGAAAGGACATTCCCCATGACCATTGCCGTCACCGCCGCCGCCGGACAGCTGGGCACGCTCGTCGTCGACGCGCTGCTCGCCCGCACCTCCCCCGACCAGATCGTCGCGATCATCCGCGACGCCACCAAGGCCGAGCCGCTGACCACCAAGGGCGTCGACGTACGCCTCGCCAGCTACGACGACCCGGCAGCGCTCAACGACGCGCTAGCCGGAGTCGACAAGGTGCTGCTCATCTCGGGCAACGAGATGGGCAAACGCGCCGCACAGCACCAGAACGTCATTGACGCAGCGATCGCCCAGGGCGTCGACCTGCTCGCGTACACCAGCGCGCCCGCCGTCGACACCTCCACTCTGCCCGTCGCACCGGAGCACCTGGCGACCGAGCAGTATCTCGCCACGACGACTCTCCCGCACACGCTGCTCCGCAACGGCTGGTACCACGAAAACTACGTACCGGCGATCGACGGGGCGCGCCAGAGCGGGACGGTCCTCACCAGCGCCGGCGACGGACGCGTCTCCAGTGCCGCACGCGCCGACTTCGCCGAGGCGGCGGCGGTCGTGCTGACGACCGACGGTCCGGTCAAGCCTGTGTACGAGCTCGGTGGCGACGCCGCGTGGACGCAGGCCGACCTGGCCGCAACCGTGTCCGAGGTCATCGGTGCGCCCGTCACGGTCGCTGAGGTCCCACCTGCCGAGCAGGGCGCGATCCTCAAGGGCGCCGGCGTCCCGGACGTGTGGGCCGACTTCGCGGTCGACACTGACGCCTCGATCAAGAACGGCGAGCTCGAGGTCACCAGCGGCGACCTGCCCGCATTGCTCGGCCGACCGACGACCCCGCTCGTCGACACGCTCCGCGCGAGCGTCTAGATCGTGTCAGTGGCGGCCTCTAGCGTGGCCGCATGGAGCAACGACTCAGCCTGATCACGCTCGGTGTCGCAGACCTGGCCCGGGCCCGCCGGTTCTACGAGGAGGGCCTGGGCTGGGCCAAGAACAACCCCGAGGACGAGGTCGCGTTCTACCAGCTCAATGGCCTGGTGCTCGCGATCTGGAGCCGCGAGGACCTGGCCGGCGATGCCAGGCTCGACGACACCGGCGCCACATTCGGCGGCATGACCTTGGCATTCAACACCCGGAGCCATGACGAGGTCGATGAGGTCCTCGCGGTGGCCGGGCGCGCCGGCGGCACGGTTCTCAAGCCGGCCGAAGAACAGCCCTGGGGCGGCTATTCAGGCTATTTCGCAGACCCCGACGGGCACCCGTGGGAAGTCGCCTGGAATCCTGCCTGGTCGATCGACGAGGCCGGGCACACCTCGCTCGCCCCAGCCTGATCCGCACCGACCTGATCCGCATCAACCACGACCGGCGCCGGAGCCCGAGGGGTCATGGTCAGTTCGAAGCCCTTGGGCATCAGCGTCAGGCGCTCGGCGATCTCGAGCTCATAGTCCGGATCACCTGCGATGTCATAGCGATGCAGGATCCGCGCAAGCACCAGGATCGCCTCGTGCAATGCGAACTGCCTGCCGATGCACGAGCGCTCCCCCGTGCCGAACGGCTTGTAGGAGTGCGGCAATCTGCCCCGCGCATTGTCCGGCAGGAATCGATCGGGATCGAACCGGTCGGCATCCTCACCCCACACCCGGGTGTCCCGGTGCATCATCGGCAGGATCACGATGGCCCAGTCCTCGGGGCGCATCGTGTGGCCCGTGCTCAGCACGGTCGTCTCGCGGGGACTGCGGGCGAATGCGGGCGCAGTCGGCCACAGCCGCAGCCCCTCGTCGAGCACCCGGCGCAGATAGCGGAACTTCGCCACCTGCTCGAACGTCGGCTCGGTGTCGCGGTCGGGTCCGAGGATCTGGTCGACCTCGGCCTGCGCCTTGGCAAGGATCGCGTGATCGCGCGCAAGATAGTGGAGCGCGAATGACAATGCTCCCGACGTCGTCTCGTGGCCGGCCACGAGGAAGGTCAGGATCTGGTGGCGAATGTTGAGGTCGTCGAGCCGAGCCCCGGTCTCGGGGTGAGGAGTGTGCAGCATGATGCCGAGCAGGTCGCTCTCGTCGGCCTCGTCGGCATTGCGCCGCTCGGCGATGATGCCGTCGAGCAGCGAGTCGACGTATGCCTGGTGGTGCGCGTTCCGCTTGTCGATCCGCCTGGCCATGATCGACGCGCCCGGCATCGCGTTGAGCGACCCCTTTCGCTGACCGGCCTTGAGGGCGGCGATCATCGCCGGGATGAACGGGTGCGGCTCGGACCGGGTGAATGATCCGAAGTCAGTGCTGAATGCCGTGCGGCTGATGGTCTCCATCGTCAGCTTGGTCATGTCGGCAGAGACATCGATCGGCTCCTCGTGAGCGTCCCAAGAGTCGAACAGTTCCTGGGCCGCTGCGAGCATGACCGGGTGATAGCGCTGCATCGCCGCTTTGGTGAACGCCGGACGCAACAGGTCGTGGGCCAGCGCCCAGTTGGTGTCGTCGTTGTAGGCCGTGAACAGGCCCTCACCGGCGAACTCCCGCAGGGCGACGAGTGCTGGCGACAGCCCCTTGACGAAGCGCGACTCGTCGGCGAGCTCAGCGGCCAGCTCGGCCCCGATGACGAAGACGAACTTCTGGTCGAAGACCTTGAGCTCAAAGATGGGTCCGAGCCCGGCAGCCCGGCGCATCGTGCTCTGCAGCGGAGCCTGCACATCCGCCCCGAGGGCGTCTCCGACGATCGGCTTGCGACCAGTCGGGTGCGGGAAAGTCTGACCTGACCAGTCGTTGCGCACGATGACTCCTTATTGGACGGGAATTCAGTAATGCCAGACTAACCCGTGCTGAATCGATGTCAAGTAGTGTGGATGCATGGCCACCCGCACCAGGATGAGTCGCGAGGCTCGTCAGGACCAGCTCCTCGACCTCGGCGCCGAGCTGTTCGCCGATCGCTCCTACGAGGATGTCCACATCGAGGAGCTCTCGGAGGTCGCAGGAGTCTCCCGAGGCCTGCTCTACCACTACTTTCCGACCAAGCGGGCGTTCTTCGCGGCCATGGTCCGGCGCGAGTCCGGACGCATGTCCGACCTGACCGTCACCGATGACACCCTGCCGATCCTCGACCAGCTGCGGCAGGGCATCGAGTCCTACCTCGACTACTGCCAGGACCACAAGATGGGGGTCAAGGCGATCTTCCATGGAGCGGCCTCGGCCGATCCGGAGATCCAGGCCATCATCGAGGAGGACATCGGCCTGCAGCAGGCCCGCATCACCTCGGCCGTCGAGCCAGTCGGTCAGCCGACCGAGCTGATGCAGATCGCCGTGCGCAGCTGGCTGCACTTCATGCGCAATGCCTGCCACCAGTGGCTCGACGCCAAGGAGACGACGCGCGACGAGGTGCGCGACCTGTGCGCACAGGCACTCCTGGGGATGCTTCTGGCGCTCCCGGAGGACTCTCGGCCGTCTGCCTTGGCAGATCTGTCAGATCTGGCCGAGTCCTAGAGGCCGTTGCGCCTGCTGAATGCCGCGATGATCCGCTGATAGCCGGGACCACTCACGCGTACGAACTTGTCGAGCACCCACGCATCGCCGCCGATGAGCACCCGCGCCTTGTTCTTCTCGACTCCCTTGAGGATGACCTGGGCAGCCTTCTCCGGAGATGTGCGAGCCATCTTGTCAAAGGAGCTGGCCAGCTTGTCGTGGTCCCGCCCCTCGACCTGCTCGCCGTTGCGGGCGATGTTGGTCTTGATGCCGCCGGGATGCACACAGGTGACCTTGACCGGCCGCTTGTTGTTGACCATCTCCTGGCGGAGGGCCTCGGTGAAGCCTCGCACCGCGAACTTGGCTGCGTTGTAGGCGCTCTGTGTCGGCACGGCGAACAGCCCGAAGACGCTCGAGATGTTGACGATGTGCCCGTCGCCGGAGGCCACGAGATGCGGCAGGAACGCCTTGGTGCCGCTCACGACGCCCCAGAAGTCGACGTCCATGACACGGTCGATGTCCTTGAACGACATCTCCTCGACATTGCCGGTGAAGGCGATGCCGGCGTTGTTGAAGACCATGTTGACCTTGCCGAAGTGCGCCGCGACGTCATCGGCGTAGGCCAGCACGAGCTCGCGCTGCGAGACATCGAGGTGATCGGCCTTGGCGTCTCCCCCGATCCCCCTGACGAGGGCTTCGGTCTCAGCCAGTCCGTGCATGTCGACATCGCAGATCGCGAGCTTTGCGCCGCGGCGGGCGAGCTCGACGGACAGGGCGCGGCCGATGCCGGAGCCTGCGCCGGTCACGACGGCGACCTTGTCGGTGAAGTGGGTGGTCATGGAGTTCCTCTCGCATTTCAGATACCGAAGGTATCCGACTAGAGGCTAGCAGATAACCGCATTAGCCGGATGTCGGCGCAACCGTCTCATCGATCGCACCTTGATCGAACTGGGTGCGATGCAGCTCCTCATAGCGGCCGCCCTGCGCGAGCAGCTCGTGGTGGGTGCCCTGCTCGACGACGCGCCCGTCCTCGATCACCAGGATGCGATCGGCCGCGCGTACGGTCGACAGCCGGTGGGCGATGACGACCGACGTCCGGCCCTCGAGGGCCGCCGCCAACGCCTCCTGCACCGCTGACTCCGATGTCGAGTCGAGGTGGGCCGTGGCCTCGTCGAGGATCACGACCCGGGGGTGCGCCAGCAGCAGCCGCGCTATCGTGAGTCGCTGGCGCTCTCCCCCGGAGAGCCGGTAGCCGCGCTCGCCGACGATCGTGTCGAGTCCATCGGACAACGAGCGCACCAGATCGTCGAGGCGAGCGTCCCGCAACGAGACCCAGAGCTCGTCATCGGTCGCTCCGGGGCGGGCCAGCAAGAGGTTGTCGCGGATCGACTCGTGGAACAGGTGACCATCCTGGGTCGCCATGCCGAGGGTGTCGCGCAGCGAGGCCATCGTGAGATCCCTGACATCGACGCCACCCAGCCGGACCGTGCCGCTGTCGACGTCGTAGAGGCGTGGGATCAGGCTCGCGATCGTCGACTTGCCGGCACCGGACGTGCCGACGAGCGCGACCATCTGACCGGGTTCGACGCGGAACGAGACGTCGTGCAGGACGTCGACCCCGCCGCGGCTGTCGAGCATCGCGACCTCCTCGAGCGAAGCCAGCGAGACCTTGTCGGCCGAGGGATAGCCGAATGTCACGTGGGAGAACTCGACCGAGACCGGGCCATCTGGCAGGGGGGCGGCACCGGACCGCTCACGGATCAGCGGCTGGAGATCGAGTACCTCGAAGACCCGCTCAAAGCTCACAACCGCACTCATGATCTCGACCCGCGCGCTCGCGAGCGCGGTCAGTGGCGCGTAGAGGCGGGTCAACAGCAGCGCGAGCGCCACCACGGCACCGGGGTCGAGCGACCCCTTGAGCGCATAGAAGCCGCCCAAGCCGTAGACGACGGCCAGAGCGAGCGCGGAGACCGTGGTCAGCGCCGTCACGAAGACCGACTGGAGCATCGCGGATCGCACCCCGATGTCACGGACGCGTCGTGCCCGCGCGGCGAACTCGACGGACTCGTCGTCGGGATGGCCGTAGAGCTTGACGAGCGTGGCACCCGGCGCCGAGAAACGCTCGGTCATCCGCGTGCTCATGACCGCGTTGTGATTGGCCGCCTCACGAGACAGGGCAGCCAGCCTGCTGCCCATCCGCCGGGCCGGCACGACGAAGACCGGCAGCAGGACCAGTGCGACCGCGGTGATCTGCCACGAGATGCTGAGCATCACGACAAGCGTCAGGGTCAAGGTCACGAGGTTGCTGACGACTCCGGACAGGGTGCCGCTGAACGCCCGCTGGGCACCGAGCACATCGCTGTTGAGGCGGCTGACCAGCGCGCCGGTCCGGGTGCGAGTGAAGAACGCGATCGGCATCCGCTGCACATGATCGAAGACCGTCGTTCTGAGATCGAGGATCAGACCCTCGCCGATCGTTGCGGACAACCACCTGGTCCAGATGCCGAGGCCGGCGTCCGCCAGGGCGATGATCGCGATCAGGC
Organism: Aeromicrobium sp.; assembly: GCF_037719875.1. Lineage (GTDB taxonomy): Bacteria > Actinomycetota > Actinomycetes > Propionibacteriales > Nocardioidaceae > Aeromicrobium. The sequence goes on along the minus strand of NZ_JBBJMJ010000002.1, from coordinate 183,406 downwards.
CCGCGATGCCGAACACCGTGCTCCGTGACTCGCCATCGACGATCGCGTTGACGACGCGACCGGCCAGCACCGGAGTGGCCACGGCCAGGAAGGCAGTGACGACGCTCAGGATCAAGAACTGGACCAGCTGCCGCTTGTGAGGTTTTGCGAACGCGCCGATGCGTCGCAGCGTCTCCTTCGTCAGCTTCTGCGACCCACTCTCGGTGGTCATCACCCGATGCAGCGAGTTCCACGCTGTGACGTCCATGCTCATGGTGTTCTCCTGATCGAGGTAGCCCTGCTCAGTGTCCACCAGGGCCATGACAAACCTAGAACCTCAATCAAAGTTGAGGTCAACCGGGCGTCTGGAGGTCACGGTCTGCAGTCCCGTGTGCGGATGTGGCAGCACGGCCATGTGTTCGGTCGTTGGCCCGAAGTGATCCACGAAGCACCACGGTCCCACCGTCGGAAGGCCCCGGTGCGGAAGCGTGCGATGCACCGAGATGCCTCGAACCCCGCCCAACGGGACCTCGCGGGCATCGAGCGAGCGGTCGCGCGCGATCATGCGAGAAGCGTACGTCTCAGCTGTTCGACGAGGTCTGCGCTGCCGCCGATGCCGACGAACCACCCGTGTGCACCGCCCTCGTGCTGGTCCCACACGTCGAGGACACCGTCGATCGCCTCGACCGGCACCGTGAGAAACTCCGGCGGGAGTGCCGCCCGGTGTTGCCGGCCGGGCATCTTGCGGAGCCGTGAGGAGATCGCCTGCTCGGCGTGAATCGTCGCCAGGTAGTCGGCCACGATGTCCTCGCGCGAGACACCCACGAGCCTCAGCAGCAGCGCGACCGACACACCGGTCCGGTCCTTGCCGGCAGCACAATGGATCAATGTCGGGCCGCGGGCCAGTGCGACCTCGCGCACGAGCTCGACGAGGTACATCGAGGCGTGGTCGAGCAACAACAGGTAGAGGCCGGCCAAGCTCTCTGAGGGCGCCGTGTCGGGGCGCAGGGCGCTCAGCAGCGGCAGGTTGACGACACGCACCCCTGCCCTGGCCAGAGGGTGGACCTGCTCGGACTCGTTGGCCGACCGCAGATCGATCACGAGTGCCGGAGGCCACGAGATGCCATCGGGAGCATGATCCTCGTGAGAAGGCATCGCGCTGCGCAGGACCCGATCACGCTGCACCAGACGGCCGTCGTGGGCCTGCACTCCACCCACGTCGCGGAGGTTGGGGACGAATTCGCGCACGGCTTCACGATAGGGGCAATGAAGGACACATCCTCTGGACGGCCAGTTCGGGGGATCCTGTCGCCAACACCCGGTAAAGTGGGCTAGTGCCTCGCTCCCGCAAGATCGCCGCCGCGACCCTGATCGGCGGCAGTGCCACCGTCTCCGGGTTCTACGGCTTCCTGGTCGGCGAGGCGATGCTGGCCCGCCGGGCGATCGGCACGAGCGATGAGCGGCCGCCCTCAGCCGATGGCATCTACGGCGACGACCTGCCGGGGAGGGTCATCCGCGTCCTCCTGCTGGGCGACTCGGCCTCGGTCGGCTATGGCATGACCCGCGCCGACGCGACTCCCGCTGCGATGATCGGACTCGGCCTGGCACACGTCATGGACGCCCCGGTCGAGGTGCAGTGCCGCGCGGTTGTGGGCGCCCAGACCTCCCACGTCATGGGCCAGATCGACCTGGATCCGGGATGGCAGCCCGATGTCGCCGTGATCGTCGTGGGCACCAACGACGTCACGCACCAGGTGACCCCCCGTACGTCTGCACGACTGCTCGGCGAAGCCGTCCGCCGACTCGCCGCCGAGGACTGCGCGGTCGTGGTCGGCACGTGCCCCGACCTCGGGACCGTCCGGCCGATCCTCCAGCCGCTGCGCACTGTGGCGCGCCGGGCCAGTCGCGTCCTGGCGCGCAAACAGACCATCGCCGTCGTCGAGGCCGGCGGTCGGGCCGTGTCACTCGGTGACCTGTTGGGCACACTGTTCACCGAGAAGCGTGACCTGATGTTCGGCGTCGACCAGTTCCACCCGTCCGAGGCCGGCTACGCCAACATGGTCTCGGTGCTGATCCCCGCCGTCGCCGCCTCGCTGCGGCAGAAGCAGCGCACATACGACTATGCGGGGCACCCGAGCGGCCTCACGTCGGTGGCCGATGCCGCGGCCGTCTCGGTCGAGCATCCTGGCACCGAGGTTGCGCCCGACATCGGCCCCGGCGGCCGCTTCGCTGCGGTCATGCGCCGCCGCCGCGCCTCCTGACCCGCTGCAACGCAAACGGCCGGCCCCCGAAGGGACCGGCCGTTCGTGGTGCAGCTCTGCGATCAGTCGCTGTTGATGATCGCGAGGATGCGCAGGATGTTGGTGTAGATCCAGACGATCGTCACGGTCAGACCAAGCGCGGCCTGCCAAGACTCACGCTCCGGGAGACCGGCCGCGATGCCCTTCTCGACGAAGTCGAAGTCGAGGATCAGCATGAACACGCCGAGCACCAGACCGAGGCACGCGAACACGAAGCCGACCGGCCCGAAGCCGTTGACGCCGAGTCCGCTGCCGAAGAACGACATCACCATCGACAGCAGCGAGACGGCCACGAAGCCGAACACCGAGGCGATGACGATCTTGCGGAACTTCGCGCCGACCTGGATGTTGAAGAACTTGTAGGCAGCCAGGGTGCCGGCCACGGCGGCGAACGTGCCGAGGACTGCGCCGAAGATGATCGACGAGTCGGCGCTGATGAACGTCGTGATGAGCTTGGAGAAAGCTCCGACGAACAGTCCCTCGAGCACGGCATAGCCGATGACCAGGGCTGGGCTCGTGACCTTCTTGAAGGCGTTGATCATCACGAGGGCGAATCCGCCGAGGCCACCGATCAGGGTCAGCGCGTAGGCCTTGGCCACGGCGCCGTCATCAACGGCACTGCCGTCGGCGACGATGTTGCCGATGAAGACCCAGGCGACCGCAGCCGCAGCGACCACGAGGGCCAGCGTGATGGCGGTCTTCTCGACGACCGAGTCGATCGTCATGCGACCCGAGCCGGTCTCGGTGTGGGTCGGTGTGCCGTTGTCGTTGAGGTCGATCTGCCACTGCGAGGGGTCGGTCTGACCCTGCGCACCTGCACGACCGTTGAACTCAGCGTTGCGGGTGAAGATCGGGTTGTTGCTCTGCATGATTCCCTCCGTGGGATCGGCTCCGAGATGGAGTCGTTGTCTCTACCCTATCCAACGCTGCAGCCTGTTCGTTTGATCCCGACTCATTGGTTGGACTTGGCAACCTTTTCGGGCACCAGAACCGCCGGAACCTTGAGGAATGGGGCCTTGGGCGGTGTCGCCGTCGCGCCTGCCACCGGCGCGGTCTCGCCCGTCTCTGTGCCGTCCGTCACCGGGACGAGGCTCAGCGGAAAGACGTTGAACGCTTCGACGCCGGTCTCGAGCTTGGTCCCGACCACGGCAAGGCGTCGATCGCACATGTCGTCGCCGCACATCGTGTCGGAGCCGCTGACCGGCATCATGGGCCGCCCATCCTGGTCGAACAGCTGGATGTTGCTGAGCGGCTTGCCCTGCGCGTCGTACGCGAAGATGTTCGTGACCTCCGTGCCGGCGAGCGAGATGCCCGAGCTCTCGTCGAAGGGAGCTTCGGCGTATCCCGCCTCGCTGCTGCCGCCCCAGCCGTCCGATGCTGCCAGCACGGGCAGAAGCGCGACAATCGCCACGACATTGCCTATCAGGATCAGCCCGGGCAGGCCGCTGAAGTGCCACAACCCTCGTCCCCATTGGACGCTGACGATCGTGAACCCCAACAACACCAGCCACCAGAAGCCACCCTGGACCCCGTAGCCCTGCTCGCTGCCGAAGAATGCGGCCACGAGCCACGTCGCCAACCAGGCGCGGATCACCCACCACACCGGACTCAGGCTGACGACGAACTCCATCGCCGCTGCGAGGGTGGGGTTGCGGCGGACCGCGATCACCAGGTCCTTCTGGGTGTCCCTCCAGCCCTGCGCAAGACCGGCGAGGACACCGCGCTTGACCACCTGGGTGCGCATCGGCAAGCCCGCGGCAGCGCGCAGCTCCGTCGCGTATGCCGCGGCGTCCGGCAGCTCGCGTTGGAGATCCTCGGCATACGCCTCGGCGAGATCGGCCTCGAGTCCCTCGGTGAGCTCCTCCACCTCATCCGGTGGGAGGTCGGCCAGCGCCGCGCGAACTCCCCGCGCGAAGGCCGCAATCTCGGGGGTGACGGTCGACGTGCTCATGATGCCTCCAGAAGGTTGGTCATGGTGGTGGAGAACTCGTTCCAGACCTTGCGCTGGAGATCGAGCGTCGCCCGGCCTTGGGCATTGATGCCGTAGTACTTGCGGTGCGGCCCCTCCTCGGACGGCACGACGTATGAGGTCAGGGCGCCGGCGGTGTAGAGCCGCCTCAGCGTCCCGTAGACGGAGGCGTCTCCGACTTCCTCGAGGCCAGCGGCGCGGAGCCTGCGCACGACGTCGTAGCCGTATCCGTCCTCGTCCTCGACCACGGCGAGCACCGCTACGTCGAGCACTCCCTTGAGCAGCTGGGTTGCATCCATGGATCGGACAGTACCACGCAATACGCACTAGCGTGGGAGGCGTAGGACAGCAACCCGCCACCTGCTCAGGAGATGCGGTCGGCGCCGGCGTAGGCGTTGAAACCGCCGCCCCGGCTGAAACCGATGAGCGTCATGCCCGAGGACTCGGCATGCTCGACCGCGAGCGACGACGGTGCCGAGACCGCGGCAAGCACGGAGATGCCGGCCATGTGCGCCTTCTGGACCAGCTCGAACGACGTACGACCCGAGACCTGCAGCGCGGTACCGGCCAGCGGAAGCCGACCCTCGCGGAGCGCCCAGCCGACGACCTTGTCGACAGCGTTGTGCCGCCCGACGTCCTCGCGCAGGCACAACAACTCACCGGAGGTGTCGAACAGCCCGGCAGCGTGGACGCCGCCAGTGCGCTCGAAGACCTTCTGGCCGTCCCGCAGCCGATCGGGCAGGGTGCCCAGCAGTGCGTGGTCCCAGCCCGTTGCGTCGTCGAGGCGCCCGAAGTGCGCTGACTTGTGCACCGCCTCGATCGAGGCCGTGCCGCAGATGCCGCACGAGCTCGAGGTGAGGACGTGGCGCCGGAGCGAGACGTCGACGGGCGGGGTCTCGGCGCTGAGCGCGGCATCGACGACGTTGAAGGTCTGCATCCCGCTGTCGTCGGTGCCGGCGCAATAGCGCATCGAGACCAGCTGGTCAGCAGACCAGATGACCCCCTCGGCGACCAGGAAGCCGGCCACGAGGTCGAAGTCGTCGCCGGGCGAGCGCATCGTCACCGAGATCGAGGTGCCGTCGACGCGGATCTCCAGCGGCTCCTCGACGGCGAGCGCGTCCTCTCGGAGCATCGCGGAGGCGCCGGGCGAGAATCGCGTCACCTTGGCGCGTCGGATGAGTCGGCCGGCCACTAGGAGTCCTCGGCAACCCGCTCGCACAGGGCGGTCAAGGATTCGATCGCCTCGCGCACATCTGCCTCGGATCCTCCGGCCAGCCCGGCCGCGAGCCCGGCCAGGAATGTCGTGACCGGGGCAGCAGGGCGTACGACCGAGTGAGCGGCCACCGCCGCGAGGTCGAGCACGGCCTCGGTGTCGAGCTCCACCCCCTTGAGGCCCAGCTCGGCCGCAACCGTGGCTGCCCATGTGTCGAGGGAGACCTCAGCCATCATTCGCCCCTTCCGCGAGTGCCTGCTGCCGATCGTGCCACGTGTCGATGTCGAGCGCCGCCCGAGCCGAGACCCTGACTTCCGTCAGGTCCAACGGCGTCAGCAAGGCGTGCACCGACAGGTCCGTCAGCGTCGGTTGGGCCGCGATCGACTCCCTGAGTGCGACGGTGTCGAGCACGCTCATCAGGTGTTGTCGGTGCCCGTCACCGTCCACCACGATGGCCCCGTCCCCTGATGCCGCGGCCAGGAGCACGCCGACTGCCTCGGCGAGGAACGGCTGGTCACACCCGACGACGAGGACATGCCGCGCCCGGACCTCGGCCATCGCGGCGCCGATGGCAGCGGCCGGGCCGGCGAATCGGGGCTCTTCCTGCACGACGATCGCACCGGGAGCGTCGGCGTCACCCACGACCACCACCCGGGCGGCGCCGGTGACCGCCCGGAGCGTACGGGCGAGCAACGTCTCCCCGCCGAGCTCGAGGGAGGCCTTGTCGACACCGCCCAGCCGTGACCCGCGCCCGCCGGCCAGCACGATCGCGTCCCACTCCCCCAGATTTGATGCCTTGTGGTTGCTACTCATGGCGTGAACCGACCACAAGGCTTCACATCTGGGGGCGGGAAGAGCACGTCAGCCGCGTATGTCGTGGAGGTGGTGGACCAGGTCGTGCAGGTAGTACTGGGCGAGGGTCGCGACCGTGAACTCCGAGCCATTGGACCGCAGACCCGCGCGCCCCCAGGCGTCAGCGGGGACGGCTCGCAGAGTCCTGACCATGTCCTCGCTGGCCGCAACGAGCTGTGGCGCGATGGTCACCGGGTCCTGCGACGCATAGTCCTCGGCGATCGCGGTCTCGTCCTGGTCCCAGTTGGCAAATCGCGGAGTGTCCTCATCGAGCATGAGCCGAATGCGTTCGGCGAAAAGCGTGTGGACGTCACGCACGTGGCACGCGTACTCAGCGGGTGACCATGTCGTCGGATCGGGCCGCTTGCCCGCATCTGGCCGCTCCAGTGCCGCGATCCAGCGCGGCAGGTCGGCCTCCACTCGGGGCGCGACGTCGAACGGAGCAACGCGCGCCGATGTCAGTCCGCACTCGGGGCACGGCTCGTCGAGGACCCAGGTCCAGTCCTTGGTGTCGGGTTCGATGTCCACACGTCTACGCTAGCGCGCGTGGAACCCAGGCCGTACCGGACCGAGCCGGTTTCGTTCACCCGCCGCGGTGGGCGCTTGACCGAGCGCCAACAGGGTGCGTGGGACACGATGTCGACGACCTACGTCCTCGAGGTTCCGCGGCACGGCACCAACACCTCGATCGACCCCTCGTACGTCCTCGACATCCCAGCGACGTATGCCCGGACCGCTCCGCTGGTCCTGGAGATCGGCAGTGGACGGGGCGAGGCTCTCGTGCATGCCGCGGCGGCGCATCCCGAGCTCGACTTCCTGGGCCTCGAGGTCTACGTCCCGGGCGTTGCCCAGACCCTGGTCACGATGCGCCACACGGGTGTCACGAACGTACGGCTCATGATCGTCAACGCCGCCGAGGCGCTGAGCACGATGCTGCCGCCCGGCTCGGTGCGCGAGCTGCGCGTCTGGTTTCCCGACCCGTGGCACAAGACGCGGCATCACAAGCGGCGACTCGTCACCCCCGAGTTCGCCGCGCTTGCCGCCCGCGTCCTCGAGCCCGGTGGCACGTGGCGACTGGCGACCGACTGGGAGGATTATGCCGAGCAGATCAGGTCGGTCGTGGCCGCATCCCCGGACTTCGACGGAGGCGACTGGTCGCCGCGCTTCGAGGGCCGCCCGCAGACCCGATTCGAGGGCAAGGGCCTCGACGTCGGACGGACGATTCGGGACGTCGCAGCGGTGCGGCGCGCACCCTAGGATGTGGGAATGACCGAGACCACCATGGCCGAGAAGCTCCGGATCACCGACGGCTTCGTCGTGTGGGTCATCGGCGCGACGGTCGAGGAGACGTCCCTGCTCGACCCGCTGCCCGAGGGTGCCGAGACGATCGAGACGCGCGACGAGGACGATCCCGAGCACGTTGACGCGGCGGTCATGGTCACCGACAGCCGCACGGCCCTGGCCGACGACTTCGACGAGATCCTGCCGCAGCTCGGATCGATCCCGGTCGTGTGGATCACCTATCCGCACAGCGGCCGCTCGGACCTCAGCGAGGACAACCTGCAGGAACTGCTCGCTGACTACGGTTGGGGGGCGATCGAGAGCATCGCCCTCGACGAGACGTGGGCGGCACTGCGGATCCGCCAGTCCTGACCCTCAGGCGACGCGTCGCAGTCGGGTGATCCAGATGCCGGGCGGCACCTGCTCGTCGCCGACGGCATGGAACCCGTGCTTGGCGTAGAGCGCGACGGCCGGGGCATTCGAGCGACCCGTCGCGGCCGCGACTTCCCGCCCACCCGCGTGCTGGAGCACCTGGCCCAACAGATCACTGGCGATGCCACGGCGCAGCGCCGAAGGGCTGACCATGATCTTCTCGATCTCGACGGCGTCGTCACCGGTCGACCAGGCGATCGCCCCGACCAGGTCGACGCCTTCCCAAGCGGTCACCCAGTGGCCACGCCAGGCCGTCAGGCCGACCTCGTCCTCCTGCAGCGGCGGGATGCGGTCATCGTCGATCAGGTCGGCCTCGAGGGCATACGAGGTCCGCTGCAGCGTGAGGAGGGCAACCGCGAAGTAGGGGTCACTCGCGGGATCCGGGGATGAGAAGATCATGCCCGCTCGACCATCGCCGCGAGGCCCGCCGCGGCCAGGCGGGGCCACTCCTGCTCCTGCGAAGCGGGCACCAAGACCCATTCCTTGAGCGGGCGTCCCTTGCCCGACGGATCGAAGGGCTCAGCGCCTTCGAGTGCGAGTGTCTCGCTGTGCTCTGGCGAGCCGCCGACCAGCTTGATCGCCAGGCGGCCGTGCCCGAAGCTGGCGAACGCCTTGCCCTCGTAGGTCAGCGAGCGCGAACCGAACAGGGCGCCGGGCAGGACACCACGCGGTGCCAGATCATCGACGATCTCGTCGAACCGCTCCTCTGCGTCCATCCTCACCTCGCTCGGTGCCAGCCTAGTGCTGATCAGGTCCCGTGCGGGTTACCAGCGGGGATGAATCGCTTCGCGCAGATGGCGGTCATAGACGTCGTGGACCGTGGCGTCGAAGCCCTCGGGCAGCACGACCGCAGCCGCCTCGGCGTTGGACCGCGCCTGCGCAACGTTGCGGGCTCCGGGGATCGCCGCCGTGACACCGTCCTGCGCGAGGATCCAGGCAATCGCGGCCTGGGCGGGGCGTACGCCCTCGGGCACGGCTGCGGCAAACTCTTGCGCGGCCAGGAGTCCGGTCTCGAAATCCACGCCCGAGAACGTCTCGCCCACGTCGAAGGCCTCTCCGCCCCGGTTGTAGGTGCGGTGGTCATCGGCCGCGAATGTCGTGGTGGACGTGTAGCGGCCGGACAGCAGCCCAGATGCGAGTGGAACCCGCGCGATGATGCCCGCGCCGGCCTCCTTGGCCGCCGGAAGCACCTCCTCGAGAGGCTTGAGCCGGAAGGCATTGAAGATAATCTGGACGCTCGCGACGTGGGGGCGGGCGATCGCAGCCAGCGCCTCGTCGACCGTCTCGACGCTGACGCCGTATGCCGCCATGACGCCCTCCTGCACCAGGAGGTCGAGCGCCTCGAAGACCTGATCGCTGGCGAAGACCGGTGTGGGCGGGCAGTGGAGCTGGACCAGGTCGAGGGTCTCGACGCCAAGATTGGTCCGCGATCGATCGGTCCAGGCGCGGAAGTTGTCGAGCGTGAAGTGCTCAGGCTCCTGCTCGGCTCGCCGGCCCATCTTGGTCGCCACGAAGATGTCGAGCTCCGGGCGGTCCCGGAGAAATTCGCCGATCAGCTGCTCGCTGCGGCCGTCGCCATAAACGTCGGCGGTGTCGAAGAACGTCACCCCTCCGTCGACGGCTGTGTCCAGCACGGCCATCGCGTCCTCGTGCCCGACATCGCCCCAGTCGGCGCCGAGCTGCCACGTGCCGAGTCCCACGACGGAGACGTCCCGTCCGGTGCGGCCCAGTGTGCGTGCGTCCATGGTGTCTCCCTCTCGATCTGCCTCTACCCTCAATCTATGGCCAGCCCGGGACATACGTGAGGTCAACCTCGGCGTCGGCGGCGGAGGTCGCAGCGACGCTGCCGGGCGACGACATCGTGCCGACCGCCGAGGTAGTGATGGATCGTGCATTCACTCTCGCCGCGACCCCTCAGCTCGTGTGGCCGTGGTTCGTCCAGCTCGGCAAGCAGCGTGCCGGGTGGTATCTGCCGCGCAGCATCGAGCGGCTCGTCCCGTCGGGTCGCCGAGCCCTTCGTCATGTCGACAGCGAGCTGCAGTCCCTGTCCGTCGGCGACGTGATCCCCGACTGGGGCGGCAAGGATGCGACGTTCGAGGTCGCGATCCTCGCGCCCCAGCACGCGCTGGTCCACATCAGCTCGCGTGGCAAGGTCCGACTCTCGTGGGCCATCACCCTCGCACCGGTCGCGGGCGGCCGGACGCGAGTCCACCTGCGGCTGCGGCTCGGCGGCATCAAGCACACCCGCCTCGCTGAGATCGGCGGTGGATTCTTCGATGAGCTGACCATCGTCGGTCTCGCTGCCGGGCTCCGCGAACGGCTTCGTGACGCGGCCCGGCACCGGCCCGGCGCCTGAACCTAGACGTCGATCGGGGTCAGCGGGTGGATCGCCGGCGGCTCGGCGAGCTCGCTGCCAAGCACCGACAGCGCTGACTGGATGTGCGGGGTCTGCATGTGGGCATCAAGATCGTCCGGGCCGTCCCACTCCTCGATCGTGACGAACGTGCCGGGCGCGGCCGACGACTCCGAGAGTGCATACGCACGGCAGCCCGGCTCCTCGCGGGTGGGTGCGACGAGCCCGGCCATGGCCTCGCGGACGGCATCCTCCGAGCCCGGCTTGGCGGTGATCAGGGCGACGACGTTGATGCTCATGGTTCCTCCTGGCTGACGGACTCGTCACGATAGGCCAGTACGGGCGCGGAAGCATGCCGGCTGGACGGCGCGTCGGTCGAGCGACCCTTCGCAGTGCCTGCGCCTTCACGCCGGTGGCCCGGGCCTGGTGCTCCCGGTGGGGGTCGAACACCGATCATCTCCGTAGCCCCCGGTGCCTCTGCGACGCTTCACACCTCCAATTGCGGCGATCAACCCTCCCTTACGAATGGGCTCCGTACCCCGCGATCCCCCTCGGTATCCCGCACTCTGTGACCAACCCCGTGACCGTTCGACTGTCCGTAGGCTCGCGGACAATCGGCCGCATGACTAGACCTACAGACGAGCACTGGCTCACGACATCCGAGGTTGCTGCGGTCATCCGCGAGACCCGGGCGAACGTCTCTCGTCGCTGCAAGCGGGGTGAGTTCCCGGGTGTTGTTCAGGTCGGCCGGAACTGGCGGATCCCGCAGACGGGCTTGGATACCTTCCTCACCCCGGATGCTGCGCCAGAGTCACCACCAGCTCCCGTGTGGCTCACGGCAGGCCACAAACGAGAAGTCCTGGGACACGCATCTCGAGGCGGCTTCCGATCGCCGCGGCAGAGGCGTCTAGCAATTAATCCGGATCAGAAGGACAGCCGATCATGAACGGCCGTCCCTCGCCTGAGGCGATCGAGCGAGCAGCCCGCACCCTCGTCCTCGGACGCCAAGCCGCCGCGCAGATGACACCCCGCGAACAAGCCGAAGCCGCCCACGAACCCGGCGGCCCGTCCGTCGACGAGCTCGAAGCACGAATCCGCCGACGCCGCGGGCTCCCCCCGATCGCGCACGAGGAGGTGGTCGACGACTAGATGCAAGACGGCCTCGCCGGGTGTTGGAGCACCGTGGCGAGGCCTTGAACCGAAACCCCTTAGATGGAGAGGAATCAGAACCATGAACGAACGTACTGCAACACCCCGACAGGGAGACTCAACGGAAACCCCGGACCGCTACAGCACTTTCACCCCTGAGCAGTTCGACGTGGGGATCCAGTGGCTCAGAAACCAGGGAACGACGCCGTGGATGGCGCGTCTCCAGATCGTTGGTGATGAGGTCCGGGCGGACCTGCGCGGCATGCCGCCGGTCGTGCGGCACATGCTGCGGGACCAATTCGCGGCTCTTGAGCTGATGACTGCCGAGCAGATTCGGGACTACCTCAGCCGGGACACCGTCGGCCGCATCGAGCGAGTCGAGACGGTGCTGACGGAGGCCGGCCGATGAGCGCGGCGGCTGATGCGACCGTCCGCGTTGTCGAGCGGTTCCGTGCACACGGCCTACCGTCGTGCGCATCACTGGGCTTCGAGCAGAGTGATATGGCGTTCGGTCTGGAAGCGATCACCGACGAGACTGCCTGGGACTGGAGGGAGGGCCAGGTTCTGGTTCGACACAATGTCGACGGCGAGGATTTGGCAATCGTCTACGTCGACGGACCCACTGGCCCGCCAGACGACCTGGCCCTCTTGGACGCGGTGATCGCCGTCCTGCAGGACGCCCGGCGCGAGCTGGGCCAGTTCATGGGGGCCGACCGATGAGCCTCGAGTGGTACCGACCGCTGCCGCTCCGAGTCCTCGACCTCGACGCCCTTGGCGTACGTATCTGCCCGGCAGAGGGGACACCCATGTCCTACGTGGACCCGGGGACCGGCAGGGTCGTCTGTGAGGTCGGCCATGTCACCGTGTTCGACACTGGGTCGGTGCAGGTTGTGCCGCGCTGCGGCGTATCCCCGAGCCGCGCCATCCCAGACCTGCTGACCAGCGCCGAGGAGGGCGCCCTGGGCCGTGTCAGCACTGCTGAAGGTTGGTTCCGCGGCGAAGGCCCTGACGGGTCCTACTGGTTCTGCTGTGTGCTCGTGACAGTCCCGCCGAAGGCCGAAGTCAGCGTCGCGCTCCGCCGGATGATGTCGACGACAGAGGAACGCACACAGAGCCTGCCGGGCAGGAGGCACGCGTCATGAGCGCCGGGATTGTGCGCCTCGAGGTACCCGTGTTGCCGCCGGCTGAGCTCGAACGGATCCGACGGGCCTGCATCGAGGAAGGCCTGCTCGATGAGGGTGACTTGCTCGATCTTGACGATTGGAGGATGTTCACGCCGTAGAGGTCCGGCACGGGAAGCACGCGCCTCCTTGACCGCCGGCCGGTCAAGGGGGTGCGCCTCGAAGCGGGCCGGCAGAGGTAGCTAGAGGTCGTCGCGAACGCCCGTGGGCGATGAATGTTTGGTCTGTGGAAAACCTGTGGAAAAGGTGGTGGACAACAGACTCGACGCGGTGGAAAAACTAGCACGACACGCGCACTCAAATGAGCTGACGAAGGTTAGTCATACGACACGATTGGTCGCGTAGGTCATTTGGTCTTGCTGGGTGTGGCAATCCGTCAAGAACCTCTAGGGCCCCGGGCGAAGCCCGGGGCCCTGTTCTGCGTTCCCGGATGTCACAGCCTCCCGGGCGTGTCGCCCCCGTATCGAGCCCCAGCGGGAATACGTTGGGCCTTGCCACACCAACTAACAGCTCGATCACAAGGAGATGTCCATGAACGTCCCATTGACATTCCGCGACCGTGAGGTGCTTGACGATGGATACACGCTCGACCGGTAGGTCGATCTGCTGCAGGTCAGCTCTGCCCCACTCCGGCGGTGGGGCGTGATCGCGCGCGCCGACAGGAAGAAGCCGGTTCGTAAGAAGCCGCCAAACAAGCTGACCGGCGATCAGCTTTACGAGCTTGAACTCGAGGACCGCCGGGTGACAGCGATGAAGGTACGCGCCGTCACGACCTTCGTCATGTTCCTTGGGGCGGCTCTGTTTGTGCTCGCACTGACCCCCGTCGCTGCGCAGTTCGCCGGAGAGGAGACCGTTCTCAATGTGACGGTGAGCTTGGCGATCGGGGTCAGCCTGGTCGGAGTCGCCGCAGCGATCGGCGCCTGGGGCCGGTGGGAGCGCAAGCGGGCGAACGTCCTGGACGCACGCAACGGCGCCCTGTGCGAGGGAGTTCATGACCTGCAGAAGAGGTTGAAAGATGCTGGAAAGCCCCACCACGTCTCTGCTGCCGTACAGGCCGCCCTCGCGGCCTCAAAGTGACGATTCAGCGTGCTTAGGCTTCCCTTACCACCTAAACTGTGGGTCTAGGTCCACAATGATGGTAGGCGCAGGGCCGTTCGGCCAGCCCGAGGAGAGACATGAGCAACTCGTTCGCCACGTTTAGCTTCCTTCTTGGAAGCTTTGCTGTCGCGTCCTGGGTCGTTCTCTATGGGCGCCCACTTGTCGCGACCTCACGCTTCCGCTACGAGCTCACAACGCTCCGCGACGGTGTCGAAAACGATGTGTTCTCAGGCCGGCTCCCTGATGAGGAACCAGTCGAGTTCTTCTGGGTGAAGTGCAACGCAATGCTTGCTCAGCCAGGCATGATCTCGTTCTCATCTCTCGTGGCACATGACGTTGTTGGCACCTACGTAAAACGCCCTCCGGTGCCTCATCTCGGAAGCCTCAAGGTTGAAGATCGCAACCGTATGGAGCAGTACGAGACCAAGTTGATCGACGCCATGGCCGGCTACATTGCCAACGGATCCCGCGCTTGGGCGCTCATCTGGCTCGTGAACAGGGTGAATCGCACGGCACAGACGAAACCGCGCGCTGCGACTGCCGACCCCGTAAAGCTCGCCAGGGAGTACAACGAGTCAATGGAGAGCGCTCGTACTCGCACACCGAATGGCAAACTGGGACTGGCCCCAAAGCTTCAGCCGGTCTGCTGAAATCCGGGCCGGCTGCCATGATCACGCCGTTGACGATGTCGTACGCGGAGTTCGACACAGCTTCCGATGAGGAGCTCGTGGACGCCTACGTGCGCGACGGCCGAACGAAGGCCGAGGCCGAGGCCTATGTCGCTGCAGTGCGCGGCGACGGCATCGTCGACTGACTTAGTGCTGTTTGGGCCGTGCCGGCCGCAGCCCGTTCGTGTCCGGGAACTTGTCGACGTTCATCGGGGGCGTCCTCCCTGGTGGTTGCGGCCGCTCTGGTAGTTGCCGTGGCTGGCGATGCGGGACTCGATACGGCCGTCGACGAAGCGGAAGATCCCGTCCTTGTCGACGCCCACACGTGCGCCGACGAGCTCGGAGGACACGACGTACGGGCCTGACGGGGCGGCGCTGGGGGCGGCGGCCACGGACAGGGCCGGGGAGCCATAGGTGGCTGCTGCGGACCGGAACGACTGGTCCCATGCGTCGCTGACTCCGCCGCCGTCGGCGAATCGGGGTCGGTTCCCGGCGCGGACGGCCGCACGCATGGCGTACATGGCGCCTTGGCCGCCTACAGCGGCGACTTCGGCCGCGGTCCACATGTGTTCGCCGACCGATGCGGCGATGAGGATGTTGTCCTCACGGGGGCCGCCGACCCCGTTGATCTCGCCACCGTCAGCTCTGCGTCCGCCGAAGGCCCTGTCGACGGCCGGGTTGTTGCCCCCAGTCCCCGGATCGGTGTACGACCGCTTGATGGTCTCCTGGATCGTGGTCAGGGTCACCGTGGCGGAGTCGCCATCGACGTCTTGAAGCGCCTTCTTAACGGCACGGATCACCGGCTTCGCGAGGTCGAGCGCTTTCATGATCGTCTTGACCTGGTTGGGAGTCAGCTCGTATTGCTCGGCGAGCGCGAGCACATCGTCTTTAGATTCCACTGCCCCGGGGGTGAGGATCGTGGTGACGGCCTCCGTAGGAAGCCCTTGTAGTTCTTGGACGTACTCCCCGAAACCGTTGATGAGCAGGTTGTAGCCGTTCGCGGCCTCATCGACGGCCCGGGCCTGCTTGCGGGCCTTCGCAGCGGCCTTGTCGTATTCGGCGTTGAGATCCTTCAGGGCGTTGCGAACCTGCGCCGCGCGCTCACCGTCTGTCTCCAGGAACGGGACAAGGCTGCCCGCCTCCTTCGACCAATTCGTCCACGACGACTGGTCGTTGACGATTTCGCTCATCACCTCTCGGACGTACTCCCCCTCGGAGCCGCTGCTGGCCAACGACTCAGCAAGCTTGTCGAGATTGATGCCGAGGTCGCCCGCGTACTTGCCTACGCTGCCGCCATCGAGGCTCTTCTGAATCGCGGCGAGCGTGTCCTGGGTCGCTCTCCCGCCCTCTGAGAAGGTTCGCGTGAAGTCTTTACTCTGGTCGCCCGTCGTCTTGAGCAGGTCCTGTACGTTGCCGAATACGTGTCCTGCCTCGGCCAGCCCGAAGGTGGCGCCGATGAGCAGCGCGTTCCCTTTAAGGCTGCCCGCGAGCGCGCCGAATCCGCGGGCACCCTTCGCGGCGTCGTCGCCACCCTTCTTGGCGTTGCCGCCGAACAGCATCAGACTGCTCCCGGCGCTGTCACTGAGTCCGGGCAGCGGGCCGAGCCGGTTGGAGAGGGTCTTCGCGCCTGCCGCAAGGATCAAGGCCTGCTGGGCGGCGTCAGGAAGGCTGTTGAACCCCTCGACCAGGGGCGTGACGACGTCGGCTGCGGCCTCGAGCACGTCGACCGCGAGGCCCGCAGCTGTGCGGAGGGCGGGGAAGCCTTCCTTGGCCAGCTCGGCGAGGGTGGAGGCCAGTGGGGCCATCTCGTCGAGAAAGTCCGAGATCGCGGCGCCGCCGTCGGCTGCCCAAGACTCGAAATCGCCGTCGGCGGCCAGGCCTGAGGCGCGGTCAGCCAGGTCCTGGATGGTGGGCGCGAGTCCCTTGCCGATCTGGATCTTCGCGGTCTCGACAGCACCGTTGAGCTGCTCGAGGCTGCCCGCGGTGCCGCTCATGCCGGCATCGGCGAGCTTCTGCGCCGCCTTCAGGTCGGAGGTCTCCTTGACAAGACCTCGCACACCTTCAGCGCCCTCGTTGACCAGCACGTTCGCCGCGCGTCGCGCGTCAGCGCCGAAGACCGTCGACAGCGACGCCGACCGCTCTTCGGCGGACATGCCCTTGTAGGCCTGCTGCAGGCGACCGGCGATCTGCTCAGCGGACACGAACTCACCGTTCGCGTTCGTGAACTTCAGACCGAGCCGCCCCATCTCGTTGGCGGCCTCAGATGTCTGCGGCACCAGCCGCGTCAGCATGGTCCGCAGCGACGTGCCAGCGTCCGACCCCTGAATACCCGCGTTCGAGAAAGCCGCAAGGATTGCGGTGGTCTCCTGGACTGACAGGCCCACCGAGTCGGCCTCCGTCCCTGCCTGCGCGAGGGCCTGCGTGATGTCCTGCACATCAGCGGTCGACGCGTTCGCCGCACCAGCGAGAGCAGCGACCGCTGCCCCTGTGTCCTCAGCGCTCAGACCGAACGCGCCCATCGTGTTGACCACAGACTCCGCGGCGTCGCCGAGCTCAAGCCCACCTGCAGCGGCAAGCGTGAGGGAGTTCCGCAGCGCGCCGGCCTCGATCTGCGCAGTCGACAGACCGCCCTTCGCCAGCTCGAGCATCGCCTCCGAGGCGTCCTTGGCTGAGAAGACCGTGTCGGCGCCGAGCTTCATGGCCAGGTCGTCGAGCCGTTCCATGCCGGCGGCCGGCGCGTCGGTGGCTACCGCGACCTGCGCCATGGTCTTGGAGTACACAGCTTCCAGCATCGCGGAGTCCCGGATGAGGTCGCCGATCTTCCAGGCGGCCCCTATCCCGACGCCGGCGGCGAGGAATTTGCCGACCGACAGTGACGACCTGTCCATCTGCTTGCGCAGACGCTCGGTCTCCGCTTCGGCGGAGCGCATTTGCCGCTTGTACTGGTCCATCTCCGCGCGAAGCCGGACGATGACCTGACGGGTCTCGACACTCATGTGCTGTCCTCTCAGATCCCAGTCGCCTGGGAGATCGCCTTCATCAGGTCCGGGACGCGCCGGTCGAACGCCGGCGACATGAACGGCTGCGGGGGGTGCGCCTCGGTGCCGAACTCCACGAAGCCGGCGTACTCGGCAGTCGGACCAATCAGGGCACCCATGCCGTCGTCGTCGACGGTGACGCCGATCGACCCGACAAGAAATCCCGTGTCGACGGGAGCGAGCTGTTGTGCGTCGTGCTGGATGTCGAACGCGGTCTTTCGGATCGCAGCCGACACCAACGGGCGGGCCTTCGCGGGAGCCCCAGCGAGGTCAGCGATGAGCGTGTTCATCTGCGAGGTGTCAAACATCGGCGGGCACCTCGTCCTGGACTTGCGCTGCCAAGACCCAGGCGCGTAGTGCCTGGAGCATGAGCGCGGGGTCAGCGTCCTTTTCGCTCGCGAACTCCCGGATCGCAGCGTGGCCGAGCAAGAGGAGCGCGAATATCGTTTGGTGTGCGTCGGTCAACACCTGACGCAATCCGTCATACGACACCTCGGGCGGATCGATCATGATTCTCGTCAGCGCCTTGACGTCGCCATCCGCGAACGCCGCTAGGAGCTCCTCCGCGCGAAGGATGGCCTCAACAGTCGCGACGAACTTCGCGCCATCAGGATCAGGCGGTGGCATGCTCACGATCACCTGTCAGCGCCTCGAGCTCCGCCACGATCTCAACGCGCCGCTGCGGTGCCGACGCATGCTCCGCCTCGAGCTCGCGGATCCACGTGCCGAGGCTCGCGGTCTTGCTCCGCAACTCCTCCACCTCGTAGGTCACCTGACCGCCACGCGAGGGCGGTTGTGCATCGAGCTCCGCCTGCAGCGCGGCGAGACGCTCGCGCTTCTCGCCGATCATCGCGTCGAAGTTCCCAACGTCCGAGTCATGCTGGGCAAGGTGGCTGCGGAGGTTGTCGACCTCGCGCTCGTACGCTGGCGCCGGGACTACAGCGCCCGGGCCCCAGACCGACGCGGTGAAGTAGTCACTCTGGGGAAGACCATGGACCAGGCCATGAACGTCCGCGAGCCTCGTGAGCCGGCCGTCAGGGCCCGGGTCATGCAGGTAGACCTGCGCCGTGGGGTCGTGGCCCTCGGCGAGATCGCGCAGGACGCCCGCTTTGGTCCGTGCCTGAAAGACACGCTGCTCGAGCTCGTGCGACTGCGGCAGATCGCCCTTGACATCGAGCAAGCCGTCCATGCCAATGGCAGCTCGCCGTTCATGTACAAACACACCCTCGTGCCGTTCGAGCTGTGCAAGGAGCTTCGCAGTCTTGGCTCGATGCGTCCGCAGAATCTGCTCAAGGACCTCGGCTTCGGTGTCGAACCCGCAGGCGTCGTGCTCAAGCACCTCAGACCGAGCCGCCGTAAGGTGCGGGGCCGCGGCGGCCGCAGTCTGTCGCGCGATGTCCCTACGATCGGAAAGCTCACGCAGCCTGGTCGACAAGACGGCCGCCTGAGCCTCGTCAGCGAGGACCGTCTGCCCCATCCGGCTGCGGATCCCCTCACCTTCGGCGGCGCACGCGATGGCCTCGGCCTCCCAACGTGCGTGGGTCTGCGCCCACTCGTTGACGGCGGCCACCAGCTGGTCTCGCTTCTCATCTGTGTTCACTCAGCTCCTCCTCCTGTGGTGCGGGGTTGGGTTGCTCCGGCTAGACGCCGGACTTGCGCTCCGCGATGACTTCCGCGAGCACCGCGGTGTTCAGGCACTCGACCGCGCTGCCGTTGGCCTTGACCAGGGTCGAAGCCACAACCGCGGCCTCTCCGAACGAGTCGAACGTGCCGGCCTCAAGATCTCGTGCGGCCTTCTCAGCAATGTCAGACGGCAGACCGACTCGCTCGAGGTCCTTCACGTTCTGATCGAGCGCAACCAGGTCGTCGACGGGAGCTCCGCCGCCGAAGATCGCGTCGAACTGGGCCTCGGACACCTCACCCCCAGGAGAGGGCCAGCGGGTGGCTGGGCGTCCGAAGATCGCGTCGTACTCGGCTTCCGTCACTTCTCGCTTAGTCATCGGTTCTTCTTTCGCGTCATCAGGTATTCGTCGACCTCGGACCGATCGATCACCCACCGCCCGTTCAACCGGGTGGCGCTGAGGATCTCATCCGCGCACAACTTCCGAACCCAGCGCGGCGATCTCCTCAGCAACCCGGCCACCACGGTCGTGTCCAAGGAGGAGGGACGTTCCAAGCCTGACCCAACTTCCGCAACCGCTACTTCCGCGCTTCCGATGGCGGAAGCGGCCGAGTCAACCTCAGCCCGCCACCACCTGCGCCCCTCGCGGAGATAGGTTCTTGCCTGCTCCAGTTGACGGGCGTACTCCGGCCGCTCGAACTTCCTCGCACGCGCGATCATCGCGTCCCACCGCTCGCGCGGAATCTCGCTCATGATGAAAACCGCTACGTACGGCGGGACGACCGCGAGCGGCGGCGGAGGAGGTCGCTCAGTCATCGCTGAACCGATCGGTGATGAGGAAGAATTGGCGCTCGTCAGACCATGTATTTAGGTAGCGCCGGCCGGCGGCGGTCGATGTCTGCGCGAAGTCCCGCGCCATCAGCATCAACATCAGATAGATCGTCGACTCGTCCAGCCCCTCAAGGACCGTGCGCGCCGCTTCCAAAGCTGCGGCACCGTCCGCGGTGGCGCTCACGGCGCGAACAAGCCTGAGCTGGTGCTCCCACGGATCCTCGTCGAATGGTGGCTGCACAGCGTTCGAGAAGCGGTGCAGCTTATCGGCGATGAGTGCCCTGGCCTTCAGCAGCGGCTGAGATCCCCAGAGCCGCCTCGCCACCGCGCGGCCGAACGACTCGACGAAACATGCCCGGCTGTGTTCGCCGGCCACTACCGTTCACCCCAGACCCAAACACTGGAGCACTCCGTGACCGAACCCCTGCCCGACACCTGGCACTCACGCGACCTCGTCGTCCTCCGCGCCGTAGTTCGGCAGTACGACAACAACCTGCAGCCCGTGAGTGCCGGCGAAATTGAAGAAGCGACAGGACTCGATTCGGGAAACGCGCCACCCCGCGATGGATCTTCTGGCGCTTTTAGCCGACGACCCAGTGTCATATCTGGTCCCGTAGGAGCCGTATCACTGCAGCAGGTCACGGAGTGCCCAATCACGGGATGTTCACACATCGGACTCCCCAACCGCCCGAGCCAGGACCCCGAACCGGCGCAACTGAATCCACTCCCGAACGGCCCGCCGGCTCCTCCGCGGCCGCGAGGTCCAGATCGACTCCACCGCCAGCATCGTCGCTACCCGCCGCAGATCATCAGCGCCCAGATCGGAAGCCAAGACGCGGACGGCCTCGATCGCAGCATTCATGTCCGTCGCATCCACCGCAGCGGTCAGCATGTCCAGCCCGTACGTGTAGATGTCCTCCGCCGAGCTGCTCATCTGTTCGGTCCTCTCAGTGTGGTTACATGCCCGACGAGTGGCACGTTTGCGCAGGTCACAGGCTTGGCGGTCACGCACTGGTCACGCATCCAATCCCCCAGCCGCCGGCGGCCCGGCCGCGATCGCGCGCAGCTCACGAGGAACGACGACCGCAACCGTCGGCTCCCACATCCGAACTACGAGCCTCTCAGCCTCGTGATGGCCAGCCAGTGCCTCAAGCACTTCGTCACGCAAACGATCAAGCGACCGCCGGATGACCCCAGCGACCAACAGACCGTCCGACTCAGCCAACTGAGTGCGCCGCTCCTCGATCCGGGCGTCGAGCACCGTCTTCGCCAGCCGGTTGGTCCGATCGACCCAGGCGCCCATCGCAGCGACGTCAGCGTCAGTCGCGATGCCGGCCCGGAACCGCCGATAGAGGTGTTGGTAGATCGTGTCGCCGTCCTGCATTGTCGACACCAAGATCTCGCCCGCGTCCCTAGTGGACTGCGGAGCAGCCCGCGCAGCCTCGGCCGCCGCGATACGCGCCTCCCTCGACGCCCGCACCTGCGGCGCGTTCCCGCCGTGCAATCGGCAAGGACCGCCACCGACAACACGGATCCGACAACGTTCGCCGGTCATCTTCGATGTCGCGGTGCATTGTTGGGCCAACGGGTTCGGAACAGCCATCACAACCTCCCTATGAGGTCGACCTGCTTATGAGGTCGACGACCGAAATACCGTCGTACGCCAGGCCGGCGGGGCCGGCGGCGCTGGCGTCGGTTGGATGGTCCGGGCTGGGGGTCATGAGATCTCTCTTTCGTCGGTGTTGGTGCCGTCTTGGTCCCAGGTCTCACCTATAAGGGCGGTGGGACCTGTGGGACCTTCCACCGGATCTTGTGGGACCTCGTGGGACCTGTGGGACTCCTGCAGGTCAGGGCGTGTCTGGGGGGTTGGGACCTCATGGGACTTGACGAGTTCGAAGTGGGGGCGGCTTTTGGTGCCGGTGTCGATGACGTGGCCGGCTTCCATGAGCTCGGTTCGGGCGCGGTAGAACGTGGACTTCTTGAGTCCGGACGCTTCTTGTAGCTGGGTGGTTGATGCGCCGTTGGGGAAGGTGCGACGAAGGGTGTCGATGAGTCGTATTTGGGACTCGGTGGCGACGGGCGTGGTGGTCCCGGCTTCTTCGAGGACGAGGGAGGGGCCAACGACGCTGGCGTGGAGGCGGTGGATGCGGCCGCCTGGTCCGTCTTTCATTTTGGTGTTCTCGAGATGGAGGTTCGTGTCGTCGCGTTTGGCGTGCCAGACGACGTCGGCGTCGTCTTCGATGCCTGAGTAGCCGCGGGAGTCGTTGTCGCCTTTGTCGGTGTGTGCGACGACCAGGACTGATCCGTTGTCGGTGGCGTGCTTGAGGCGGTCGATGTTGTCGACGACGGCGCCCATTTCGGAGCTGTTGCCGTCGGCGGTGCCGGCGACTCGTCGGAGGGTGTCGATGATGACGAGGCCGTAGCCACCTTCGGTGACGGTGTCGAGGAGGTGGTCGAAGGCGGCACCGGGCTTGAACATGGAGGGGGCGGTTCGACGGATGGTGAGCATGTGGGCGGGAATTTTGATGCCCCAGGCCTGTTCCCAGGCGTCGGCCCTGGCGGCGAGACCGTAGGCGCCTTCCCCGGCGATGTACAGCACGCGGACGGTTTGGGCGGGGTGCCCTTGCCAGGTGCGGCCGGTGGCGAGGGAGAGACCCCAGTCGAGAGCGACGAACGACTTGAACGAGTCGTCGCGACCGCGGAGGATGCCGTAGGCGTGGCGGGTGAGGACTCCGTCGATGAGCGGCTCGGGTGCTGGGAGGTTGTTCAAACCGTCGCGATCGAGATACTCCTGTTGGAAATCAGCGGCCGGCGCTGGTGGGCCCGCGTCGGGCGGCTGTCGTCCGTGGATAGCGAGGTATCTGGCGGCGCGACCGACTGTGGTGGTGCGGGCGTCGGCGGCGTGACCTTCCCAAGCGTCAAGATCTGTGAGGTAGTCCCGACAGACTTCGATCACGTCTGGTGGGATGTCCGGGTGGTCATCGACCTCGAGGGTGGCGTCGGTTTCCCATGCGGCTTTGAGCTCGCGGAGGGCTGTGTCGGTCGGGCTGATGCCAGCTTCGAAGAGTTCGGCTGCGGCCTCGAGGGGAGTGACGAGGGGGTCGTTTCCTTCGTTGAGGCGGGTGGCATTGGTGAGCCTGGCGACGCAGTCCAGGCACCAGGGGTGGTCGGCTGTGGCGTGGGTGCCGGCCGTGTGGTCTGCTGTGGCGTTCTCAGCGAGGAGCCGGGCGCGGAGGATGTCTCGATCGTTGAGTGCGTGTGATGTGACTCGCCAGTCGTCGGGGTCCTTGAATGGTGGGTAGGGCTCAAAAGGGTAGTCGCGCGGTGTCAGGGTCATGCGGCGGCCACGATCGCGGCGGCGACGCTGACGAAGAGGGCGAGTTCACTTTCGGTGGGTCCGTACATCTCGGCGTAGAGGGCGCGGTTGCGGCAGGCCCGGGCGGTGGCGGTGAGGCGTTCCCACCGGGCGTTGACCTCGGCGGGCGCTGAGCGGCCGTGGAAGCCATCCCGGGCCGGGCGGGCTGCCTCGAAGGCTGCGGCGCGGCGGCGCCAATACCGGGCGGTGGCTGCTGCGTATGCGTCGAAGAGGTGCTGTGAGTCCAGCAGCTCGATCCGCTGCGCGAGGGCGTCGGCTAGGTCGTCTGTTGATGCGCCGATCAACTCCCGCGACGTCTCGATGGTGGCGGTCATGCGGCGCCGCCAGGTGTCTCGTTGCGGATCTCGCCGAGCGTCCTGAGGAAGCGGGCACGAGCGAGGTCGATGACCACACTTTCGTGGCAATCGTCCGACGATGCCGGGTCAGACGGCGGGACGGAGGGTACGATCATGGGGAGCTTTCTCCTGGCCGGGGTGAGTTTCAGCGGACGACGAGGTTGGCGCCTCGTCGTCTCGCATGTCAGGGGCTAGACCGCAGGTCTCGTAGAACGCCGCGGTCGGGATCCGCACGTACCGGCCGATCCGCAGAACCGGCAGTTGGCCAGCGCCGATCGCCGCACGAATGACCTTCTCGCCCTCGTGGCTGATTTCGGCGACTTCAGCGACTGAGAGCCACGGACGCTCGCGAGGTGTCGGGAGCCTCATGACGCGGCCACGCCAGGCTGGCCCGCCCGGAGCATACGGAGCGCCTGGAGGTATCGCGTGGCGTCGTCGCCACGCGGCGCACGAGCTCCGGTTTCCCACCTCCATACAGTTGATGAGTGGACACGGCAGGGGGCTGCCATTTCGCTGAGGCTGATCCCAGCTGTGATCCGAAGACGTCGGGCCTCGCCCGTGGCGATCAACTGCCGGACCTCGGCCAACCGCTCTAACTGATTCGTTCCCATGCCGACAAACGCTATGCCATTTCTTAACCATTACATAGCCGTTGACTTGCCCTTTTCTTGGTACTTTTCTTTGGATAAGCCTTGCCACTTCTTTGCCACTTGTGCACACTAGTGTCATGTCACCCCGAGAACACGATTACAACGAACTCCGTTGGCGAATCGAGAACATCGTCGAAGCACGCGTGAGCATCGAAGGTCAGTCCTTTCCTCGACGATTCGATGCTCGCCTCAGCCACCCCAACTGGCCACTCACCGCGGTCGTGACGGTCGGAATGGACGCCGAGCGGGGACCGGTACTGACGGGCGTCCGCGCCCTCGTCAACCCCGACACCTCGAAGCCCATCCATACGGTTCGCGAGGCGACCCGCCTGATCAGCGACACCATCGACGAGGCGCTGCTGCTGAGAGAGCTCGCGTCGGACGCTGTCGGCGAGGTCGTGAAGTGGGCCCTGTACAACGACGGGCCTGCCGCGATTCAAATGTCAGAGGAAGAGATGCAGGAACGCATTACCGAAATGAACAGCGCCGCCGAACTGGCCCGTCGGGATGCATACCCCGTCAGCCAACCTCGACGCAGACGCCTAATTACGACTGCGTACCTCCAAGAGGTGGCGCGGGTGTACCGCGACGCCATGTCTGAAGGTCTTGCGCCGACGAAGGCTGTTGAGAAGCACTTCCAGACGTCGTACTCCAACGCCGCGAAGTACGTAGCGCGCGCACGACAGGCTGGGCAGCTGGGAGAAGCGAAGGGCACGCAGCCAGGAGAACAGTCATGAGTGACGGGCGCCGCGGCAGCGTAAAGCAGGCTGAGAACGGGACCTGGTTCTTCGCGGTCGACATCGACTCCACGGAGTTCGGCCCCTCCGGGAAACCGAAGCGCCGTCAAACCCGCCGGCGCGGGTTCAAGACGAAGCGGGAGGCTCAGGCCGAGCTCACTCGGATCCTCACGTCGATCGAGAAGGTCGAGTACGTCATCCCCAGCCGGCAGACACTGCGAGAGTACCTCGAGGCGACTTGGCTGCCCGCGATCGAGCACACGGTGAAGCCGTCGACGTTCGACTCGTACAAGCGGAACATTCGCCTACACGTCTCCGGCAGGTTCATCGGGTCCCGCCAGCTGCAGAAGCTCGACGGCGCACAGCTCAACGCGCTGTACTCGCTGCTCCTGCAGGGCGATGACGATCACCGCAAGCTGTCGGTGAAGACAGTTCGCTATATTTCCCAGATCCTCCACCGCGCCTGCAAAGACGCGATGAAGTGGGGCGCGCTCAGTCACAACCCGGTCGAGCGTTCTGACCCGCCTAAGCCGGTGGCGTCCAGGGAGATGAACGTCTGGACCCCGGCGGAGGCCCGTACGTTCCTCGCATCGGTCGCGGACAGCCGCCTGTATGGCGCCTACCAGCTGCTGCTCTACACCGGCATGCGCCGCGGGGAGATGCTCGGCCTGCGGTGGTCTGACATCGACCTCGAGGCGAACCGTCTGCAGATCGTTCGGTCTTACGTCGCCACCGGTGCGCAGCGCAGGGGTGAGCTGGCGGCCGAGTTCAGCAGCCCCAAGACCACGAAGGGCCGCCGGCACCTGGCGCTCGACGTCGACACGATCGCCGCTCTCCGCGCACACAAGGCTCGACAGAATCAGGACAAGCTCCTGCTCGGCGAGGGGTATGACGACCAAGGGGTCGTGTTCGCTGAGGCCGATGGCCGCCCGATCCACCCCAAGACGATGTCGTGGTACTTCGTGCGCGACATCGCGAAGGCCGACGTCCCGGAGATCCGGCTCCACGACCTGCGCCACACTTACGCCACGGTTTCACTCAACGCCGGCGTGCACCCCCGCATCGTCCAGGAGCGCCTCGGCCACGCCTCCGTGGCCATCACCCTCGACGTCTACAGTCACGTCGACATGAACATGCAGGCCGAGGCCGCCGCCCGGGTAGCCACTCTCCTGACGGGTGGACCCTCATGAGCCGCGAGGACGACATCGCGGCAGTCCATAAGGCTGCCACCACCAAGGACTACGTCGGGCTCCGCATGCTCGAGCTCACCCTGGATCCGGAAGTCTTCGAGGCTGGCGCCGCCCTGATCCTCGCAACGCTACCGCTTCAGACGGAGGCAGAGGACCGCAACATGGCGATGTTGGTGTACCTGGCGCAGCACGCGCCCGACCTACCGATTGGTAAGGGCATCGCGTCGCTGACCGCAGACGAGCTCCTCGAGCTGCACCGGATCATATTCGGAGACGACGAATGAGCGTCCGTGACCAATCCGTGACCATTCGGGTCGTGCACCGCGTATCGAGCACCACCGCCCTTACGCTGACCAGCGCAAACGTGGACCGTGGGCGGTGCTCCCGGTGGGGGTCGAACCCACACTGCGACGGTTTTAAGCCATCTGCCTCTGCCAGTTGGGCTACGGGAGCCTCGCTCAGCCTATGCGGGACGAGAGAATCTGGTCTTGTCAGACCCCTTCCGGACAGAACCAGATTCTCTCGTCCCTCCACAGGGTTTGCGGCCTAGACCGGGATCCACAGCCCGCCAGCGCGGAGCCTCCTCGGCGCGGCGAGATCGACCAGCCTCAGGGCATGTCGATCATCGAGGACCAGCACGGCGTCCTCACACGCATCCAGGCGCTGGAGCTCATGAGTCGCCATCACCTCTATCGACTTGTCGAGTCCGGCATATGGCGCAGCCCGGCACGGGGCGTATTCGTCAACCACAACGGCCCACTCACTCCCACGCAGCGTGACTGGGTCGCACTGCTCGCCGCGCCGCCGGGGTCCGTGCTCGGAGGTCTGACCGCGCTGTCCCACGAGGACTTCGACGCATTCCGGGTCGGCAGACCGACGGTCGTGGCGAAGATGGGCGCTTCGCCGTTCGCGTACGACGACGTCGACCTTCACTGGTCGACGTACCTCGACACCCGGGACGTGCACCCGCTTCGGCTCCCTCCCCGCACCCGGCCGGCGCGCAGTGTCGTGGACGCCGCGTCCTGGGAGAAGAGCGAACGGCGAGCTCGTGCCATCGTCCTCGCCGCAGCCCAGCACGGAATCGTCTCGACCCGTCACCTGCGCGAGGCCCTGACCCGGCGCGGAGCCTGCCGCCATCGCGCCCTCATCGTCGAGTCCTATCTCGATGCTGCTGGAGGCATCCAGTCTTTGCCGGAGCGCGACTTCGACCAGATCCGCCTGGAGTGCCGGTTGCCGACACCCGATCGCCAGGCCGTCGTCCGGCGCCGGGACGGCAAGTACTACCTGGACGCCCGCTGGCGACGGTTCAACCTGTCCTGCGAGGTGCACGGCATACCCCACATGCGGGTGGAGAACTGGGACGAGGACCTGCTCCGACTCAACGAGGTGTCGATCCGCGGGGATCGCACCCTCGTCTTCAGCTCATACGCGATCCGCCGGCTGCGCAGCACCGTCAAGGACCAGCTGCTCCGGATGACCGCCTGAGGGACGGGAGAATCTGGTCTTGTCAGACCCCTTCCGGACAGAACCAGATTCTCCCGTCCCTCAGGCGGTCAGACTGCGACGATGTCCCACGCGATGCCGTCGAGGATGTCGTGCTCGCTGACCACGAGGGTCTCGGTGTCGAGCGGCAGGAGGTCGATCAACCGGTCCAGGATCAGCGCGCCGGCACCGATCACGTCAGCACGACCGGGATGCATGAATGGCAGGGCGCGGCGGTCCGCGACGGACATCTGGACGAGAGACAGGCACGCGACGCGTACGTCATCGAGCGCCAGCACGGCACCGTGGATCCTGCCCGAGTCGTATGACGGGAGGGCCAGCGAGTGGGCGGCGACTGTCGTGATCGTCCCCGCGACCCCGACGATTGATCCGAGCGGGGAGAGCCGCGCCGCAGTGATCTGGTCGACGACAGGTGCCAGGACGCTGTCCAGGTGGTTCATGCAGTCAGTGACCTCCGCGACCGACACAGGATCACTCGCCAGGTATCTCTCAGTGAGACGCACCGAACCGACGTCCAGGGAGACGGACCACTCGATCTCCTCGCCGGACCCGACGACAAGCTCGGTGGACCCGCCGCCGATGTCGACGACGAGCGTGCGTGCACGCTCCAGGTCACGCGTCGCGCCGAGGAACGACGCCCGCGCCTCATCTAGTCCGGCCAGCACGATCGGTCGAACGCCGAGTATGCCCTCGACGGCGTCCTCGAACTCTGTTGCGTTGTCGGCGTCCCGCACCGCCGAGGTGGCACAGAACCGGACGTCGTCGGCGCCGAACATCGCGATCAGCTCGGCATACTCGCGGGTCGCCTGAAGTGTGCGATCGATCGCCGCGCCGGAGAGGTGTCCGCTCACGTCGACTCCGGCCCCCAACCTCACGACCCGCATCTCACGCACCAGGTCGGTCTTGGAGCGGCCCTCGACGTCGGTGATCAGCAGGCGGATGGAGTTGGTTCCGCAGTCGATCGCGGCCACGCGTGTGCGCTGGTCAGACATGGGACGACCCTATCGGCACGCTTCGCGACAGGGGCGAGGCTCCGGGAGTCATCCCGGTACCTCGCCCCTGTCGCGCACGGCGCGAGCGTCAGAGCTGAGCCGGCGTGCGCTCGGTCTGTCCGGCCCCGACGACCACGACGTCATCGATCTCATCGTCGTCATCGATCATCGACTGCTCATCGAACGGGCTCTCACCGGACAGGGCCCGGTCGAGCTGTGCCCGGTCGAGGGTGCTGGTCCACGAGGCGACGAGCACCGTCGCTACCGCGTTGCCGGCGAAGTTGGTGACGGCGCGGGCCTCCGACATGAACCGGTCGATGCCGACGATCAGGCCGACACCGTCGAGCAGCTCGGGTCGATGCGAGCTGAGCCCGCCGGCTAGTGTCGCGAGGCCCGCCCCGGTGACCCCCGCGGCGCCCTTCGAGGCGATCATCATGAACAGCAACAGCGAGATCTGCTCGCCGATCGACAGCGGGGAGCCCATCGCCTCGGCGATGAACAGCGACGCCATCGTCAAATAGATCATGGTGCCGTCGAGATTGAACGAGTATCCGGTCGGAACCACGACGCCGACGGTCTGCTGCGAGACACCGGCGTGCTCCATCTTGGCGATGAGACGCGGCAGGGCCGACTCCGACGAGGATGTCGAGAAGATCAGCAGGAACTCCCGACCGAGATACTTCAGCAACGCGAACAGGTTGATCCCGGTCGCCACCCGCAGGATCGCGGCGAGGATCACAAAGACGAACACCGCGCACGTCGTGTAGAAACCGATCATGATGACGGCCAACGCCTTGAGCGCGTCGACCCCGGTCTCGCCGACCACGCCTGCGATGGCGCCGAACGCGCCGATCGGGGCGGCCCACATGATCATCGCGAGGATGCGAAAGACAACCTTCTGGATGTGCCCGATTCCCTTGAGCACCGGCTGGCCGGCCGTACCCATCGCCTGCAGGGCGAAGCCGACCAGCAGAGCGACGAGGAGTGTCTGGAGGATCTGCCCCGAGGTCAGCGAAGAGAGCAACGTGTCGGGGATGATGTGCAGGACGAAGTCGGTGGTCGACTCCGTCTCGGTCGAGACCTGCTCGCCTCCGGCCGCCGCCACGTCAGGGGTGATCTTGAGTCCGTCGCCGGGCTTCAGCAGGTTGCCGACGACCAGGCCGATGCTGAGCGCCACGAACGACATCGTCACGAAGTAGCCAAGTGCGAGGCCACCGACCTTGCCGACCTGAGAGGCCTTGGCGACCGAGCCGACGCCGAGCACGAGGGTGCAGAAGATGACCGGCGCAATCATCATCTTGATGAGCGAGACGAAGCCCGTGCCGATCGGCTTCAGCTCGACCGCCACATCGGGGGCCACGAGACCGAGAGTCGCTCCGGCGATGACGGCGCCGATGACGGCGAGGTAGAGGTAGTGCGTGCGGTCCTTGCGGGCCGGGCGCATCGCATTCGATGACATGAGTCCTCCTGGACGGTCGGGGTGCGTCCTCAGCATGGGTCGGGATGTGATCCGGCTCACCGTTGTGTTCGTAAAGTTCGTGATCGCCGTCACAGTGCGGCTCCGACCCGCCGCCGGGCATCAGCGACAATGAGGGATGGCCCGAGCTCGCGGACATACCGTTGCCCGGCAGATGCTGGTCTGGCAGCTGCTGGTCGTGCTCGTCATCGTGATCGGCGGCACCGGGCTGGCGTGGTTCGACGCCCGACGAGACAGCCGCGCCGATGCGCGGTCGCAGACGCTGGACGTCTCGCTCGCAGTTGCCGCTTCACCGACCGTCGCGGACGCGCTCGACGACCTCGAACCGAGCGCGGTCCTCCAGCCATATGCCGAGCAGGTCCGCACCTCGACGGGCACCGACTTCGTGGTCGTGATGAGCACCGAGGGCACCCGCTACTCACACCCCACTCCGAGCAACATCGGCAAGAAGTTCTTGGGCCACATCGAGGAGGCGCTTGCCGGGGAGCGGTTCACCGAGGACTACACCGGGACGCTGGGACCGTCTGTGCGCGCCGTCGTGCCGATCGAGCAGGACGGCGAGGTGCGCGGGCTCGTGTCGGTCGGCATCACCACTGAGCGAGTCGACGACGAGGTTCTCACGGCCCTCCCCCGCATCGTGGCTGCGGCGCTCGCGATCGGCCTGCTGGGCGCACTCGGAGCAGCCCTCGCCAACCGCCGACTCCGCCGCCAGACCCACGGTCTGGGTGAGCAGGAGATCACTCGGATGTACGAGTACTACGACGCCGTGCTGCGAGCGGTGCGTGAAGGCCTGCTCCTGCTGGATCCGACCGGCCGGTTGACGTTGATGAACGACGAGGCTGCCCGCCTGATCGGGCTTGAACCTTCCGCCGTTGGATCCACGGTCGATCGACTCGGGCTGGAGCCGGCACTCGTCGCCGAGCTCACCTCGGGGAGCTCGCTCCAGGACGCTGTGCACGTCGTCGGCGACAGGGTGCTCGTCGTCAATCAGGCGCCGGCTCGCTGGGATGGCCGCGACGTCGGGTCGGTCGTGACGTTGAGGGACCGGACCGAGCTGCAGAGTGTCACGGCCGAGCTCGACACGGTCCGCGGTCTGGCCGAGGCCCTCCGGGCGCAGAACCACGAGTCGTCCAACCGTATGCACACCATGGTGTCGCTGATCGAGATCGGCCGCACGAGCGACGCGCTCGACTTCGCGACCCGCGAGCTGGAT
Source organism: Aeromicrobium sp. (assembly GCF_037719875.1). GTDB lineage: Bacteria > Actinomycetota > Actinomycetes > Propionibacteriales > Nocardioidaceae > Aeromicrobium. The sequence goes on along the minus strand of NZ_JBBJMJ010000002.1, from coordinate 151,968 downwards.
GTCGCGAGGCGCCTCACCGACCGGGTCGTCGAGTCGATAGATGAGCCGGTCATCGCCGCGCTGCTGCTCGGCAAGACCACCCAGGCTGCCGAGCGTGGGGTCGCGTTGACGATCGAGCCGGCAACGACAGCGACCGGGCTGACCACCACGGCTCACGAGGCCGTGACGATCCTCGGGAATCTCATCGACAATGCGATCGATGCGGCCCAGTCCTCGGACGACCGCCGCGTGTCGGTCACGATCACCTCCACCAACCACCTCCTGCACGTGCGGGTCGAGGACAGTGGGCCCGGCATCCAGCCTGCGGACCGTGACTCGGTGTTCGTCCGTGGCTGGTCGACCAAGCCGGACGGCGACAGTGGGCGTGGGATCGGCCTGGCGCTGGTCGGCCAGGTCGTCCGACGGCGTGGCGGACGCGCCACGATCGGGGAGAGCGCGCTGGGAGGCGCAGCCTTCGACGTCACGATCGGGGCGGACGCATGACGATCCGGGTCCTGATCGTCGAGGACGAGGCCATCGCGGCCGAAGCCCATCGGACCTACGTCGGCCGATTGGTCGACTTCGAGGTCGCCGCGGTCGCCGCGTCGTTCCAGGAGGCCGTCCGGGCGCTCAGCAGCCAGCCGGTCGACCTCGTGCTGCTGGACATGAACCTGCCTGACGGACATGGGCTCGACCTGCTCCGCCAGCTCCGCGCGACCGGAGGACCATATGACGTGATCGCCGTGACGTCGGCACGCGACGTAGATGTGGTCCGTCAGTCCGTGTCGCAGGGCGTCGTGGCCTACCTGCTCAAGCCGTTCACCTTTGCGATGTTCGAGGCGAAGCTGCGTCAGTACGCGGCGTTCCGGCGCACTCTCGATGCCGGTGATGACGCGATCGACCAGCGAGGGGTCGACGCGGTTTTCGGCGCCATGCGCCCGGCACCCGATGACGAGCGACTGCCCAAGGGGCTGAGCGCGGAGACGTTGGGGGCCGTGCGGCGCACGGTCGGCGACGCGGAGCACGGCCTCACGGCCGGCGAGGTCGCCGAGACGATCGGCTCGTCGCGCGTGACCCCGCCGTACCTCGAGCACCTAGCCGATCTCGGCCAGACGACCCGGTTCACCCGATACGGCGGGACCGGACGCCCCCACGTCGAATATCGAGCCGTCAGGCCGTGACGGGGCCGCAGGCGTTGCCTGCCCACCAGTCGCCGAGCAGCTCGAGCGCCTCGTCTCCCAGCGGATTGGCGCCCGCCCCCCTGGCGAGCGAGTGGCCGATCAAGACGTGCAGGCACTTGACCCGCGTCGGCATGCCGCCGGCGCTGATCCCGGCGATCTCCGGGACGTGCCCGATGGCCTCGCGCTCGGCCAGGTATGCGACGTGAGCTTCGTGATAGGCCTCGGAGAGAGCCGCGTCCTCGGCGAGACGATCACTCATCTCCTTCATCAGGCCGGAGGCCTCGAGCGTGCCGATCTCGGCCGCAAGCCGGTCGCAGGTGAGGTAGAACATGGTCGGGAACGGCGTGCCGTCATCGAGCCTCGGCTCGGTCTTGACGACGTTGGGGTGGCCGGACGGGCACCGGGACACGACCTCGAGGATTCCCCGGGGCGTACGTCCCAGCTGCTCGGCCACCGCGTCGAGATCGGCTTGCTCGACTGTCACTTGTCCTTCAGCACCTTGTCCGGATCGGTCGTGGGCTTGGCCGGCTTGGGAGTCTTGCCGGACTCCTTGACGCTGCCATAGAGCTTGTCGTACCACGGCGTCGTGGCCGCTGCCTGCGGAGGCGCGTCCAGTGTCGGCACCTCACCCTTGACGGCGCCGTCGCTGCCGATCACGCGATAGCCGACCTCCCCGGGCGTGACCCAACCGAAGCGCTCCTTGGCCTGCTGCTTGACGTAGGCAGGGTCGTTCCAGCGGACCTTCTGGTCCTCCAGGTCGACGATCTGCTGCTTCTTCATCACGATCTCGGCCTTGGTCGCCTGGATGTCCCCGCGCTGCTCCCACCAGGCGTGCAACGTCGAGGTGTAGGAAGCGATCAGCAGCAGGACCACCGAGAGCAGCACGATCGCCCGCGTCGTGAGCTGCGGGCCGGTCCCCGCACTCGCGGTCGCCTTCTTCGGCGTACGACTGCGGGCCGTGCTCCGCCCACCACGCCCCGCCGGAGGCCGCCCACGGTTGGGCGGCCTCCGACCGGGACCACGGGGCGGACGCGAGGCCACGGGACCTAGATCGCCAGCCGCGGGAACGCCGAAGCGCCGGCATAGCTCGCGGAGGACCCGAGGGCCTCCTCGATGCGCAGCAGCTGGTTGTACTTGGCGACGCGATCGGAGCGGGCCGGGGCGCCGGTCTTGATCTGGCCACAATTGGTCGCGACCGCGAGATCGGCGATCGTGGTGTCCTCGGTCTCGCCCGAGCGGTGGCTCATCATGCAGGCGAAGCCGTGGCGGTGCGCGAGGTCGACAGAGTCAAGGGTCTCGGTCAGCGAGCCGATCTGGTTGACCTTGACGAGCAACGCGTTGGCGGCGGCCTCCGAGATGCCTCTGGTCAGCCGCTCGACGTTGGTCACGAACAAGTCGTCACCGACGATCTGGACGTCATCGCCCAGATTCTCGGTGAGGGTCGTCCACCCGGCCCAGTCGTCCTCGTCGAGTGGATCCTCGATCGACACGATGGGGAAAGCCGCGGCGAGCTCGGCGTAGTAGGCCGACATCTCCTCGGCTGACCTCTGCTCCCCCTCGAAGGCGTAGGTGCCGTCGGCGAAGAACTCCGACGCGGCGACGTCGAGCGCGAACGCGATGTCGGTGCCGACCGTCAGCCCGGCCGCCTCGACCGCGGTCGAGATGAGCTCGAGCGCTGCCCGGTTGGAGTCGAGGTTGGGTGCGAAGCCACCCTCGTCGCCGAGGCCTGTCGAGAGTCCCTGCTTGTTGAGGACCGACTTCAGGCTGTGGTAGACCTCGGCGCCCATGCGCAGTGCCTCGGAGAAGGTCGGGGCACCGATCGGGGCGATCATGAACTCCTGTACGTCGACATTGCTGTCGGCGTGCGAGCCACCGTTGAGGATGTTGAGCATCGGGACCGGCAGCACGTGCGCGTTGGGGCCGCCGACGTAGCGGAACAGCGGAAGCTTGGCGGAGTCGGCTGCGGCCTTGGCAACGGCCAGCGAGACGCCGAGGATCGCGTTGGCGCCGAGCTTGGCCTTGTTGGCGGTGCCGTCGAGGTCAAGCATCGCCAGGTCGATCGCGCGCTGGTCGTCGGCGTCGAAGCCCTCGAGCGCGGGCCCGATCCTGTCGTTGACGCCCGCGACGGCCTTGAGGACGCCCTTGCCGACATACCGCTTGCCACCGTCGCGGAGCTCGACCGCCTCGAACGCACCGGTGGAGGCGCCGGAAGGCACCGCCGCTCGCCCGATCGTGCCGTCGTCGAGGGCTACCTCGACCTCGACGGTGGGATTGCCCCGTGAATCCAGAATTTCCCGTGCGCCGACGGCGTCGATGCGTGCCAAGACTGCTCCTCGTTAGCGGTTTGAACGTGCGCCCACAACCCTAGACCCGTCGCCCTCGGCACCCGCACCGCCTCGCCCGCAGTGGGCAAGCCATGAGGCGGCTATCGCCCGACGAAGGCAACCGGCGGCTCGCTGCGATAGCGCGACGAGGGCCCGTCGATCTTGAGGAGCCTCCACATCCACCGAGCGGCAGGGTTCATGAGACCGGACTGCTCAGCCAGCATCCGGACGTCCGCGAACAGCTCCTGCAGCCGATCACGCGACCCTGGCGCCTTCCAGTAGAGGTCCTTCATGACCGACCGCGGGATGCCGAACTCCTTGCGGAACGAACGGGGCGGGACCATCAGCAGGTCGCATCCGGCACGCATGATGATCGGGAAGGCGATCGAGGAGATCAGCCGATTGATCCGGCCCATGCGCGGACCGCGACGCTTGACGTACTCATGGGCGAACGAGATGTGTCGCGCCTCCTCTGCGACATGGATCTGCATGATGCGTCGCATGACCGGCGGCAGGTCCCGGCCGCTGCGCAGGATCGCCTTCTGGGTGTGGTCGATCGGCTCCTCCCCAGCCAGGACCATCATGAAGAAGCCAACGGGGGCAAACGACGCGACCATCGGGAGAAATGGCACGACCATCTTGATCGGACGAGTCATCCCCGGGACGTCGACCCCGATCCGGTTGACGGTCTCCTGGAACATCTGCGTGTGGTGGCACTCCTCGGTCGCCTCGTGCGTCAGGTAGCGGAACTCCGGCGAGCCGTTGCGCAACGAGAAGACGTACTGCATGATCCCGCGGATCAGGATGTTCTCGAACTGCAGCCCGACCTTGAGGATGTTGGCCTGACGCCACAGGCCGATCTCGATCTGCCGCTCGATGGGAAGCGCGAGATACCACTCGTGCCCGCCGAGCGGATCGGTGTCCGGAGGCAGGACCCAGCGCGGATCCTGGTGGTCGATCGCGAAGTCTGGTGAGTCCCAAGGGACGTCCACGAAAGCGTCGAAGTGTCGATCGACCGACGCCTGCGACAAGCCCTGCAGGACGTCCGCGTATTCGTCATAGGTGAGCCGTGCCGGGATCGCTGGAGCCGGGGCAGAACCCACATCCATCGTGTCGGTCATCGCGCATCCTCCCTGACCCGTGGCCGGGTTCCTTGCTTCATCTTCGTCCCGGCCCTGCCATTCGTCAATGGAGATGTCACATCGGCTGATGTCCTATCGGACCCGGCGACGGCCCATCCCCGTCTGCCGCGTGGGACGACCCTGGGCAGGCGCTCGTAGTCGGCGCGACGGAACGCTGACATCTGACGGGCGAACTGGGTCGCGAAGCCGGGATACATCGTTCCGTTGTAGCCGTCCTCGGTGAGATACCAGCTGCGGCAACCGGAGTTCCACGTCGTACGGGACAGCCGCTTCTGCAGGCTGGTGTTGTAGGCCTCTTGCACCGAGGCTCGTACGTCCAGCACCCGCAGGTCCTCCTCCAGCACGGTCTCCACGCCTTTGACGGCATAGCCGATCTGGTGCTCCATGTAGACCAGCGCGGAGTTGTGGCCGGGCCCGGAGTTGGGGCCGAACGTCAAGAACAGGTTGGGATAGCCCGAGACGCTGACGCTCTTGTATGCCGACACGCCCTGCGACCACTCCTCGCCGAGCGACCGGCCCCCGACGCCGGTGATGGGGAACGGCGTCCCGGTCTTGCTGACGTCGAAGCCGGTGGCAAAGACGATCGCGTCGAGGTGGTGCTCGACCCCGTCCGAGGTGCGGATGCCGGCCGGGGACAGCGTCGCGATGGGCCAGGTGAAGAGCTTGCAGTTGTCCGCCTGCAGCGCCGGGTAGTAGTCGCTCGACATCAGCATCCGCTTGCATCCGGCCCGGAAGTCCGGCGTCAGCTGGCGCCGCATCCACGGATCCTTGACCTGGCGCCTCAGGTGCTGCTTGGAGATCTCCTGGACCACGGTCGTGATGGGGGTGTCCCACACCAGGCCGAGCGCCACCGCCTCATGGCCCCAGAACCATGCCTGCCGTGCGGCGGTCTGCACGGCCGGTCGACGCCGGAACACGCTCTGGACCCAGCCGGGGTGGCAGAAGTCGGCGCGCGGCATGACCCAACCGGGCGTGCGCTGGAAGACCTTGACGAAGCCGGCCTCCTTGACCAGCTCGGGGATGATCTGGACGGCACTGGCGCCCGTGCCGATCACGCCGACCCGTTTGCCGCGCAGGTCGATGTCGTGGTCCCACCGGGCACTGTGGATCTTGTGGCCCTCGTACGTGTCGATCCCCCGGATGTCCGGCAGGCTCGCATTGGCCAGCGGACCCGACGCGAGGGTCACCGTCCGGGCGACGACATCGTCGCCACCGCTGGTGCCGATGTCCCAGCACCCCGAGACCTCGTCGAAGGCCAGGGACTCGACCGTCACCCCGAACCGGATGAACCGGGCCAGCCCGAACTGCTCGACGATGTGGTCGACGTAGTCGAGGATCTCTGCGCTGCCGGAGTAGGCGCGGGACCAGCCGGGGTTCTGCACGAACGAGTAGGAATAGAGCAGCGACGGGATGTCGCACGCCGCACCCGGGTAGGTGTTGTCGCGCCAGGTCCCGCCGACCCGGTCCCCGCGTTCAAGGATCACGAAGTCCTCGATTCCCGCCTGGACGAGGCGCACGGCCATGCCGAGGCCCGCGAAACCGGCTCCGACGATGACCGCGGAGACGACTTGTCGGTCGTTACGCGGGGCGCTCATGCGTGCGGCTCGTAGGTGAGCTCCTTGGACCACAGCGGCACCTTCCGCAGCAGGCGTCGCGGATAGTACGTCGACATCGTCACCATGCGGTCGGCCAGCAGGTGGTAGGGATGGGTGCGGTCGATCACCATCGATCCCTGCCACTTGATCACCTGATAGAGCGGCAGCCGCCGGGTGAACTCGCTGCGGTCCCCGACATTGGAGAACCGCTGGAGCGCCGTGTAGAGGCGCTCCTCGTCGATCCCCATGTGGGCGATGTTGTCGCGCATGCGGTTGAGCAGCGGGATGTACATCAGGGCACCGATCAGCAGCGCTGGGCTCATGACGTTGCCGGCGAACTCGATCAGGATCTTGCGCATCCTGGCGTGGCCGAGCATGTCGAGCACCTCGAAGTCGACCGCGAGGTGCCGGGACTCATCGGCATTGATCTTCTTGAAGACCTCGTGGCAGATGGGGTCATCCACCTCGTCCATGAGGAACTTCACGAGCGCCCCGTCCAGAGCCACCTCGAGCATCGGGATGACCGTGCCGAGCACCGACAGCGACATGTCGTCGGCGTGCTTGTCCAGCCAGTCGATCGCCAGCCGGACGTTGATGTTGGGCTCGGGGGTCTGGTCCTCCTCCAGCATGTCCCAGCGGCGCATCAGGGCGAGCTCGGCATTGGCGTGCCGCTGCTCCTCGGCGTGGAAGTAGGTATAGATATCCCGCAGGGTGTCGGTTGGCGCCTTCTTGGCCATCGCGGCGAACCCACGGGCGCCGATGTTCTCGATCCAGACCAGGTCCGACATGAAGTCCTTGAGCTTGGCGCGCTGCTCCGAATCGACCTTCTCCGCTCCCGGAGCGTCCCAGTCGATGTCGGCGAGCGCCCACTGACGCTCCTTGATGGTCTCGAGCGTGCGATCCAGGTCCAGTGCCATGATCAGCTTCCTGTCGTCGTGGTGGATGGGTCCGTGAGCCGGCTCAGCCGGTTGAGGTGCCCCGCTGCGCGGGTGTAGGTGGTGGGGGCATGTCGTTTGAGCTGCCAGATCAGCCGCGCGTCTACCTGCGGCACGACGTAGAGCCGCCCATGGTCATGGGCATCGAGCGTCGTCCGGGCTACGCGGTCGGCCGAGATGCCGGTCCATCTCATGAGATTGGCCGCGAGGTCTGCCGAGGGGCCAGAGATGCGCCCGTCCCGGGCGACATTGGTCTTGACGAATGTCGGGCACAGCACCGAGACCGCAACTCCGGTGCCGGCGAGCTCGGCGCTGAGGGTCTCGGACAGGGCCAGCACAGCGGCCTTGCTGACGTTGTAGGGGCCCATCAAAGGTGCCGCGGCGAAGCTCGCCGTCGAGCCGACGTTGATGATGCCGCCTCCGCCAGCGGCGCGCAGCCGTGGCGTGAAGACGTGGCACCCGTGGACCACACCCCACAGGTTCACGCCGAGCGCCCACTCCCAGTCATCCAGCGGTATGTCGCCGACGACCGCTCCGCCGATCCCGACACCGGCGTTGTTGATCACCAGAGAGGGTGGCGCCGCAAACCAGGTCTCGGCCTCGACTGCGAGAGCCTCGACCTGCTGCCGGTCGGCCACGTCGCAGGTCACCGCGAGAGCGCGACCACCGTCTGCCTCGATCATCGCGACTGTCTCCGAGGCTCGAGTGCCATCGATGTCGGCACACACGACTTCGCCTCCGCGACGGGCGAGCTCGGTGGCGAAGGCTCGGCCGATGCCGCTGCCGGCGCCGGTCACCACGGCCCGCGCATCGTGTGATCGACGCGCTCGTGGCAGGAAAGGGATGGCAATCATGGGCGGACCTCCGCGGTCGTTGGTTGGGTCGTGGCGGGGAAGGGGTCCTGCGGACCCAGGGCTGCTGAGATGAAGGTCGCCGCGGCACGTACGGCCGCTCCGGCTTCGGGAATGAGTCGGGGCATGGCCTGGAAGACATGCATCTGATCCGGCCAGACCTGCAGCTCGCAGACCCCGCCGGCGGCCTCGAGGTCTTCGGTCAGCTGCTCGGCATCCCCCACCAGCATCTCGGCGCCTCCGGCCTGCACGAGTGTCGGCGGCAGGGGCGACGACGTACGCACCGCGAGCCGTAGTCGCTCGTGGAAAGGGTCGATGCCGTGCGTGTAGTGCTCGACGAGCGTGCGGGCGCGACGCGCCGAGATCATGGGGTCGCGCCGGATCCGCTCACGAGTGGCAGAGAGCTCGAACGTCGGGTCGTAGAGCGGGGACAGCAGCACCAGCGCACTGGGCGGCTCCTCTCCACGACGTGAGAGCTCGAGCGCCAGGTCGATGGCCAGGTGCCCGCCCGCCGAGTCTCCTGCGACGACGATCCGGGTGTGCCCCTGCTCCCGGAGCCACCGATAGGACGCGAGGGCATCATCGGCAGCGGAGGGAAATCGGTGGCGAGGTGCGCGGCGGTAGCGGCAGCTGAAGGCCGGCACGGATGACTCGGCCGAGAGCTGCGAGACCAGTCCGCGGTGGGTGCGGGGCGAGCAGGCGACGAACGCGCTGCCATGCAGATAGAGGATGACTGCGTCGGTGCGGATCGACGCCGGCGTCTTGACCCACTCACCCATGACCCGGCCCGCCTCGGATCGCATGTCAACCGGGGTCGCTGACGTGCCGGGCACCGTCCGGCCGAAAGCTGCCATCGCTCCGGCGATGATGCCGCGGGTCACCAGGACCCCGACCTGGTTCCCGGGCACGATCTGAGTCAGGGGGCGCAAGGTGGCCGCCGTGACGACGGCCGCGAGTCTGGTGCGTCTGGCCGCTCGGTGCATCGTGTCCTACTCTCATGAGGTCGGCTCCACCGGTGATCCGGTGTGCGTATTTCGACATTAGAGAACGTAACATTGGTCAATGTCGAATACAACGTCCAACCAGGCTAGGAGCGCGGCGTGACCGATGCACCCCACGATGGAATCTCGACCGGTGACCTCGACCAGGCGCTCGCAGGCATCGAGTCGTTCCTGCTGGGTGAGGCCCCGACGCTGACCCGCGGCGAGGTTGCCGAGCTCTCCGGCGTGTCGATCGAGCTGGCCGAGGAGCTGTGGCGCCTCCTCGGGTTCCCTCACGCCGCCGACGACGAGGTCGCGTTCACCCCCCGCGACGTGCAGGCGCTACGCCTCACCAAGGACCTGATGGCACTGGGAATCCTCAGTCCTGAGCGCCAAGCCGCGCTCGTACGCACCTGGGGGCGCAGCTTCGCGCGGCTCGCGGAGTGGCAGACCGCCCTCCTTGCCGACGTAGCAGCCGAGTCCGCCGACCCGGCCGCCCAGATCTCCGAGCTGGCTGAGCAGGTGCTGCCGAGGGTGGAGGAGCTGCAGGACTATGTGTGGCGCCGTCACCTCGCTGGCGCATCGTCGCGCCTGCTCGCGATGGACGCGTCCGGCGACACCACCTCGACCCTGGCTGTGGGGTTCGTCGACATCGTCGGATTCACCTCCCGCAGCAAGGAGCTGACCGAGGCCGAGCTGGTCGGCTGGCTCGAGGACTTCGAGTCGCAGTGCTCCGACATCGTGACCGCCCACGGTGGACGGATCATCAAGAGCATCGGCGATGCGGTCCTCTATGTCGCAGAAGACCTCACGTCCGCGATCGAGGGCGCACTCGAGATGGTCGGGCGCGGCGCGGACGAGCAGGCCGGATTCCCCGAGGTCCGCGCCGGTCTCGCCTATGGCGAGGTGGTGCCGCGCCTGGGCGATGTCTTCGGTCCGACCGTCAACATCGCCTCCCGACTGACATCGCTGGCACGGCCCGGCACAGTTCTGGTCGACGTGGGCGCGCACGACGCTCTGACGGGACACACTGGCGACCCCGACGACCACCACGAGCACGGCCCCGACACACCGTTCGAGCTGCGCCGACTGAGGCGCACATCCGTCAAGGGCTACTCACGCCTGCGATCGTGGGCAGTTCGTCGTCCACACGCCCCGCGATGAGCGCAACAGATGCATCATTGGATGATGTCCCATACCCGGTCGTACGAAGGAGGCAGGCCGTGACCGAATATCGCATCGACGACTTGGCCCGGCTCGTCGGCACGACGGTTCGCAACATCCGCGCCTACCAGGACCGAGGACTGCTCGCCCCGCCCCGTCTCCTGGGCCGGGTCGGCCTGTACTCCGAGGCCCACGTCGCGCGCCTGCGGGCCATCACCTCGCTGCTCCAGCGGGGCTACGCATCCGCTCAGATCCACGAGCTGCTGCGGGCCTGGGAGCAGGGCAAGGACGTCGGCGCCATCATCGATCTCGAGGGTGCAGTCACGGACCCGTGGAGCGACGAGCGGCCCGTTGAGATGCCGACCAGCGAGCTGCGTGAGGTGCTCGCCTCAGACACTGAGGACTTCTTCGACCGATTCGTCGAGATGGGGTGGGTCGAGCCGGCTGACGACATCAGCCGGGTACGCAGCCCGCGGCTCCTGGAGGCGTTCAAGGAAGCCGCCAGCCTGGGGTTCGACAAGCGCGCGCTCGTCGAGCTCTACGAGGCGGTCGATCCGGCCATGGACGACGTCGCGCAGCATCTCGTCGGCACCGCTGTCGAGCACCTGCTCGCCGACCATGGCGATACGTGGATGCCCGACGACAGCGAGTCGACCGAGCTCGCCGCGATGCTCATGCGGCTCCGCCAGCTGACCGTGTCGACGGTCCGGGTGACGCTGGCCAAGGCCATGGAGCGAGCAACCCAGCAGGCGGTCGAGGAGCACCTGCAACGGATCGCGGACAAGAACCGCCCCACTGGCTAGCGCAGGTCGACGTCGTCGACGAGCCAGCGACCATCGCGCTCGACCATCGACATGACCACCCGGCTCTTGTCACTACGCTTGTCCCCATCTGCCCGGTTCGTGACCCGCTGATCGATGAACATCACGACCTGCACCTTGCGCGGCCCCTTCGCCGTCGCCGCCGAGGCGACCACGGACCCCCGTGCCGTCGCCTTCAGCTTGGTGATGACACCCCGAAGCGGTTTGTTGGCGTCGCGATACTGCCGGGCGAATGACTCGGTCGCCGCATCGTCGGCCCAGGCGAAGTCGGTGTCGAGGCGGCGATAGTCGTACGACGTCATGGAGACCGCCGAGGTCCGGGCCGCCTTGAGGGCGGCAGCCTCGGCGGCAGCCTGGTCGGTCGAGTCGGCGGCATCGCCGCCCCGGACCAGCAGCGCAACCATTACGGCGAGCGCGACCAGGAGCACGACGAGCACCGAGAGCACCGCACGGTCCCGGACGAAGCGAGTCCATACGGGCTCCGGCAGGTCACGCATCGGACCACACTCTCATCGTCTGAGCTCTCATCGTCGGACCGGCGGCGTGTGAGCCGAGCCGCGTTGCTGAGCCTCGAACGACGGGTCGCAGCCCAAGTTCGTCACGACCGGTCTGCGCTGGGCTTGTTTGGGCGGGTCGAGGTCGCGACCGTAGTCGCACACCATGCTCGGTGTGGGGACGAGGTCAACCCGCAGTGATCCGCCTTGCAGGGTCGAGGCGAGCTCGCCCGAACCCTGCGGGAACGCCTTGAGCAGCGCACGGAAATGCTCCTCCCGTTCCGCCACGATCGCGGTGACCCCCTCAGTACCGTCGAGGAAGCCGGGGAACTTCTTGGACACGTCGGTCACCAGCCGGTTGACCTCCGCGATCTGGGCCGGACTGTCATCGAGGGTCGAGCGGAGCTTGGGATCATAGTCCCGCAGCCACGCTGCGACGCTCTTGGCCGATGCTGCGAAGTCCCGGAACTCATCACCCTTGTCGACGCCCGTACGCAGGACGGTCCGTCCGTTGACGAGGACTCGTTCCGTCGCGGGCCAGTTCTCATCCAGCATCGCGATCGTGGACTCCGCTTCGGTCATCAGCCGGCTGAGGTCGTCAGGGTCCTCGAATGCGACCGCCATCTCGCGCAGGACGACCTTGACGTCTTCGTCGTCGACCTGACTGAGGAGCCCGTCCATGCTGCGCATCGCCGAAGCGACGGACGTCGGTGTAGCCGTGTCGCTGCGACCGAACAAGTGGCCATCGACGAGGTAGGGCGGTCCGTCCGTACGCGGCTGGATGTCAAGGAACTGCTCACCGGCCGGTGACAGTGAGCGGACGACAGCGGCGGAGTCCGCCGGGATGTCACGGGTCGTGTCGAGCCGGGCCTTGACCGTCACCCCCTTCTCGCCGAGGGTGATGTCGTCGACGGTACCCACGCGCACGCCGCGATACGTCACTCCGGATCCCGGGAAGAGCCCACCAGTGACCTCCAGCGACACCGTGAACGTGTCGGGGCTCCGGGTGACCGATCGGTTGAGGATCCCGCCGTAGAGGTAGGACACCGCCAGCACCAGGATCGCCAGGAGAGCCCCAGCCGACACCAGGTTCTTGAGACTGATCTGCCGCTTCATCGGCCTGCTCCCATCAGCTGGTCGACCAGGCCGCCCAGACCGATGTCCGGCTGGCCGCCGGCGCCTGGATCGAGCAGGTCTCCGAGCTCTGGCACATCAAGGCCCGGGAGCAGCCCGCCGGGCACGACCTGCGAGGGCCCCTGATCGGGCGCAGCGGGACCGGTGATCGACTCGAGGCCCAGTGTGCCCTCGATGTTGAGATAGGTGTTGAGGTAGTCGGTCGGGACCCCACGGTCGAGCAGCTCTGCCAACCTGATGAGGTCATTCAGTCCCGGGCCGAGCTCGCCACGGATCGACAGGAGTCTGTCGAGGATGGGCCCGGTCTGGTCGAGGATCTGGAGGAAGTCCGCCTGCGTGCGGTCGATGACGCGGCGCGACACCTTGCTGACGCTCGTGACCCCATCGAGCAGCTCGGTCAGCTCCTCGGTGTTGTCCCTCAGGACAGCGGCTGCCGGCGCGACGTCCTTGAGCGCAGCGTTGATCGTGCTGCGCCGCTCATCCAGCTGGCCCGACACGTCGCGCAGGGCACGGAGCAATCGGCTGATGTCCTCGCTGCTCGATGCGAATGCCGCCGTCGTGGTGTCGAGCCGCTCCAACACGCTGCGCGCCGTTCCGGCGCGGCCATCCAGTGCCGCATTGGCTTCTTCCACGATCGTCCCCAACTGCGTGAGGCTACCGCCGGTCAGCAACATGGATGTCGCGGCCATCGAGTCCTCGATGCTCGGCGCCACACTCGTCATCTCGGTCCCGAGCTTGGCTCCGTCGTCCAGGACCGGGCCAGCACCGTTGTCCTGGACCTCGACGAAGAGCTCACCGAGTGGTGTCGTCGACCGTAGCCGGGCCGTCGTGCCGTCATGGAGGCGACTGGTGGAGCGGATCTCGACCTCGACCCGGGCAGTGAAGTCACGAGACTCCACCGTGCGCACCTTGCCGATCGGCACTCCCTTGAGCTTGACCTGGGCACCGATCGGCAGGTTCAGCGCGTCCTCGAACTCCGCAATCAGCTGGTACGTGTCTCCCCCGACGGAGGTGCCGGGCAGTGGCAGGTCCTCGGCACCGACACCGCAGCCGGAGGTCACCAGTGCCAGTGCGAGCGCTGCGAGTGTTGTGCGGTGCCAGCTCATTGCCCCTCCCCCCTCAAGATCTTGAGCAGATCAAGCAGGCCGGCCGTCGAGTCGAGCCCGGCGCACAGGTCCCCCGCCACGGGCAGCTCCTTGCAGAGCGCCTCGAGCGCAATCTTGCCCGGCACGAGGTCGCCCGGACGCACCTTCATCGTCAATCGGCCGCCGTCCACCGCGCGATCGAGGTTCTGCATGAACAGCGGCATGGTCTCCACCAGGTCACCGAGCTCCCCCTGGTGCTCCAGCAACGACTGCGAGAGCGTCGTGATGTCGTCGAGCTGCGAGCCGATCTCGGACCGGTTCTCCCGGACGAACGCAGCGACCTCGCGAAGCATCGCTGTCAGAGCGTCGATCGTGTCCTCCATGGCCTGGCTCTCGTCGTCGAACAGGTCGGTCGCAGATGTGAGCTGATCGGAGAACCTCCGCACGGTCTTGTCGTTGGAAGCAAGAGTCGACGTCAGCGCGTCGAGGTCGTTGAGCACCGCGATCGCATCACCCGAGCCGTCGTTGAAAGCGCCCAACGCCTTGCCGAGGTCGGACACGGTCTGCGCGATCCGAGCACCATTGCCGTCCAAGGTGTCCGCGCCGACCGAGAGCATGTCGCCCAGCGCATTTGACTTGCCATCCGGGCCGGCAACCGCCGTGGCCAGCTCATCGACCGATGCGAGCACCTCGTCGAACTCGACCGGATTGCGAGTTTGGCCCAGCACGATGGTGGCACCGTCCCGCATCGTGGCTCCGGACTCGTAGACCGGGGTGAGCTCGACATAGCGGTCGGTCGCCACCGAGCGGGAGACGATCACCGCGCCGGCATCGGCCGGGACCTTGACACCGGGATCGATCTTCAGGGTGACCCTGACCTTCGACCCGACCGGATCGATCTGGGTGACCTCGCCGACTCGTACGCCGAGAACCCCGACGTCAGCACCGTCGAACAGACCCGCAGAGTCCCGGAACTCAGCAGTCACGGTCGTGCCATCGCCGCCGCCGCAAGCGGAGAGGAGACCCACGAGCATTCCCACGACGATCGTCGCGGCGAGGCGCCTGGTCATTCGCAGCCTCCCGTCGGGTTCACGCAGGTGAAGCTGTCCGGAATGAGCGAGGGCACGTGGACATCGAGCCAGGGACCATTGCCCGTCGCGTTGGCGAAGTAGATCGAGGTCGTCGCCAAGCCATCGATCGAGTCGGTGAGACTCTTGTCGTGCTCCTGGAGAAGTCGAAGCGTCGACTTGAAGTTCTTCATCATCGACGTCAGCTCGGTCTTGTTGTCGCTGATCACGTCGGAGATCGCCTCGGCCAACCGCCGGCTGTCGATCAGCATCTGGTGGATCGCGTCCCGCCGTGACACCAGCTCGTCGAGGATCAGGTTCGACTCCTCCATGAGCTTGATGATGTCCTGACGATTGGCCGCAAGTTTGCCCGTGACCGTGCGGGTGCTCGAGAGCAGGGCGCGCATCTCGCCGGACCTGTCGGCGGCGATCTTGGACAACCGGGACACTCCCACCAGAGCGCGGCGGCCGGAGACCGATGTGCCGCGCAGTGCGTCGGCCATGACCGTCATCGACTTCGCGAGTGTCTCGCTGTCCAGCGCCTCGAGAGTTTCCCCTGCGGCCTCGACGACATCTTGCAGGTTGTATGGCACCGAGGTGCGGCTGCGCGGGATGGTGTCATCAAGGAGTGTGCCGCCGCCCTCGGGGGTCACCCCGAGGTAGTGCGTGCCGAGCAACGTCAGCACCTTGACGCCTGCGGTCGTCTTGTTGCCAAGCCGGATGTCGCTGTCGACCGTGAATCCGACCTCCACCTGCCGTCCGCGCAGCTTGACGTCGGTCACCTTGCCGACCGCGACGCCAGCGACCTGCACTGACTCGCCGACCCGGAGCCCAGCAGTGTGCTCGAGATAGGCCGTATAGCTGCTCTTGCCGATCGACGTCGTGCTGATGTATGCCAGCAGCAACGCCATCACTACCAAGAAGACCCCGCCGCCCAGGCCCAGGCGCCGAATGCGGCGGGCGCGCCGCTCGTCAAAGGTACTCATCGGCACACCTCGGAGTAGGGGCCATTGGCTCCACCGAGATTGATCTTCTCGGGTCCGAGGCCGATCGAGAGATTGCAGAGATAGATGTTGACCCACGACCCGAACGACAGCGGGCGCGAGAACGCCCCGGTTGCCACGGGCAGGGCGTCGAGCACGTCTCCCAGCTCTCCCCGAATGGCGACAAGCGTCTTGGAGAGCTGGTTGAGCCTCGTGATGTCGGCGTCCAGGTCGGGCCGAGACGCGTCCACCAGATCTGCCGCTGCTTGGGACAGCTCACTGACACCGTTGATCGCAGAGCCGATGCTCTTGCGTTCCTTGGCCAGGCCCGATGTCAGCTCGCGGAGCCGCAGGATCGTCTCGTCGAACTCGTCATCGCGCGCTGCGAGGTCCTCGAGGACGGGAGTCAGGTTCGTAATGACCGCACCGACCACCTCGTCGTCGTCCGCCAGTCGCGACGAGACGGTTGCCGTTTGGTCGAGCAGCGACTCGATCGTGCCACCCTCGCCCTGCAGGACCGAGACGATCGAGGACGCCAGACGGTTGATCTCCTTGGGGTCGATCGTGGCGAACAGCGGCTCGAAGCCATTGAGCAGCGCCGTGAGGTCGAAACCCGGGCTGGTGCGCGAGAGGGGGATCGTTGTACCGCCCGGAATCGTCGGCGCGCCCTCTTTGCCAGGGACCAGCGCGACGTATCGCTGGCCGAGGAGATTCTGGTAGCGGACCACCATCGAGGTGTTGGCGTAGATCTTCTGGCGCTCCGAGAGGATGAACTCGATCTCAGCCGCTCCCTTGTCGGTCACCCCGACGGACTGGACGCGACCGACCGAGACACCGGCTGCGCGGACATCGTCGCCCGAGCGCAGACCGCTGACGCTGGTGAACTCAGCCTTGTACGTTCGGCTGTCTCCGGAGAGCTGGTTGGACATCGTGTTGTAGAGCAGCAACATGAGCAGCGTCGCCACGGTGGCGAAGGCGAAGAACTTGATCGCGGTGAGCTTCATGGCGTCGCCCCGATGAGTGGACGGGACAGCAGCTCGCCGACCCCGCCGGATTCGAGCTCGCCCAGCCGACCCCGCACCGAGTCCAGGACTGCGGCGTCAGGCTGGGAGGCGTCCGAACCCGAGGAAGCCGTGGCGCCCGAGCCTCCACCTCCGCCTGCACAGTTGTCTGCGGCGAGCGAGCCGTAGCGCGGGCAGTCTGCCGCCGTGTAGGGGGCCACGTCGGACACCACGAAGCGCCCATCGACCCGGATGAAGGGGCCATCCGAGAGGGCGTCGCTGGCTCCCCGACCGAAGTCCACGAAGCTGCGGAAACCCGGGACCATCTGCGCCCGCTCGTCATAGAGCACGTCGGTGATCACGGCGGTCTGCCGGATCGTGCGTACGAGTGATTCCTCATTGTCAGTGAGCAGGTCGTCGGCGTTGGCGACGAGTGCCCCGGACCCGGTGAGGAGCGAGGTGAGACTGGCCCGCTTTGCCGTGATGGTCCGCGCGGTGACGAGGCCGTCGTCCACGGCGTCCAGAAGGTCCGGCGTGACCCGCTCAAGATTCTCGAGGTTGTCGGCCAACAGGCGAATGTCCTCCTGCAGGGTCGGCAGGCGCGGTTCGAGGCGCCCGAGGTAGCGGTCCAACCGCGCCATCGTGGCCCCGATCTCGTCCCCTCGACCATCCAACGCCGTGGAGATCGCCGTCAGCGTCGTCGACAGCTCGGCCGGACGCACCGCGGTGACCACCCGGTAGAGGTTGTCGAGCGTCTGCTGGAGCTCCAGCGTCTCGACCCGGCGATCCTGCGGGATGATCTGTCCGGCCTTGAGCGTGTCTGTTGCTCGGTCGGTGGGAGCGACGAGGTCGACGTAGGAGGTGCCGAACACAGTGGCAGGCAAGACCCGCGCCACCACGTTGCCGGGGATGTCTCGGGCGGCTCGGCCTTTGAGCGTGAGCGAGATCTTGACTCCGTCATCAACCAGGCGCAGGTCTGTGGCGCGTCCCACGATGACCCCGCTGGACTTGACGTCGGCGCCTGGCGTCAGTGATCCGCCCGCGTTGTCGACAATGGCATCGACCTCCACCGTCGAGCTGAAGTTGCCCTTGGTGTACGCCGTCACGAAGGCAGCAATCAGCACCAGGACCACCGCGGCGACGCCGCCGCGCAGGAACATGACCCGTGGTCCGCCGGAGTCTCGGCCGAGAAATTCTTCCATTCGACTACCCCGATATCCTCACGCCGGAGTCCGCGCCCCAAAAGGCCAGAGTCATGACCATGTCGAGGATGATGACCAGCACGATGCTGGCGCGAATCGCTCGGCCGGTGGCCTCGCCAACTCCCTCAGGGCCGCCAGTCGCGGTGAAGCCGAACCAGCAGTGGATGAGGGTCACGATGAGCGCGAAGACCATGATCTTGACGACCGACAACACGATGTCTCGGGGGTTGAGGAACGCCTCGAAGTAGTGCAGATAGGTGCCGGACGGTTGCTTGAAGACGAAGGTCACCGCAAATTGAGTCGCCAAGTACGATCCGATCAGCCCGATCAGGTAGAGCGGGAGGATCGCGATCATCGAGGCGACGACCCGAGCCGTGATGAGGTAGGGGATGGGCTCGATGCTCATCACCTCCATCGCGTCGATCTCTTCGCTGATGCGCATCGAGCCGAGCTGCGCGGTGAAACGGCAGCCCACCTGTGCGGCCAGTGCGAGCGCGGCGATGATCGGAGCGAGCTCGCGGGTGTTGACGGTCGCCGAGACGAATCCGGTCAGTGGTGACAAGCCGATGAGCTCGAGTCCGTTGAAGCCCTCGATGCCCAGTGACGTGCCCGCCGACAGGGAAAGCAGCACCATCACGCCGATCGTGCCGCCGCCCACCACCAGGGCACCACTTCCCCAGCTGATGTCACTGAGGATCGAGAACGTCTGCCCGCGATACTTCACGAGGCAGCGAGGGACGGATCCGAGAACTCGCATCACGAAGGTCAGCTGCGCTCCGAGCGTACGGACGGCGCCGGCCGGGCGCTCCAGCACATCGAGCGCCATCAGGCGATCGCCTGCGGCACCAGTGAGACGTATGCCTGGGTCAGCGCGACATTGATCACTGCGAGCATGATGAACGCCAGCACCACGGTCTGGTTGACGGCGTCAGCCACGCCCTTGGCTCCGCCCGAGGCGGTCAAGCCCTTGTGGCAGGCCACGATCGTCGCGACAAAGCCGAAGATCGCCGCCTTGCCTTCAGCGAGCCACAGGTCGGAGATCTGGGCGAAGCCTGTGAAGGATCCGAGATAGCTGCCCGAGCTCGTGACGCCGGTGCCGACGTTGAGGGCGAAGCCGGTCATGATGGCGGTGACTGCGACGACCACGTTGAGCATCAGTCCGACTGCCACGGCAGCGACGACCCGGGGGGCCACCAGGCGTTGAACCGGATTGAGGCCCATCACGGCCATCGCGTCGATCTCCTCACGCACGGTCCGCGAGCCGAGGTTGGCGCACAGAGCGGACCCGACGGCACCAGCCATGAGCAGCGAGGTGACCAGCGGTGCCCCTTGGCGCAGGACGCCGATGCCGTTGACTGCTCCGGTGAAGGACGATGCGCCGATCTGCTCGGCCACCGCACCCACCTGGACGGCCACGATGATGCCGAACGGGATCGCGACGAGCACGGTCGGCAACAGCGACACCCGGATCATGAACCACCCCTGCAGGAAGAACTCCTCCCAGGAGAACCGCCCGCGCACGATGTCCACCACCGCGAACCGCGTCGCGCCGATGCCAAGCGCGATCATCGCTCCGAAGGTGTGAAGGCCCTCCTCGAACTTGGAGCGCGCAAAACTGTCCGGGCCGAGTATCCGTCGTGCCGCGGCAGCGCCGGGCCGCGGTCGAGCGGTCTTGGCGGCAGGATCTGACACCCAAGATCCCCTTCCACATTTCCTACCCGACGGTAGGTTCTAGAACCGTAAGTGAAGAACATGCCTGCGTCAACAGCCCCAAGGGCTCGACGATTGCAGTTGCGAACAACTCTCATCGAAACCGTGACATTGGCCAATGTCAAGTATACGCTCCGAATCATGAAGCTGCGAGAGTTCGTACTATTGCCGGTCCGCGTATCCCTGGCTGCCACCGAAGCCACGCTCGCGCTCGGTCAGCTCGCTTCGCCGAAGGGACCGATCCTGCGCGAAGGCGGCTATGCCACTCGATTTGCCTCGATCTTCGGTGACGGCGGCCTGGCCGATCAGCTGAGCAAGCTGTTGGGCGACGAGCGCGGCGCTCTCGCGCTCGTCAACACCCTTGCCGACCTCACCTCCGAAGATCGCCCGATCGGCAAGGCCCTGGCCCGCGACGGGCTGGTGGACCGGCTGACCCACGAGAACGGGACGCTGTTCCGCTACCTCGAGGCCGGCGGACCGATCGATCGGCTGCTCGCCGAGGAGGGTCCGCTCTACCGGTTCCTCGAGCCCGGCGGGGCCCTGGACCGACTCTTGGCCGAGGAGGGAGCGGTCGAGCGGGTCCTCGCCCCCGGCGGACTGGTCGAGCAGCTCCTCGCCGAAGACGGGATCCTCGAAAAGCTGCTGGAGCCGGGTGGGACCGTCGATCGGCTCGTCGCGCTGGGCGACACCTTCGACGCGCTGGTCCCGCGCATCGAGATCCTCGGCCAGGCGATCCCGGAGCTCAACGGCGCCGTCATGGCACACAACGTCGCGGTCGAGCCGCTGAGCGCCCTGGCGGGACGGCTCCCGGGCAACCGTCGTGGCAACAGGGGCTCGCCGCCCGTGATCCCGGCCGTTGTCGACCCACCGCCCACTGACGTCGAGCCCCAGCCAGTTGGTGCCGACTCGAACTAGACCCAGTCGCGGCGGCGGTGCTGGGCGATGAGCGGCGCCTGATGTCCTCCGTCGATCAGCCGCAGTAGGCGGGTCTGGACGACAGTGGCGACGAGGTGTCGAGTGAGCCGCCGAGGTTGATCGCTCGCAGCAGGCCGGGGCCGCCCGGCCTCCCCCACCAGTTGTGGCGTGCCGAGACCCGGTAGCGCGTGACCTCGGCCGCGAACAGACCACCACGCAGGCAGTTGCCCCCGACGCTGCCCAGCGACCCACCGCCGATGTCGAGCCTCGATGAGGTCGTACGACCGAGGTCCTCGGCCGCGAAGTCGGCGATGCTCGACCCCACGCTCGAGCTGCCCGCGAGATTGCTGCGCTGCACCTTGACCGACAACTCGTCCAAGCCCGTGAAGTTGCGGATCGCCAGATTGCCACCGCGGTTTCCGGTGATCGTGGCGCGGTCGACGTCGACCGCGATGCGCTTGGTCGACCCGGAGCCGTTCACCACGTTGCTGCCGACCGACAGTCCATTGTTGGAGCACTCGCGCAGCGCGCTGTCACGCACCGTGAGCTCGACGTCGTTGCGAGCGCCGAGGCTGCCGGCCAGGAGGCAGTCGCCATTGTTGAACGGCACGACGAAGGTGTTGCCTACCCCCGTCGACCGCTCGGCTGTGACGCGCTCGAGCACCATCTTGAGCCGGGCATCGGTGCCCAGCGCGCCCTCCTCGATGACGTCACCGGGCGAGCCGGAGAAGGAGCTGTCCCGGACGATCGTCGTGACGTGCGAACCCTTGCCCATCGTCACCATCTCGAGGCCGTTGGCCGAGAACCCGCCGAGCCCTCGCGCGTTGGTGTAGGTGTTGTGAGTGATCGTGGCGTGCAGGCGCGACGGCCCGACCCCGTTGACGAATACGCCTTCGGAGTCAGCCCCCTCGACGATGAGGTTGAGGTCGTCCTCGTTGCCGAGATCGGCCTGGGTGTTGCGGTCGACCACCGCTGTCAGCCGAGAGGTGTCGCTGGTCTGCAGGCCGATCGCGAGGATCGACTCGAAATCGGGGCCCTGACGGAGGTGATGCACATCGTTGTCCGAGATGGTGGCGGTGGCCTGGGAGGCCCCGAACGTACGGACGTCGATCCCGTCACCGCACTCAGCGTCGTGCACCTCGTTGCCGGTGATCGTGGCAGTCACGTCCGTGCGGGAGCGGGAGTCGACCATGATGCCGGCCCACCCGTTCTGCAGGCCGTCGCTGATCGGGATTCCGACGCCGGGCACGTTGGTGGGTGCGTTGAACGCCGGGATGAGGAAACCCGGCGTGCACGACGAGTTCTGCCCGGAGACGTCATTGCCCCGTACGACGACCCCTGAGACGTCGACGCCGTAGACCGCTCCGCGACGGGCATCGACGATCCGCAGACCCGTGACCGTGGTGCGGTCGGCGAGCCGCACGGCGTCCCCGTCCAGTCGCGTGGTCGAGTTGGTCAGCGTCGGTGCACCACCGTCCCCGGACACAGCAGTGCCATCCCCGGCGAGGGTCTGGCCAGGTTGCAGCGCGATGCCCCCGTCGAGCGGCGTGGTCGAGGCCTGGACGACGATGCGGTCGCCAGGGCTGGACGCCTGCTCCACCTCAGCGAGCGAGCCGAACGGGCGCGCCACGGTGCCGTCGCCGCCTTGGGCGCCGGCGCGCACCTGCCACGTGGTGGGCACGGCAACGGCGGCGGTGGGTATGGCGAGCAGGGACGCCATCACCAGGCCGGGCAGAATGACGCGGGCAACAGATCCGGACATGTGAAGCCTCTCGATGGTTCAGCGAACGACGGTGCGGCAGGTGTTGATCGGCGTCTTGCCAGCGAAGCGCCGATCCAGGAAGCCAACGGCTCCCGGCGCGCCGAGCGCGAGCTCGGTCAGGTGCTCCCCAAGGATCTTCTCCCTGCTCTCCACGATCGTCCCGGCGCGGCAGTAGTTGGCGATCGTGTCGCGGGCCGGTCCGATGGGAGCGAACTCATCGAGCTTGGCGTGATAGTGATAGACCGGCGCGGAGGGGGCACCCGGCATCGACCGTGGGCTGTTCTCGGCCAGCATCTGGGCCACCGCAGGCGTGCTCAGAGCGTCGGGCGTCGCCTCGATCTGCCCGAGGGTCAGGAACGGATAGCGGGGGACGGACTCAAACAGGCAATCCGCCTCGGTGGCCTTGACCTTCTGCCGTCCCGACTCGTTGATGTATTGCAACAGGTCAAGCTCGGGATAGGCCCGCAGGAATCCATTGATGCCCATCGGGATCCCACCGCCGGCGAAGCTGCCACTGAAGGCATCGATGACCTCGCGCACGTCGCCCAGCAGTCCGCCGAGAGCGACGCCTGCGAGCTTGACCTCCGGGGCATACGAAGGTTGCAGCTGAGCTGCGGCGGCACTCGCCAGGCTGCCGCCGGAGTAGCCCCACAGGGCTTTCGGCGATTTCTGCAGACCGGCGGGAGCGAACCCGTCCAGCGCACGTATGCCGTCCAGCACGGCCTTGCCCTCCGTGCCAGCGACAAGGAACTCCGAGCGGATGCCTTCGTAGTCGGGCACCGACACCGCCCAACCCTTGAGCAGGAGCGAGCCGATCATCGGGGTCTCGCTGTAGGACCCGGTGAAGCCGCCTTGCAGGCCAGCGGTCAGGGCCGTAGGACGGGGCGCATCGTGTGGACACGCCGTCCTCAGCGGTCTGGTAGGAGACGACCGGACGGGAGCCCTTGCCCAGCCACGGCGCTGTCGGAACAAGGACAGTAGTGACGGTGGCCGTCGGAACACCCTTGGAGTCCTCCGTGCGGTACTTCACCTGCCAGGTCTTGGCCGGGACGGGGAGGTCGAGGACCTTGCCCGTCACGACCCGGCTGCCCAGCACGTCGCCGGGGGCCGATGTGGCGATGTCAGCGGGGATGGCAAAGAAGGGATCGTTCTCGGGGATGGGTGGTGGCGCGGCCGACGCCGGGGACGGCAGGGCCACGGTCGCCATCGCGACCGTTGCCACGAGAAGGCTCGCGGCACATGCCCTGACACGCCACACCGGCGCCGGCCGCGACATCACGGAGTGATGTTCGGAAGAACCGACACGGTGCCGCCACTGACCGCCGCGATGTCGACGTCACCGTCGCCGTCGTAGTCGGCCAGGACCGGGTTCTGCGGGAACGCAGCCGTCGCGTACGTGCCGTTCTCAGTCAGCTTTGCGGTCCCGTTGCCCTGCAGGACGGTCATCGTGCCCTGCGTCGGATTGGCGAGCGACGACACGACAAGGTCTTGACGGCCATCGCCGTCGAAGTCCGCCGCCGAGGCGCTCGTCGGGCCTGGTCCGCCATAGGTCACCGATGCAGGGATCGTCGAGCGGAAGGCTCCGCTGCCGTTGGTGAGCCCCGTCGCGACGGAGAAGCTGAACGAGCCGACGGTCGCTGCGTCGTCGAAACCGTCGCCGTCCAGATCGATCGCAGTGACATCCTCCGGGACGAACCCGGCGGCATACAGCTGACCCGAAACCGTGAAGCGCCCGTCTCCGGTGCCGCGCAAGGCGAAGGTCGTGCCGCTGGCCCCGTCCGTCACGAACAGGTCGGTGGCGGTGTCGGAGTTGAGCTTGGCGATCGAGGCCGCCGCAATCGCCCCGGCGCCCGCAACCTCCGATCGCGGGCCGACCTTGAAGGTGCCGTTTCCGTTGTTGATGAGTGTCTGCACAGCCGTGAAGGTGGGTGCCAGGATGTCCTTCTCGCCGTCACCGTTCACGTCGACGATGAGGGGCTCCACCTGTCCGCCGAGGGTCAGCGGATAGGACCCGCCGTCGCTGAAACCACCGGCGCCGTTGCCGAACCGGATCTTTGCGTCACTGGTGGATGCCGCGACGATGTCGGCGTTGCCGTCACCGTTGAGGTCACCGGCATCGAGGCCTTGGGTGTTGGTGGTGCCTGAGACCCGCACCTCTCCCCCGAAGGTGTTGGAGCCCCGGTTGAACGTGACGATGACGTCGCCCTGCGCGAAGTCACCAACTGACGCCAGGTCAGGCCGCCCGTCCGAATTGAAGTCGGCAGTCGCCGTCCCCCGGGGCGCCGGGCCGGGGCCCGCGCCGTTGTTGATGCTCGACTCGACTGCGGCGGAGAACCAGGTCCCAGCCGCCGTTGCCGGGGAGATCGCCAAGGCGATCGTCGCGGGCACCGCTACAAGAAGTGAAAATCTGAATGTTCGCATGGCGAGACGCTACCCCGCAGAACGCAAAGTGACAATACTTCGTTTCGCATTATGTCGGATCGGCGACACTGGCCCACTGGACCTATCCCGCGATCAATGTCACCGCAAGGTCGGTGAGGGCACCTTCGATCGCGGCGACACTCGGGCGGTCATCTCGGATCGTCCAGTCGTAGACGACAGCCGTCGCAGCGCCCGCGAGCGCTAGGGCCGCGAACCGGAAGTCGCGGTCGGTGATCTCGCCGCGCGCCACCGCCTCGGATCCCTCCCGCTCGATCAGCGCCACGAGCGACTCACGGAACTCCAGGCGTCGGGCCTCGAGCCGCGCGCTGACCCCCATGATCTCGACGAATGCGATGCGCGCAGTGCGTACGTCGTGCACCATCGGGCTCAGGTAGGCGAGGAAGGTCGGCGGGATCCGATCGAGGAACGGCCGCCCCTCGGTCACGGCGAGCTGCTCCGCTGCGGCTGCGTACGAGGCCGAGGTGATGGTCTCATAGAGCTCGATGAAGGCGGCTTCCTTGTTGTCGTAGTGCTGGTAGAAGTGCCGAGTCGACACGCTGGCGGTCGAGCAGATCCGCTCGACGGTCGTCGCGGCATAGCCGTGCTCACCAATGAGCTCCCGGCAGGCGTCCAGCACGCGCTGGCGCCTCCCCGCATCGCGCTCATCGGGGGTCAGGCCGCCATATCGGCGGGTCGATGTGCTCACGTCAGCGAGTCCTTCGGGTCGGGTGCTGCCATGTTAGGTGACCGTCACGAGGCGTCATGCAGTGAGCGAAACTTCGGGCTTTCAGCTCATCCCGGCGAACGATGTTGCGCCTCGACCAGCAGCCGCACGCTCCGGCGGAGCACCTCTTCGGCGTCCTGCCCCTGCGCGCGCGCCTCGGCGACCAGCGCCAGCAACCGTGAGCCCAGGTCGTCCCCACCGATGTCCACCACACCGAGCCGGCCGATGACCTTGTCGGCATAAGCCAGCGCAGGCAGCGTCACCGGTATGCCCTCGAGCGCCGACGTGCGCTTCTTCTCGGTGGCCTTGAGGCGCTGCCAGTTGGCATCGACCTCCTGGGCGCTCATGACGGTGGCGTCGCCGAACACATGCGGGTTGCGATAGATCAACTTGTCGGCGAGGCCCGCCGCAACGTCATCGATGTCCCAGCCGCCACTCCCGTCCTGCTTGGCCTCGGCGGCGATGCGGGCGTGGAACACGATCTGCATCAGCAGGTCACCGAGCTCTTCACGCAGGTGGTCGCCGTCTCCGCTGTCGAGGGCCTCGAGGGTCTCGTGGGCCTCCTCCAGCAAGTAGTGGCTGAGCGTCTCGTGCGACTGCTGAGCGGTCCAGGGACACTCGCGTCGAAGCCGGTCCATGACCTCCACGACGTCGAGCAGTGCGGAGCCCGGCAGGTCGTACGAGCCGAAGACGACCTCGATCTCGGCCTCTTCGCCGTCACCGGCCATGAGATCGCCGGCAATCGAGTGCGCCCAGGCAGCATCACCTGTTGGCGCGATCCAGGTGACATCGCGTGCGTACGCCGGGGTGATCGGTGAGATCTCAACCGCGATCCCCGAGGCCACGATGGCCCGGACGTGGGGATCGTCGGCCGGTGCGCGCACGTGTGAGGCCTCCCGCAGGGCGTCCCACGCGGGGAGCGACAAGATCCCCGGCGCCACGCGAGGGCTGAGGACGACGATCCGCATCAGGAGCAGCGTTGGGCTGCGGGGAGCTGATCCGGGTTTGCCTCGGGGTCTGCGGGCGAGACCGAGAGTGACCCTGATTCGGCGACCTGCTTGGTGCTGCCGTCGAGCCCGAACCGCGGCGCGAACTCGACGTCGTTGGTCGCGAAGGCCTTGGTGATCTCGGCCTGGCCCGCCTCGGCGAGCTGGGCCTCGTTCTCCTGTGTACGCGGCTGACCGACAGCCTGCTCACCGAGGGCGATCGCGATGGTCGAGACCTCTTGGTTGTCCTCGATCGCCTGCACGATCTGGTCGGTGTCCTCATCGGGGAACGCGTCGGCGATCTGCTGCTCCTGCGCCGTCGTGACCTCGTAGGTCGACGGCTTGATCGCGATGCCCTCCTCCCCGGCAAGCTTGCGGGCCACGATCAGCGACACCAGCGACGTCACCGCCTGGCGTCGGATATCGGCGTTCCCGGGAACGGTCGCGCCCTGTTCCTGCGCGGTGCTCAGCGTGAGCGCGCAATAGACCTCAGCGGTCTCGTTGAGGGTCTTCATCGAGATCGACTGACCATCGACCACTGCCGCATCACCGGGGTGGATGTTGGTGCAACCGGCCAGCGTCAGGGCGGCCAGGGTGAGAGCTGCGGTGCGCGCGCGGTTGAGCATGCTGACAGATTACTCGGGGGACTGATCGCTCTGCGCTTGCGTCACGCAGGCAGCGCAAACGCATCAAGATCGGTCAGGCCGGGACGAGGGTGTCGATCACGGTGCGGGTCCACTCGAGCAGATCGCGGCCGACCAGCGGGGTGCCGCCGACCGGCGCTGTGCGGGGGCGCGGGACGAGGGCGACCTCGGCGGCGACCTTGTAGGTGCTGCGCGGATAGATCCGCTGCAGGCGCATCTGGGCCGAGTCAGGCAGCTTGAGCGGTGCGAAGCGGACGTTGGGGCCCGCCGCCGTCACCTCGGTCAGGCCGGCGTCCCGCACGCGTACGCGCAACCGGGCGACGTCGAGCAGGACCTCGACGGCCTCGGGCGGCTCGCCATAGCGGTCGACCAGCTCGGCCCGCAGCTCATCGACATCGGCGAGCAGGCGCACATCGGCGAGACGCTTGTACATCTCGAGGCGCAGGCGCTCGCTCTGGACGTACTCGTGCGGCAGGTGCGCCTCGATCGGCAGCTCGATCTTGACCTCGCGCTCGGGTTCGGCGTCGCCGCGGAACTCAGCGACCGCTTCGCCGACCAGACGGACGTAGAGGTCGAAGCCGACATCGGCGATGTGCCCGGACTGCTCGCCGCCCAGCAGGTTGCCGGCGCCGCGGATCTCGAGATCCTTCATCGCCACCGCCATGCCGCCGCCGAGCTCGGAGTGCTGGGCGATCGTGGCGAGCCGGTCATGGGCGGTCTCGGTGAGCGGCTTCTCGGGCGGATAGAGGAAGTAGGCATAGGCGCGCTCGCGCGAGCGGCCCACACGGCCTCGGAGCTGATGCAGCTGCGACAGGCCGAGGGTGTCGGCGCGCTCGATGATCATGGTGTTGGCGTTGGACACATCGAGGCCGGACTCGACGATCGTGGTGCAGACCAGGACGTCGAAGCGCTTCTCCCAGAAGTCGACCATGACCTCCTCGAGCTGGTGCTCGCCCATCTGACCGTGCGCCGCGGCGACCCGCGCTTCGGGCACGAGCTCCTTGATCTTCGCGACGGCCCGGTCGATGCTCTGGACCCGGTTGTGGATGAAGAACACCTGCCCCTCACGGAGCAGCTCGCGGCGTATCGCGGCGACGATCTGCCGGTCCTCGTATGCCCCCACGAACGACAGCACGGGGTGGCGCTCCTCGGGCGGCGTCGCGATCGTCGACATCTCGCGGATCCCGGTGATCGCCATCTCGAGCGTTCTCGGGATCGGAGTCGCCGACATCGACAGGACGTCGACTGCAGCGCGCAGCATCTTGAGCGCCTCCTTGTGCTCCACGCCGAACCGCTGCTCCTCATCGACGATCACGAGGCCGAGATCCTTGATGCGGACGCCTGGCTGCAGGAGGCGGTGCGTGCCGATGACCAGATCGATCGTGCCGTCGGCCAGGCCCGCGAGGGTCTCCTTGGACTCCTTGTCGGACTGGAACCGCGAGAGCGGCTTGATCGTCACGGGGAACTGGCCGAACCGCTCGGCGAATGTCGCATAGTGCTGCTGCACCAGCAGCGTCGTCGGGACCAGCAAGATGACCTGCTTGCCGTCCTGGATCGCCTTGAACGCGGCCCGCACGGCAATCTCGGTCTTGCCGTAGCCGACATCACCGCACACCAGCCGATCCATCGGGACAGTGCGCTCCATGTCGCGCTTGACCTCGTCGATCGTGACCATCTGGTCCGGGGTCTCCACGAATGCGAACGCGTCCTCGAGCTCGGCCTGCCACGGGGTGTCAGGTCCGAACGCGTGCCCCTTGGTGGCCTGGCGCGCCGCGTAGAGCTTGATCAGCTCGCCGGCGATCTGGCGTACGGCCTTGCGGGCCTTGTTCTTGCGGTTCGTCCAGTCCGAACCGCCGAGCCGGTCGAGCGTCGGCGACTCGCCGCCGACGTAGCGGCTGATCTGGTCAAGCTGGTCCATCGGGACGAACAGCCGGTCGGCGGGCTGGCCGCGCTTGGACGACGCGTACTCGATCACGAGGTATTCGCGCGCCGCCCCCTGGACGACGCGCTGCATCAGCTCGACATAGCGGCCGAGTCCGTGCTGCTCGTGCACGACGAAGTCGCCGGTCTTGAGCTCCAGCGGGTCGACCTGCTTGCGCCGACGGACCGGCATCGCACGGTCGGCCCGGTCGGCCCGGTCCGCCGTGCGCTGTCCGACCAGGTCGTCGTACGTCAACAGCGCCAGGCCGAGCGGTGGAGAGACGAACCCGTGATCGAGCTCGCCCATGCTGACCTGGACCACGCCCAGCCGTGGCGGCGCGAGCTCCCTGCCATCGGGATCGGTGTCGATCGCTGCGGCGACATCGTTCTCGGCAAGCCACTCGACGGTGCGCTGCGCCTGTCCGTGCGCCGGCGCGACGAACACGACGCGCATACCGGCGGCAAGCCACTTCCTGATGTCCTCGAGCGCGGCCGAGGTGTCGCCGCGATAGGCAGCGGCGGCTTCCATGTCGACCGACCTGGCTTGCTCGTCACCGTCCGAGTCCAGGTTGGCCAGCCCGAAGGGTGAGACCGTGAACCAGGCGTGCCCCAGCTCGAGGCTGTCGAGCCGTACGTCCTCGAGCGTGCGGAACGCCGCCGAGCCGAGGTCGATCGGCGCCTCTCCGCCGCCCGCCGTCGCGGCCCACGAGGCCTGCAGGAACTCCTCGCTCGTCGCGACCAGGTCGGCGGCGCGGGCGCGGATGCGCTCGGGATCGCACAGGACGATCACCGAGCGGTCGGGCAGCAGCTCGACGAACAGCTCCATTTCATCCACCAGGACGGGAGTCAGCGACTCCATGCCCTCGACGGCGTGGCCCGCGGCGAGCTTGGTGAAGATCTCGGCGAGCGACGGGTGCGCGGCTGCCAGCTCGGCGGCTCGCGCCTTGACGTCGTCGTCGAGCAGCAGCTCACGGCACGGCGGGGCCCACACGTGGGTGATCTCCTCGAGCGTGCGCTGGTCGGCAACGGCGAACCGGCGGATCTCATCGACCGTGTCGCCCCAGAACTCGATCCGGAGTGGATGCTCCTCGGTCGGCGGGAAGACATCGATGATGCCGCCGCGGACCGCGAACTCACCACGGCGCTCCACCAGGTCGACCCGGGAGTAGGCCGCGCCGGCCAGCTGGCGTACGACCTCGTCGAGCGCGATGTCATCACCCTTGTGCAGCTCGACCGGCGCGAGGTCCGCCAAGCCCCTGACCTGCGGCTGCAACAACGACCGCACCGGAGCGACGATGACGCGGAGCGGGCCGGTCGAGGTGTCCGAGTCCAGCTTGTCGGGGGCGGTCGGGTGCACGAGCCGGCGAAGGACCGCGAGCCTGCGGCCGACCGTGTCAGATCGTGGCGACAGCCGCTCGTGCGGCAGCGTCTCCCACGCCGGGAAGAATGCGACGGCCTCAGGCCCGAGCAGCTCCCCGAGCTGGGCCACGAGATCCTCACCCTCTCGGGCGGTGGCGGTGACCGCGAGGACCGTCGACTGCTGCGCCAGCGCATGGGTCAGGAACGGCCGCATCGGCCCCGGCGCCTGGAGGTCCAGGGCGCTGACGCCGCTGTCCCGATCCGCGAGGGCTGCGGCGATCGTCGGCTCGGCGGCGACAAGGGTCGCGAGTCTGCTCAGGGTCATGTCGTGGTCGGCAATCTAGCGATTGAACGCGCTCTGTGTGGGTTCCAGCCCGTGCGCGATGAGGCTTTCGACCGCATCGGCGGCTTCTTCGACATATGTCGGCAGGTCCTTGCGCTCGGCAGCGGTGTAGGGCTTGAGCACGAAGTCGTGAACGCTCTGGCGGCCGGCCGGACGGCCGATGCCGACCCGGACTCGGAAGAAGTCACCCGTGCCGATCGACTGGCGGATCGACTTGAGCCCGTTGTGCCCGTTGTCACCGCCACCGAACTTGGCCCGCAGCATGCCGAAGTCGATGTCGAGCTCGTCGTGAATCACGATGAGGTGGTCCGGCTCGACATCGAAGAACTTCGTGAGGGACGACACCGGTCCACCGCTCTCGTTCATGAACGAGCGCGACCGGCCGAGCACGACTCGCTCGCCGGCCAGGCGTCCTTCGATGACGTCCGCGCGTCCGGACTTGTCCTTCTTCCATGAGCCACCCGTGCGGGTGGCAAGCACCTCGGCGACGAAGTAACCGACGTTGTGACGTGTGCTGGCGTACGCCGGGCCCGGATTGCCGAGCCCGACGACCAACCAGGTCACTCGGACTCGGTGCTCTCCGAGCCCTCGCCCTCGGCGTCCTCGCCTTCGCCCTCGGCAGCAGCCTCGGCTTCTTCGGCGTCGGTCAGGTCGTGCTCGATGCCGGCCTCGGCCTCGGCCTCGGCGAGCTCAGCCTCGAGCTGCGCCTCGGTGGGCGCCGCGGTGACGTTGACGATCAGCAGATCGGCGTCGACGGCCAGCGTCGAGCCCTTGGGAAGCTCGATGTCGCTGGCGTGGATCTGCGCACCGGCGTCGAGGCCCTCGACCGAGATCTCGAACGACTCCGGGATGTGGGTCGCCTCGGCCTCGACGGCCACCGTCGCGTTCTCCAGGATGACCAGGTTCCCGCTGATGGCCTCGCCTGCGATGTTGATGCGCACGTCGACGGTGACCTTCTCGCCCTTGCGGACGATCAGGAGGTCGGCGTGCTCGATGAAGCCCCGGAGCGGGTCGCGCTGGACCTGCTTGGGGATCGCGAGGTGCTTCTCGGTGCCGAGGTCGATCGTCAGCAGCGCGTTGGAGTTCTTGAGCGCCATCATGAGCTGGTGGCCGGGCAACGTCACGTGCACCGGGTCGGTGCCATGTCCGTAAAGGACGGCGGGCACGTTGTCGGCGCGACGGATGCGGCGCGCGGCGCCCTTGCCGAATTCGGTGCGCGCCTCGGCGGCAATCTTGATCTCAGCCATGGGGGAATTCTCCTGATGGTGCTGGGGGTGGCGGGTGAAAACGAAAGTTGGGTCGTCACCCGGGAAAGACGCTCGACACAGCACTCCTGTGGAGCACCCTGTCGATCACGGTCCGAAGGACCCTCGCCGAGGCAACTGGACGATCTTATCGCAGTCGTCACGTGAGTGAGAAATCCACTGAGCCCGAGGCGGCCCGCGACCGAGGGTGAGCGCAGCGAGGTGGAGCCCGTGGTGGTCTGCTCAGCGCCGATCGCGCCCGCTTCGACGGCCGGCTCCCGACGCGAGCCATCGCGGCACCCGACGCCATACGAGGACCGCGAGGATGACGAAGCTGACTGCGAGCACGCCGATGGCCACGAGCTCGGCGACCTCACGGTCCACCGGCAGGAATGACATCAAGGTCTGGGTCACCAAGAAGGCGCCAAGACCCGCGACGGGCACCGTCATGGCCACCCGGGCGAAGGTCGAGGGGGTCTTCGGACCGAGGGCGGCGGGGGGCGCCGGGGTCCCCCACGCCGGGGCCTGGTCATCAACGGCCGCGATTGAGCTGAGGTCGACCAGGCCGGGCAGCATGGCCCACGAGATGGCCCCGGCGAGCGGGCCGATCAACAGCACACCGACCAGCAGCACACCGAACCCCGACGCCAAGGGTGAGAGCAGCACCAACGAGCCGATCCCGAGGACTCCCCCGGCAACGAGGGCCCCGCGCATGCGCCGATGGGACGGGTCACCGCTCGTGGTCTGGGCAGCGCGCGCGGCGAGCACCAGGCCCACCGCCCCGCTGACCGCACCGATGACGGCGCCAATGAGCGCTGCGATGAGATAGAGGACGGGCAGGTCCTCGGCATCGGCGATGTCGGGGATGTCATCGGTGCCGATGACCAGGAGGCCCACACCCAGTGCAACGCCGGCACCGACGAGCGCCCCGATCCCGGCACCGCGGAGCCCCACGGTCGCCAGGCGCATCAGGACTTGAACAACGAGGTGACCGAGCCCTCTTCGAAGACCGCTGCGGTGGCCTGTGCCAACAGTGGCGCGATCGACAGGACCGTGAGCTTGTCGAAGCGCTTGTCGTCCTCGATCGGCAGCGTGTTGGTCACGATGACCTCGCACGCCGTCGAGTTCTTGAGGCGGTCGACGGCCGGTCCGGAAAAGACTGCGTGCGTCGCGACGATCACGACATCCTGCGCGCCGTCAGCCATCAGCGCCTCGGCGGCCTGGACGATGGTGCCACCGGTGTCGATGAGGTCGTCGACCAGGATGCAGACCCGGCCCTCGACGTCACCCACGACCCGGTTGGCCTTGGACTCGTTGGGCTTGCGGGGATCGCGGGTCTTGTGGATGAACGCCAGCGGCGCACCCTTGAGCGCTGCAGCCCACGACTCAGCAACCTTGATGCGCCCGGCGTCCGGCGACACGACGGCCAGCGGCTTGCGGCCGTAGTGCTTCTTGACGTGGCGGGTGAGGATCGGCATCGCGAGCAGGTGGTCGACCGGGCCGTCGAAGAAGCCCTGGATCTGGGCGGTGTGCAGGTCGACGGTCATCAACCGGTCGGCGCCCGCGGTCAGGAACAGGTCGGCCATGAGCCGGGCCGAGATGGGCTCGCGGCCGAGATGCTTCTTGTCCTGCCGGGCATAGCCGTAGAACGGGAGGATCACCGTGATGCGCTTGGCGGAGGCCCGCTTGAGCGCATCGATCATGATGAGCTGCTCCATGATGGCTTCGTTGATCGGCGCCGCGTGGCTCTGGATCACGAAGGCGTCGCAACCGCGTACGGACTCGTCGAAGCGGACATAGATCTCACCGTTGGCGAAGTCATAGGCCGTCGTCGGCACGAGGTCGATCTCGAGGAGATCAGCGACCTCCTGCGCGAGGGTGGGATGCGCGCGGCCGGAGAACAGCAGCATGTTCCGCATCGGAGTGCGTTTGGACAGGCTAGTCACCGGTCGGCTCCTCAGTTGGTTCGGTCTGCGCCGACTCCGGGCGTGCGTCGCGCGCGGCATCGGCGGATGCGGTGGCCGGCCGCTTGGCGGCCACCCACCCCTCAATGTTCCTCTGCGTCCCGGCGCTGACGGCCAGCGCCCCCGGAGGTACGTCCCCGCGGATCGTCGAGCCGGCTCCGGTGAACGCCCCGTCACCCACCGTGACGGGTGCAACGAAGGTGTTGTTGGACGAGGTCTTGGCGTGCCGGCCGATCGTCGATCGGTGCTTGTTCACGCCGTCGTAGTTGGCGAAAATCGTGCCTGCTCCGATGTTGGCGCCCTCGCCGATGTCGGCATCGCCGACGTAGGACAGGTGCGGGACCTTGGCGCCGTCACCGATCGTCGAGTTCTTGACCTCGACGAAGGCGCCGATCTTGCCGTCTGCACCGAGCTCGGTGCCTGGTCGGAGGTAGGAGAACGGGCCGACCGTGGCCCGGTCGCCGATCACGGCGTCGGATCCGTGCGTACGAATCACGGTCGCCCCGGCGCCGACCTCGACGTTGCGCAGCGTCGTGTCGGGACCGATCACGGACCCTCCGCCTATGACCGTCGCCCCGAGCAGCTGCGTGCCGGGCAGCAGCGTGACGTCCGCGGCGATCGTGACCGCCGAGTCGATCCAGGTCGTGGCCGGGTCGACGATCGTCACGCCCTCGGACATCCAGTGGTCGGTCAGCCGGCGATTCAGCTCGCGACCCAGGCGCGCCAGCTGGCCCCGGTCGTTGACACCTTCGGTCTGCCAGACGTCCTCGAGCACGTGTGCACCGACCGGGCGACCCTCGGCGACCGCCTTGCCGACGATGTCGGTCAGATAGAGCTCGCCCTGCGCGTTGCCGGACTCGAGCCTGGCCACCGCGTGGGTGAGGAAGGCCGCCTCGACGACCAGGATGCCGCTGTTGATCTCGCGAACCGCGAGCTCCTCGTCCGACGCATCCTTGTGCTCGCGGATCGCGGTGACGGCGCCGTCCGCGTCACGCACGATGCGGCCGTAGCCGGTCGGGTCATCGACCTCGGCCGTGAGGATCGTGACAACGCGGCCGGCGACCCGGTGGTCGACCAAGAGCTCCGACAGCGTCTGCGCCGACAGCAGCGGGACATCTCCATACGTCACGATGACGGTGCCTTCGGGCGGACTGTCGAGCGACTCGAGCGCAATGTGCACGGCATGACCCGTGCCGTTCTGCTGCTCCTGGACGACCTGAATCACGGCCGGGTCGTATGCCGTGATGGCTTCGGCGACCTGGTCGCGGTCGTGCCCGACGACCGCGACGGTCGTGCGTACGCCGGCTCCGGACACCGCGACCAGAGCGTGCTCGATCATGCTTCGACCTGCAATCTCGTGCAGGACCTTGGCTCGCGCGGACTTCATCCGGGTGCCTGCCCCTGCTGCCAGCACGATGGCTGTCACCAGCTCTGGATGCGACTTGGTGGTCACCAGTCTCCTTCGTCGACTCGAGATGCTGCTGGCTCCCCGGGTAGGAGTCGAACCTACGTCGCTAGTCCGCATTCAAAGTGCGGCGGGCCCTGCCGGCAGACCAACCGGGGATCGCAGCCGTCAGCCTACCGGAGTCGACCCTCGCGGCGGGCCACGGCAAATGTCCGGGTGAACGGCAGGATCGTCCCGAGAGGACGCGCGGGATAGGCCTCGCGCAGGGCCGCCTTGTAGGTCGTGACGAAGTCGTCGCGCAGGTCATCGGGCAGAGCCTGCAGGATCGGGCGGGCACCCGTCCCGGAGATCCAGTCAAAGACCGGGTCAGCGCCCGGCAGGACGTGCAGGTACGTCGTCTCCCACACATCCGGGGTCCAGCCGAGGCTCGCGAACAGCTCGAGGAAGGCCGCAGGATCCGTGCCGCGATCGGCGTGGAGTCCATCGGTGTGCTCGCCGAACGGTGGCCGTGAGGAGATCTCATGGAGCAGTCGGTGGCTCGGGGCGTCGTAGTTGCGCGGCACCTGGAGCGCGAACGTTCCTCCCGGCACGACCAGCTGCGCGAGCCGCCGGATGACCGCGAGCTGGTCCGGGACCCATTGGAACAGCGCATTGGAGATCATCAGCTCGACCGGGGCGTCGGTCGTCCAGGTCGCGACGTCGGCCAGCTCGTACGTCACACGGTCGTCGCTGGGCGAGGCGTTGTCGGCAGTCGCCTCGTCGATCATCTCTGCCGACGAGTCGACCCCGTGGATCCGCGCCTCCGGCCAACGGGCACGCAGCACAGCGGTGAGGTGGCCCGGTCCGCAGCCGAGATCGACGATCGTGCGGGGTTCGCCCTGGACCCGCCCGACGAGGTCGACGAATGGGCGGGAGCGCTGGTCAGCGAACTGCAGGTAGCGCGCCGGGTCCCAGGTCGTCATCGTGCGTTGGCACGTTCGAGCTGCCCCGCCAGAGACATCAGGCGCGCGTCATCCCCACGGCGCGCAATGAGCTGAACCGCGAGGGGCAGACCGTCATCGGTGGCGCCTGCGGGCATCGAGACCGCCGGCATGCCGGTGTGGTTCCACTGCGCCGTGTAGGGATAGAACGCATTCATCGACAGCACCGTCGCGAGGCCGCCCTTGCCGTTCCAGTTGCCGACCGGGACTGCCGGGCCCGACATCACCGGGGTCAGCAGGACGTCGACCTCGAGGGCGTCGTGCAAGCCGTCGCCGAACGCCAGACCCTGGCGCTTGGCCCATTCGACTGCTCGCGTGCCGAAGGGTCGTCCGAGACGCACGATCGCCTTCGTACGCTTCTCGAGCCGGCTCGGGTCGTCCACCTCGTCGGCGACATCGCGGATGCCAGCGAGGTAGCGAACCGTGAACGCCTTGGAGGGGAGCTTGTAGGGAATGCCGACCTCGACGACGGTGTGCCCGGCAGCTCCGAAGACCTCCGCGGCGTCCTCGAGCGCCGAGCGCACTCGTGGGTCGAGCGGCAGCGCCTTGGTCGCGGCGGCCGCACTGACGGACACACCGATCCGCAGAGGCGCAGGGTCCGTGCCGGCCGCATCGACGAGGGAGGTGGCAAAGGAGCCGAACGTGTCGAGGAAGAGCGCGCTGTCGATGAGGCGCGTGGCCAGACTGCCTTGCGTCGAGAGGTCGTGCCATCCGCCGGAGCTCGGCATCGTGCCGTGAGTCGGCTTGAAGCCGGCCAGGCCGCAACAGGCAGCGGGTATGCGGATCGAGCCGGCTCCGTCCGAGGCCGTCGCGATGCCCACGGCCCCGGCGGCGACGATCGCTCCCGAGCCGCCGGAGGACCCACCGGAGGTGTGGGCGATGTGATGCGGGTTGCGCGTCACGCCGAGCCGCTCGGACTCGGTGAACCCGAAGATCGCCAGCTCGGGGAGGGCCGTCTTCGCCACGATCGGCATGCCCGCCGCGCGGAGCGCCGCGATGAGGTCGGCGTCCTGCGTCACCGGTCGGGTCATTCCGTGACTGCCGCGGGTGGTCACGTGACCCGCGATGTCGAGATCGTCCTTGACCGCGATCGGGATGCCGAGCATCGGCCCGGACTCCCCCGCGGCGCGGCGCCGGTCCGCATCCGCCGCCGCCTCCATCGCGTCCTGGGCAAACACCTCGACGACCGCGTTGATCGACGGGCTCATGGCTGCGATCGCGGCAAGCGTGGCCTCGGTCAGTCCGCGGGAGGTGAGTGCGCCGGAGGCGAGCAGCTCACCCTGGCGGGTCG
The DNA here is from genome assembly GCF_037719875.1 of Aeromicrobium sp. GTDB lineage: Bacteria > Actinomycetota > Actinomycetes > Propionibacteriales > Nocardioidaceae > Aeromicrobium. The sequence continues at coordinate 114,362 of NZ_JBBJMJ010000002.1, read as the reverse complement.
GTCCGGCGCTGACAACTTCGATCTCGTCCATCCCGCGAGCCTACGGTCAGGCGACTCGCAAAGAATCTCGACATCAAGAATCTTGACGCATAAGATGGCCTGGTGGAAGACGACGTCGATCGGCTGATCGAGGCATGGCAGCGAGAGCGTCCTGACGTGGACGTGTCGCCGATGCACGTGCTGAGCCGCGTCACGCGACTCGCGCTCCACCTCGATCGGGCCCGCAAGGAGGCATTCGCCGACCACGATCTCGAGCCCTCGGAGTTCGACGTGCTCTCGGCGCTTCGGAGGTCCGGCGAGCCCTATCAGCTCTCCCCCGGAGCGCTGGTGCAAGAGACCCTGGTGACGAGCGGCACGATGACCAACCGGGTCGACCGGCTCGTGAGCAAGGGTCTCGTCGAGCGGCTGCCCGATCCGGCCGACCGTCGCGGCATACAGGTCAAGCTGAGCCGATCGGGCCTGGCAGCTGTCGACGGCGCCCTCGACGCGTTGCTCGCACACGAGACCGATCTGCTGGCCGGGCTCTCCGCCGAAGAGGCGACGTCACTCGCCGATGCCCTGCGGACGCTCTCGCACCCGTTCGACCGCTGACCCGCCTCGCCGCGCTCGGCCCATGGTCGAGCAAGTAACCTTCTCCGGTGGCACATCTCCTCGGCGTCGAGTCCATCGCGCTCGACTTCCCGACCAAGACCGTCTTCGAATCCGTCACGATCGGCATCGACGAGGGCGACCGGATCGGCATCGTCGGGCGCAACGGTGACGGCAAGTCGACCCTCCTTCGCATCCTCGCCGGTCTCATGGAGCCCGACTCCGGTCGCGTCACGACCCGCGGTGGCGTGCACATCGGCATGCTCGATCAGACCGACACGCTCGACCAGGAGCAGACCGTCGGCCACGCGATCGTCGGTGACAAGCCCGACTACGAGTGGGCCGGCGACGCCAAGATCCGCGATGTCATCGCAGGCCTCGTGTCCGACATCGGGTGGGACACCGTCGTCGGGACCCTGAGCGGTGGCCAGCGGCGCCGGGTCGCGCTCGCCGCGCTGCTCGTCGGCGATGACGACGTCCTGTTCCTTGACGAGCCGACCAACCACCTGGACGTCGAAGGCATCACCTGGCTCGCGGGACACCTCAAGACGCGGTGGTCGCCCAACGCCGGCGGCCTGCTGGTCGTGACCCACGACCGGTGGTTCCTCGACGAGGTCTGCAATGCGACCTGGGAGGTCCACGACGGCATCGTCGAGCCGTTCGAGGGCGGCTACGCGGCATACATCCTGCAGCGCGTCGAGCGTGATCGGCACGCCTCGGCGACCGAGTCGAAGCGACAGAACCTGATGCGCAAGGAGCTCGCCTGGCTGCGCCGTGGCGCTCCCGCGCGCACGTCCAAGCCGAAGTTCCGCATCGATGCCGCCAACGAGCTCATCGAGAACGAGCCGCCGCCGCGCGATCCGATCGTGCTGAAGCAGATGGCCACCTCACGCCTCGGCAAGGACGTCGTCGACATCCTCGATGTCAGCGTCTCTTATGACCACGAGGTCCTCAAGCACGTCGAGTGGCGGATCGGGCCCGGCGAGCGTACCGGCGTCCTCGGAGCCAACGGTGCGGGCAAGTCGACGCTGCTGGGGCTCGTGACCGGTGTCGTCGAGCCGACGTCGGGGCGGGTCAAGCGAGGCAAGACCGTCAAGGTCGTCACGCTGACCCAGGAGCTCGACGAGCTCAAGGACGTCGGCTCCGACCGGGTCAGCGACGTCGTGGGCCGCCAGCGCACGGCATATGTCTCCGGTGGCAAGGAGATGACGCCCAGCCAGCTGCTGGAGCGGCTCGGCTTCTCCAACGCGCAGATGGCCACGCCCGTGCGCGATCTCTCCGGTGGTCAGAAGCGTCGCCTGCAGCTGTTGTTGATCCTGCTCGACGAGCCCAACGTCCTCGTGCTCGATGAGCCGACCAACGATCTCGACACCGACATGCTCGCCGCGATGGAGGACCTGCTCGACTCGTGGCCCGGCACACTGCTCGTGGTCTCGCACGACCGCTATCTGCTCGAGCGCATCACCGATCAGCAGTATGCGATCCTCGACGGCCACCTCCGGCACCTGCCCGGCGGCGTCGACCAATACCTCCGGCTGCGCAAGGAGCAGGACTCCCCCGCGGCGTCCAACCCGAGCAAGGCCGGGCACACAGCCTCGGCGCCCAGGTTGTCGAGCGCCGAGCTCCGCAACACTCGCAAGGAGATCGCCTCGATCGATCGCAAGATGGAGAAGCTGTCGGGTCGCATCGACGCGCTGCACGTCGAGATGGCGCAGCATGACCCTTCTGACGGCCCCGGGCTGATGACGCTCACGAAGTCGGTCCAGGAGCTGGAGCAGCAGGTCTCCCAGCACGAGACCCGCTGGATCGAGCTCAGCGAGCTCGTCGACGGCTGACCCTTCGGGGGGTCAGCTCGTGATGCGCGCTCCGGTCACGGGGCCGCGCGACTGGACGACGTCCGCGCACGCCGCCGCGCTGCTGAGGGCGAACGCGATGTCGAGGCTGTGCTGCTCGTCGGAGGCCAGGAACAGCGCCGTCGGACCCGATCCGGACAGGATCGCGCCGAGCGCACCGGCCTCGATGCCGATCTCGAGGGTGTCCTGCAGCTCGGGGCGCAGCGACAGCGCGGCCTCGGTGAGGTCGTTGGACAGCGCGTCGCCGAGGGCATCGGCGTCGCCGGCACGCAGCGCGGCGAGCAGGGCGTCCGGCACGGCCGGGTCCGGCACCCTCGATCCCTTGTTGATCCGGTCGAACTCGGCATAGACCGCCTGCGTCGATAGTCCCTCGTAGGCCATCGCGAACACCCAGTGATAGGACCCGCGCGCCAGCACCGGGCTGATCGTCTCGCCCCGCCCGCCGCCGATCGCGTTGCCGCCGTGCAGCAGGAACGGCACATCACTGCCGAGCTGGGCCGCAATCTGCTCCAGCTCCGTGCGGGACAGCCCCGTGGCCCAGGCGTCGTTGCACGCGACGAGCGCCGCGGCCGCATCGGCCGATCCACCGGCCATACCACCGGCCACCGGGATGACCTTGCGGATCGCGAGGTCGACGCCACCGGGGGCACCGGTCACGTCGCGCAACAGGCGAGCGGCCCGCACGGCGAGGTTGTCGTCGTCCTCGGGCACGAGCGCGAACTCGGCGCGCACGTCGAGCTCGCTGTGCACAGCAACCGTGATCTCGTCGTCGTCGCGTGATGTGGCCTTGACCTCGTCGTGCAGGTCGACGGCCTGATAGACCGTGGCCAGCGGGTGATAACCGTCCTCTCGGACCGGTCCGACACCGAGGCAGAGGTTGATCTTGGCGGGGACGCGGACGGTCGCAGAGCTCACCCGCTCAACCTAGTCGCCGAGGAGCCAGCCCGGGCTCGCCGGGGCGAACTGCTCCGCCATCGGCGGTGAGTCAGCGACCCTTCGTGCGCGCTGATCCGACGCTTAGTCACCGCCCTGCAGCGGCGGTGAGTTAGCGACCATTCGGGCGCCTTGATCGGACGCCAAGTCACCGCCTTCGCAAGGGATTGGTCGCCAACCCACCACTCAGGCAGGGGTGAGGAACTGGCCGAGGCGGAAGAACTCCTCGACGCCCAGCTGCTCGCCACGGGCCTGCGGGGAGATGCCGGCCGCGACGAGCGCCTCCTCGGCAGCAGGGCCCGAGCCCGCGAGCTCTGACAGCGCCGCGCGCATGGTCTTGCGACGCTGCGCGAACGCCGCGTCGACGACGGCGAACGTACGCAGTCGCTGCGCCTCGTCGCCGGGTGCCTCACGTCGGGTCCACGCGACAAGCGCCGACTCGACATTGGGCATCGGCCAGAAGACGTTGCGGCCGATCGAACCGGCGAGCCGGAGCTCGGCATACCAGGCAGCCTTGACGCTCGGGACGCCATACGTCTTGGAGCCCGGGCCGGCCGCGAGCCGGTGTGCAACCTCGGCCTGGACCATCACAAGACCGGTCCGGATCGTCGGGAACCGCTCGAAGAACGTCAGCAGCACCGGCACGGAGACGTTGTATGGCAAGTTGGCCACCAGCGCCGTGGGCGTCGGCCCCGGCAGCTCTGTGACCTGCATCGCGTCGGCCGTCACCAGGTCGAAGTGCGCCGCCTGGTCGGGGGCCTGCTCCGAGATCGTGGCGGGGAGCTGCGCGGCGAGCACCTCGTCGAGCTCGACCGCGGTCACGTGAGCGGCGACTTCGAGCAGCCCGAGGGTCAACGAGCCCAGACCCGGTCCGATCTCGACCACGACGTCATCGGCGCTGATCGCGGACGTGCGGACGATGCGCCGGACCGTGTTGGCGTCGATGACGAAGTTCTGCCCGCGCTGCTTGGTCGGACGGATTCCGCATGACTCGGCCAGGCGTCGGACGTCAGCGGCCCCGAGCAGCCGGGGTGGCGTCAGCCGAACCTCGCGTGCGCGCAACCCCACTGGCCCCAGCCGGAGCGGGCCTGGAGGATCTTGGCGTACTTGATCTGCACCTCGCGGCTGCTCTGGTGGGGCAGGCCGGGACCGCCGACGCTGCGCCAGGTCGCGGCGCTGAACTGCAGGCCGCCGTAGTAGCCGTTGCCGGTGTTGATCGACCAGTTGCCGCCGGACTCGCACTTGGCGATCCTGTCCCACGCGCTGTCGGGCGGCGTCGTGCTGGTGCCATGCTTCTCGATCTGCGGGCGGGGCGACGACAGCGAGCGCGAGACCAGAACGATCTTTTCGCGGACCTTGCCGTCGGCGTAGACGTAGCTCACCTTCTGGCGCTTCTCGCCTGCCCTGCCCTCTTGCACGACGACCTTCTCGCCGGCCATCGCGTCGGCATCCTTGCGGACCTCGACCTCATAGCTGACCGGCACGGTCACGGTCTTGGTGACCTTCTCGATCCGGACGACCCGCAGCTTGGTCTCGCGCTTGACGTAGGCGTCCTTGGCGGGCTTGACCTCGTCGTCGGAGTCCAGGGTCACGTCGGCGCTCTCGAGCACACCGGCCACTGTCGGGGCGGCCGAGGTGATGGTCTTCTTCTTGCCGTCGGCGACCACAGTCAACGACTTGGAGGTGCTCACGACGAGCTTCATGCCCCTGCGCGGGACGACGGACGCGGTCTTGGCGGAGACATATGCGTCACTGCCCGGCTTGACCCCGAGGGAGTCGAAGGCATCGCCGACCGTGCGGTCATAGACCGTGTGCTCACTGACGGCGCCGTCGACCGTGAGGGTGACGGGCTTGGCATAGTCCACCTTGATGTCGTCGCCGTCGTCGAGCGAGGCCGACTCCGCCTTGCTGAGCCGATCACCGGGGCGGATCGTGACGTCCTTGGACTTGAGCACGTCGGAGACGGTGTCGTCGAAGGTACGGATCGAGTCGCTGCGCCCGTCAACGGTCAGCGTGACGGTGTGACTGAGCGCTCCGTAGGCGACGGTCCCGCCCGCGAGGACGAAGACGATCGCCAGGCCGAAGGCGAGGATCGGGAGAGACTTCCTCCGCAGGCGGCGCCTGCCTGGAGCGGGCGAACCTGACGATACGGTTGAATCTGAGTGCACGGATTTCCTTGGCAGTCGGTGACGGGGCCGACTTTCCACCATAACGACGCTCCTTCGAAGGTCAAATCCTGTGCGGCCAGGCGCCCCCGAAGGCACGATCGGTGTTCGCATCGATGTCCTGGCACATCTTGTCGACCGATTTGCCTGTAATTTCAGCCATAAATCGCACGGTGTGCGGGATCAGGAACGATGCGTTCGGTCTCCCGCGATGCGGTGTCGGTGTGAGGAACGGCGCATCGGTCTCGACAAGGATACGGTCCGAAGGTGTCACATGGAGCGCTTCGCGGAGGTTCTCAGCGTTCTTGAAGGTGATGGTGCCGGCAAACGACAGGTACGCGCCGCGCTTGACGCACTCCTTGGCGAAGTCGGCGTCGCCGGAGAAGCAGTGCATGACAGTCCGTTCCGGGGTCCCCTCATCGTCCAGCACCGCGAGGACGTCCCGGTGTGCGTCCCGGTCGTGGATCACGAGTGCCTTGTCGTGCCGCTTGGCCATCTGGATGTGCGCCCGGAACGACTCATGCTGCGCCGCACGTCCTCCTTCGCCGGTCCGGAAGTAGTCGAGCCCGGTCTCACCGACCGCCCGTACGTGCAGCGACCCGGCCAGTGCGTCGATCTCGTGCAGCGCGTCGTCGAGCGCACCCAGCTCGGCCAGGCGAGGCGCCTCGTTGGGGTGCAGCGCGACGGCAGCAACAACGGAGTCGTATGCCTGCGAGGTCTCGACCGCCCACCGCGAACCCGCCACATCACAGCCGACCTGCACGATGCGGGTGACGCCGACCGCCGCGGCGCGGTCGAGCGCCTCGTCGACGGGGATCAGCAGCCCGCCCTCACTCTCCCCTTCTTCCTGGCGCTTGCCGTACGCCCGATGATCCAGGTGGCAGTGGTTGTCCACGACAGGTGAGGGCAGTGCCTCCGGCGCGTCGGGCCACCCCTCGGTGATCGTCACTCTTCGGCGGTCTCGATGCGCGGGAACAGCGAGGCGGGCTTGGTGATCGTCGCGCCCACCGGGAGCTGGCCCCACGCCGCCACGGCGTCAATGCGCTGGTCGGCCAGTGCGCCGAGCGCGGGCCCGGCGCCGAGCGAGTCCCACAGCACGGCCGACGCCTTCGGGGTGACCGGGTTGAGCACGACCGCGAGCACACGCAACCCCTCCGCGGCAGTCGAGAGAATCGTCGCGAGCCGGTCGCCGGCTGCATCATCCTTCGCGACCTTCCACGGCGCCTGCTCGGTGAGATAGCCGTTGAGCTCATCGACGATGCGCCAGATCGCACTGAGCGCGTCCTGCGGCGCCACGGCCTCGATCGCCGCATCCGCCTCGGCGACGGCCTCGGCGACGACATCGATGACTTTCTGCTCGGCCGCTGTCGTGGCACCGGCAGCGGGCAGGGATCCGCCGAAGTATTTGCCGATCATGGCCGCAACGCGCGATGCGAGGTTGCCGAAGCCATTGGCGAGCTCGGCGTGATAGCGAGCGCTGATGTCCTCCCACGAGATCGAGCCGTCGCTGCCGAAGGTGAGTGCACGCGCGAAGTAATAGCGATAGGCGTCGGATCCGAAGGTGTCGACGATCTCGTCGGGTCGGATCCCGTTGGCCTTGGACTTGCTCATCTTCTGTCCGCCGACGAGCAGCCAGCCGTGGGCGAACACCTGGTGCGGCACGGACTCGCCCGCCGCCATCAGCATCGCGGGCCAGATCACGGCGTGGAACCGGGCGATGTCCTTGCCGACCAGATGGATGCCCGCGGGCCACACCTCGTCGAAGCGCTCACGGTCGTTGTGGTAGCCGACCGACGTCGCGTAGCTGAGGAGCGCCTCGATCCATACGTAGAAGATGTGCTTCTCGTCCCAAGGAACGCTGATGCCCCAGTCGAACGTCGAGCGGGAGATCGACAGGTCACGCAACCCACGGCTCACGAATGAGATGACCTCGTTGCGTGCCGACTCGGGCTGGATGAACGACGGGTTGGCCTCATAGAAGTCGAGCAGCTTCTGCTGGTAGTCGCTCAGGCGGAAGAAGTAGTTCTCCTCCGCGATCAGCTCGACCCGGCTGCCGTCGAGCTTGGAGACCTTGAACCCAGCGTCATCATCCTCGCCGTCGATGACGTCGTCGTCACCGACGAACTCCTCGGCGCCGACACTGTAGAAGCCCGAGAACTCGCCCTTGTAGACCGCGCCGCGCTCGTTGAGTGCGATCCAGAACGCCTGCGCCCCGTCGAGGTGGCGCTGGTCAGTCGTACGTGTGAAGTCGTCGTTGGCGACGTCGATGGTCTGCAGGAGCGGCCGCCACTCCTCCTCGACGAGCTTGTCGACCCATTCCTGGGGAGTGACGCCGTTGGCCTCCGCCTTGCGCAGGACCTTCTCGCCGTGCTCGTCGGTGCCGGTGGTGTACCAGACGCTCTCGCCCCGCTGGCGGTGCCACCGCGTGATGATGTCGCCCATGACGGTCGTGTAGCCGTGCCCGATGTGTGGAGCATCGTTGACGTAGTAGATCGGCGTGGTGACGTAGAACGTGGATTCGGACACGACCTCAATCCTAGTGGTGCTCCCGGCACGCCCTAGGAGTGCGCTGCGTCGTAGACATCCTTCTTGCGCACACCGGTCTCACCCGCGACCTGCTCGATCGCGTCCTTGCGGCTCAGGCCGTCGGCCTGCCGCGCGGTGACGAGCTCACGGAGGTCCTCTGCCTCGTATGTCCGGGTGTCCGGCCCCGCCCCGCCCACCACGATCGTGACCTCGCCGCGAACTCCGTGCTCCTGCCCGGCCGCCCACGCGACGAGCTCCCCGATCCCGCCGCGCGCCACCTCTTCATACGTCTTGGTGAGCTCACGGCAGACAGCACCGGCCCGCTCGGCGCCGAAGACCTCGGCCATCGCCCGGAGCGAGACCTCGGTGCGGTGCGGCGACTCGAAGAACACCATCGTGCGGCGCTCGGCGGCCAGCTCGGACAGCGCGCGCGTACGCTCACCTGCTTTGCGCGGGAGGAAGCCCTCGAAGCAGAATCGGTCGACGGGCAGGCCCGACACGGCAAGAGCCGTGAGCACGGCCGATGGCCCGGGGATCGCCGTGACGGCGACATCGGCAGCGATCGCGGCGACCACCAGCCGGTAGCCGGGGTCGGACACGCTCGGCATACCGGCGTCGGTCACCAGGACGACAGTGGATCCGCCGGCAAGCAGCTCGGCCAGCTCGGGCGTCCGACGCTCCTCGTTGGCCTCGAAATAGGACACGATCCGTCCCGTGATCTCGATCCCGAGCTCGGCAGCGAGGCGCTTGAGCCGCCGGGTGTCCTCGGCGGCCACGACGTCGGCCGATGCGAGGGCATCGGCGAGACGGCCGCTGGCATCGGCGACCTGACCGATCGGCGTCGCCGCGAGGATGAGCATTCCGTCATCCTCTCAGGCCCTCCAGCCCCAGCCCCGATGCGCGGTGGATTCTCCACCTCACAGGGGCATTTGAGGTTGCGATCCAACCCGCGTCCGCCAGGTCGGGGCGGGGATGGGCTGGCCGAAGAGCGAGTCCCAGCGAGGCCCGAAGGCCGGCGCTGGTCCGTTGTAACCGCGAGCCGCCAGGGCGCGGTGTACGGCCCGCACCATCGACTTCGGGCTCCTGAGATGTCGCTTGGTGACCTGCACGTACTCCCATTCGGCGCGGCGCAGGCCTGCATAGCGGTCGACGTCGCTGACGATCTGCACGGCGCTGGTCCAGTGCTGTCCGCCCTCGTACTCAACGATGAGCTTGAACAGCAGGTAGACGAGGTCACCGCAGCCGAGGAACCTGCCGTCATCGGCCCGCACGTCCCGATTGACCTCAGGTTTGGGCAGCCCGGCGAACACCAGCGCCGCACGGGTCTCGGACTCCGGCAGCGAGCGCGCTCGTCCGTCAAGGTGACGCAGGACGGTCGCAGCCTGTCCCGCGCCGGGGCGCCACGGTTGGGCGTGGATGAAGTAGACCAGCGACCCGACCGTTAGGTGTCCCCGATTCAGCAGCCAGTCGCCGACAGCGATCAGGTCGATGGTTCGTGCCGTCGCCGCGTATCCGACGTACGCAGCCTCGACGCTGACCGCCACGCCGTCGTGCGCCGGCATGAGCACTGTCCGGTGCAGCGTGATGCCGGGGATGTCAAGGTGCAGGTCTCGGCCGACAGTGAAGTGGAACGGGGTCAGGTCTCCACGCTCGAGTCCCAGCATGCGCAGCCGAGACGCGTGGCTGACTCGGGCATCGGCCGGCATCGCCAGCTGCGCCGCGCGAAGGCGTCCGCTGTCGTCGAGCCCGACGTCGTCCAGGCGGTAGACGGACGGATGGATCTCCACGAAGCGCTGGTGCTGGAGCATCCTGGGGGTGATGCCGGCGCTGCGCGCCTCGTCCCGGCTGAACGCGCGGGCGGCGAGGCGGGCCGGGACGGGTCGCGGGGGTCTCATGTCAGCAGATTGCAGCGTCGCTGCTCCCCTCCTCCACCGCGCGATCTGCTGCTGTGGACAGCGCTCGTCCCGCACCCTTCTGTGGACCCGCCTGTCGGGCGGTGGATTCTCAACCTCATTCGGTCGAATGAGGTTGAGAATCCACCGCGCCACGGGCTCACCTACGCTGGCGGGGTGACATTGCTGGCTCGTCTGTCCCCTTACAGGTGGTCAGATCGCGTGTGGGGCTGGATCGGGCCGATCGCCGTCGCGATCCTCGCCTTCGTGATCCGGGTGTGGAACGTCGGCAGGCCCCGCATCCTGATGTTCGACGAGACCTACTACGCCAAGGATGCCTATTCACTGCTGGGTCACGGCTATGTGCAGGACTTCGTCGACACCGCCAACAAGCAGGTTCAACGGGGCGACACCACCGGTCTGCTGACCGGAGATCCCTCGTGGATCGTGCATCCCGACGGCGGCAAGTGGGTCATCGCGCTCGGCGAGGCGGTGTTCGGTCTGGACCCCTTCGGCTGGCGCATCGCCGCGGTGGTCATCGGCTCGCTGACCGTCCTGGTGCTCGCTCGCCTGGTCCGCCGCATGACCGGGTCGACCGTCCTCGGTTGTTTTGCAGGGCTGCTGCTGGCGTTCGACGGGATGCACTTCGTGATGTCCCGGCTCGCCCTGCTCGACGTGTTCCTCGCATTCTGGCTGGTCTGCGGTGTCGCCTGCCTGGTTGCTGACCGGGACTGGATCCGGGAGCGGCTCGATCGCTACCGGATCATCCGCCCGTGGCAGCTGCTCGCCGGGATCAGCTTCGGGATGGCATGCGCAACCAAGTGGAGCGGCCTCTACGTCCTGGCGGTCTTCGGGGTGTTGACCGTGATCTGGGAGGTCCTGGCGCGGCGCCGCGCTCCCAAGGACTCCCCGGTCAGGCGGCACGGCTGGGTCACCACGACGCTGGTCGTCGGAGCGCCCGCGTTCGTCTCGATCGTGGTGGTTGCCGGGCTCGTCTATGTCACGACCTGGACAGGCTTCCTGATCCACCACGAGCTGTTCGAGGCACGCTTCGGCCGTGGCTACGGTGACTATTCGGCGCCCTGGGGCTCATACGTCGACCGGCCGACCACTGGCTTCCTCGGTGAGACGCGCGATGCATTCAGGTCTCTGTGGCACTTCCACGTCATGACATACGACTTCCACACCCAGGGTCTCGACAGTGCCGAGCAACATCCCTATCAGTCCAACCCCTTGGGCTGGCTCGTGATGGAGCGACCCGTCGGCGTCGAGTACACCGGCGACATGCCTGCGACCGAGTGCGGGGCCAGGTCCGGGTCCACGTGTCTGCGGGAGGTCCTGATCCTCGGCAACCCGATCATCTGGTGGTCGGGTGTGCTGGCACTCTTCGCGTCGGTTGTTGCCTGGATCGTCACGCGCAGCTGGCGCTGGGGCGTCCCGGTGCTCGCCGTGCTCGCCGGCTGGGTCCCGTGGTTCCTCAATGCCGACCGGCCGATCTTCTCCTTCTATGCCGTCGTCGTGATCCCGTTCACGATCATCGCGATCTCGCTGGTCCTGGCCGAGCTCGCCCGTGCGGCCGAGTCACCGCGGCACCGCTATGTCGTCGGACTCTTCGCGGGCATCTTCCTCACCGCGGTCGTCGTGACGTTCTGGTTCTTCCACCCGATCTACACCGGCAAGATCATCCCTTACGACTCCTGGCACGACCGCATGTGGTTCGACCGGTGGATCTGAGCCGATCTTCAACCACCGGACGCTCGGGCGCCACCGGATGTTCGTACGATCGACCGCGGGAACTCTGCAGGTGAGACCCTCCGCACCTCATACTGGGTAGTCCACGATCGTTCGGGAGGCGAGCTGTGAGAATCACGGCAGTGATGACGCGCCGGCGACGACGTCTCGCTCTGGCGGCTCTGCTCGCAATGGTCACGATCCCGCTCGTGACCTCCTCGGCCCAGGCCGCGGCCTGCCAGCCAGGTGACTCCTGCGTCACCATCGAGTACGTCAGCACGAAGGACGGGGTCGCCAATCGCGTGGTCGGCCCCTACACCTATGCGATCAACAAGGATCCAGCTCTCGTGGCAGAGGGGAAGCCATACACGATCCGCACCAAGCCGGGTGGTCCAGCAACCCCGATCCGTGAGGGTGGCATCCCCAACACCCTGCCCCTGTCGGCGCTCGTCGCACAGTCGGATGCTGAGCCGAACAACCAGGTCCGGAACGACGTCACCTTCTCCGAGACGCCTGGGTTGGACAAGGTGCCCGCAGTCCTCAGCCCCGCTCGACTCAGGGGCACCTCTCCGTACGCCGACAACCTCGTCCCCGCCGTCTACGTGGCGGACGATGGCGGCGTCGGTTACGTCCGCCCACTCGCCGACGGCACCAAGGACGTCAACGCGCTGGAGGTCTTTGCGACCGAGCCGGGCACCCCGCTCACGCTCACCTTCCACGTCACGGGCGAGCTGGTCTCCGCCACGATCAAGTCCTCTCCCGCGAAGCCCACCACGGCCGGCCCCGTTTCGTTCTCCGCCGAGATCGGCTCCGACAGCGACGAGTCGTTCTCGTATGCGTGGAACTTCGTCGGAAAGTCCGACGTCCAGTCCAAGAAGGCCGCGCCGACCTACACCTACACGCGCAAGGACTCCTACTCCGTCAACCTCTCTGTCCGCGGCGACGATGGCTCCTACGGCCGCGCGTCAACCGCGACCGTCAAGGTCGGCAACGTGCCGAAGTCCTCGTCCAACGGAACCGGGAACGGAACCGGGACCGGCGGCACGGGCGGCGGCGCAGGCGGCGCGGGTGGTGGCACCGGATACACCCCTCCCTACGACCCGAGCACCCCGCCGGTCGCCGATCCTCCGGCTGATGCGACCCCGCCCCCGGACAACCTGACCCCGCTCGATGACGGACTCGAGGCGGTCGAGGGCTTCGTGCTGGCCGGAGCGGGAGCCGAGGAGGGCGAGAGCATCCCGGGCACCCAGGCCACCAGCCAGCCGACACAGGCAACTGAGCTGTCCGCCGGCCGCAAGATCAATGGAGCGGTGATCGGCACCCTCGCAGTGATGCTGCTGCTGGGACTCGGCGCAGAGATCGAGGCACGATGGGTCAGCAACCGGCTGGGCCACCTGAGGAGACGCACATGAGTGACGGCATCTACAACATCATCTTCCGGGTCGCGGAGGTGCTGGAGCTGCCGGTGGTGATCCTCGCGCTGCTGGCCCTTGCGGCTGTGCTGGTCGAGCTGGGGATGTTCATCGTCGAGATGGTCAAGCGCCGCCGGCGTACGTTTCCCGCTCTTGCCAAGGCCGGCGCCTCGGCGCGCCAGGCCGTCGATGCCGGCCGTGCGGAGGAGGCGTCCGCCCTGCTGCAGACCGTCGCGTGGAGCGGGGCGGTCGGGAAGGCGTTCGGCGTCGTCGTCCGCGAGGTCGGCAACCCCGGCGCTGACACCCGCATCGCCAAGGAGCTCGCCGACTTCGACTTCTCCCGGCAGGCCCGACTGTCCCGCACTCGCCTGCTGGTCCGCCTCGGGCCGGCGCTCGGCCTCATGGGGACCCTCATCCCCCTCTCGCCGGCGCTCGACGGCCTCGCCCGCGGCGATGTCGACGCGTTGACCGAGAACCTGCGACTCGCCTTCAGCATCACGGTCCTCGGCATCCTGATCGGCGCCCTCGCCCTCGCGCTCTCGCTCGTACGCGAACGGCTCTACGGCCAGGACTTCTCCGATCTGGAATACGTCGCGGCGGTCCTGACCGACGACGGAACGGGAGCCGCTGCCGTCACCCATGCACCTGCGATACCCGCGCCGACAACATCCCGCGACACCGTCACGAGCCCGTCCCTGAGCCCGCCACCCGGTGCGACATCGAGCCCGACGACGACCCTTCCGGCCCACACGGATCCGCCGGCATGATCCACGTGACGCCACGGGCGCGCATCTCCAGTGACCGCGCAGGCGACCCGCTCGACGGGCTGGTCAACATGTTCGACCTCGGCATCGTGCTCGCGGTCGCCTTCCTGCTCGCGGCGCTGTCGTCGCTCGGGCTCTCCGGGGCCGTCAGCTCAGGTGGCCTGACCAAGCCTGCGCTCGGCGAAGTCACCACCCAACCTGGCGAGACCGTCGAGGACGTGCCGGCCAACGGCACGAAGACTGTGGGGCGCGGCACCCCGGTCGGCACGGTCTATCGCCTTGCCGACGGCCGGCTCGTCTATGTCACCCAGGACGCGGCCGGCGCGCCGAGCCTCACGCCAACCAGCCCGGCGCCAACCAGCCCGGCGCCATCCGTGCCGGCACCCTCACAGCCGGCGCCCTCACAGCCGACGCCAGCTCCCTAGCCAGACCCGTCTAGCCGCCGGCGCCCTTGAAGGCGAGCCCGACGATCCAGGCGATGTCGGTCGCGGCATCGGCCGGCGGCTTCGAGGGGCGTGTGATGGCCGACAGGACGAGTCGCACCACGACCTCCACGGCGACCTCGAGCTCACCGTCGGTCAGGGGCGTCGGCGGATAGAGGTCGAGCACGGACTGCTTGACCACGATCACGGCCGACTCGACGATCTCGCCGGACTCGGTGGTCAAGATCTTGAGGAAGTCGGTGTCGTGCTCATCGGGCAGCGATCCCATGATCGTACGGACCAGCAGGCTCCGCTCACCCATGAGCAGGACTCCCTCGCAGGCGGCGCGGATGCCCTCCACCAGCTCGGTCTCGCTCGCCATGCGCTCGCGCACGACCTCGAGGAACCGGCCCAGCTCACGCATCGCGAGCTGCTCGGCGAGCCCATGCTTGGTGCCGAACTCGTTGTAGACCGTCTGCCGGCTCACCCCGGCCTGCTCGCCGATCCGCGCCATCGTCACGCTCGACCAGCCGGTGTCCTCGATCGTTGCCTGGGCCGCGTCGAGGAGTCGGTCGCGGACCAGGCCGACGCTCTGCACTCCCGCTGTCATGTCACTGAGCCGTCGTCGAGGACCGCGTCGAGACGCTCCTGAGCGGAGATCCAGGCGCGCGCCGTCCGTATGTCCCTCGGCCGGCCGATCCCGATCGCGCCGCGGACGATGCCATCGTCGAGGAGATAGGCCACAAAGTCGCGATCGGCCATCGAGCCGTGCACGACGAGCTCATGCGCCGCGTCGGGCCACCCCACGACCTGGAGGTTGTGGCCGTACTGGTCCGACCAGCACCACGGCACCTCGACGAAAGGCACCTCACCACCGGCCATGACCTTGCCGACCGCGGTCCCGTGATTCTGAGCGCCCTGCCAGTGCTCGACCCGGTGCCGGCCTCCCAGCACACCATTGGGTTGGTTGGCCACGTCGCCGGCCGCGAACACGCCCGGCGCCGACGTCCGGCCGAGCGCGTCGACCGTGATGCCACCTCCGAGCTCCGGCGCCGTGGTGACGATCCCCGCGGCGTCGGCGAGCTCGACGTTGGGCTCCATGCCGACCGCAACGACGACGACCGGCGCCGACCACGTGCGCCCATCGACCGACCGCACAACCGTCTGGTCGCCATGCTCGTCGATCGAGGAGACCATGACGCCGGTGTGCAGGTTGGTTCCTTCGGTCTTGTGCAGGTCGACGTAGAGCTCGCCCAGCTGTGGCGGCAGCAGCCTCGGGAGCGGGAGGGACGCAGTCTCGAGCAGTGTCACCTCACACCCCAGGCCACGCGCACTGGCCGCGATCTCCGAGCCGATCAGCCCCGCACCGACCACGATGACATGGCCACCCCCGGCCAGCTCGGCCTGCAGCCGTGGGACGTCGGCGAGACTGCGGAGCGTACGGATGCCGGGCGCAGACCACGGCGCGCGAGCCCGGCCACCCGTCGCGAGCAGCAGATGGTCGTAGAGGATTGCTTCATCCCCGGAGAGCCTCAGCGCACGCGCCTCGGTGTCGATCGAGGCGACCGTGACGCCCGTGCGCAGGTTGATCGCCTGCTCGTCGTACCACTCGGCCTTCTTGATGCGGATCTCGTCGGGTGTCTTGACGCCCTGCACGATCTCCTTGGAGAC
The DNA here is from genome assembly GCF_037719875.1 of Aeromicrobium sp. GTDB lineage: Bacteria > Actinomycetota > Actinomycetes > Propionibacteriales > Nocardioidaceae > Aeromicrobium. Next base: position 98,405 of record NZ_JBBJMJ010000002.1, on the reverse strand, counting down.
CGGCGGCCGGCGATAGGGCAGCTCCGGCTCCGCGCCGAGCAGGTCGATGTCGCCCACATAGCCGCTGTTGCGCAAAGCGGCTGCCGCGCTGACCCCGGCGATTCCGGCCCCGACGATGACCGTGCGATGCGTCATGCGATCAGACCAGCTCGAGCATCGTGAAATCGGCCTTGGCCGCGCCACAGTCGGGGCACGTCCAGTCGTCGGGGATGTCCTCCCACTTGGTGCCCGGCGGGATGTTCTCCTCTTCCCAGCCCTCGGCCTCGTCGTAGATGAATCCGCACTGCTGGCACTCCCACTGCTTCACGCCTGGTCTCCCTCTCGAATGTCTTCGGTCGTGCTGCCCGCGGGCACGAAATCGACCTGCTCCCTCACGCCACAGTCAGGGCACGCCCAGTCGGCGTCGATGTCCGCAAATGGCGTCCCGGCCGGCCACCCTTCGCGCGGGTCGCCCTTGGCCTCGTCGTAGACATACTCGCAGTTGGGACACACGAACTGGCTCATGCTGCGCCCTCCTTGACCGCGCCATGCTTCCGCGCGTACTTCTTGGCCGTCCTCGGATGGAGATTGGTTCGGCTCAGGTCGCCCTCGTAGTGACTCAAGACCCGTTCGTCCATGACCGAACGCCAGATCTGCGGCACCCAGCTCAGCACGATCATGCCCGCATAACCCGTGGGCAGGACCGGCGCCTCCTTGAAGTCCCGCAGGGCCTGGTAGCGCCGGGTCGGGTTGGCGTGGTGGTCGCTGTGGCGCTGCAGGTGATAGAGCAGCACATTGGTCGCGATGTTGTTGGAGTTCCAGCTGTGGCTCGGGTTGACCCGCTCATACCGGCCGGACTCGAGCTTGGCTCGCTTCATGCCGTAGTGCTCGAGATAGTTGACCGATTCGAGCAACCAGATGCCCGCGACCGCCTGCAGCACGAGATAGGGCAGGATCTCCCAGCCGAATGCGGCAACGAGGCCGCCCCACAGGACGACGGAGAACATCCAGGCGTTGAACAGGTCGTTCTTGATCGACCAGTGCGACTTCTTCTGGCGCTCGAAGCGCTTCTTCTCCAGCCCCCACGCGCTCTTGAGGCTGCCCCAGACGGTGCGGGGCATGAACTCCCAGACGGTCTCGCCGAGTCTGCCGCTCGCCGGGTCCTCCGGGGTGGCCACGCGGACATGGTGCCCCCGGTTGTGCTCGATGAAGAAGTGGCCGTAGAACGTCTGCGCCAGCGCGACGCGAGCGAACCAGCGCTCGTGCTCCTCCTTCTTGTGGCCGAGCTCGTGCGCGGTGTTGATGCCGATTCCGGCGACCATGCCGAGGCCGAGGGCGAGGCCGATCTTCTCCGCGACGGTCAGCGGGTCATCGATGCCCGGCAACGTGCCTCCACCGAGGAGGTAGGCGCCCCAGATCAGTCCGGCGATCTGCACGGGGATGAACGCATAGGTCACCCAGCGGTAGTAGCGGTCCCCCTCCAGCGCCTCGATCACCTCATCCGGCGGGTTGTCGGGGTCGAGACCGGCGAGCAGGTCGGCGATCGGGATGAGCACGAAGACGAAGAACGGCCCGAAGTACCAGACGAGGCTCGAGCCGGTGAGGACGTAGAGGCCCCACATGCTGACCGGGATCAGGGGCACGATCGCCCCCACGATCCAGAGGTGCCGCTTGCGGTCACGCCACTGGATGACTTCGCCGTCCACGGTTGCTTCGATCGTCATGCTGCTCCTCCTTGGTCCGCCCTGGGAGGGGCGCTTTACAAGAAGGTAGCAAATGTAAAGTAGGAAGGCAATGGTCCCGTCATCCGCCGATCACGAGGCCAGGGTCGGATCGAACAAGTTGACGCCGACGAGGACCATCCTCTCCGGGGTCACGCAGGTCTGGAGAACGACATCCGTGGGGGGCAGATCCCGGACCTCGGCCTTGCCTCGAACCTCGTGCTCGATCGCCGTGACGACATAGGTCCCCCGCTTCACCCCGTCGCCCCTGAGCTTGACCGCCTGACCGATCTCGAGCTTGGGGATCCAGGCCGACCCACCGCAGAAGTCATGCTCGGCGACGAGCACGGGCCGCCCATCACCGAGACCGATCGCGATCGGTCCACGGCAGAAGTCCAGCATCAGCTCAGAACGCTCGAGGGTCGAGGTGGCATAGATCGTGCGGTCGAACTTCGCCTTCGGGGGTGGAGGTGGCGACGGCGGGGGCAGCGTTGGCTTGGCGACCTCGGTCGACTTCGTGTCCGAGGCGGCGGGTTCGCTGGCATCCTCGGGCGTTGAGGAACTCGACGCCAGAACGACCGCGAGGATCACAGTGGCCACGCCGATCAGCACCACGACGGCACGCTTCATATCCACCACCTCCTGCCTCGAACCCACTCTACGAGCGACAACCCAACGGGGCGACTCCCGATCTTGTGGACGGGATCGTGAGACGGTGTGGCTGGTCCGGACATCTTCGGTTAGAGACGTCCGCACATTGCACAGATCGGAGCGCCGGGTGACGACACCGACGACCATCGACGACAACCCCGTCATCGGGGACCGTGCCCTGCTGGAGCGTGCTGCCAATGGCGACCGAGCAGCATTCGGTCAGCTGTACGACCGGCACGTGCGTCCGGTCTATTGGCAGGCCTACTCGGTCGTGCAGGACGCGGACGAGGCGCAGGACATCACCCAGGACGTGTTCATCACGACGTGGGACAAGATCCGGCGGATCTCGGTCGTCGACGAGTCGGTGCTTCCCTGGTTGCTTGTCACGGCACGGTTCACCGCCCTCAACGCTCGCCGCCGCACCCAGAAGGCCCGAGCGCACAGCTGGCCGCTCGACCCGGACCTGCCCGACAGTGCGTCCGTCGAGGATGAAGTTGCGGCGGGACAGGTCCGCAACGAGATCGACAAGGCGGTCGCCGCCCTGTCCCCCACCGACCGACAGCTCTATGACCTCTGCGTCGTCGGGGACCACACCTACGAGCTGGCCGCCCGCGAGCTCGGCGTCAGCCACGCCGTGGTCCGCAACCGGCTCTCGCGCCTTCGCACTCGGCTGCGCGCCGACCTCCGATCCATGAGGGAGACATCATGAACCATCCCACGCTCGACGATGACCGCATCGCTTCGATGCGCTCCTCAGTCATGCAGGCCGTCGATCAGGACATCAACCGCCGGAGTCGCCGGGCTCGCCGCACGATCGGACTGGCCGCGGCGAGCGTTCTGGTCGTCGGGGCCGGCTCGATCGGGGTCGATGCGCTGAGCAACATGTCCACCTCCAGCGATGACAGCGCTGGCACGTCCTCCCAGTCCGACTCCAGACTCATCGAGCAGCCGGGGACCTCCTCACTCGAAGACAGCGGATCGGAAAGCGCCGACAAGCCCCTCGCCCCTGAGGACGACCGCAAGGTCATCACGACCGGCTCGATCTCCGTCACGGTCAAGCAGCCGCGGGTGACCGCGCAGCAGCTCAGCGCGTATGTCGACAGCATCGGCGGCCGCGTCGACTCCCGCACCGAGGACGGCACGGGCGAGGACGCCAGTGCCGACCTGCTCATCCGGGTGCCGAGCTCCAAGCTGACCGCGACCATCGCGCAGCTCAAGACGTACGGCACGGTCGAGACGGTCTCACTCCGAAATGACGACGTGACTGCGGCGTCGAAGGATCTCGACGCGCGCATCGACGCCCTCGAGCTGTCGATCGGACGGCTGGAGAAGCTCCTGGGCACAGCCAGCAACAACCGCTCGATCATCGCCGCCGAGTCTGCTCTGACCAAGCGGCAGTCACAGCTCGAGCAGCTCGAGTCGCAACAGCGCAGCATGGACGGCCAGGTCGAGCTGTCGACCATTCAGGTCAGCCTGGCGCAGAAGCTCGGCGTCGAGTCGGTCGAGCCGGGCGGGTTCAAGGGCGGCCTGACCAATGGGTGGAACGCGCTGGTCTCGACGGTCAACAATGTCGTCGAGGTTGCCGGGACCCTGCTTCCCTGGGCTGCCATTGCAGTCCTCGTCTACGGCGCCTACCGGCTCGTGTCTCGGCGCCGCGGCTGGAGCTGACGTCAGACTTCGCCGAGGAACTCCCGGGCCACACCTTGGGGCACGCACATCCGCCAGGCGTCGATGACCAGCTCCCGCATCTCGTCGCGACCGAGTGCCGCCATCTTGGCCACGACCCACTGATAGCGCATGTCGCCTGCCGGTGGCAGCTGGAACTCCTCGGGGCGCGAGGAGACGAGGTGCTCGCGCTCCTCCCGAGGGAAGCCGAAACCCATCAAGGTCTCGTCGCGGGAGAACGACACGAACACCAGGCTCCCGACCCGGAACTTGATCCGGTCACGCACCAGCGCCTCGTATGCCCGAGGCAGGGTGAGCGCAAGCCCTCGCACGTCCTCGACCGTGACCATCTCCGGAGCCTATGCGGGGGGTCGGACGATCAGCCTTCGGACTGGGCTTGCGGACCCAGTGCGTTGACCATCCACGTAGTCCCGAAGCGGTCGGTGAGCATGCCGAAGGTGTCACCCCACGGGGCCTGCACAAATGGCTGGTCGACCGAGCCGCCGTCGGCGAGTCCGTCGAAGAAGCCGCGCAGCTCGGACTCGTCCTCGCCGCTGAGCGAGATCGCCATGTTGTTGCCGGCCTGGAGCTCCACATCGGGCGGCACGTCGGCCGCCATCAGGGTCAAGCCGCCTGGCGTCTGAAGCTGAGCGTGCATGATCTTGTCGGAGTGGGCCGGATCCTCGCTCATCCCGAACTCCCCGAAGGTCGATGTCGTCAGGTCGCCACCGAGCACGGACTGATAGAACGTCATCGCCGCCGCGGCGGTGTCCTCGAACGACAGATAGGGGTTGAGAATTGTCGCCATGGAACGTGTCTCCTCGGGTTGAATCGGGCTGTCGTCTGAGTATCGACCAGATCCGGCACGAGCACGAGGGCTCAGGCGCCCGCAATCAGATCCCGAAGCCCCTCGTCGGAGGCGAACAGCGCCTTCCGGTCATATGTCGACGTGGACGCCAGCAGCTCGTCGGCGCCGGTTCGATCGGCGAGACGGTCGAGCGCGCGACTCACGGTCCGTGGGCCGCCGGCGACCGCCCGATCGAGGGCCGAGTCGACCCGCTCGCGGATCTGCGGCGACCACGCCTGTGCTCGTATGTCGCGGAGCGACTCCAGAGGCGGGAACGCCCCGGTCTGGCGGGAGCGAGCCATGGCCCAGGCTTCCGGCAGAGCCAGCTCACGCGCCGTGGCATCGTCGTCCGCGACCGTCACGTCGAGGGACACCACGACATACGGGTGGGCGCACAGAGGGCTCGGGCGAAAGTCTCGGCGATAGGTCGCAAGCAGCTCCTCCACCGCGGGATCACCCAGGATCGGGCCGCCAAGCACGACCGGCAGGCCATGCCTGGCCGCGACGACCGTCCCCCGGTTCGTGGCGAGGACGAACATCGGGATGCGCCCGGGTGACTGTGGCCGCGCGGTCACGGAGGCGTCGCCGTCGAGATAGGCACGCAGGTCACTCAGATCGTCCTCGAACCCGCCTGCGTCCTGCTCCCGCAGCGCTGCCCGCACCGGAGCGGTGAATCCCGATGAGCGGCCGAGTCCCAGGTCAATTCGCCCAGGATGCAGTGCCTCGAGCATGAGGAACTGCTCTGCGACGACGATCGGCTGGTGGTGCGGCAGCATCACGCCGCCGGACCCGAGCCGGATGCGGTCGGTCCGGGCACCGATCGCAGCAAGCAGCACGGGCGGCGATCCGCTCGCGATGCCGGGGACAGCATGGTGCTCGGCCACCCAGAAGCGGTCATAGCCGAGCCGCTCGGCGTTGACCGCCCTCTCGATCGAACCGGTGAGAGCTTCAGCCTCAGGACGACCCGTCCGCGTGCGCGAACGGTCCAGGATCGAGAGCCTCACACCGAGGTCAACTCATGCGGCGCGCTGTTGCTTCCCGTGGGAGAACCACAGCGCGGTCAGCGTGATGAGAGCGCCGATGTTGGCCACCACCAGGGCAGCGAGGAGCCTGACGCCCCGTTTTAGGCGGCGTGGCGTACGGCGTTCATGCGTTCCCCTGCGGGTCGATTGCCATGGAAAGGAGTGCGAGTGCGGCCGGCACGAGCGACGGGGCCGATCCCTGCCCGCCGAGGAGCTGGCCATTGGCATATGCCCCGTCGATGAGCAGGACCAGCTGATCGGCCAGGGCGTTCGGGTCGCCCCCGCCGACCTCTGCCACCAGGGCGCCCAGCCGCCGGCGCAGCTCGGTCTTGTGTCGCACCGCCACCGCGCGAGCGGGGTGCCCGTCGGACGGGAACTCGGTTGCCACATTCAGGAAGGGGCATCCGCGATACATCGGTTGCGCGATGTAGTCAGCAATCCACCGAAAATGTGCCTCGAGCTCGGAGCGCGCGTCGTCGTGCCCCTGGCGGGCGATCTCGTCCCAGCGCTGCCAATAGGTGACGTCGTCGCGCTCGAGCACTGCGACGACCAGGAGGTCCTTGGTCTCGAAGTGTCGATAGAGACTCGTCTTGGCGACCCTGGACCGGTCCACGATGAGATCGACCCCGACTGCTCGAACGCCCTCCTGGTAGAACAGCTCGGCTGCGGTGTCGAGAATTCGTTCCCGTACGCCCGCACGGACCGTGTCGTCCCTTGCAGGCCCGTCGACCTCGTCGTGCATGGTGGCTCCTCGATCCCGATCGGTGATTCTGTGTCTCCAGACGCTACAGATCGGTATCATCAGAGATGAAACAGACCGGTCTGTCCATTTTTGCACGGGAGAACTCATGAAATCCACACCTTCGGTCACCGTCTTCGGCGCCAGCGGCCATACCGGCCGCTTCGTCGTGGCTGAGCTCATGAGGCGGGGATGGGCCCCGACCCTGTCCGGGCGGGACGCCGACAAGCTGCAGGCCGTCGGCGCGGAGCTCGGCCTCAAAGACCTCCGACCCGCAACGATCGACGACCCCGCCTCCCTTGACCGGGCCCTGTTCGGCGCATCGGCCGTGATCAACTGCGCAGGCCCATTCGCCGACACCGCCGGCCCGGTGGTCGAGGCAGCACTGCGTGCCCGAATCCCCTACCTCGACGTGGCCGCTGAGGTCGAGGCCAACCTCGACACCTTCGAGCGGTTCGCTGCGCGCGCACAGGATGCCGGCGTCGTGGTCCTGCCGGCGATGGCGTTCTACGGCGGTCTCGGTGACCTGCTGGCCACGGCGGCCATGGACGACTGGACCGCAGCCGACGAGATCGCGATTGCATACGGCCTCAGCAGCTGGGAGCCGACGCCCGGCACGAGGGCAGCCGGTCAGGTCTCCCGGCAGCGCAGGGACGGCCGACGGTTGGTGTTCTCCGACGGGCGCCTGGAGCTTCGGTCCGACAGCGCTCCGCTGACGGACTGGACGTTCCCAGCGCCGTTGGGCACTCAACCCGTCGTCGGCGAAGTCACGATGGCCGACACCATCACGATCGCGCGGCACCTGCCGTCAACCGAGATCCGCTCCTACATGACGGTCTCAGCCATGAAGGACCTGTCCGACCCGGACACCCGCGCACCCTCGGCGACCGACGACAGTGGTCGCTCGTCGCAGACCTTCGTGGTGGAGGTCGTGGTCCGCGCGGCCGGCTGGAGCGGCGGGCCGCGGCGAGCGGCCGCGACATCTATGCCGTGACCGCTCCCCTCGTCGTCGAGGCCATGGAGCGCGCCATCGACGGGGTCGGCAAGGTCGGGGTACTGACCGCAGGCGAGGCGTTTGACGCACGGGACTTCCTGGAGTCCCTCAGTCCCGAGCATCTGTCGATCAGCTTCGACGCGGGCGAGTCAGCACACCTTAGGAAGCAATCAGTCGTGGAGCAAGGGTCGTGACGCGGCGATCGAGCTCGGCGTAGGCCTGGTCGAAGGCGATGTCGCTGCCTTGCGTGACCGGGTCGGGGATCGACCAGTGCAGCGAGACCGCGGGACCAAGCTCTTCATAGGCGCTGTCGCAGACGGCGACGACGAAGTCCCTGCTGCTCACGATCGCGCCGAAGGGTTGTGGGGCCGCCGCGACAAGCTTCAAGGAGCGCCTGTCGGCGACTGCCTTGGCCCCGGCGGCGATCTGCCTGGCCGGGTGGGTTCCGGCCGATGCGACGGGGACGTCGCTCGTTCGAGTCCAGAGCGCGGCAGCGAGCTGCGAGCGGGCGGAGTTCGCGGAGCAGACGAAAACGACTCGACCGACCGCAACCTCCTCGGATGGTGCGCTGTCGATCAGGGCGGTGTCGACCAGGGTCAGATAGGTGCGCCGACGGTCGCCCTCGGAGCGGCGCCGCGCGACCATGCCGACGTCCTCGAGGACCTTGAGGTGATGGGCCATCAGGTTCGACGGCAGACCAATGATGGCCTGCAGCTCGCTCGGCGAGCGGTCCCCCAGAGCAAGCTCGTCAACGACCGCAAGTCGTGCGACGTCTGCCAACGCGGCGTGCCGAGTGGCGCGCCGGTCCCTCGTCATTCGCTCAATATTCATTGAGTCGAGTTTGACTGAGCGATTGTCCCCCGTCAAGATGAGCACGTGACCCATACCGACCCCGTCCCTGACTCTGTCGCTCCGCGTCCACTGGCCCGGCGCCTGCTCGCCGAGTTCCTCGGCAGTGCCCTGCTGGTCACAGTCGTTGTCGGGTCGGGCATCGCGGCCGCGCAGCTCTCTCCGGACGACACCGGCATCCAGCTCCTGGAGAACAGCACAGCGACCGTCCTCGGCCTGGCGATCCTGATCCTCATGCTCGGGCCGGTCTCCGGCGCCCACTTCAACCCCGTCGTGACGATCGCCGACTGGTTCCTGTCACGCGGCGACCCCCAGGGATTCTCGGCCGGACACATCGCGCCCTATCTTGTCGCCCAGACCGCAGGCGCCGTCGGCGGATCCCTGCTCGCCAATGCCATGTTCGACGTCGGGACGACCTTTTCGGATCACCAACGCGCCAGCTCCGGCCACCTGCTCGGTGAGGTGGTCGCAACCGCGGGACTCGTGCTGCTGATCTTCTCCCTCGTCCGCACCGACCGCACCGTTGTGGTCGCACCTGCGGTCGGTGCCTACATCGGCGCCGCGTACTGGTTCACCAGCTCGACCTCGTTCGCCAACCCGGCCGTCTCGATCGGTCGGATGTTCAGCGACACCTTCGCCGGCATCGCGCCGAGCTCCGTCCCCGCATTCGTCGTCGCACAGGTCGTCGGCGCCGCGATCGGCGTCGGGCTTGCCCTCGCGCTCTATCCGTCTGGAGCGGCCATGCCGCACACCCACCAAGGAGAATCACATGTCTGACCGCCCTGGTCCTGACCGACCGACCGTCCTGTTCGTCTGTGTCCACAACGCAGGTCGCTCCCAGATGGCTGCGGGTTTCCTGCAGGCCCTCGGCGAGGACCGCATCGACGTACGCTCGGCCGGGTCCAAGCCCGGCAGCCAGATCAATCCCACCGCCGTCGAAGCGATGCGGGAGGTCGGCATCGACATCTCCGGCGAGCAGCCCAAGAAGCTGACTGACGACGCCGTCCTCGCCTCCGACGTCGTCATCACCATGGGCTGCGGTGACGAGTGCCCCTACTTCCCCGGCAAGCGCTACGAGGACTGGGTCCTCGACGACCCGGCCGGCCAAGGCCTCGATGCGGTCCGCCCGATCCGTGACGAGATCAAGTCCCGCGTCGAGGCGCTCATCGCCTCGCTGGAGCCGGCGTCCGCATGAGCGACTTCGGCTGAGCGATGCCGGCGGTTGTCCGGCTCGGCTCGACTCGACTGCGGCATCGGCGTGATCCGGCGATAGGTTGTCTGTGATGACACAAAACGATCCTCGCGAGGGCGACCAGGCCCATGTAGTCCCGAGATGGGCTGCGGTTGCTAGAGGCACGTTCCGAGCCCTTGTGGCGATATGGGCAGTCCTCTATCTTGTCAGCGGTCTTGTCTCGAAGTTGTTCGACTTCGATGTGCCGGCACTGTCGATCCCCGGAGTCGTGGCGTTCGCAGCCGTTGCCGGTGTGCTCTGGCTGATCGGAGAGGGCATCGCCGGGTTCAGAGATGACGACTAACGGCACATCGCAGACGGATCGATTCGCGGGCTGATTTAGAGGTGCCAGAGGTAGCCGACGCCCAGACCGAGCAACGATGCGATCACGAAGGCCGGGACGAGAAGAATCGCCGATCGTATGAGTGTCCGATCTGCCAAGACCGAACGCCATCCATAACTTCGAACGATCACGAACGAACAGGTCGCCGCGATTGAGGCTGACGTGAGTAGCAATGGCAAAGCGTCTTGGATGAGAGCAAGGCGTGCACGATTGAACGTCATCTCCTCCGCACCGACCTCGTCCGCAAGTCCCTGGAAGCCGAACAGCACCGCGTACACGAGTCCGACGACCTGGAGCGCGAGCGTCGCAAGGCTTGCGAACGCCATGGCAGTCAGACCGCTCCGGGCCCATACGTGCCCGGTCGGTCGAACTTGGTCCGCACTAGCGACGCTCACAGCATCGAATGTATCGACTTGAAACGTCATCTGACCAGACGGTTCGAAGCCGCTCGAAGCGTGCAACCGCGTGTTGCCAGCTGTCAACCAAAATGGTGGAGCATAGGAGATTCGAACTCCTGACCTCTTCGACGCGAATGGAGGGTGGTCGTCTGGCGAGGTCTCGCCCAGTCCTGTGATGACCGGCAGGCTCGGGGATTCTCATCCTTGAGTCTGCCGGTATCCATCGGTGTCTCACCGACTCTGTGACATCGGCGTGACGTCCGAGGGCACCCCTACCCCCGCCACTCCCATAGACACGGCGCTGGTGGAGTCGCTGCCCGGCCCGCTATCCACACCAGATTTTCCGGCATGTGCGCCCTGATCGATCCGACCTACTCCTCCGGGTTGGGCACGACGGCCTTTTCTTTCTTCCGCCGCTGGTAGGTCTCCCAGCCCCAGATGCCACCCGCAATAAGCAGTGTTGCCGTGAGGGCATATCTAGGGATGAGCCACCAGCCTTGCCCAAGAAAGTCCATGCCCCACCAGTCGTCAAGGACTACGCCAATCACCCACTGGACTCCAAAAGCCGTCCAGAGCCAAGCCCGAGCAATCTCAGCACGGGGGGATCGCTCCTGCGCATCAGCCATCGCTCTCGTCCCGTCGTGTCTTCGTGACTTTGGGTCATCCTGTCAGCCCAGATGTGGTCCGCAAGTCTGGCGGGCAGTCAGCATCAGGTCAGCCCGAGCGCCTTCCGAGCGGCGCTGACAAACTCGTCCCGCACCTGATTCGCCTCAACGGATTCGATGTGGCCGTACCCGTAGTCCCCCAGTGCTTTGCTCATCTCTTGCGCCGCCTTCACCACATCGTCCGGCCCGACCAGCACGACGAGACAGGGGCTGCCTGATATCGCGGGGCAGTGACTCGAACTCGCGATCACGGGGCCACTCCTCAGCCCCGTCTCTCAAGGGGTAATGCCTGCAATTGCGACTGTTTATCTACCTAGTCGAACTGGTGGAGCATAGGAGATTCGAACTCCTGACCTCTTCGATGCGAATAGAGGGAGGTCGTCTGGCGAGGTCCAGCGCAGTCCTGTGATGACTGGCAGGCTCGGGGATTCCTGTCCCTGAGTCTGACGTCGTCCACCGATGTCTCACCGACTCTGTGACATCGGTGAGCCACTTCAGTCGTGACTGAAGACCCCCTACCTCCCCGGTTCCCCGAGCACGCGCTCCCACAGGCTCGCTCCCCAGCCCTCTGGATATCCGGTGTCTCCCCGATTCGGACGCGCCCAGTGGACTTGCCATCTCGTCGAGAACCCGCCACCCCCGAGATGATGCACCGCACTGCGATTTAGTCCATCAACTGACACGATGTGCGGATGGACTGGCCCTTCATCTTCGATCTCGCGCTCATAGCGGCGGGCGCTGCGTGCTTCGTAGTGGTGTTGATCTTCCTAGCCACCGGGCGCATTGCGAGGCTGCGAGAGAGCAAGTTGATCAGTGTCCTGGGATTCCTAACTCTGGGGCTCGCCGTGATTGCCTTGGTCACGTAACTTCGCCTCTGCAGACGGCGGCTTGCAAGCCCGCCTCACCAGATATCCGGTGTCAGACCGATGCGAAAAGTAAACGCATCGTGAGCGCCTCGGAGGCGTCACCAGCACCAGATGCCGCTAAGCCGCTCGTCGAGCTGGGACGACCTCAGCAGAGAGCCGGCGCGCCATAGGGGGCGAATCTAGTCGTCGTCCATGAGTTCGCCAACGATGACTTCTCCAGCCTCGATGACGGCCACCACAGCCGATTCGGTGCTCTCGATGGCCGTCTGCGTGTTGACGACTATCCCGGTGTAAAGCGCCAGCGCAACCGCACCCTTCTTCCATTTCGCGCGTCCCTCCGGCCGAACCTGAGGTGCAGCCAGCGCGACCGCTCCTAGCGTCTGCTGCGCTGCGCGAGCCACCGGGGCATCCCCAAACATGTTTCGGTTCGCGATGAGCCAGAGGACTTGATCAAGGCTCTCGATAAGAGTGAGCCGCAGCGCGTCGCTCTGGAGTACCGACGGGTCGGCGCGAAGGTCCGCGAGCCAATCTTCAACGCTCTGTCGCAACCCCTCGATGAAGACTCCTCCAGGGGACACCGGGCTTCCACGAAAAGCGCCCTCCAGCACGTCTCCCAGAGCGTGCAAGAGACTCAATTCCAACTCGCCGATGATCCGTGTGCTTTGCTGCTGGCTCCACTTGTGATCGGGTGCTGTGACGGCCTGCCACCATGTAGGCAGGAACCAAGCGGGTCGACCGACTCGACTACCGAGCGATGGAGAGCCTCGCCTCGTGGCTCATCCGTGAGGGTGGGCGTAAGGGCCGACCTCTCTCACGTCGTACGGCGCGATGCTCCCTGAGCACTCTCCAGTCGGCGCTAGACCGGGCGGTCAGGGTCCACAAGGTCATCCCCGTCAACGTGGCCACTGGTGTCACCCTGCCGACCGACCAGTCTGCCGACAATCAGCGGACTCTGGAGCGCTGGACTGCCGACAATCTGGTGAAGTTCACCAGACACGCCGACACCGACGATCTCGCCATCGGATGGAGGATGCTCAGCCTCGGGATGCGCAGGGAGGAAGTCCTCGGGATGGCATGGGACGCGGTCGACTTCGAGGCCGGGACCATCACCATCAAGCGGGCGCGGGTGAGGGTGTCCAAGGGCACCGATCCTCGCGGCTGGGTGGTCGGCCCACCGAAGTCCAAGGCCTCACGTAGGACCATCCGACCGGACGACATCCAGCCCGGGACGGTGACCATGCTCAAGGCTCGTTGGTTGGCGGCTGGACGGCCCGCGACTGGCTTCGTGGTGGTCAACTCGTTCGGTGAGCCCGTCGAGCCCGGCTGGTTCTCCGACAGGTTCGCAGCGGTCCAGCGGGCCGCTGGCGTGCCGGTCATCAGGGCACACAGTTGCAGGCACACCGTCGCCTATTTGTTGCACTCCGCCGGAGTGCCTGCCGTCCGAGCCGCTGCCTACCTCGGCCACCGGCTCGACGTCCACGTCTCAGTCTACTTGTTCGCCCGCGATGGTGACATCGACACCGCAGCCGTGGCTCTCGGTGAGGTGCACGCGACTGCCAGAACCGGCACCTGAGCCGACATCCGTGACATTCCGTGTGACATCCGGGACGGGCAGAGCGTGAACCACGCGGGCTCAAGCCACCGTCTCCGTCGCCGAAATGCCTACGACTACAACTGTTTATCTACATAGTCGAACTGGTGGAGCATAGGAGATTCGAACTCCTGACCTCTTCGATGCGAACGACCACCGGCCGCGCTTCTCTGCGGACCGACAACGCCACTATCGGACCCTGACACGTTGGAGTCGGACCATATGCGCAGGTCAGACCGTGTCTCGAGCTCGAGAGTCGCACCAAATGAGCCGGATAACGAGCACACCATTCGAGAGGAGCTGTGGCCTCACCGTGGCCTCGGGCGTGGTCGGCCGAGTGCAACTTCGCTAGTTTGAGTCGTAGCCCCCCAGTGTGACCATCGGGGAGTCGCGTGTGCCAAAGCTTTGCCTTCCTCATAAGCTCTCCGGATCCCACCACCCATCCACTCCGGCAATCGCAATTGCGGTAGAGGGACTCCGGTCGTTGCTCACAAGGCGAAGTAGCCGATCACACCGTCCGCTGTGACCATCCCGTCACATCGTGAACGATTGCCGCGATCGACCCACGGCAACCTACTTCTGACATTCAGCTATCAAATAGTCGTAGCCGCCGGCCTTGGCCTTCGCCTCGATTGCTCCCTTGTATTCCGCTGCAGGGATGATTCCGACTGATGTGTCCTTGCCCCTTGCATCTCCGCTCGGGCTGCACACGCCAACCACCGTCCATCGACCTTTGGCTTCTTCCTCGTTCGGGTCGTACTCATCGGCGGTGGTCGTCAGTCGTGTGGTGAGGTCGTAAACCTGAAGCCCACCCTCAGCAATATCTTCGGCTTGACTGAGATGAAGTCCGATCAGGGATTCAGCTGACGGCTCCGACGACTGACATCCGCCAGCAACAAGCGTCACTGCCATGAATGCGCCACTCAGCCAGAATTGGTATCTCACCGCGGAGACCCCCGAGGTCTAGTAGTCCCAAAGAACGCATGCTATGTCGTTCGGATATGGGTTATAGGGCCTCAACGTGGACCCACACCCAATCGAGCCTCAGGCCATTTCGGACCGAGCGTCGATGTTACTGTCATTCCGGCTACTTCTACTGGTGGAGCATAGGAGATTCGAACTCCTGACCTCTTCGATGCGAACGAAGCGCGCTACCAACTGCGCCAATGCCCCTCGGTGCCCGACAGACTTTATCAGGCGGTTCAGTGCCCAACTGCGCGGCGTTCGTCGCCCGATTCGTCGCCGCGTTGGGGCAGCTTCACGTCTTCGCCCTCGATGTGCCCCGAGGTCCAGGCGCCCGCCTGGCCGAAGTCGATCGTGCGGACCGTGCGGCCGGCGCGAGGCTTGGTCACGTAGGTCGGCAGGGTGACCGGCAGCGGATCCCACAAGGCTTCACCGGTGGTCGCGACCGACGGGACCGCGATCACGATCTGGTCGTCGAGTGCGGTCACCTCGAGTGGGACGTCCTCCATCTGGTGCTTGCGACCTGGATTGATGTCCTCGAGCTGACCGGAGACGATGACTGTGTCTTCCTCGTCGTCGGCAACCCACGTCGACTTCTTGCCGACCTTGGTCTTCTTGCCGACCTTGCCGAGCCTGGGGATCTTGGGGAAGGCACCGACCTTGGGGATCTTGCCGAGCTTGGGGATGTAGGGCAGCCGGGGTGCCTTGACGCGCGCCAGACCGCGCTCGCCGCGCACCTGGATGCGGCAGGCGACGAGCCATGCGACGACAAGCCCGACCGGGGCGGCAACCCAGAACGGAGCGATGACCGACGTGGCGGCGAGGACACCGACCAAGATCGTGGTGCCGAGCAGGGTCAGCAGGGTGCGGCGGCGGCGCTTCGCGGCGAGGCGCGCGGCCGGACGGTCGAGCGTACGAGGTGCGGAGGTGGCCGAGGCTCGGACCGGTTCAACCGGCTCGTCGACCGGGGATGCGGGCTGTTCGGCAGCGGCCGGCGTGGGGCGGCGGATGACCCGGCCCAGCGAGCCGGAGGTCTCGACCGAGGCGTTCTGGCTGGCCTCGTCGTAGCGACGCAGCACGAGGGGCACGAAGTACGCGGCCCACACGGCCACGACAAACGCGATGATCAATCCACTACTTCCGCCCACGTGGAAAACGGTAGGCGCTGCGGGCGGGCATCCTCCGCACCCCTCGCCGTGTGTCGCCTGAGAACTTGTGGTTGCCACCGATCTTTGTGCGTTCGCGCTGCCAGAGCCACGCAAAGGCAAAAAGATCGGTCGAACTTCAGGTGCGATCCAGGCGGGCGACGAGGCCTCCGGGGACATCCTCGGCGAGCAGCTGGAAGACCCGGTGATCCCGCCAGTCCCCCGCGATGTGCAGGTATCGCTTGGCCAGGCCGATCTCGGTGAACCCCAGCTTGTCGACGACTCGCAGGCTCGCGGCGTTCTCGGGCCGGATCGAGATCTCGACCCGGTGCAGTCCGACCGTCGTGAGCAGATGGTCCGTCACCAGCGCGACGGCCGTCGGTGTGATCGAGCGACCGGCGTGACTGCTGGCGACCCAGTAGCCGAGTGCCGCCCACCGCGCCGAGCCCCACGTGATGCCGTTGACGGTCAGCATGCCGACCATCTCGTCGTCCCAGGTCAGCACGAACGGCATGGCCTGACCCATGCGTGCCCGCCGCCGCAAGGTGCCGATCATGCCGACGTAGGAGGTCGCAGGCTGGCCGCCTCCACGAGGCAGCGTCGCCTCCCACGGACCGAGCCAGGCGGCATTGTCGGCTCGCAACCGTGACCACGTTCGGGCGTCGCGGCGTCGCAGAGGGCGTACGCCGACGTGGCCGTGCCGCAGGACAACCGGCCAACCGGCACTCAGGAGGCACCGCCGGGATGATCGCCGCCCATGAGCTGGTCGACGGCATGGGGCAGCACGTCGGCGAGCACGGCCAGACCGTCCTTGACCCCGCCACGGGAGCCGGGCAGGTTGATGACGACGGTCGATCCGGCCACACCTGCCACACCACGGGAGAGCATCGCCGTCGGTACGCCCTGGGCGACCCCATAGGCGCGGATCGCCTCGGCCACGCCGGGTAGCTCGCGGTCGAGCAGGGGGCGAGTCGCCTCAGGCGTGCGATCCGTCGGGTTGATGCCCGTGCCGCCGGTCGAGAGGACCACCGCGACGCCGTTGGCAAGGGCGGCAGCAATCGCCTCGGCCACCGGAGCTCCGTCTCCCACGACCGCCGGCTCGCCGACCTCGAAGCCCCAGTCCCTCAGGGCCTGGACGATGAGCGGTCCGGTCGTGTCCTCATAGACACCGGTCGATGCCCGGTTGGACGCGACGACGACAGCTGCCTTCATGCCTGCCCTGCTCGAGGACGGGTCCAGTCGCCGCTCTTTCCACCGGACTTCGCGAGCACCTCGATGTCGGTGATGCGCGCGAGTTTGTCCACCGCCTTGACCATGTCGACGATCGTCAGGGCGGCGACGCTCACGGCGGTGAGCGCCTCCATCTCGACGCCCGTGCGGTCGGCGGTCCGGACTGTCGCGGTGATCGTCACGGCATCGTCGTTGACCACGAGGTCGACCTCGACCCCGCCGATCGCGAGTGGATGGCACAGCGGGATCAGGTCGGGGGTCCGCTTGGTCGCCATGATCCCCGCGATGCGCGCCGTGGCGATCGCATCGCCCTTGGGGACGCCCTCACCACGCAACAGCTCGACGACGCGGGCGCTGACTTCGACCCGTCCCCGCGCGGTGGCGCTGCGAGCCGTGACGTCCTTGGCGGTCACGTCGACCATGCGCGCCGCGCCGGAGTCGTCGACATGCGTCAACCGCTCGGACATGGTCAGAACGGCCGATCAAGCACGAGCGTGCGGACCGTGTCGCCCAGGTTGAGCGCGGTCTGGTCCTCACCGACGATGATCAGCGCATTGGCCTTGGCCAGCGCGCCCACGAGATGCGACCCATGGCCCTGCAGCGGGGTGACCTTGGCGCCGCGGTGGGTGACCTCGAAGACCCCGCGGACGTATTGGCGGATGCCGGGAGTCGACCGCAGGTCCGAGGCGAGCACGGCGTGGACCATCGGTCGGCGGTATGGTGTGCGACCCATCATCCGGCGGATGGCGGGCAGCACGAAGACCTCGAACGAGACGTAGGCCGACACCGCGTTGCCCGGCAGCGTGATGATCGGCGTCTGCTCGTCGAAGACCCGGCCGAATCCCTGCGGCCTGCCGGGCTGCATCGCGACCTCGACGAAGTCGACCGTGCCGAGAGCTGAGAGCGTCTCCTTGACGACGTCGTGGTCGCCCTTGCTGATGCCACCACTCGTCACGACCAGATCGGCCCGCACGAGCTGGTCGGAGAGAACCTTGCGGAAGGTCTTGGGGTTGTCGTCGACCGCACCGACCCGATAACAGATCGCACCGGCATCGCGCACGGCTGCGGCGAGCATGTAGCTGTTGCCGTCGTTGATCGAGTCGTAGTCGAGGTGGGTGCCGGGCTCGCGCAGCTCGCTGCCGGTCGAGATCACCACGACGCGAGGTCGCGGACGAGCCTTGACCCTCGGCGCGCCAAGCGCCGCCAGCAGGCCGATCTCGCGCGGGCCGAGGACCGTGCCCTCGGCGAGCACGGTGTCGCCGGCCACGATGTCGCCGCCCTTGCGCCGGATGCAGGCGCCGGGAGTCGTCGACTCATAGATCTCGACGCGGGCGTTGCCGCGGTCGGTCTTCTCGAAGGGGATCACGGCGTCGGCCCCACGCGGGATCGGCGCTCCGGTCATGATCCTGACGGCGGTGCCAGCGCTGATCGCAAACGGTCGCGCCGAACCGGCAGCGATCTCGCCCACGACCGGCAGCACCGCAGGCTCCTCGCGGGAGGCGCCGGCGAGGTCCTGGGCGCGTATCGCGTAGCCATCCATGGCGGAGTTGTCGAACAGCGGCAGGTCAGAAGGACTCACGAACGACTCGTGCAGCGGCAGGCCGAGCGACTCGACGATGGGCTGGTCGTAGGCACCCAGGGGGCCGATGCCGCGAAGAATCTTCTCGAGGTGATCCTCGACTGTCAGCAGTCCGTCGCGGATGCTCGAGGGGCGTGGTCGCGTGGCCGGCGGCGTCTCGACTGCCGCGGCCGGTGCGGGCGTCGGAGCCGGAGCCGGGTCAGCAACCGGAGCCGCGGCGGGGTCAGCCACCGGAGCCGCGGGAAGCGGTACCTGCTCGGTGGCCTCGCTGTCGGAGGCGGTGGTCGGTGGGGAGACGGGACGTGGATCGGGCGGAGTCTCCGAGCCGAGCGGCAGCATGCTTTGCTCCGGTCCGTCGTCGGTGTCTCCTGGGGGCATGCGTGTCAGCCTAACCGGGCGCCCGCGGGGACGCTCTCGGCCGCGCCGGTGTCCTCCAGCGTCACGTCCCCCTGCACGACCACGCCGCGACCGAAGCGCCAGTCACCCGCGACGGTCAGCGATCGGGCATCGACCAGCGACGGGACCTCGGGGAGTCGGGCGTCGAAGTCGGCGATCGTGGAGAAGAAGCGCCGATCGAGATCGACCAGCGGCGCCGAGTCGACCTGAGCGCGCATGCGGAAGTCCTCGCCGACCCCGTAGACGTCTGAGCGCAGGAGCAGTAGGTCGTTCGTGGTCTTGACCGGCAGGAATCGCGACCTGTCGACCTCGATGGCCGTGGCTCCCTCGAACACCTCGACCGCCGCCCCCATCGCGGACTCGATCTGCACCACCTTGGTCGACGTCGGGTCGGTGGGGTCGACCGTCTTGTCGTTGCGGATCAAGGGCAGTCCGAGGATGCCGTCGCGCTGCTCGAGAGATGACTTCATGACCCGGAGGTCGAGCCACAAGTTGTTGGTGTGGAAGTAGCGATGCCGCTCCGGGTCGGACGCCGCCTCGGCGTCCTCGGCTGCGGTCTGGGCGGTCTCGCGCAGGACCAGCCGCCCATCGCTCTTGCGCACGACGATGTGCCCGCCCTTGACATCGGCAGGCGTACGCCGGCAGACCTCGGCGGCATAGGGCGCACCCGACGCCGCGAACCAACCCATCATCGCCACATCGGGAGCCGCGCCGAGGTTGTCGGCGTTGGACACCGTGGCGTAGCGGAATCCGGCATCGATCAGGGCGTCGAGGATGCCTGAGACCTCGAGTGCGGTGTAGAGGTCGCCATGTCCTGGCGGGCACCACTCCAGGCTGGGATCGGCCGGCCAGTCGACCGGGGTCAAGTCGTCGGCCCGCAGCTTGGGCTCACGATTCTGCAGGAAGTCGATCGGCAACCCCTCGACGGCGAGGTCGCCATGCTTCGCCAGGGCCGACAACGTGTCGTCCCGGGTGCGGAAGCTGTTCATGAACAACAGCGGCATGCGCACGTCGAGGGACTCGCGCAGGTGCCGGACCTGGCCGACGATGACATCGAGGAAGGTGAGGTCGGGGCGCACGGGCAGCAGGGTCTTCGCGCGGTCGAGACCCATCGAGGTGCCGAGACCGCCGTTGAGCTTGATGACCGCAGTGACGGCCGCGGCGGCCCTGCACTCCTCGTCACTCAGCTCGATCGACCCGGCGTGGTCGAGGCCGTCCAGAGGTTCGACGTCGGACTCGCGGATCATCCCGGTCTCACCCTGCTCGAGCTGGGCATAGAAGGAGGAGAAGACATCGATCGCGTGCTGGGGCACGCCGACGTCAGTCATTCGCTGCTGCGCTTTCACCAAACCCGACATCGCACATACGTTAGCGTCAGCGCGTGACGAAGGCACAGGCGCGCGACGACCTGCTGGCCCGCCGACGCGCCATGACCCCCGAAGCGCGTGCGGGAGCAGCCGACGCGATCGCGCTGCACGTCATGGCCGTCCCGGTCGTGGCCCGCGCCAGACGCGTCGCCTGCTATCTCTCGATGCCGTCCGAGCCGGGCACCGGGCCACTCATCTCCGGCCTGCTCGACCGCGGGGTCGAGGTCGTCGTGCCGATCAGCCTGCCGGGACACGTCCTCGACTGGGTCGCCTATGACCCGGCGTCGCCATCGGTCACGGGACCACTCGGCATCCCGGAGCCCGCCGGCGTACGCCTGGGGGCTGGCGCCCTCGAGTCGTGCGGCGTCGTGATCGTGCCCGCCCTCGCAGTCGACCATACCGGCCACCGGCTGGGTCGTGGCGCTGGCTACTACGACCGGGCGCTGGTGGGCGTGCGCGCTCCGCTGTGTGCCGTGGTCTTCACCCACGAGCTGCTGCCTGAGGTGCCGCACGAGCCCCATGACATACCCGTGCACATGGCCGTCACACCTGACGGTCTCTTCCGCATCCCCTGAACCCACCCGCGAGGGGCTTCCGGTCAGCCGCGTCTGCCGTCGGCCGCGCTTCCACTGCGAATCTCCCCCACCAGCTCTTCGAGGACGTCCTCGAGCATGATGACGCCTGTCACGGTGCCGGCCTCGTCGGCCACCCGCGCCATGTGCGAGCCGCGAGCCTGCATCGTGCGGAGCGCCTCATAAAGACCCGAGCCCGCGGTGACCGTCGCGAGGGGCCGCAACCACTTGTCGGCGATCGTCTCGAGACGCGACCTGTCATCGGTCTCGAGGACGTCCTTGATGTGGAGATATCCGGCGATCTCGTGATTCGCGTCAAGCACCGGGAACCGCGAGAATCCGGTCTCCGCGCAGGCGCGCTCGACATCGACCGGCGTCGCGCTCGGCGGGATCGTGACCAGCCCCGCGCGCGGCAGGAGCACCCGGTCGATGGTCCCGTCGTAGAAGTCCAGCGCACCGGACACCAGGCCATACTCGTGCTCGTCGAGCAAGCCCTCGCGGCGGGACTCCTCGACCAGGCCGGCAACCTCGTCGTGGGTGTATGTCGAGGAGACCTCGTCCTTGGGCTCGACGCGAAACACCCTGCGCACCAAGAGGTTGGCGACGCCGTTGAGGACCACGACGAACGGCTTGAGGATCACCACGACGCCGAGCATGAAAGGCCCGAGCACCAGTGCGGCCCGGTCCGGCCCCACCAGCGCGAGGTTCTTGGGCACCATCTCGCCGAGCACGACATGCGCGAACACCACGATCGTCATCGCGATCACGAACGAAATCGGGTGGACAAGTCCCTCGGGCACCGACAGTGCCTCGAACCCCGGCTCCATGAGGTGCGCGATCGCCGGCTCACCGACAGCGCCGAGGCCCACCGAGCAGATCGTGATGCCGAGCTGGGCTGCGGCCATGACCTGGGTGATGTTCTCGATCGCCCGCAACGCCATCCTCGCGGGGCGTGACCCGGCCGCGACCCGCGGCTCGAGCTGCGTCCGGCGGGCCGAGATCAGCGCGAACTCGGCCGCCACGAACAGCGCGTTGAGCGCCAGCAGGACGAATGTCAGGAGCACTCCGGCGTAGTCGCTCACGTGTCCCCCCGAGCAGCGACGGCACCGGCGTCCTGGACCGTCAGCGAGACCCGGTCGATGCGTCGGCCCTCCATGCGCTCGATCGTCAGCTTCACGATCAGTGGCTCGGCTTCTTCCTCCGCGTGATCGTGGCCGCGGTCGAGGGTCAGCGTCACCACATCTCCACGTGCCCCGATGTGACCGAGCTCGAACTGGATCAGCCCGGCGATCGTCTCGTAGTCCTCGTTCTCCGGGAGGGCCAGACCGGTCTGCTCCTCGACCTCGTCGGGACGCAACAGCCCCGACAGTGACCACGTGCCGTCCCTCCGGTGCCGGCTGCGGGCCGAGAGCCGGTCGTGCTCATCGGCGATGTCCCCCACGATCTCCTCGACGAGATCCTCGAGCGTCACGACCCCGTCCGTCCCGCCGTACTCGTCGA
The DNA here is from genome assembly GCF_037719875.1 of Aeromicrobium sp. Taxonomy (GTDB): domain Bacteria; phylum Actinomycetota; class Actinomycetes; order Propionibacteriales; family Nocardioidaceae; genus Aeromicrobium. The sequence goes on along the minus strand of NZ_JBBJMJ010000002.1, from coordinate 76,092 downwards.
CCACGACGGCCATCTGCATGCCCTGCTCACGCAGCAGCGAGAGCAAAGGGTCCAGCTCGATGCTGTCCGGCACGATCGTCGCGGGGTCGGCGATGTCGGAGACGCGTACGTTGCGGCGCCGATCAGGCTCGACGCTGACAGCCTGCTTGACGTGCACGATGCCGAGCACGTCGTCAGGGCTCCTGCCGATGACCGGGAATCGGGAGTGGCCGGTCTGCCGGGCCGCCTCGATGACGTCGAACGCCGTGTCGCGGCCCTCAACGAAATGGACCCGGACACGGGGCGTCCGCACGTCGGCGGCGGTGCGGCTGCCGAAAGCGATGCTGCGGGCGACCAGATCTGCCGTCTCGTCATCGATCGCACCTTGCTGAGCCGACCGCAGCACGAGTGACCGCAGCTCGACGGGCGATCGGGCCGAGCGGAGCTCCTCCTGCGGCTCGACCCCGAGTGCGCGGAGTATCGAGTTGGCGAGGCCGTTGAGCAGGCGGATCGGCCATGCCATGGCCTTGGTGAACAGCCGCTGCAACAGCTGCGTACGCGCGGCGGTCTGGCGTGGCAGGGCGAGCGCGAGGTTCTTGGGCACGAGCTCGCCGACCAACATCGTCACGACCGTGCTGAGCACGACCGCGATGGCGTAGGAGAACCCCCGCACGGCTCCGTCGTCGAGACCCAGCGCCTCCAAAGGATCGTGCAGGAGCCCGCCGATCGCGGGTTCGGCGAGGAAGCCGATCACGAGGTTGGTGATCGTGATGCCGAGCTGTGCGCCGCTCAGCTGGGTCGAGAGCGATCGCAGCGCGAGGAGCGTGCCCTGTGCACCCTTGTCGCCTGCCTCGGCCTCGCGCTCGATCGTGGCGCGGTCGACCGTGACGAAGGAGAACTCGGCCGCGACAAAGACACCGCAAGCGAGCATCAGGAGGAATGACGTGGCCAGGAGCAGCCATTCGGTCATCACTGGGCTCCGGGTGGGACTGGATCGGTCACGGTCCGGCAACTGTACCCTTGGCGTGCACCATCAACCGAGCGGGAGCAAGACGTGCCGAAGTACCAATATCAGTGCAAGGACTGCGGGGAAGCACTCGAGGTCCAGCAGAGCTTCACCGACGATGCACTGACGGTCTGCCCCCCGTGCGGAGGCGATCTTCGCAAGGTGTTCAACGCCGTCGGGGTCGTCTTCAAGGGTTCCGGCTTCTACCGCAACGACAGCCGGCCCACCTCGACCTCCGCGGACGCCGCCAAGCCGGCCGCAAAGGAGAGCTCCACGTCGACGCCATCGCCGTCGGACTCCTCCTCGAGCAAGCCGAGCGCGCCGGCACCGGCCAAGAAGGCCGGCAAAGACTCCGCAGCCTGACCATTCCGAGCCTGTGGACGGGGCACAGCGCCGCCCGGCGGAACTTCCTAGAGTCCGGGCATGGACCGGATCAATCGTTTCGTCTTCGAGCACCGTCGCACACTCGGCGCGGTCTTCACCGGGCTGGCGGTCCTGACCGCGCTCGGAGCACTCACCCAGTCGCCGGACGGCACTCGTGTCCTCGTCGCCCGCCACGATCTGCGCAGTGGACACGTGCTCACCGCCGCCGACGTGCGTACGACCACGGTCCCTCCTGCCGATCGACCCTCGCGCACCCTGGGCCGAGGCGACGCGATCGGCCGGCGGGTCGCCGGCCCCATGCGAGCGGGTGAGGCGGTCACGGACTATCGGGTCCTGCAGGACGGGGCCCTGACCGGATATGCCGACGATGCCGTCCTGACCACGGTCCGGGTCGATCGTGCCGATGGCCTGACCGGCCTCCAGGTCGGTGATCGCGTCGACATCATTGCCGTCGACCCTGACGGCGAGAGCAAGGCCGAGGTCGCGGCACGGTCCGTCCAGGTCGTGACACTGCCGGCGGCGAGCGCCGACTCCGACATCGTCCCGGTTGGCATCGTCACGACCGAGAAGGTCGCCCTGGCGCTCGCAACCGCCGCAATCGAAGCGCGTTTCAGCGTCATCACGTCGTCCTAGAGCTCGGCGGAGCGCGCTCGCTAGGCTCAAGGCACCAAACAGACCCACACCCACCCAAGGGGACTCATGATCAAGGGCTTCAAGGACTTCCTGCTGCGCGGCAACATCGTCGACCTCGCCGTGGCCGTCGTCATCGGCACAGCGTTCACCGCTTTGGTCGCCGCATTCACCAAGTCATTCATCGACCCGCTGCTCGGCCTGATCGGTGGCGGCGGGCCCAAGGGCATGACCGTGGTCGTGGACAGTCAGCCGTTCACCTTCGGGGCCTTCATCACGGCCTGCATCACGTTCGTCATCACTGCGGCGGTCGTGTACTTCGCGGTCGTGGTGCCGATGAAGAGGCTCAACGCACTTCGGGACCGCGGCAAGGAGCCGGAGCCCGAGGGTGTTGCCGAGGACATCGCGCTGCTGCGCGAGATCCGGGACTCGCTGGCTCACCAACAGCGCCCGCCCGTCTAGCGTCCACCGCTCGCAGTACCCTCGGCCGCGTGCGGCCTCGGTCTAGCCATGGTGGGGTGGGACGTCGCGGAGATATTCCTCGTCGCGTGACGTCCCCGCCCCGTCACGATCGGGCTTCTCACTCCAGCCCTCGTCGGTCTCATCGGTCGCGGTGGTCGGCAGCAGGTCGCCGAGCAGCTCGGCGGCACGCCGGCGGCGCTCCAGCTCGACCGGGTCAGACTCGGACGAGGTCATCGAACCAGTCCGGTGTGAGCTTGGGGTGATAGGGATGCCAGCCCGTCCTGTCGCTGAAGAGCTGCGAGCTCACCCGTTGCGAACGCGTGAGAATCTCGAGCTTCTCGCCGCCGAGCCGCAGGATCCAGCCGGGGAGGAAGTGCCCGGATCGATGTCCGGCCGCCAGCGCGATCGCATCGACGTAGTCGCGACGCTGCACCGGCTCGGCGCCGACGTTGTAGACCCCTCCGGGTGCGGTGAGTGCGTGCACGACGGCGGAGCCGACGTCATCCGGATGGATGACATGCATCCACGAACGCTCCGTGCCGAGACCGATCGACCGGCCGGCAGCCGCCCGGCGGAACAGCCACGCCGTGTTGGGGTCGTTGCCCGTGATGAGCCCGAACCGAAGGCTGACCGCTGTGCCGCCAGAAGCCGCGAACGTCTTCATGTTGTCCTCGGCCACGACCACCGGCTCGGTGGCGCGGGTCACGTCGACCGCGCTGTGCTCATCGATCCAGGCGTCGTCGCCGTCCGCATACATGAAGCTGAGGCTCTGCTGGACGATGCGACCCACCCCGGCGGCACGGGCGGCGTCCGCCACGACCTTCGAGCCGTGCAGGCGAATCCGGTCGATCGCCTTCAGCGAACCGGGACGCAGTGCGCCCAGTCCGACCGGGACCTTCGTCGCGAGGTTGGCGACCGCGTCACACCCCCGCATTCCGGCGATGAGCGCATCGCGATCGAAGACATCGCCCAAGCAGGGCTCGGCGCCGCCTGCGCCGACCTGCTCAGCACTGCTGGACGTACGGGCCAGCCCAACCACGTCGTGGCCCGCGAGGCGTAAAGCGTCGATGGACGATCGGCCCATCACACCGCTCGCACCCGTGAGGAAAACTTTCACGCATTGCTCCCTGGTGGAGGATCCCCCTGCACAACCTGTCCGGGGGGAAGTCCCCGGACAAAGCGGGTGAGCCCGCCGGAGATGACGAAAGAATAACAATCCCCGGCGAGAATGTGTTACCCGCAGGTAACCAGAGGGACGATGTCCGCGATCGAGTCGAACACCTGGGTCGGACGGAACGGGAATCGCTCGACCTGGCCCGGCGCAGTGGATCCAGTCAGGACCAGGAAGGTGCGCAGTCCGGCCTCGAGCCCCGACAGCACATCGGTGTCCATGCGATCGCCGATCATCACCGTGGTCTCGGAGTGGCCCTCGATCTGGTTGAGCGCACTGCGCATCATCAACGGGTTGGGCTTGCCGACGAAGTAGGGCTCGACGCCAGTGGCCTTGGTGATGAGGGCCGCGACCGATCCCGTCGCGGGCAACGAACCGCCGGGCGAGGGGCCGGTGGCGTCGGGATTGGTCGCGATGAACCGCGCACCGTTCTCGATCAGCTGGATCGCGCGGGTGATGGCCTCGAAGGAGTAGGTCCGGGTCTCCCCCAGGACGACGTAGTCGGGCTCGCGGCTCGTCATGATGTAGCCGACGTTGTGCAGGGCCGTCGTCATGCCGGCCTCACCGATGACATACGCCGTGCCCTCGGGACGCTGCTCGCTCAGGAACTTCGCGGTGGCGAGTGCCGAGGTCCAGATCGCCGACTCCGGCAGGTCGATACCGGCGGCACGAAGTCGCGCGCACAGGTCGCGCGGCGTGAAGATCGAGTTGTTGGTCAACACCAGGAACTTGCGCCCCGTCGAGGTGAGCCGGGAGATGAAGTCGGCCGCTCCGGGGATCGCCTTTTCCTCGTGCACGAGGACGCCGTCCATGTCGGTGAGCCAGGTCTCGATCGGCTTGGTCATCGCGGCTCCCATGTCATGCCCCTATTGTCCACCCAGGGCGTGGCGATCGAAGAATCCCCAGATGAGGGCACTGGCATTGATCTCGTGGGTCGTGACACCCGAGGCTCGCCCTGGTGAGGGCCGCTCGCCGCCGGGCCAGCGGTGACCGCCGTTGTCGACGACATAGACATCGACTCCTGAGCCGCCCCGGCATGCCTCCCAGGTGAAATGACGCACGTGCTGGGACACCGTCGTCGTGGCGCTCGCCGCAGGACATGCGTCGTGGGCGGCCCAGCTCGCCATGGCTTCGTTGACGGGCGGCAGCAGCCCGATCACGGTGTCCGCACCGTCATAGTCCACGACCTTGTCCTGCAGCCCGTGGAAGTAGATGACAGAAGCCGGCGGCGACTTGGTGCATGAGTCGGCCCAGTATGGCCCCGAGACCCCTGCGTAGGCGGCGAACGTCGTCGTCCCGTCACACGCCAGCGCGAACGCCAGGGCCGAACCGTTGGAGAACCCTGCGGCGTAGAGCCGCGAGGAATCGACACATGCGCCTGACTCCAGCTCCTCGACCAGATCGCGTACGAATGCGAGATCGGACGTGGGCTCGCTGATCGGCGACCGGAAGTCCCACTCCGAGACCTTCCCGCGAGCCAGCGGGGCCACCAGGATCGCCGTGTTGTCATCGGCGAGCTCGCCCATGCTCGTGGTGTTGACCACGGACTCCGGCGCTCCCCCGAGACCATGGAACAGGACCACGACGGGCGTGCGGACCGAGCCGTCATAGCCCGGAGGCACCCGGAGGAGATAACTGCGACTCTGGCCACCGACCACGAGCGTCTGTTGCGAGGAGCCCGGGGACAGCGAGTGCGCCGGAGTGCACCCGCGGCTCGATGCGCTCTTCGTCTCCTTCGTCTCCGGCGTGTCCGCCGGCCCGCAGGCAACCGTCGCGGCCGTCGAAAGCGCAAGAATCGCAACGAGTGCCAGCCACCTTCTCACCACCGAGATCGCCCGCAGCACGGGTGGTGGTGAAGGCACGACATAGAGGCGATCGTAAGGGCTTCGACCCCGACTGGATAACCTGAGTCCTCACGCCCTCGTAGCTCAGTCGGATAGAGCGACCGCCTCCTAAGCGGTAGGCCACAGGTTCGATTCCTGTCGAGGGCACCCAGTTGGCGTCAGGACGGGCCCGTAGCACCACCGAGCTGCGAGGCGATCGAGGTGGCGGTCTCCCGACCGATCCTGATCGCACCGTCGACGTGCTGGTAGCCCTCGGCCGCCAGATCGCTGGTCGACCAGTGGATCGGGCCGACCGGATCGCGAAGCAGCGCCCCGTAGCGACTTAGACCGCCGATGTCGAAGCTTGCCGCGTATGCGCCGCGCGTCCACTCCTCGCTGGCCCAGTCGCTCTCGAAGTAGACCACGGGGTCGAGGGCCTCGGGGCCGAAGTAGGTGGCGAGGCATTCGAGGAGGTGCTCTCGTCGGGCGTCCGGTTCCAGCGCGATCATCGCGTCGGCGCTGGTGTCGGAGACGAAGCCGACCAGCGTGCCGCCCTCACTGCCGAGGTAGGTGTTGTCGTAGGCCTCGTGGAGCGTCATGTGAGGACCGAATGCCGTTCCGCTGAGACCCGTATCGCGCCAGAACGGTCGGTCATAGACGGCATGCACCTTGATCACGAGGCCGAGCGACAAGTGCTGGTGGAGCTGGTGTTGCGCCGCGGGCAGCGCCGGCTCGAAGGACAGCCGGCCATACAGATTGGGCGGGACTGCGACGATGACGCGCTTGGCCCTGACCATGAGCGAGTCGGTCGTGACGACGACCGACTCGTCGTCCCACGCGACACGCCGGGCTGCCTGTCCGAGCTGCACACTGCTGCCCAGTCGAGCGGCCAACCGGAGCGGGACCTGCTGCAGCCCGCCCACCACGCGCTTGTCGAGCAGGAAGCCGTCGTCGACCAAGTGGGTGAAGCTGCCGGCCGAAGCCGCCATCAGCAACGCCTGGAGGAGGGAGAACGTGTGCGCCGGCTTGGTCAGCATTGCCTCCGCGACGAAGATCGAGACCAGGGTGCGCGCCTCGACGTCGTCGGTCTGCTCGGCGAGCCAGTCGCGCCAGCTGATCGAGTCGAGCTCGGCGGCTCGCGGGTGTGACCAGGGCGCCTTGACGTCGATCTCGGCCACGAGGGCATCCACCGTCTCGATCAGGCCCTGGATCTGGTCCTGGGTCGAGGCCGGTACCGGGAAGTCCTCCTCGAAGCGGCTGACCGCCCCCGACTCGGCGACATAGATGCTGTCGCCGTCGCGATAGCGCGCGTACGTCTCGAGGCCGAGCTCTTCGATCATGTCGATCAGCGCAGTCTGGTCCGGAGAGACCCATTGGCCACCGAGCTCCAGGGTGACGCCCTGGATCTCCTCGGTCCAGAGGCGGCCGCCGACGCGATCCCGCGCCTCGACGACCGTGACGGTGAAGCCATCGGCGACCAGCGCGTCAGCGGCGCTCAGCCCAGAAGCTCCCGCGCCGATGATGACGACGTCGGATTCAATTTCCTGCATGGTGATGTCCGGCTTTCGAAAGGAGGGGGTCAGAGTACTTGCGGGGATCCGTTGCCCGCGGCACACGCTTTAACGAATACTATTCGTTTAAGTATCCTGACCACATCTCGTTCTGTAAAGGGGGCGTCCGCGAGCCGCTCATTTCCACGCTCGCACCCAATCGACCTGCATCGTCGCAGGCAGGGGAGTCGTCGCGGGATCGAACGTGTTCGCCGTCGACGCCGATCGCCTGGCCCACCGGCCTCGTTCGGACGTGGCAATTGCCGGGCCACAGTCCACTTGCATCATGGCGCCTGAGACTACGACATGCGGGCCCGCTCACCGTCACCTAGCGTGATCTCACCATGGTCCGCCTCCGCCGTACGTCCGCCAGCTCGCCCGGTTGGGCACGGGTCCGCCACGGCCGTGGGTTCCGCTATCTCGACGAGGACGGCGGACCTCTCGAGCCCGAACAGGTCGAGCGGTGCAAGCTCCTCGTCATCCCGCCGGCCTGGAACCCGGTGTGGATCTGTGCTGTGGACAACGGCCACCTGCAGGCCGTCGGCACCGACGACGCCGGCCGGCGACAGTACATCTACCACCCCGACTGGCGGGTGCGGCGCGACCTGGAGAAGTACGAGCGGATGGAGGGATTCGCCACCCAGCTGCTCAAACACCGGACCACGTCACGCCGCGATCTCAGTGGCGAGGAGCTCAGCCTCGAGCGAGTGGCCGCCACCGCGTTCAGCCTGCTCGACCTCGGCATGTTCCGGATCGGCTCGGAGCGCTACGTCGAGGAGAACGGCAGCTATGGACTGACGACGCTCCAGAAGCGTCACGTGCATGGCTCGGGTCGCGGCATGACCTTCGCCTACGCCGCGAAGTCCGGGCAGGAGGTCGAGGTCACGGTCCGCGACGAGCGGGTCCGAGCCGTGCTCGAGGTGCTCAGGCGGCGGCGCGGCGGGGGCGATCAGCTGTTGGCATACAAGAAGGAGCGCAGGTGGCACGGCCTGGGCGCCGACGACGTCAACGCCTACGTCAAGGGGCTGCTCGGCGAGCACTACACCGCCAAGGACTTCCGCACGTGGCGCGGCACCACGATTGCCGCCCTGGCCCTGGCCCGCAGCGACCGCAGCACGCCGACTCGCCGCAAGAAGGCGGTGGCCGCGGCGATGCGAGAGGTCTCCGAGCACCTCGGAAACACGCCCGCGATCGCTCGTTCGTCGTATGTCGATCCGCGGGTCATCGACCTGTTCGAGGACGGGGTGACGGTCCGTGCCGATCACCGGCGGATCGCGCCCGGAGCCCGGACGAGCCGCACGCTGGAGCGCCAGGTGCTGCGGATGCTGAAGCGCGCCTAGCTCACGGCTTCGTCGCGGTCCCCGAGCGACGCGCGAAACACCGGTCGCGTCGGCGAGCGACTCGGCGCGCAGGATGCGCCATGATGAAATCAGCCCGATCACCACATCACTCCGGGAGTCCCATGGCACAGGTCCACGTCGGCTACGCGGCAATGAGCGAGCAGTTCCACCCCACGGAGCTCGTCGACCTGTGCGCGTACGCCGAGGCCGCCGGCTTCAACGGCGTCATGGCCGCGGACCACTTCCAGCCGTGGGTGCCCGCCCAGGGTCATGCGCCCTACATCTGGAACGTTCTCACCGCCGCAGGCGAGCGGACCACGGGCGACATTGGGCCCGGAGTCATCTGCCCGTCCTTCAAGACCCATCCCGCGATGGTTGCCCAGGCGTCCGCGACGCTCGCCGCGATGTACCCGGGGCGGCACTGGCTCGGACTCGGCTCGGGCGAGGCGCTCAACGAGCACATCGTGGGCGGCTACTGGCCCGAGGCTCCCGAGCGGCTGGCCCGCATGTGGGAAGCCATCGCGATCATCAACAAGCTCTTCAGCGGCAAGGACGTCAAACACAAGGGTGAGTACTTCACCCTCGAGAAGACCCGCCTCTGGACGCTGGATGAGAAGCCGCCGATCTATGTCGCAACGGCCGGACCCATCACCGCCAAGCGGGCCGGCAAGGAGGTCGACGGCATCATCACCCCGGGCGCGACTACCGACAAGGTCGCGGGACTGCTCGGCAAGTTCGCCGACGGCGCCAAGGAGGCTGACAAGGACCCCGACGCGATGCCCAAGATCCTGCAGCTCCACCTCTCCTGGGCACCGACCCATGAGGAGGCCCTCGCCAACGCGATGACGGAGTGGCCCAACGGCGGCATGAAGTTCCCGAAGGGCGACATCCGCTCGCCGTTCGAGCTGCAGGAGATGGCCAAGATGGTCCGCCCCGAGGACTTCGAGGGTCGAATGCTCATCTCAGAGGATCCCGACGCCCACCGCGCCGAGATACAGAAGTTCCTCGACGAGGGCATCGACACGGTCTACCTCCACAACGTCGGGAGGAACCAGCGCGAATGGATCGACGTCTTCGGACGTGACGTCCTGCCGCAGCTGCACGGCTGATGATGACGGCACCCACCGCCCGCGAGATCAGTCGCGCAGTCTCGCGCGCCGTCGCGGGCAAGACGATCGACGCGCGCGAGGCCGCCGGGCTCCTGAGCGCGCGGGGTGAGGCGTTGCGCGTCCTGATGGCGGCAGCGGCGCGGGTCCGCGACGCGGGGCTGGAGTCGGCCGGCCGGCCGGGCGTCGTGACATACAGCAAGAAGGTCTTCATCCCACTGACCCGGCTGTGCCGCGACCGTTGCCACTACTGCACCTTCGCGACGACTCCAGGTCGCCTGCCCGCGCCGTTCCTGTCGCCCGACGAGGTGCTCGACATCGCCCGCAAGGGTGCTGCGATGGGGTGCAAGGAAGCGCTGTTCACCCTTGGCGACCGCCCCGAGGACCGCTGGGACGACGCGAAGGACTGGTTGACCGCCGCCGGCTATGACAGCACGTTGGAATACGTGCGCGCCATGGCGATCCGGGTGCTGGAGGAGACCGGGCTGCTGCCCCACCTCAACCCCGGCGTCATGAGCTGGAAGGAGATGTCGCGCCTCAAGCCGGTCGCCCCGTCGATGGGCATGATGCTCGAGACGACCAGCCGTGCACTGTTCGAGCAGAAGGGCCAAGCGCACTACGCCAGCCCCGACAAGGACCCCGACGTACGCCTGCGGGTGCTCGAGGACGCCGGACGCCTCAACATCCCCTTCACGACAGGCATCCTCGTGGGCATCGGCGAGACCATCGAGGACCGGGTCGAGAGCATCTTCGAGCTGCGTCGGATCGCACGGACATACGGCTCGATCCAGGAGGTCATCGTCCAGAACTTCGTGTCGAAGGATGACACCGCGATGCGCCGGACACCAGACCTCGACGTCGAGGAATATCTTGCTGCCATTGCGACGACCCGCGTCCTGATGGGGCCCGCGATGCGCATCCAGGCACCGCCCAACCTGGTGGACCTCGCCGACTGCCGCGCCCTGCTGGACGCCGGCGTCGACGACTTCGGTGGCATCAGCCCCCTCACCCCCGACCACGTCAATCCCGAGCGCCCCTGGCCCGAGCTGACCGCACTGTCCGAGCTGTGCACGGCACAGGGCTTTGCGCTGACCGAGCGCCTCACGGCCCACCCGCCGTACCTCGACGAGCCATGGCTCGATCCGCGCCTGCGCCCGCACATCAACGCGCTGGCGGCCGACGACGGCCTCGCCAGTGCTGACGCGATCCCCGAGGGCCTGCCCTGGCAGGAGCCCGACGGTGGTTGGACCACGACCGGCTGGCTGTCACGCGGACGCACCGAGCTGCACACCGAGATCGACACCGTCGGCCGAACGACGGATCGGCGCAGCGACTTCGAGGACGTCTACGGGGACTGGTCGCTGCTGCGCGCCGGACAGGCCGGTCGTGACGGCGCGGCCGCCCCCATCGGGATCGGTGACGACGGTTTCACCGCCGCGATGCGCGCCGCCGAACGTGACCCGGCGGGGCTGTCGGATGCCCAGGCCCTGCACCTGATGACGGCCGAAGGGCCACGACTTGATGCGGTGGCGAGCCTGGCCGACGATCTGCGCAAGCAGGCGGTCGGTGACGAGGTCACCTACATCGTCAACCGCAACATCAACTTCACCAACGTCTGTTACACCGGGTGCCGGTTCTGTGCGTTCGCCCAGCGGCGCACCGACGCTGATGCCTACACGCTGTCCCTGGCCGAGATCGGGGACCGGGCCAGCGAAGCCGTGGCCATCGGCGCGACCGAGGTGTGCATGCAGGGCGGCATCGACCCCGAGCTCCCCGGGACGGCCTACTTCGACATCGCGGCCGAGGTCAAGCGCCGCGAGCCGAGTCTGCACGTCCATGCGTTCAGCCCCATGGAGGTCATGAATGGCGTGACCCGCACGGGCATGTCCATCCGTGACTTCCTCGTCCGGGCCAAGGAGTCCGGCGTCGACTCGCTGCCCGGCACCGCTGCGGAGATCCTCGACGATGACGTGCGGTGGGTGCTGACCAAGGGCAAGCTGCCCACCGCCGAGTGGATCGAGGTCATCCGCACGGCCCACGAGATCGGTCTGCCGACGACATCGACCATGATGTACGGCCACGTCGACCACCCCGGCCATTGGGTCACCCACCTTCGTACGCTGGCGAACCTCCAGCGCGAGACCGGCGGTTTCACCGAGTTCGTGCCACTGCCGTTCGTGCACCAGTCCTCACCGATCTACCTCGCCGGCGTCGCGCGCCCCGGGCCGTCGGTGCGGGACAACCGCGCGGTGCACGCGATGGCCCGCATCATGCTCCATGGCCTGATCGACAACATCCAGTGCTCGTGGGTCAAGCTCGGACCCGCGACCTGCACCCAGGTGCTCCAGGGTGGGGTCAACGACCTCGGCGGCACGCTGATGGAGGAGACGATCAGTCGCATGGCCGGCTCGACCAACGGCTCCCGCAAGTCGATCGAGGAGCTCGAGCAGATGGCCGCCGCGGTGGACCGACCGGCCGTCCAGCGCACGACAACCTATGGCCGCGTCGCGGCTCAGCCGGCTGCGGTGTGACGACATGATGGTCGAGGCATCCGCCCTGGGCACGGGTTTCACCGTCATCATGCCGATGAAGCCGTGGGATCGCGCCAAGTCCCGTCTGCACGTCGAACCCCACGCCCGCCGGGCCCTAGCCGGAGCCTTCGCCCGTGACACCCTCGAAGCCGTGCTCCACTGTCCCGACGTGCAGGAGGTCGTGGTCGTCACGCGAGGCGATCTCGTCGTGAAGTATGTCCGGTGCGCCGGTGCGCACGTCATCCAGGAGCCGACGGACCGGCCGCTCGACACCCTCGGCTCGGCCATCCGCCACGGCATTGCCTGGGCCGCCGAGCGCCGTCCACACGCACCGGTCGCCGTCATCCCCTCCGATCTGCCCGCCCTCACCTCCCGGGCGCTCAGCGCCCTCCTCCGCGAGGTCGCGGGCCATCCCCTCGCCTTCGTGGCGGACGCAGGCGGCGACGGCACCACGATCCTCACCAGCAGGACACCCGGCCAGATGCACGCTGGATACGGCCCCGACTCGGCCGAGCGGCATCGCTCCTACCGGGCCTTCGAGATCACCGACGCCGACCCTGTGCTGCGCCGCGATGTCGACGTCTTCGCGGATCTGATCCAGGCGCACCGGCTGGGCCTCGGCCCCAACACCCTCCGCACCTTCGTCCACCTGACCGCCGAAGACGCCCAGGCCCAACGCTTCGTCGCGACCTTCTAGCTGGCTCTAGTCGGTCACGACCGCGATCACCACGTCCTGACGCAGTGCGCGTGCCAGGATGCGGAGCCGCTCGGCGAGCGCGCCCGCCTCGACGTATGCCTCTGGCGCACCGCTGACCCCCAGTGCGCGTACGTCGAGCGCACCGTCAGCCCCGACCGAGACATCAGCCAGGGACAGGTCCGCGCCAGCGCGGGCCAGGGCAATCAGGTCGTCGCCCGCCTCCGCCGACGGGAAGCCCCGCGGCATCCCTCCGCGCGCTGTCGCGGCGAGGACGGCTTCCCGCGCCCCGAGACCGAACAGATCGCTGTCATCGTCGCGGATCAACGCCGACGCGCCGCCGTCATGGGCATCGAACCACTCGATCGGCAGGCCACGCACGACGACAACGGGCTGGCCGTCGAGCTTGCCCGCCACGAGGTCGGCCGCGCCCGCGATCTCATCCGCGACGGCCGGTGCGGTGACCGCGAGGACATTGCCATACGCATCCTCGACCCCGTCGAACGACAGGTAGGGCGCGATTCCGGCGGACCCGATCGCGATGTCGGTCTGCCCGATCCGCCAGGCCCGGCCGGCGGTGTCGGTGATCAGCACGGCCAGACGTACGCCGGTCAGTGCCTCCAACCGCGAACGCAGGTCCCGGGCCGACCCATCGGGGTCCGGCGGCAACGGGATGACCGTGCCGGCAGCCAGGTTGGAGGCATCGATGCCCGCCGCGGCGAGGGTCAGGCCGGCGTGCGTGCGGACGATGCTGGTCTCGCCGCGTCTGGCCACCACCCGGTCGGTCTCGGCATCGAGCAGCGAGACGCGATCGCCGGTGGTCGCCAGCCCGGCCGCCTTGCTGACGACCTTGCTGGTCACCACAACGACATCCCCGTCGACGAGCGGCTCGGTGAGGTGCTCAACGATGATCGTGGCGAGATCGTCGCCGGGGTTGATCTCGCCGATCCCCTGCAGGGACCACACCTGAAGACCCATCTCAGCCTCCGGCGATCGTCGTGGCGAGGTCGAGCGTGTCCCGGGCAAGTTGTGCCGTGGTGTCGTCATCGGTCATGTAGAGCGGGACAGCACGCGACGTGATCCCGGCGTCCTCGATCGCCGCGACCGAGTCAGCATCCGAGCTGTCGACGAGCCAACCGTCAAGCACTCCCCCGGCCCTGCGAGGTCCGAGATGGCTGGCGACCCCGGCAGCGCTGATCTCGATCCCGAGACCCGTCAGGAGCTGGTCGGCCATGCCACGCACCGCTGCTCTGCCGATGATGGGCGAGACACCGACGACGGGCGCGTCCGTCGTGCGCACGGCGGCGGCGATCTCATCGACCGACAGGATCGCGCCGATCGACACGATGGGGTTGGACGGCGGCAGGATGACCCGGTCGGCGTCGAGGATCGCCTCGACCACGCCGGGGCCAGCCTTCGCGCCATCCGCACCCTGGAAAGTCAGCCCCCGCACCGGGACCTTGGCCCCGAGCCGGATCCAGTACTCCTGGAAATGGATCACGTCGACCCCGTCCTCGCCATCGATGGCGATGTGGGTCTCCACCTCGTCCTCGGTCATCGGCAGGAGGCGTACACCCGGGTTCCAACGCTCGCACAGGCGCTCAGTGACGTCAGCCAGTCCGGCGCCCTGATGCAGCAGCTGGGTCCGAAGGATGTGGGTCGCGAGGTCGCGGTCGCCGAGCCCGAACCAGGTGTTGGCGACGCCGTAGGCCGTGAGCTCATCCTTGGCGTTCCACGTCTCGTCGGTCCGACCCCACCTGCGTTCCGGGTCGATCCCGCCGCCGAGGGTGTACATCACGGTGTCGAGGTCAGGGCAGACTCTCAGGCCGAACAACCAGATGTCGTCCGCAGTGTTGCCGATGACCGTGACCTCGTCGTCGGCCCCGATCGCAGCGAGCAGTCCGGACAGGAATCTGGCGCCCCCGACCCCACCCGACAACACCGTGATCCGCACATCTTCATTCTGCCCGACGCCCGTGGCCGAGCCATCGGCGAGGCCGCGTCGTGATGCGTCTCAGAGAGCCGACTCGATGGCCCGCCAGAACGTCGGATAGGCATAGACCGTGTTCCTGAGCGTCGCGACCGGGATCTCGGCGCGGACGGCGAACGCCAGGCCGGCAAGGGTCTCCCCGCCCATCGGACCTGCGCTGGTCGCACCGACGATGACTCCCCGGTCCTCGTCGACAACGATCTTGATCAGGCCCTGGTTGCCGGCGCCGTGCAGCCAGCCCCGGCTGCTCGCCGCGATGTCGGTCAGTCCGACCCGCACGTTGAGACCGCGCTCGCGCGCCTGGGCCTCGGTGATGCCGACACCCCCGACCTCGGGATCGGTGAACGTCACCCGCGGGAAGCTGTCGTCATAGTCCTCAAGGGGCTCGCCGAGGATCGACCGCGCGGCGCGCTCGGCGTGGTACATCGAGAGGTGCGTGAACGCGCCACGACCCGCGATGTCGCCGATCGCCCACAGGCCGTCCTTGACGCGCATGTCGTCCTGGACGGTCAGGAATCGCTCCACCTCCACCCCGACGGTCTCCAGGCCGATGTCGTCGAGTCGAGACCTGCGCCCGGCGGCCACGAGCAGCCGCTCGGCGTCGAATGTCGAGTCACCGCAGCTCACGGTGAAGCGCGAACCATCGTGCTCGACGCGGTCGATCGTGATGCCGGCGTGCACATCGATGCCTTCGGCCTCGAAGACACCAGCCAACAGCTCAGAGGACTCCGGCTCCTCAGGTGCGAGGATGCGCGGTCCGACCTCGAGGACCGTCACCTCGGTGTCGAACCGGGAGAACGCCTGCGCCAGCTCCAGGCCGATCGCTCCACCGCCGATCACGATCATCGAAGCGGGCGCCCGCTCGGCCTTGAGAACATCGCGGTTGGTCCAGTACGGTGCGTCGGCCAGACCCGGGATCGGCGGCACCGACGCCGTGGTGCCGGTGTTGAGCACGACCCCCTTCGCCGCGACGAACTTCGCCGGTTGCCCGGAGTCCCCCGGGCGGGTCACTTCGACCGCACGTTCGCCGGTGAGGCGGCCGTGACCGCGCACGAAGGTCGCACCGCTGGCCGTGATCCGGTCGGCCGCCACCTGGTCGTCCCAGTTGTCGGTCGCCTCCTCGCGAATGCGCCTGGCCACGATCGAGAAGTCGGGCACGATCGAGGCACCACCAGCGAGCGACTCGACCCGGCGCGACTCGGCGAGGAGATTGGCGGAGCGGATCAGCATCTTGGACGGGATACAGCCCCAATAGGGACACTCACCGCCGACCAGCTCGGCCTCGACCGCGACGACATCCAGGCCGGCCGCCGTGAGGCGGGCGACGAGGGCCTCCCCGCCCGGACCGAGACCCACGACCACGACGTCACACTGCTGCTGATTCATACGGCCATCCTGTGGCATGCGGACCGGTCCTGCCAGACCTCGCTTGACCGATTTCGACCCGGCGGGGTCATGCCGTGGCTACGCTGCGCTGCATGGAAGCCGTACCTGCGACGAATGCCGATCGACGCGGAGCGCTCGCCGAGCTGGAGGCGCTCCACTCCGCCGGTCGAATCGATGCCAGCGAGCTCGCCCGGCGCAGGGCAGCGATCGCGAACGCGCAGACCCTGTCGGACCTGTCGGTCCTGGTGGCCGATCATGGCCGCGCCCCGGCGACAGGCCAGGACCGCGCCAACCGGACCTTCGGGGCCGTCGTGGTCGAGCGGTTGAACAGCCCGCTGCTCGGCGGATCGATTCGTCGTTTCACCGTCGGGCTCGGGACCCGCCGGATCGTCATCATGTTGATCGGGCTGGCGCTCGCGGCCTGCGTGGCCGTTGCCATCCCGTGGCTCGGCGCCCTCTCGGACGGCGGCCCATCGACGCCGGAGCTGCCCGGCGTGGACCCGCCCACCACCACCGCTGCCGCCGATCCTCGGCTCCTGACAGCCGAGGGGTTCACTGCGCTCCGCAACGACATGCGTGAGGAGCTCGGCAGCACCCGATATCTCAGCGCCGTGATCTATCCGGACTATGCCTCGATCGAGGTCCCCATATCCGGAGACCCCCGCCACTCTCGACGCTTGTACTACAACGGGAGCTTCCCGAACAGCTCGGTCGAGAGCCCTCGAGCAGCGGGTTCCGCGCCGGCTGACCTACGCGATGTCGACCTGGCCGCGCTGACCAGCACCATCGGCCAGGCGCCCACGCAGCTCAAGGTCGCCGATGTCACCTCTCGCTACGTCATCTTCGATCGACGGAAAGGTCGGTCAGTCATGTCGGTCTATGTGAGCAATGCGGCCGGCGAGTCGGGCTACTGGACGATGGATCTCAAAGGTCGGACCATCACCAAGCTTCAGAACCGCTGAGGTCACCGGGGGGCGAGGAGACGGCGCGGATTGATCACTCCGGTGCCGGTCCTGGTGTCGTAGCCCGCCGCACCCACGTCGTCGGCGGTCGACCGGATCAGCGAGCGAACCGTCGCCTGGTTGTACCTCGAGCCGCGACGGGCGATCTCCAGCGCAGCCGTGGCCGCCGCGTGGGGCGATGCCATCGAGGTCCCGGAGAGCACGCAATAGTTGGGTCGACAGCCCAGCGAGGAATGCGGGCGCGCGAGCATCGTCGAGACGATCCCGGAGCCGGGCGCCACGACGTCGACCCATGTCCCGCAGCTGGAGTAGGACGCGGTCGACCCGTTGGAGGCGATGGCCCCGACACCGAGCACACCGTCGTATGCCGCGGGGTAGGCCCTGGGAGACCCGAACAGGCCACACCCGTCGTTGCCGGCCGCAGCGACCACCACGACGTTCTTCGACACGGCATACGCGACGGCGGCTCGTCCGGCTGAGTCGGCCCGATTCGAGGAGAGCGAGAGGTTGATGACCTTGGCCCCGTTGTCGACCGCCCAGACGATGCCCCGGGCCACCCCCGCGGAGTCGCCGGAACCGGCGGAGTTCAGCACACGTACCGGCAGGATGCGGGACGACCGGGCCAGCCCGGCGATGCCGCGACCGTTGTTGGCAATCGCCGCGATGACGCCGGCCACGTGCGTGCCGTGACCGTTGTAGTCCTTGCCCGAGCTCGAAGCCCCCACGAAGTCGCGGCCCCGGAGCACGCGCCCGCTGAGATCGGGGTGGCTGGCACTCACCCCGGTGTCGACGACTGCCACGAGGACTCCGCGTCCGGTCGACGTCTGCCACACCGACTCGGCGCGGAAGCGGTTCAGCGCCCACTGGGAGGAGCGAAGGGTGTCGTTCGTGGCGTCGATCGTCACCGAATGTGCCAGGTCGACGCCGATCGTGGACGGCTTCGAGAGCCCTTCGAGGATCAGGTCGAGCGCACTGGACCGGCTCGCGGCGACGACCGAGGTGATCTTCGGCGCCCCCGAGGTGCGGGTCGTCGTGACGACCTTGAGCGGGCTGCCTGGTGTCGCCGAGGCGAGGATCCTGTCGGCTGTCGCCAGAAGCGTGGCGTCGATGCCGGACAGCGGATCGTCCGAAGCGTTGGCGGTCGACGCGGTGGCCGCTGTCAGGGTTGCGGCGAGAATCGCCGTCGTGATGATGCGTCCGGCCAGCATGCGCACGTGGTCACCTCTCGCTCGTCCCCTGTGACCAACGCGCCCGGGCTGGCAGAGTTACGCCATCGCCCGCGGCCCGTGGGTCTGGAGGAACAGCACGGGTCCGGCGAGCTCGGATCCAAGCTCGCGGATCGCCCCCAGCGCCTTTGCCGTGTAGACGGGCTCAAGCTCAAGGCCTTCGGTCCGCCCGGCCAGCTGAAGTGCCTCGACACCAGCTGGAGTCGAAGCACCGTACGTCTCACCCATCCACCTGTCGCTCGCGACGAGGTCGTCCGGCCCGAGCTCGATGGACACGTCTGCCCCACGGGTGCGCAGTAGCTCGGCCGTCCGGTTGGCCAACCGGCTGACCGTCACGGCATCAAGACGGAACGAGTCGTTGACGACGACGCCCAGGACCCGTGTCCGAAGGCCCGCCAGCCGCAGGCCGAGCGCGAGACCGGCTGCTGTGCCACCGGAGCCGACAGCCGTCACGATCGTCGCGGGCTCCGGCATTGCTCCGCTCTCGACCTGCTCGGCGATCTCCAGCGCAGTCTCGACATAGCCGAGGCTCCCGACGGGCGATGAGCCACCTGCGGGCAGATAGTAGGGCAGGCGTCCATGCGACGAGTGCCGCGCAAGGATCCACGGCGCAGCCAGCTTGAGCCGGCGCACCGACCGATGGCGGTGGATCACCGCACCGGAGGCGTCGAGCCTGCGGAGCTGATCCCGCACGTGGTCGTCGATGGGCTGGTCGACGAGGCCGAGCACGACCTGCAGGCCGTGCTCGGTGCCATAGAGCGCGGCCGCCAGGCCCCAGTGCGTACCGATGCCGCCGACCGTGAACAACGTGTCCTTGCCGCGGCGGTGCGCCTCCGGGATGATCCACTCCAGCTTGCGGACCTTGTTCCCACCCCACCCGCCGTCGCCGAACACGCTCTCGTCCTTGAGCCAGACCTCGGCGTCCAGACCGAGCCGGTCGAGGCGGCGCACCGGGGTCGGGGACGTGCCCAGTCCTATGAACGGGAGATCCGCGGTGGGGAATCGAGTGCCGAGTCGGGTCATGGCTCGCTACACATCGGAGTGGGAGCGCGGCTTGGGCTCGTGCCAGCGGATCACGCTGTAGACCAGCAGTCCCCAAGCGGCAGCCGCTGAGGCCCACAGGCCGAGCGCGGTCGCCCATCCGTGCGCCGGGAGCTGTGGACCGAACCCGACACTCAGCACCTCAAACTCCGGGATCTCGGGGCTGATCCACCACACGACACCCAGGGACACCAGCCACAGGCCACCCAGGAATCCGAGCAGGATCCGAGGCCACGTCGCGACGCCGTACTTGGCTGCCTCGATCGCCCTGCGCTCCAGCGGGCCGAGCAGCTTCTGCGCCCACACGTAGTGGCGGGACAGGAGCGCGACACCCGCCACGACGATCAGCAGGCCCGGTCCCGGGAGCGGCATGAGGACCAGTCCGAGAGGTATGAGGATCCAGCCGAGGATCTCCCTGCCAGTGCGCTGGAACCAGCTCTTCAACGTGGCTCCGGCACTCATGGACCAAGTCTGCCAGCAGACAGCAATTTGGGCTGGCGCGACCCGGCCGACCACGGTTGACTTGTTCGGGTGAACACCGCATCCTCACTTCTCCGGCTTGCCGAGGAGACCCTTGGTCTGACCCTCCCGATCCGCCTGCGCGCCTGGGACGGCAGCGAGGCCGGCGTGCCCGGCGCACCGGTCGTGGTGATCCGCAACAAGCGCGCGCTGCGGCACATCATCTGGAAGCCGGGCGAGCTCGGCGTCGCGCGAGCGTACGTCCAGGGCGACCTCGACATCGAGGGCGACCTCGGCGACGGGCTGCGGGCCATGTGGGACGCCGTGCGCAACGCCCGCATCGCAGACGATTCGGCCGGCCGGCCGAAGATCGGGCCGAAGCAAGTCCTCAAGGGTGCAGCGCTGGCCATCCGCCTCGGCGCGATCGGTCGACGCCCCCCGGCCCCGGCCGCCGAGTCCAACCTGACCGGCGAGCTGCACAGCAAGGAGCGGGACCAGGCCGCGATATCGCACCACTACGACCTGTCGAACGATTTCTACGAGCTGATCCTCGACCCCAACATGGCCTATTCGAGCGGCTTCCACGTCACCCCCGAGATGACCCTCGAGGAGGCACAGACCGCCAAGCTGCACCTGATCTGCAAGAAGCTCGGCCTGCAGCCCGGTATGCGGATGGTCGACATCGGCTCGGGCTGGGGATCGCTGACCCTGTTCGCCGCGGAGCACTACGGCGTCCACGTGACGGGGGTGACCCTGTCGGTCGAGCAACGCGACTATGTCATGGGCAAAGCCGCCGAGCGCGGGCTCAAGGGCAGGGTCGAGGTCAGCCTGCGACACTTCCGCGACCTCGAGGCGTCAGGGGTGCGCGACAACGAGATCGACGCGATCGCCTCGGTCGAGATGGGCGAGCACGTCGGAGACGCCGAATATGTTGTGTTCGTCGACTCGATCCACCGATACCTCAGGCCCGGCGGGCGCGCACTGATCCAGCAGATGTCGCGGAGCAACGACGCGCCCGGCGACAGCCCCGGTGGCGGTCCGTTCATCGAGACATACATCGCTCCGGACATGCACATGAAGCCACTGGCCAAGACGATCGGCCTGATCGCCGATTCCGGGCTGGAGATCCGCGATGTGCAGGCGATGCGGGAGCACTACCCGCAGACGGTCGCCGGCTGGGCAGCCAAGCTCGAGGACAACTGGGACGCGGCGGTCAAGCTGATCGGCGAGGAGAACGCCCGGGTGTGGCGGCTCTACCTCGTCGGCGGCTCGCTGGCCTTCGAGGAGAACCGGATGGGCGTCGACCAGATCCTGTCGGTCAAGCCAAGCGCGCGAGGTGTCAGCAGCATGCCGACCTCCCCGCTCGACTGGCTGACATAGTCATCGCATGATCCCCAACGACCTGTCACAGTCGGTCACGAGCCTCGCCGCCGGCCTCGGTGTGGTTGTCGCCTTCATGGCCGTCGGCCTGGCGATCGCGCAACACCAGAAGAAGCTCACCGTCGTCGACACGATGTGGGGGCTGGGCTTCGTGCTCGTCGCCGCCGAGACCGCCCTGGTCTCCTCAGGCGGCGACGGCGACCCGGCGCTCCGTTGGATCCTGCTCACGATGGTCACGATCTGGGGCGTACGCCTCGCGTGGCACCTGCACCGGCGCAACTCCGGACAGGCCGAGGACCCCCGTTATCAGGAGCTCGCGGACGCCGACGGGCGCTCGTTCACCCGGGTTGCCCTCATGCGGGTGTTCCTGCCCCAGGGTGTCGCGATGTGGCTCGTCGCGACCCCCATCATGGTCGGCGCCAACAATCACGACATCTGCACTCCGTTGCTGGCCGTGGGACTCGTCGTGTGGGCCATCGGCGTGTTCTTCGAGACCGTCGGCGACGCGCAGCTCGCGGCGTTCAAGCGCGACCCGTCCAACAAGGGCAAGCTCATGGACCAGGGTCTGTGGCGCTACACGCGCCACCCCAACTACTTCGGTGACGCCTGCGTCTGGACCGGGATCTGGATCGTTGTCGCCGGCTCGTGGGCGGGCCTTGCCACCGTGATCGGCCCGATCGCGATGACGGTGTTCCTCACCAAGGTCACCGGCGCCGCGCTCAACGAGAAGGGCATGAAGAAGAGCAAGCCCGGCTACGACGAGTACGTCCGGCGTACCAGCGGCTTCATTCCCCTACCCCCGAAGAAGAAGTAACCCCGGGTCAGGAGGAGACGAAGATGTGGACGGCGGCCTCGGCGTCGATCTCGGCGGTCTCACCCTGACGCGCGACGATCACCCCATCATGCCCCTGCGACACCAGCACGTCGTTGCCTGGCAGCACCCCGACGCGACGCAGGACCGACATGACCTCGGTGTCGGTCTGCAGGGGCTCGCTGATGCGCCGGACGACGAGGCGGATCGGCTCGATCGCACCGCTCACAGCCTTGGTCATCGGCAGCACCCCCTCGAGGAAGTCAGCGTCGCCGCCCAGCTGGCCCAGCTCGGCCAGGCCCGGGATCGGGTTGCCGTAAGGGGACTCGGTCGGGTGCTCGAGCAGCTCCACGAGCCGGCGCTCGACCTGCTCGGACATGACGTGCTCCCAGCGGCAGGCTTCCTCGTGGACGAATTCGATCTCGAGCCCGATGATGTCGGTCAGCAGGCGCTCCGCGAGACGGTGCTTGCGCATCACGCGAGTCGCGAGCTGACGACCCTTGGGCGAGAGCTCGAGATGGCGGTCCCCCTCGACCGTCAGGAGACCGTCACGCTCCATCCGGGCGACCGTCTGGCTGACCGTCGGTCCGCTCTGGTGGAGGCGCTCGGCGATGCGCGCGCGCAACGGGATGATGCCCTCCTCTTCCAGCTCGTAGACCGTGCGGAGGTACATCTCGGTGGTGTCGATCAGGTCGCTCACCCAGCCATTGTTCCACGCCCTGCACCAACGCCGTTCGCACCTGACAATAGGAGGCGTGACGACTTCGGTGATGTGGTTCCGGCGCGACGTCCGACTGGGTGACAATCCGGCGATCCACGACGCCCGTGACGCGGGGCCCGACGGTGTCGTGCCGCTGTTCGTGCTCGACGATCGGCTGTGGGGTTCGGGGGCGTCGACGCGCACGGCCTATCTCTCGCGCCTGCTCCAGGACTTCGCGGACCGGATCGGTAGCCTGCACGTCGTGCACGGTGACCCCGTCGAGGAGGTCGTTCGTGTCGCCCGTCAAGCCGGCGCCTCGAGCGTCCACATCGCGGCCGACTTCGCACCGTACGGAGCCCGGCGGGACGCCCGGGTCGAGACGGCGCTGGCGAAGCACGACATCGCACTGGTGCGCACCGGCTCCCCCTACGCCGTGGCACCCGGCCGGGTCACGAAGGACGACGGCACCGGTTACCGGGTCTTCACGCCGTTCTTCAATGGATGGAAGGAGCACGGCTGGCGCGGCCCGGCGCCCGAGGTCGGCGACATCCCGTGGCTGCGCCCCGATGGCCGCACGCACCGCATCCCGGCAGCCGCGATCCCCCACGGCCTCACCCTGCCACCGCTCGGTGAGGACGCAGCGCTCGAGCGTTGGCAGAGCTTCCTTGCCGACGACGTCGCCGACTATGCCGAGACCCGCGACCTGCCCGGTCCCGACCGGACCTCGCGCATGTCGGTGCACCTCAAGTGGGGCACGATCCATCCGCGTACGCTGCTCGCCGACCTGGCCCCGCTGCGCTCGCGAGGCGCAGAGGCCTACGCCCGTGAGCTGGCGTTCCGCGAGTTCTATGCCGACGTGCTGCACCAACGCCCGGACTCGGCGTTCGGCTACTACAACACCGCGTTCGAGCAGATGGAGTACGACGAACCCGGGGAAGCGCTCGAGGCGTGGAAGGCCGGGAGTACCGGCATCCCGGTCGTCGATGCCGGGATGCGACAGCTGATGGGTGAGGGCTGGATCCACAACCGCGTCCGTATGATCGTCGCCAGCTTCCTGGTCAAGGACCTGCACATCGAGTGGCAACACGGAGCACGGCACTTCTTGGACCTGCTCGTCGATGCGGATCTCGCATCCAACCAGCATGGCTGGCAATGGGTCGCCGGATCGGGCACAGACGCCTCGCCATACTTCCGGATCTTCAACCCGATGACGCAGGGCAAGAAGTTCGACCCCGACGGCCAGTACGTACGCCGGTGGGTCCCCGAGCTCGCCGATGTCGACGCCAAGCACATCCACGAGCCGTGGACGCTGGAGCAGCCGCCGGCCGGCTACCCGGCGCCGATCGTGGATCACGCCGAGGAGCGAAGGGAGTCGCTTCGCAGGTATGACGCGATCAAGTAGATAGGTTGATCCCGTGGTCACGATTCCTGCCCAGTTCAACGGGCCCCTCCACTCGGGCAACGGCGGTTATGTCGCGGGTCTGCTCGCCCAGGAAGTCACCGGCGACGGCCCGGTCACCTCGACATTGCGAATTCCGCCGCCGCTCGACGTACCGCTCAGCTGGGAGCGCGACGGCCCCGATGTCAGACTGCTGACCGCCGGCGGCGCCATCATCGGCAGTGCATCGCCGGGTGCGTTCGACCGCGAGGTCCCGGCCGGTCCCTCCGCGGAGGAGGCCGCCGCAGGCCTGGCCAACTATCCCGGCTTCACGCACCACCCCTTCGATCACTGCTTCACGTGCGGCACGGCTCGCGGCGAGGGCGACGGGCTGCGACTGTTCGCCGGGCCCATCGACCCGGCGAACCCCGGGCTGACTGCGGCGCCGTGGACACCGCACGAGGCATTCGCCGGTCCCGACGGGACGATCGGCGCCTGCGTGGCCTGGGCATCGCTGGACTGCCCCGGCGGCTGGGCAGCCGACTTCAGCAAGCGCACGATGGTGCTGGGCCGCATGACCGCCGAGCTCCTGCGGCGGCCGCTCGCCGGCGAGCCCTGCATCGCGGTCGGCGACCTGCACGCGCAGGAGGGGCGCAAGTTCTGGACCGGCACCGCGCTCTACGCAGCAGACGGCGAGCTGCTGGGGCGGTCCGAGCAGACCTGGATCCAGGTCGACCTGCCGACCTCACCCTGAACCGGGGCCTAGGGCTCAGGGTCCCTGGCGTCGTACGCGAGGAACCTGCGTTGCAGGATCACGGCGGTCGCCAGGCCGGCGAGGCACAGCGCTCCCCCGATGATCATGGCCCATTCCTCGTTGGTTGCTGCCGCGATCGAGCCGATCAGGAAGTCGCCGAGGCGCGGCCCGCCGGCGACGACGACGATGAACACGCCCTGAAGTCGTCCGCGCAGCTCATCAGGAGCGGCGGTCTGCAGGATCGTCGAGCGGTATGACGCGCTGACCATGTCCGCAGCGCCCGACAGCGCGAGGCAGGTGACGCCGAGCCACAGGACACCCGGCAACCCGATGGCGGAGAATCCGGTCGCGGCGACCGCCGCCCCGTAGACCGCGATGGCAACGACGATCGCGACGCCTTGCCGTCGCACCCGGCCGATCGAGCCGGAGACCGAGAACGCGATCAGCGAGCCAATCGCCGGCGCCGCCTGCAGCAGGCCGAGCGTCGAGGCCGAGCCGGCGTAGACCGTGATCGCCAGGGCCGGGAACAGCGCCCGGGGCTGGGCGAAGACCATCGCACACAGGTCGACGATGAACGTCATGCGCAGATTGGGTGCCGCCGCCAGGAATCGCAGGCCCTCGACGACTGAGCGCAGCCCGGGCGCCTGTCGACCGGTGTGGGCCGGAGGCATGGGCGGCAAGCGGATCAGCGAGTAGAAGGCGGCTCCGAATGTGAGCGCATCCAGGGTGTAGGCGACGTCGACACCGCGCCACCCGATGATCACCCCGCCGAGCAACGGGCCGACCGTGAAGCCGAGGTTGAACGAAGCCATCCCGAGCGCATTGGCCGCGGGCAGCTGCTCGGCCGGCAGAAGACGGGGCAGCATCGCAGATCGAGCCGGGTTGTTGACCGCGAAGAACACCGCCTGCAGGCCCACGAGGACATACAGGAGGCCGACCGAGTCGATCTCCGCATATGCCTGTGCAACCAGGACGCCGGAACAGATCCACAGGCCGACTGCCGACCACAGCGCCACGAGGCGTCTGTCGAACGCGTCGACGAGCGCACCACCATAGAGCCCGCCGAGCACCAGGGGAACCAGGCCACACAGCCCCACGAGCCCGACCTTGAACGATGACTGTGTGAGGTCGTAGACCTGGAATGCGATGGCGATGACGGTCATCTGCTGACCGAACTGCGAGATCGTCTGACCGAACCAGAGCCGGCGGTACGCAGGTGACTCCCGCAGGGGCCGGACGTCGGTGACGACGCGTCCCGCACGGGCCAGGAAGCTCACCGGTCGATCATGTCACCGTGCCGCACCAGCCGGAGTCGATGGCCGCCCTCATCGGGCCGGCCGAGGTCAGGGCTGGAGGTCGCCGACCAGCGGTGAGAACCTCGACCGCCGGGCGGCAAGCTCGAGGGACGCCACGTCCGGTGCGGCAGACACCGGACGAACGCCCACGACGGTGCGAATGATCAGCACCGGGATCACGGCCAGTGCGAGCAGCACCAGCAACAGCCACGAAGCGCGCCCGAAGATGTCGGACGTCATCGCCGCGAGTGCACCGACGGTGGAACCGCCACCGACGTATGCCGCTGCCCATGTCGCCGATCCCGCGAGCGATGGCGGTCCGAACCGGCGATATTCCAGTCCTGAGGCACCGGCCGCAGCCGGTGTGAGGGTGCGCACGATCGGGACGAGCCGCGTCGCGAACACCGCGACGCCTCCGCGACGGCGGAGCAGGTCGGTCGCGCGGTCGTAGTGGCGTACGCCGAGGCGCCTGACCATCTTGGTCTCGCGCAGGGCATCTCCGTATCGACGACCGAGCAGATAGCCCACGTGATCACCGAGGCACGCGCCGATCATCACCGCGACACCGAGCATGACCATCTCGACCGGCGAGCCCATCGTCGCGGCGAGCACGACGACGGCGGTCTCCCCGGGCACCACCATGCCGAACCCCAGGCCGGATTCGGCGAAGGCGAGGCAGAAGCCCAGGGCGAGAGTCAGCGCGGTTGCCGTCATGCCTCCAGCGTGACGCGGTGGCATGACGCGATCCCTGCGTCGAGGTGGATGCCGCGTGAACAGCAGGTATGCAGTCATGGGACAGCTCAACGGTCGTCGAGCAGGCCCAGCCCTTCCTTTCGCCGAGGCAGCGAACCGGGCCACTACTGTGGCCACATGCGAAACGTCCTGGTGACCGGGGGCGCCGGCTTCATCGGCTCCAACTTCGTCCGTCACCTCATCGCATCGACCGATCTCGACGTCACGGTCCTCGACAAGCTGACCTATGCCGCAAGCCGGGAGAGCCTCGACGGCCTGCCCGAAGAACGCTGCCGCCTCGTGGTCGGTGACATCGCCGATGCCGCGCTCGTCGACGGCCTGGTCGGCTCACATGACGCAGTCGTCCACTTTGCCGCGGAGTCACACAACGACAACTCGCTCGCCGACCCCAGCACGTTCGTGCAGACCAACCTCGTCGGCACGTTCACCATGCTCGAGGCCGCCCGCCGGCACGATGTGCGCTTCCACCACATCTCGACAGATGAGGTCTACGGCGATCTCGACCTCGATGACCCTGCACGGTTCACCGAATCGACCCCCTACAACCCCTCGAGCCCCTATTCCGCGACCAAGGCCGGGTCGGACCTCCTCGTCGCAGCATGGGTCCGCTCCTTCGGCGTACGTGCGACGATCAGCAACTGCTCGAACAACTACGGTCCCTATCAACACGTCGAGAAGTTCATCCCACGACAGATCACCCAGCTGATCGACGGCCTGCGGCCTCGGGTCTACGGCGACGGGCTCAACGTGCGGGACTGGATCCACGTCGATGACCACAGCCGAGCCGTCCTGACGATCCTCGAGCGGGGTGCGATCGGTGAGACATACCTGATCGGCGCCGCCGGTGAGCTGGGCAACCGTGAGGTCGTCGCGCAGCTTCTGGCACTCTTCGGCCGCGAGCCCTACGACTTCGATCACGTCACCGACCGGGCCGGCCACGATCGCCGCTATGCGATCGACTCGGGCAAGCTGAGGGCCGAGCTGGGCTGGGCGCCAGAGCTCGCCGACTTCACCTCGGGCCTGGCGGACACCGTCGAGTGGTACCGCGCCAACGAGCACTGGTGGCGACAGAGCAAGGCCGCAACCGAATCCATTTATGCACGACACGGGCAGTGAGTGTCGGGTCTTCGCCGAGATCTACGCCCCGCGCACGACCTGACAGGGTGTCCCGTCACGGCGCGAGGCGATCGCGACGCCAGCCATCGCCCTGGCGTAGGTATCTCAGCCGATCGTGCAGCCTGCTCTCACGGCCCTGCCAGAACTCGACCTGCTCGAGCGCGATCCGGTAGCCACCCCAGATCGGCGGTCGTAGCACGTCATGGCCCGCGAAGATCTGCTCGACCTCGATGACCCGCTCCTCGAGCACCTCGCGGCTGGCGATCCGTCGGGACTGGGGGGAGGCGACAGCGCCGATCTGAGAACCGCGAGGACGGGACTGGAAATACGCGTCGGACTCGGCCTCATCGATCCTGGCCACCGGCCCCTCGACACGGACCTGACGCTGCAGCGGATGCCACAGCATCGTTGCCGCAGCCCGCGGATTGGCCGCCAGCTCGGCGCCCTTGCGCGACTCGTAGCCGGTGAAGAAGGTGAGGCCCCGGTCGTCGAGGCCCTTCAGCAGGACGATGCGCGACGACGGCCGGCCGTCGGGCGTCGCGGTCGCGAGCGCCATCGCGTTCGGCTCGTGCAGACCCGCGTCGATCGCCTCACCCAGCCATCGTCCGAACAGGGCCAGCGGATCGTCACCCGCAGCCGCCTCCTCGAGCCCGTCCCGGGCGTACTCGGCTCGCATTCGGGCCAAATCAGGGGACTCCATGACTCAACGGTAGTAGCGCAGGGCAGAATGCACGGTATGACTGAAGTGCACCACGGACTTGAAGGCGTCGTTGCGTTCGAGAGCGAGATCGCCGAACCCGACAAAGAAGGGTCTGCGCTGCGCTATCGCGGTGTCGACATCGACGACCTCGTCGGCCGCGTGCCGTTCGAGAAGATCTGGGGGCTGCTCGTCGATGGCTGCTACGAGCCGGGGCTCCCGCCGGCCGAGCCGTTCCCCATCCCGGTGCACTCCGGCGACATCCGTGCCGACGTACAGAGCGCGATCGCGCTGACGGCACCTGCCTGGGGCCTCAAGCAGCTCTATGACATCGACGACGCCCAGGCTCGTGAGGACCTTGCCCGCACCGCGGTCATGGTCCTTTCCTATGTCGCCCAGGCCGCTCGCGGTGTCAGCAAGCCGATGGTGCCGCAGGCAGAGATCGACAAGAACGACACGATCATCGGCCGTATGCTCACGCGCTGGCGGGGCGAGGTCAACCCCGATCACGCCAAGGCCATCGACGCCTACCTCGTCTCGGCCGCTGAGCACGGCATGAACGCCTCGACGTTCACGGCCCGCGTCATCGCGTCGACCGGCGCCGATGTCGCCGCCGCACTCTCCGGAGCCGTCGGCGCGATGTCCGGCCCACTGCACGGCGGCGCCCCCGCCCGGGTGCTCACGATGATCGAAGAGGTCGAGAAGTCCGGCGACGCCACGGCCTACGTCAAGGGCCTCCTGGACAGCGGCGAGCGCCTGATGGGCTTCGGTCACCGCGTCTATCGCGCCGAGGACCCCCGCGCACGGACCCTGCGACGTACGGCCAAGGAGCTCAACGCTCCGCGCGCCGAGGTCGCAGTCGCGCTGGAGGAGGCTGCCCTCAAGGAGCTCCGCGAGCGTCGTCCCGACCGCGTGCTCGAGACCAATGTGGAGTTCTGGGCGGCGATCGTCCTGGACTACGCCGAAGTTCCGCCGCACATGTTCACCGCGATGTTCACCTCGGCCCGCACAGCGGGGTGGAGCGCCCACATCCTCGAGCAGAAGCGCACGGGCCGCCTGATCCGCCCGTCGGCGATCTACACCGGCCCGGCAAGCCGCGGCGCTGTTGAGGTCGAGGGCTGGGACCCGGCCTGGGCCACGGACTGACCCCAGGTCCGGCGGCCCACCGCCCCGCCACCAGCATCGAGCGGTGGACCAGCGACCTATCCGAGGTGCTGAAAGGTCGGTAGGTCACCGCCGAACTGGCGAGGTCCCGCTACAGGATGCTCTTGGTGACGGTGCGGACACCGACCCACAGACCTCCGGCCGCCGTGACGACGGCCGCGATCAGCCCGAACAGCACCGCCCGGTCATCAAAGGTGCCGGAGAACAGCACCCGCTCGGCATCGACGATGTAGGTCAACGGGTTGAACTTCGACAACACCTGCATCCACTCGGGTCCGGTCTCCAGCGGCAGCATCATGCCCGACAGGATCAGCAGCGGGAACAGCAGCGACTGCTGCACCGCCCAGAACGCCCACTCGTTCTTGCGGGTCGCGATCGCCAAGGCGTACGACAGCGCGCCGACCCCGACCCCGAAGACGCCAAGGATCAACAGTCCGACCACGATGTGCCCCGGGAAGAACTCGAACCCGAACGGGACCGCCACCAGCGTGATGATGAGCGCCTGTACGACCAGCGGCGTCAGCTCCTTCAGGGCCCGGCCGATCAGCAGGGCGGGACGGGCAAGCGGCGTCGCGAGGATCCGCTCGAACGCGCCGGTCATGATCTCGAACTGCAGGTTGGCGCCGGTCATCGACGTGCCGAACATCGTGATCATGACCACGACACCGGGCAGGAAGAACTGCAGCGTCGAGCCGAAACCGAGCCCGTCCTCACCGGCGACACCTGACAGAAGCGGGCCGAACAGCCCCAGGAACACCAGTGGCTGGATGAGGGAGAAGATCAGCGAGAACGGGTCCCGCAGGATCGTGAGCGTCTCGCGCATCCACACCGACCTGATGTCGCCGAGCAGCGATCGTCGGGCGATGCGGTCGGAGGTGGCGGCTGAATCGATGATCGTGGTCATGCTTCTGCTCCTTCGCGAAGGCTGCGGCCGGTGAGGTTGAGGAATACGTCATCGAGAGTGGGTTGCTTGAGCGTCGCCGCCCTCACGGCAACCCCCTTGTCGCCGAGCGCGTGCAGGACGCCGGGCAGCGCCGCCGGCCCTGCATCGACGCGGAACGAGATCGTGACGCCTCCCGCGTTCGGCGCCTCCTGGACCTCGGTGCCGGTCCGCCCGACCACGTCCCTGGTCGTCGGGAGATCGGCCGCATCGATCGTGAGTGAGATGCGGTCGCCGGCTTGCTCGGCCTTCAGCGCATCGGCGGTGTCGTCGGCGATGATCCTGCCGTGGTCGATCACGACGACTCGTTCGGCCATCGTGTCGGCCTCCTCGAGGTAGTGCGTCGTCAGCACGATCGTCGTGCCGAACTCCTCTCGCAGGCGCAGGATGTGGTCCCACAGGTTGGCCCGGTTCTGCGGGTCCATCCCGGTCGACGGCTCGTCGAGAAACAGCAGGGCAGGTTCGTGGATGAGACCCAGGGCGATGTCGAGGCGCCGCTTCTGGCCACCGGACAGCGTGCTGACCTTGCGCAGCTTCATGGCCTCGAGGTCGAGCGAGCCGAGGAGCTCGTCGGCCCGGGTCGCGGCACGATCCTTGCTGAGTCCGTAGAAGCGCCCCTGCAGGAGGAGCTCGTCCCAGACACGGTAGTTGTGGCCCGCCCCATCCTTCTGGCCGATGTAGCCGATGCGGCTGCGCACTCCGGCCGGGTCCGCCGTGACGTCGATGCCCGCCACCGTCGCGTTGCCCGAGGTCGGCGGCAGCAGGCTCGTCAGCATGCGCAGCGTCGTCGACTTGCCGGCGCCGTTGGGGCCGAGGAAGGCGACGAGCTCGCCCGCGGCGACGTCGAGGTCGATTCCGCGGACCGCCTCTACGGTCTCCTTCCCGGACACGAAGGTCCGGGTGAGCTGTTCGGTGTGGATCATGTGGGTCCCTTTTCGTACGTTGTACTGAATACTTACAATTACATCATACGGTGTACGGTGTGACAAGAACGTGGCTCGAGGAGGATTGCCGTGGCAGACGTTTCACAACCCGTTCCCGAGAGCGAACCCTCGACCTGGGGCACGCCCGAGGGACGCCACATGATCGAGCTCCTGTGGGATCCACCCGCCCCGGCCGGCCGGGGGCCCAAGCAGAAGCTCACCCTCGACCAGGTCATCGAGGCCGGCATGTCTGTGGCGGCCTCCGAGGGAGTCGACAAGCTCTCGATGCGCAATGTCGCAGCCCATCTCGACGTCGGCGCCATGAGCCTGTATACGTACGTTCCGGGTCGTGACGAGCTTTTCGAGCTGATGATCGATCGTGCGTATGCCGTACGGTCGCTCCCCGACCCGACCCTCCCCTGGCGGTCGCAGCTCGAGGCCCACGCCCGCGAGGCCTGGGCGATGTACCAGACCTATCCGTGGCTGATCCGTGCCAACCTCTGGCGTATGCCGCTCGGCCCCCACGTGCTGGATGTGCAGGAGTCGATCTATTCAGCCACCCGGCTGACGGGCCTCACCGAGGTCGACGTGGTGCGCGTGGCAAGCCTGGTCGAGTCGCACGTGTTCGGGGTGGCCCGCGGCCGGATCACCGACACCAGCGTCTCGTCCAACACCGGCATCACGGCCGATGAGTACTGGGAGTCGCGGGGCAGCTTCTGGGGCACCTACTACACACCGGAGCGCTTCCCATCCATGACGCACATCTGGGAGACCGGGGCGTTCGACCGGCCTTTCGAGGACGACATCGAGTTCGGGCTCGCACTCCTGCTCGACGGCATCGAGCTGCTGGTCGCGAAGTCCGTCGACGCATGATCCCTGCTCACCCGAAGAACGCGTGGAACCGATGTCGAAATCGGCGCCGGCCGGTCGACGTATGAGTGCCAGCACCACACCCCAGGAATCAAGGAGACGATCGCGATGTCATTTCAGGCCTACCTCGACAAGGCCGAGGAAAAGACCGGCCTCACCCCGCGGGAGATCATTGCGCTGGCGCACGAGCGCGGATACGACCAGCCCGAGATCAAGGCCGGCGTGATCGTCGAGTGGCTCAAGACCGACTACGACCTCGGCCGGGGCCACGCCATGGCGCTGGTCCATGTCATCAAGAACGGGCCCGCGATCAGCAACAAGCATGTCGGCACGGATGGGACACACCGGGACGACTCCGACACGCTCTGGCTGGACGGCAAGCACAACCGGACCTGACCCGGCACTCCTCGCCTATGCTGAGCGCCGTGAGATCAAAGTGGAGCACGATCCTCGCGGGGGTCATCTCCTGCGTCGTCCTCGCGAGCGTCGCACTGGTCCTTGCCTCTCCCGATGGGTCAGTCGGCGACGACAGGGCCCGCCCGACATCCACGGCGACCACGGAGGGCGAACCGTCCACTGCAACTCCCTCCCCCTCCCCCTCATCGACTGCGACCACCGCCGCTCCCGAGCCGAGCGGCCGGCTCGCCCCGGCCTCCGTGCGCGGCCCGTGGCCCGGCCGGCCCGACGCTGCCACAGCCGACGGCTCGAAGGTCGACTGGTGCCCGGCCGTACGGACGACCGGTGCCGCCGAGGCACAGCGAGAGTTCGGCAAGGCGAGAGTTCTCCGGGCTGCCTGCGCCGCAGTGAGCTTCATCTTCGATCGGCGCTATTCACGGTTGTCACTGCCCCGCAGCTCCTACGCCGCCAAGGATCTCGACTTCGTTCTACCGGCGCTCACGGAGTCCGCCGTGAGGGGATACCGACCCCGCATCAACACCTTTCTCGCCAATCCTGACAGCGTCGATGCCCGGGAGGATCTTGGGCTCGTGCTGTTCCGCGGCGAAGGCACCGCCAAAGGCGCGAAGCACGCGTCTGCCGGACGGGGCCGTGTCTTCTACGGCACGGCATTCACGACCAAGGGCTACAGGCATCGCGACGAGTGGATCAATCCGAAGTGGTCCCGCGTCCGGATCAGTGTGGATCGGTCGAAGGCCGAGCCGCGAATTGTCGCCAGGCTCGAAGCCTCGGCCTCTGCACCCGTGTTCAACACCAGCATCCGCCGTCACGACATGGTGACCGTCCCGACCAGCGCGACGTTCTTCCTGCGCCGCGAGGGCCGCGGCTGGAGGATCGGCGGCTGGGACATCACCAGCGGGTCCTACGCGTACCGGCGACTCGCGCTGAAGTGACCGCGGACAGGAGCCGGCCATCCCCCCGATCTGGCCGGCCCCATCACGCCGTCGCGACGGCCTTGCCCAGGCCCGAGCATCCCCCCGAACGGTTCGGGCCTGACACCTCAGATGAACGCTGACGTGTCCGCGCAACGAAGTTGCAGGCATGACTGTAGCGCAAAAACTAGTCCATTAGAACTATGTCGAACTAGTCCTCATGAGCATCGCGATCGCGCGAACCCCCAGCCGATCCCACGCAGGTGTCAATCTGTCAGCAAAGGCGTCACTTTCGCGATCGCGTTCGCTCAACGCAGCTGGGTCAGCTGCGCAAGGTCATCCGTGGGCAGCGAGTCCACAACAGCGGTGACGTTGATCGACAGCAGGTCGACCTGAGCCCAGTGTTGCGACAAGAATGCGGTCTCCGACGCGTCCTGGCCGGTCGCGATGCGGAGCAAGCTGCCCCGCGGAGCGAGAGTCGTGGCGTCGACGACGTGCCACGCGTCCTCGATGTACGCCTCGGCGACTGCGTGGAAGTCCATCGGTGAAAGCCCAGGGGCGTAGACCGAGACCAGTCGTGCCGGCACGTCCAGGGCACGCAGGATCGCGACGACGAGGTGGGCGTAGTCACGGCACACACCTTGCCTCGCCAACATCGTCGCGACGGCACCGTCGGTGGGCTGGCTGGCCCCCGGCACGTAGGAGAGGTGGGCGCCGACCCAGGAGCTGACGGCGTCGAGCAGATCCTTGCCGCGCACTCCCGCGAACTCGGACCTGGCGGTCGAGAACAGGGTGTCGGACTCGCAGTAGCGGCTCGGCCGGCGATATTCGATTAGGTCCAGCTCGTCGACGGGTGCCGGGTCGGCCGATCCGATGACCTCGGCGGAATAGTCGATCGTCATCCGACCCGGGGGGCCGGTCAAGCGGTGCAGCCGGGTGCCATGTCGACCGGCGATCTCGTGCGCCTCGAGCTCGGCGCCCTCAGACGTGATCGTGAACGTCTCGGTGGCATCGACGCCCTTGGCCACCGCGATCGAGAAGATCAGGTCCGCATCGGCGTGCAGGTTGAGCGTGAGATGGGCTGAGACTGATCGCTTCACTGCCCGATCGTGTCACACCACTGGTCAGGAGTCGTAGGCCTCGAGGATCTTGTCGGCGGCCGTGGAGGCCGGCATCTCACCGGAGAGCACGGCCTCACGGATCTCCTTGCGTACGGCCGCGACCCGCGCATCGGTCCGCAGTCGCTGGTCGAGCTCATCCCGGACCAGCGCCCAGGTGAAGTCAAGCTGTTGCTGCGCCCGCTTCTCCCGCAGACCCTTGCTGCCCAGGAACTCCCGGTGCCGGATGATCCTGCTCCACACCGTGTCGATGCCGGTGCCGTCGAGCGCCGAACAGGTCAGGACCGGCGGGACCCACCCGGTGCCGCCTGCATAGACCATGCGCAGGGCCCCGGCGAGGTCCTTGGACGTCGCCTCGGCCTCCTGTGCACGCTCGCCGTCGGCCTTGTTGACCGCAACGACGTCCGAGATCTCCAGGATGCCCTTCTTGATGCCCTGCAGCTGGTCACCCGTGCGCGCGATCGTCAGGAACAAGAAGGTGTCAACCATGCCGGCGACGGTGATCTCGGACTGGCCGACTCCCACCGTCTCGATCAGGACGACGTCGAATCCCGCCGCCTCCAGCACCGTCATGGCTTGGCTCGTGGCCCGGGCGACACCGCCGAGGGTGCCCGCGCTGGGCGACGGGCGGATGTAGGCATCGGGGCTCACGGCCAGCTTGGACATCCGCGTCTTGTCACCGAGGACCGAGCCTCCCGTGCGTACGCTCGACGGGTCGACGGCGAGAACGCCGACGCGGTGCCCCTCGTCGACCAGATGCGTGCCGAGCGCCTCGATGAACGTCGACTTGCCGACTCCGGGCACGCCCGAGATGCCAACACGTACGGCTCCTCCAGCCTCCTCCGTCAGCAGGCCGAGCAGCTCACGCGCCTCGGCCCGGTGGTCGCGCCGGCTCGATTCGATCAGCGTGATCGCACGCGAGATCGCCGCCCGCTTGCCCACCCGGACATCGTCGGCGAGGTCCGCGAGGTCGACCATCAGGCTCCGCCGATCATGGGTGGGCGATCACGGGGTGGAGGTCTGCTGCAGCTTGTCGAGCAGGTCGAGCGCTGAGTCGGCGATGACCGTGCCGGGCAGGAAGACCGCCGCGGCGCCCATCTCCTTGAGTGTCGGGACATCGTCAGGGGGGATGACCCCGCCGATCACCACCATGATGTCGGGGCGACCCATCTCGGCAAGCGACTGGCGCAGCGCCGGCAGCAAGGTGAGATGTCCTGCAGCAAGACTCGACACGCCCACGATGTGCACGTCGGCGTCGATCGCCTGCTGGGCGACCTCCTCCGGTGTGGAGAACAGCGGGCCGACATCGACGTCGAAGCCCATGTCGGCGAACGCCGTGACGATGACCTTCTGACCGCGATCGTGACCGTCCTGTCCCATCTTGGCGACCAGGATGCGCGGGCGACGCCCTTCGGCCTGCTCGAACGCCTCGGTGGCGTCGATGACCTTCTGGATGTTGCCCCCCTGGCCGGCCTCGGTGCGGTACACACCTGAGATCGTACGGATCACGGCCTGGTGACGCCCATAGACCTTCTCCAGTGCGTCGGATATCTCACCGACGGTCGCCTTCGCCCGAGCCGCATCGACCGCCAGCGTCAGCAGGTTGTCATCAAGCGACCCGTCACTCGCGGAGCCGCGCTCCGCACTCCATGTCAGCGCTGCGAGTGCGGCGTCGACATCGGCCTGGCTGCGCTCGGCGCGCAGGCGCTCGAGCTTGGCGATCTGCGAGGCATACACCGCCTTGTTGTCGACCTTGAGGACGTCGAGCGGGTCCTCATCGGCAAGCCGATAGGTGTTGATGCCGATGACGGCCTGCTGGCCGGAGTCGATGCGCGCCTGCGTACGCGCGGCGGCCTCCTCGATACGCATCTTGGGGATGCCCGCCTCGATCGCCTTGGACATGCCGCCGGCCTTTTCGACCTCCTGGATGTGCGCCCAGGCGCGGTTGGCCAGATCGTGGGTGAGGCGCTCGACGTAGTAGGAGCCTCCCCACGGGTCGATGATGTCGATCGTGCCGGACTCCTGCTGCAGCAGCAGCTGGGTGTTGCGGGCGATGCGGGCGCTGAAGTCGGTCGGCAACGCGATTGCCTCGTCGAGTGCGTTGGTGTGCAATGACTGCGTGTGCCCCTGGGTCGCAGCCATCGCCTCGATGCAGGTGCGGCCGACGTTGTTGTAGACGTCCTGGGCGGTCAGCGACCAGCCCGACGTCTGGCTGTGGGTGCGCAGGCTCAGGCTCTTGGCGTTCTTGGGCTTGAAGTCCGCGACCAGCTGCGCCCACAACGCACGGGCTGCCCGCAGCTTGGCGATCTCCATGTAGAAGTTCATCCCGATCGCCCAGAAGAAGCTCAGCCGCGGGGCGAAGGCATCGATGTCGAGGCCGACGTCGAGGCCGGCCCGGATGTACTCGACGCCGTCGGCCAGCGTGTAGGCGAGCTCGAGGTCGTTCGTCGCCCCGGCCTCCTGGATGTGATAGCCCGAGATCGAGATCGAGTTGAAACGAGGCATCCTCTGCGCGGTGTAGGCGAAGATGTCCGAGATGATCCGCATCGAGGGAGCCGGCGGATAGATGTAGGTGTTGCGGACCATGAACTCCTTGAGGATGTCGTTCTGGATGGTCCCTGACAGCTTCTCGGGCGGCACGCCCTGCTCCTCGGCCGCAACGATGTAGAGCGCGAGCACCGGCAGCACCGCGCCGTTCATCGTCATCGACACGCTCATCTCATCGAGCGGAATGCCCTCGAACAGCTTGCGGGTGTCATAGATCGAGTCGATCGCCACGCCGGCCATGCCGACGTCACCGACCACCCGAGGGTTGTCGGAGTCATAGCCGCGGTGCGTCGCGAGGTCGAAGGCGACCGAGAGGCCCTTCTGCCCGGCCGCGAGATTGCGGCGATAGAACGCGTTGGACTCCTCGGCGGTGGAGAAGCCGGCATACTGCCGGATCGTCCACGGCTGGGTCGTGTACATCGCCGGATAAGGACCCCGCAGGTAGGGCGCGAGGCCGGGGTAGGTGTCAAGCGCGTCAAGGCCCTCGAGGTCGGCGGGCGTGTAGAGGCCTTCGATGTCGACGCCCTCGGGTGCCGCCCACGGCTCAGCGCCGTCGGTCGCCCGGGCGTACGTGTCGGCATCCGGGTCGTACGGCCGCTCGGGATCCAGCGGCAGCCCATGGAAGCTGTCGGGAATGGTCATGCTGATACCTCCAGCTTGGTGCGGGTCTCTCGCAGGAAGGCGAGGGCGTCCTGGCCGACGGCTGCGGTCGTGTCGGCGCCGATGTCTGCCGTGCCAGCGACGACGACGTGGGTCGCGCCGGCATCACGCAGCGCTGTGACGAGATCGGCTCCCCACTCCCTGTATGCCTTGTCGTTGCCCACCAGGCACACCACAGCCGGCCTGCCGGCCTCGGCATGGGACGCGATGACGTCGTCGACGCCTTCGGTCGGCCCGGCGACGACGGTGTCGACGCCGCCTGCGGCGAACAGGTTGGCCGCAAAGGTTCCGCGGGCGGTGAAGGCCGCCACCGGCCCCATCGACGCCAGAAACACCGGCGTCGACGCGCGCTCGTCACGCAGGGCTTCGTACTCTCCCGCATAGCGGTGGACGCCGATCGGCTCTCCGTAGGGCCTGCGCTGCGGCAGCTCCTCATGCAGGTTGGGGAACGCCGAGACACCCGTGATGGATCGTTTGCGCGTCGCGATGTCGAGTGCGCGGGCTGAGACCGTCTCGGCGATCCCCGATCGGAGGACGTCGAGCGACTCCAGCAGCCCGCCCCTGCCCTCGATCTCGCCGAACAGCTCCCACGCTGCCCGCGCCAGGTCGTCGGTGAGCTTCTCGACCGCGTGCGCTCCCCCGGCCGGGTCGGCGACCTCGGCGACGTGCGACTCGCTGATCAGCAGGCTCGAGGTGTTGCGGGCGATGCGGCGGCTGAACGGCTCCGGCA
This sequence comes from Aeromicrobium sp., assembly GCF_037719875.1. Classification (GTDB taxonomy): domain Bacteria; phylum Actinomycetota; class Actinomycetes; order Propionibacteriales; family Nocardioidaceae; genus Aeromicrobium. The sequence continues at coordinate 37,188 of NZ_JBBJMJ010000002.1, read as the reverse complement.
GGCCCAGCGGCTCGTCGAACGGGAGCACCGTGACGGATGCCGCTCCCCCGACGCCGGCGGCGAACGAGGCGATCGTGGTGCGGAGCATGTTCACGTAGGGGTCATAGCGCGCCATCATGGGCCGCGACGTGACGGCATGCTGCAGCTGGCCGGCCGCAGCGCTCGTGACCCCGCTGAGCTCGGCCACCCGGTTCCACAACCGGCGGGCGGCACGGAGCTTGGCGATCGTCGGGAACTGCTCGTCGGTCGCGGCATAGCGGAAGTCGATGAGTGCGGCCGCGTCGTCGACGTTGGATCCGGCCTCGACCAGAGCGCGGAGATACGTCACCCCGGCGGCGAGCGAATAGGCGAGCTCCTGGACATCCGAGGCCCCCGCATCGTGCACCGCGGTCGCATCGACCGTGACGGCGCGGACGCCGAGCGGCCCGGCGAGTGCCGCTACGTCGCCGACGACCCCCAGGTCGGTGACCCCGCGGCCACGGATCAGGGCACCGAGCGGATCGGCGCCGAAAGACGTACCGGGCGCGGCAGTGACCGCCTTGTCGTCGAGGATCGCGGCCAGGGCCTGGGCCGCCTCGACCGGTTCAGCTGGAGCGTCGAGGACGACCGCAGCGAGATCGAGAAAGACCGGTTCGAGGATCGTCGCGAGCGCGTCGATGGGAATGGCCCCGGTGCCGGTGGAGAGCCACAGCGAGTTGACCCCGTTCTCGATGTCGGTGACGACGTCTCTGGCCGTGCGCTCGGCGTCCGGGTCGGCGAACCAGGCGCGGACGTCCCATCCGTCGAGCTCGCGGGAGGCCACGCTGCCGCGGGTGAAGGGCGCCTGGCCCGGGAGCCCACCGTCGGGCAGGTCCTCGGACAGTGTTGGGGTGCCGAGCGGGGTGACCGAGATGCCGTCGAGAGTCGTGGTCGCGAGCTGGTGCCACACCTCGCTGTCGGACGCATCGTCGGCGAGCTTCCCGGCCTTGCGGAGGACTGCGGCGGCCGCCTGCTCCCATTCGTCCTGTGAGTGCTCGAGGCCCTCGGAGAGCGGGACCTCGATCGCCGCCCTCCCTGATCCTGCCGTTGGGTCCGATGCCATAAGGGGCATCGTACGAACAGGCCGTGACCTCGGCCACCCAATGTGACAAATGTGACGGCCTAGTTCGGTCATGACCTGCGTGCTGGATGTGTGCTGAGACTCGCGTGGAGCAGGCCTGAGAGACTGGACGGGTGAAGATTCCTGCGGAGCTCCTGCCCGGAGACGGACGTTTCGGCTCCGGCCCGTCGAAGGTGCGCGTCGAGGCACTCGAGGCCCTGGCGTCCACCGGCGACTCGCTCATGGGCACGTCCCACCGACAGGCCCCCGTGCGCAACCTCGTCGGCAGCCTCCGCGAGGGTCTCGCCGAGCTGTTCACTCTGCCCGACGGCTATGAGGTCGTGCTGGGCGTGGGCGGCTCGCACGCATTCTTCGACGCCGCGATGTTCGGCTTGATCCGCGAGCGCAGCCAGCACCTCGTGCACGGCGAGTTCACCCGCAAGTTCGCTGAGGCGGTGTCCGGGGCGCCCTTCCTCGCCGATCCGCACCTGATCGAGAGTGACGTCACGACGCACCCCGTGCCGATCGCGGAGGCGGGCATCGACGCATACGCGTGGGCGCACAACGAGACGTCGACCGGCGTCATGGTGCCGGTCGAGCGCGTTGCCGGTGCCGACGACCACTCGCTCGTGCTGATCGATGCGACCTCGGGGGCCGGCGGGCTGCCGATCGACATCGCGCAGACCGACGTCTACTACTTTTCCCCGCAGAAGACGTTCGCATCCGATGGTGGGTTGTGGATCGCGTTGATGTCGCCTGCGGCGATCGACCGCGCCGAGGAGATCAAGGCCAGCGGTCGGCACATCCCCGGATTTCTCGACCTGCCCCTCGCGATCGACAACTCACGCAAGAACCAGACCTACAACACTCCGGCCCTGGCCACGCTCTTCCTGAGCGACGACCAAGTGCGCTGGATCAACGCTCAGGGCGGACTCGAGTGGGCAGTCGAGCGTACGACTGACTCCTCCACCCGGCTCTATCAGTGGGCCGAGGCCTCGACATACGCCACCCCATTCGTGACCGACCCGGCCGACCGCTCGCTCGTCGTCGGGACGATCGACCTCGAGGGCGTGGATGCCACCGCCGTGACGGATGCGCTGCGCCGCAATGGCGTCGTCGATGTCGCGGGATATCGCGGGCTCGGCCGCAACCAGCTGCGCGTCGCGACGTTCCCCGCGATCGAGCCCGACGACATCACCAGGCTCACGCAGTGCATCGACTTCGTCGTGGCCAACCTCTGACCCACGACGCCTCACCGATGACGCCTTGATGCTCGGCCCCTAGTCGCTGGCGCTCGTGGGCTCCTCGATCTCGACGCCCCGGCGGTGCAGCTCACGATGCTCCTCGTAGATCCCGGCGTTGGCGCGCAGACCGGCCACCTGCTCGTCGGTGAGGTCGCGCCGCACCTTGCCGGGCACGCCCGCGACGAGCGACCGAGGCGGGATGACGACACCCTCGGAGATCAGGGCGCCCGCAGCCACCAGGGACCCCGCACCGACCACCGCCCCATTCATGATGATCGCGCCCATGCCGACCAGCACGCCGTCCTCGATCGTGGCGCCGTGGATCACGGCCCCGTGCCCGACCGACACGTCCTCGCCCAGAACGACCGGCTTGCCCTTGTCGACGTGGAACGCGCAGTTGTCCTGCACGTTCGAGCGCGCACCGATCGTGATGGGCTCGTTGTCGGCGCGGAGCACCGCGCCGTACCAGACGCTGGCCCCGGCGCCGATCGTGACCGCACCGGCCAAGGTCGCATTGGGTGCGACCCACGCGGTCTCGTCGATCTGGGGGACCTTGTCTCCGAGTGCGATCAGCATGCCTTCAACCTACCCAAACACCGACGCTCAGCTGATCAAGCGGGTGATGGGATCGATCGCGAAGTAGACCACGAAGAGCCCGCCGATCAACCACATGAGCGGGTGGATCGCCGCCGCCTTGCCCATCACGAGCTTGATCAGGACGTACGCGATGAAGCCCGCACCGATTCCTGCGGTGATCGAGTAGGTGAACGGCATCAGCACGATCGTGAAGAACGCGGGAATCGCGATCTCCAGGTCGTCCCAGGCAATGTCCTTGACCTGGCTCATCATCAAGAAGCCGACCAGCACGAGCGCCGGGACAGCTGCCTCGCTGGGGATGTGCTCGACGAGCGGGGCTGCGAAGGTCGCCAGCAGGAACAACACGCCGGTCACGACCGAGGCCAGCCCGGTGCGGGCACCGTCACCGACACCGGAGGCCGACTCGATGTACGACGTGTTGCTCGACACACCCGCAGCGCCACCCGCAGCGGCCGCGATCGAGTCGACGACCAGAATCCTCTGGGCACCCTCAGGGGTGCCGTCGACGTCGTTGAGACCCGCTTCGGCGCCGATCGCGGTCATCGTGCCCATCGTGTCGAAGAAGTCGGCAAGCAAAAGCGTGAAGACCAGCAGAGATGCGGTCACGACGCCTGCCTGCTCGAAACCACCGAGCAGGTTGAAGTCACCCAGCAGCGAGAAGTCCGGCTTCTTGAAGATCGTGTCGGGCCACGACGGGTCGTTGAGGTTCCAACCCTTGGAGGTGGGGTCGCCGTTGCCGCGTGGCACGTCCGCGATCGCCTGCACGATCCCGGCGATGACCGTCGTGACGGCGATGCCGATGAGGATCGCGCCGGGAACCCCGCGTGCGTAGAGGCTGATCATCAGCAGCAGGCCGATGATGAACACCAGGACGGGCCAGCCGACGAGGTTGCCGCCGATGCCGAGCTGCACAGGTGGCGCCGCGATGCCGGTCGTACGGACGAATCCCGCGTCGACCAGACCGATGAGCGTGATGAACAGGCCGATGCCCACCGCGATCGCGGTCTTGAGCTGACGGGGAACCGCGTCGAAGACCGCTTTGCGGAATCCCGTCAGCACCAGAGCAAGGATGATCAAGCCCTCGATGACGACCAGACCCATCGCGTCGGCCCACGTCATCTGGGAGGCGACGGAGAAGGCGACGAACGCGTTGAGCCCGAGGCCCGTGGCGAGCGCCAGCGGGAAGTTGGCGACGACGCCCATCAGGATCGTCAGGATCCCCGCGACCAGCGCAGTGACGGCAGCGATCGTCGCGAAACCGGATCCCGCCTCCGATCCTCCGCCGAGGAAGTTGCCGTCGACGTCCGGGACACCCGCCAGGATGATCGGATTGAGCACGATGATGTAGGCCATCGTCAGGAATGTCACGACCCCGCCGCGCACTTCCTTGCCGATCGACGATCCGCGTTCGGTGATCTTGAAGTACTGCTCGAGCGTGCTGGTCATGGCACTCCTGGTCGAGTTGGAACCGATCGTCTCGGAGCATGCCAGAAGCGGAGCCGCAGCGCGACTGTCAGGTCCGGCGCGTGGCCGCGACAGCGATCGCCGCGAGCAGGGCCATGACGCCGGCGGCCCAGAACCAGGTGGCCCCGGCAAAGCCGTTGTCCGCAGGCGGCTCGGCGTCGGACGGCTGTCCTCGTCCCGGATCTGGCGTCGCCGGGCCCGAGCTGGCCTGCGGAGTCGGGAGGGTCAGGGGCATCCGGATCAGGGTCGAACCAGCCCCCTCGCTACCGATCAGGAACGATCGCCCGGACCGCTCGATCGCGATCGACTCGCCTTGGGGTTGCCGCGACGCCTCGTCGGAGCTGATGAGCTTCCACGTCGTGGCGTCGTAGAGGAGAACCGACGTGTAGGTCCGAAGGAGCGCATAGCGGCCGTCTGCCGTCAGCGTCCCGTCCGTCACGAGGAGCGGCAGCCCATCGCTGTCCTCGGTCGCCTCGTTCCGGCCGGTGGTCGAGAGTCGGTCCGGCAGGGACAAGACCCGGCCGCCGACCAGCTCCTTGCTGATGAGTGCCTTGGCGCCGGTCCGCCGGTCGATCAGCAGGGCCTCGACATCGACCGGACCGGACTCGTAGGTGATCGGGTAACGCTTGGCCGTGACGGTCCGGTCGCCCGGTCCCGGTCCAGGCTCGAGGAACGCATAGATCGCCACCTCGCCCCGGGACTCCTGGTTGTCACCGGTGTCCGCGACCCACAGCCTGCCGTCGCCGTCCAGCGCGATCGCCTCGGTGTCGAGCAACGAACCACCAGCGATCGTCGTCGTGCCGAGGACCGCACCGGTCGAGATCTTGATGGCATACACGACCGGATCAGCACCGGAGTCGTTGATCGTGTAGGCCAGGTCCTCATGGCGCTGGCTGACGGCCAGGCCGCTCGACTCCAGGATTCGTGGGTCGCTCAGCCGGCTGACCACGACGGGACCAGTGGGTGCGCCATCGGCGTTGCGGGCCAGGGAGCTCACCAGCACGACGACCAGCAGGGCAAGGAGCAGGCCCGGGATGAGCAGGCGTCGATGGCGCGGATTCATGGCAGTCCAGCATGACAGCACGCCCATCCCCCGACGTTCGCGGCGGGTAGGGTGACCCTGTGAGCGACAACGAGGACGAGTGGGTGATCCGCGAGGGCGATGGTCCGGAGACCATCGAGCGCAAGATGGGTCACCGTGAGATCGCTCGGCTCGAGCGAGCCGCCCGACGACACGAGTTCGGCCGACCCGAGCTCACCGAGCTCGAGATCGGCAGCAAGACACACCGCGTCGCCGAGGTCGAGCCGATGGATGTCGACGGCGTCCGCACCATGACGGTCGGCACGATCGTCTGGGGCGTCATAGCGGTCGCACTCCTGCCGTTCCTCGGCACGCTGGACGAGGACGGCCGCACGTGGTGGCTGTGGACCGCACTGGCGGGATTCGGCCTGGGCCTGATCGGCATCGAGTACTGCCGCCGCCGCCGCAACGCCCTGCGCATGCAGCCCGGGCGTCGCCGCCGCGTCGACTAGGTCAACCGTCCTTGTGCAGGGTCGTGCGCAGCGGGACTTCCTTCATCAGCAGCGCAGCCACCAGGCTCAGGACCGCGATGCCGGCCGCGACCATGAAGATCGTGCCGGTCGCATCGCCATAGGCCGCGCGGACGACCTCCGCGACTGGTGCCGGCAGGTTCTTCAGGTCGAGCAGCGACACATCGCCGCCTGAGGGCTGGACACCGAGTCCCGCAAGCCTGGTCGACACGTCGTCCCTGACCTGTGCCGCCAGGATCGCGCCCAGCACCGCGACACCGATCGCCCCGCCGAGTGAGCGGAAGAACGCCACGACGGCGCTCGTCGCGCCGACCTCGGACACGTCCACGGTGTTCTGGACCGCGAGCACATAGTTCTGCAACAGCATGCCCATGCCAAGTCCGAGGAAGCCGATGAATGTCACGGAATGCCACTCGGGTGTGCGGTGGTCGATCGTGCCGAGCAGACCGAGGCCGAGGGCCAGCAGCGCCGAGCCGAGAACCAGCCAGCGCTTCCACAGGCCCGTCCTGCTGATGAGTCGACCCGAGACGACGGTGCCGATCAGTGAGCCGACCATCAGCGGGATGGACAGGAGCCCGGCGTCGGTGGGCGTATGGCCGCCGGCGACCTGGAAGTACTGGCCGATGAAGACCGAGCCACCAAACATGCCGACGCCGACGGCGATGCTGCCGACGATGGCGAGCGCGGTGGTGCGCTGGCGTACGACCTGCAGGGGGACCATCGGCTCCGGGTGATGCAGCTCGACCCGGATCGCGATGAGGGCGGCGACCAGGGTGCCGCCGAGATAGGCCGCGGTCTGCCACGACATCCAGTCGAAGGCGCTGCCCGCGAACGACACCCAGATCAGCGGGAGGCTGGCGGCGATCGCGATGAGGATCGCGCCCCAGTAGTCGATGCGCACCGTGCGCCGGACCGTCGCGATGCGGAGATACTTCTGCAGGATGACCAGGCTGATCAGCGCCAGCGGCACGCACACGTAGAAGGTCCAGCGCCAGCCCAGGCCCGGTGTGTCGACGATGACGCCGCCGAGCAGCGGTCCACTGACTGTGGCAACTGCCATCGTGGCGCCCATGTAACCGCTGTAACGTCCGCGCTCGCGTGGCGGGATGATCGAGCCGATGATCGACTGGGCGTTGGCCGTCAGGCCACCCATGCCCAGACCCTGGATCACCCGCATCGCGATGAGCTGGGGGGCGTTCTGCGACAGGCCCGCAAGGATCGAGCCGATCACGAAGATGATGATCGAGGTCTGCACCAGCAGCTTCTTGTTGAACAGATCCGAGAGCTTGCCCCACACCGGTGTCGACACGGTCATGGCCAGCAGCGACGCGGTGATGACCCATGTGTACTGGGTCTGCGAGCCGTTGAGGTCGCCGATGATCGTCGGGAGCGCGTTGGACACGATCGTCGAGCTGAGGATCGCGGTGAACAAAGCAGCGAGCAGCCCGAACAGCACCTCGAGGATCTCGCGGTGGGTGAGCGGCTGTGATGCGGACGAGGCTTCGCGTTGACCGACCTGCTCGCCCGTTAGTTGCATACTGCAACTGTATGTCGGGATGCCGTCACGGCGCAACGCGAAAGAGAGGTACGTGAGCGGACTCACGTACCCAGAAGCCGTGCAGGCTAGAAGTTGTCGACCTCGTCGACGCCGACCGTGTCGAACACCGGAGGCGGGAGCTTCTGGGCTCCGGCCGAGCGGCTCAGACGGGCGCCGGAATGCGCACCGCAACCGTGCTCGAACGAGACGACCCGGCCGTCGTCGTTGGCCATGCCGTTGGCGCAGACACCGAAGCGGTCGGAAAGCGGGCCGGCCAGGCTGACCAGGAAGCCGCAGGAGTGACACACCCCGGCGGCCTGCTGGGCGATCGCCGTCTCGGGGCCCTGCTCGCCGTCCTGCCAGCGGTCGGCGGCCGACTCGCGACCCTCGACCGACAGCACCCACTCCCGACCAAGGCCGACCTCGCGGGCGTAGAAGCGGTCCGGGGTCTGCTCGTCACCGTCACCGGCAGTCCATGACGGCACGAGGCGTATGTCGTCCTCGTCGGGGGGCAGAACGTCGCCGGGGCTGAGATCGCCGGGCCGGATCCGCTCGCGATAGGGGGTCCACACCGGGGCGATGATCGCGTCGTCGCCGGGCAGCAGGACCACATCGTTGACCGTGATCCGGTCGCTGTCGGGCGCCCGGGAGATGCTGACCGACCAGTACCAGCCGGCATATCCGCGCCTGAGGCAGGCGAAGTGATGCGAGACGAGGAGCTCGCCGTCGTCGACGACACGCACGTGGTCACCGACGGTTCCGGCGTCGGCAGCCTCGTCGACGGCCGCGCGGGCTGCGGCGATCGCGGAGGAGAGCTGCTGATCCATGGGCATTGATCCATTGTCGCCCATGTCTGGCCAAGCATGCCTCCCGGGGTGAGGCAGGATAGTCGGTGTGGAGGAGCGCGGAGAGCACGACCCGGTCGGGCCGGATTCGACACGGGTCGATCCCCCCCACCCCGAGTCAGAGCAATCCCGCCTGAGCCGCTCGGCCCAGGCCGCGGGCCGACTCTCCACCGGCACGGCCCGTCTCGTCGCCCGTGGCAGCACCTCGGCATTCAGCGCGTCCCGCCGGTTCACCCACTCCGGTGGCGCGGGTGAGAGCGGCCTGTCGCGACTGCTCGAGCTGCACGCCTTCAACACCGCCGGCGACGCGGCGTTCGCGGTATCCCTGGCGGGCACGCTGTTCTTCACGGTCCCGACCGGCGAGGCGACCGGCCAGGTGACGCTGTTCCTCGTGCTGACGATGCTTCCGTTCGCCGTCGTCGCTCCCCTGATCGGCCCGTTCCTCGACCGGTTCCGGCGGGGCCGCCGGTGGGCCATCGGAGCAACGCTCGCGATCCGGGCATTCTGCTGCTGGGTGCTCGCCGGTGCCATCTCCTCGGATGACCCCCCGCCATCGTTCTACTTCGCGGCGCTCGGCTGCCTCGTGGCCTCCAAGGCATACGGCGTGACCCGGGCCTCCGCAGTCCCCCGGCTGCTGCCCGCCGAGTTCACCTTGGTCAAGGCCAACTCCCGCATCTCGCTGACCGGCACCGGTGCCGCGGCGATCTCGGCACCGCTCGCTGTCGGCGCCGCGGCGCTGGGAGCGGAGTGGGCGGTCCGATACGCCGCACTGCTCTTCGTGGTCGGCACGGTCCTCGCGATCCTGTTGCCGACCCAGGTCGACTCGAGCGACGGCGAGGAGCAGGTGGACCTGACGCGGATCGCGACCGGGGTGGCCAAGAAGGGCATCAGCATCTCGCGCGACGTCGTCAACGGGCTGCGGAGCAACTCCGGCCTGCGACTGCTGTCGGGATTCCTCACGATCTTCATGGCGTTCACGTTGCGCGACCCGCCCGCCTCGATGGGCTGGGATGGCAATCCCACGATTCTGCTCGGCCTCGTCATCGGCGGTGCCGGTGCCGGCAGCACTATCGGGACGCTCGTCGCCTCGATGACCAAGTCACGCCGTCCCGAGCGCGTCGTGATCGCGGTGCTCGTGCTGGACGTCGCCGTCGTGGTCACGGTCGCGGTGTTCTTCACCTGGTGGACCGCGGTGATCCTCGGCCTCACGGTTGGCCTGTGCCAGTCGCTCGGCAAGCTGAGCCTCGACGCACTGATTCAGCGCGATGTCGCCGATCGCGTACGGACCAGCATGTTCGCCCGCTCCGAGACCTTGCTGCAGCTGTCCTGGGTCATCGGCGGGCTGATCGGCATCGGCCTTTTCACGATCGACGCAACCCCGCGCAACGGCCTGCTGGTCACGGCCGTGATCCTCGTCGCCTGGCTCGTGTTCGTGCTCAGACGAGCACATGGCGCGCCGATGTCAGGCCAGCAGGGCCGCCAGCCCGAACAGCACGGGCACGGAGAGGGCCGTCGTGACCGCGATGCTGTCCCTGGCCAGGAGCGCTGACCGCTCGAATCGCGTCGCGTAGACGAACACGTTCTGCGCGGTCGGCAGAGCGGCCATGACCGTCAGACCAAACACCTCGTGCGACCCGAGACCGAAGGCGAAGCGGGCCAGGAGATAGGCCACTGCGGGCATCCACACCAGCTTGAGCACCGCGAGGGCCGCGATCTCACCACGGTTGGCCGAGCCGATCGCGCCGCCGAATCGCAGCGCCACGCCGTAGGCCAGCAGGGCGCCCGGAACCGCCATGCCACCGAGGAGGGAAATCGGTTCGGCAACGACGTCTGGAAGGTCGACGTCGAGCACCGACAGCAGGACGCCGCACATCGCAGCGATCGACACCGGGTTACGTACGCCGGCCAGCGCCAAGGCGATCGCCGAGGGCTGACGACCGCTCACATCGAGGTCCAGCAGCGAGAGGGCGAGCGGAGCGTAGACGAGCAGCTGCAGCAGCATGACCGGCAGGGCGAACGTCGCGTCGCCGAGCACGTAGACCGCGATCGGCAGCCCCAGGTAACCGCCGTTGGCATACGACGCCGAGAGCGCGCCGATCACGACGTGCGACCTGGAGCGCCCTCGCCGACGGGCCAGAGGTATGTAGACCACGAGCACCGCGAGCACGCTGAGCGCCGCTGTCGCAAAGCCCACCCCGAGCACCTTGGCACATCGGTCCTCGACAGCAGGTCGACCAGCAGAGCTGGCGTTGCGACGAAGTAGACGAGGCGCGACAAGATGTGCTGGGTCTCCTCCCCGAGCACACCCACGTGCGCGAGGACGAAGCCGAGAGCGATCAGGATCCCGATGACCCCGAAGCCCTGGATGACACCGGTCAGAGCTCGAGCTCGCTCGCCACGGCGCGGAGGACCTGGGCAGCGGACTTGGCCTTCTTGCCGTCCGGGTGGCGCCCGTGGCGATAACCCTCACCGATCGAGTCGAGCAGCCTGATCAGGTCCTCGACGATGACGGCCATCGTCTCGGGGTCCTTGCGGCGCGCCTGGGACTGGGACCGGCTGATCGACGTGACCGGATCAAGGACCCGCACCTGCAGAGCCTGGTCACCGCGGCTGCCCTGGACGATGCCGAACTCGACCCTCGTCCCGGCCTTGAGCGCGGTGGTGCCGTCGGGCAGCGCGTCAGAGCGCACATGGACATCCGGCCCGTCCTCCTGGCTCAGGAAGCCGAAGCCTTTGTCCGCGTCGTACCACTTCACTTTGCCCGTGGGCATGGCGCCACCTTCAGGTCGCAGGGTCACGACAGTCGTCGCGGAACCAACCTTAGTGGGCGCGGCCTTCGCGACAGAACCCGAGGACCGCGTCGCGTGTGCCTGTCGGGTCCTGGAGCATCGGCAGGTGGCCTGTTGCGAGCTCGGCCTGGTAGGACGCGCCGAGCCGGTCGGCGAAGACCGCTTGCAGCTTGGGCGGCACCTCGGGATCGGCGGTCGTCGTGAGATAGCCGCGCCGAACCGCGGGATCCAACGGCACGAGTCCGTCGCGGAACAGCCGTTGGGACTCCGGGGTGAACGACTCGACGACGCGATCGGCCGTCTCCTGATCGAGTCCGGCCGCGAGCCCCTTGCGGAGCATGGACTCCGGTGGCCGGGTGCCGGCGAACCGCACGATCAGACCCGCAATCAGGCTCTGCGGAAATCCGAAGGCAGCGAAGAAGCCCTTGCCCGGCTTGGGCACGACTCCGGCCACCGCCAGCACCCCGTCGGCGCGCGGGCCGAGACGTGCCGCCGCAGCGTGTGCGACGACCGTCCCGATCGAGTGTCCGACAAGCACGACTCGGTCGACCCCGGCGGCATCGACCTGTCGGACGACCCCTGCCGCATAGTCATCGACCGACCCGCCGGCGCGCACGGAGTCTGGGTGATCGATCGCGAGCGCGCCGGGAATGTCGGCCTCCTCCCAGATCCAGGAGCCGAGGCCCGAGCCAGGTAACAGGACAGGAGTCGGTGTGCTCATGTGTCCATCCAACTGTGGCCAGGTGACAGTTTCAGCGGTTCGGCGGCGGGTCGACCGGCGGCCTGGGTTCGCGGTCCTCGAACGTCACCTCGACGGACTGGAAACCCTTGTGCCGCTGCGACTTGGCGTACGCGGCATACGCCTTCTGGTCAGCCTCGGTGAGGATCACGTTGTCCGTGAACGGCGTCAGGAGGGCACGCGGATAGAGGTGCCGGCGCAGGACGACGTTGACCTCGAGGCCAAGGACGACCATGACGGCTGCGATGAAGATGAAGGCGATCAGACCGAGGACCAGCGCGAAGGTCTGGTTGACCTGGTCCTCGGCATTGCCGATGACCTCACGGACATAGGTGTTGCCGATGTACTGCAGTCCCTGCCACAGCACCGCGGAGACGAGTGCGCCCGGTAGGACCGCGCGCCACCCTGCTCGACCCAGGCTGACCAGGCGGTAGACGCTGACGAAGATCACGACGGTCAGTCCGAAGCCGACGATCCGGATGACCCATCGCAGCGCCACCTCGAGGTCGCCGCCAAGGGCGTCCGGATTGGCCAGCACCGAGGTCGCGATCGCCAGAGCGAGGATGCCCGCGCCGCCGATCGCCAGGAAGATGATGCTGCGCAACCGCAGGATGAACGGATTGGCGCGGCTGTTGCGCGGCACCGACCACGCGATGTTGGCGGCATTCTGGGCGGCCTGGCCGAGGCCCATCGCACCATAGAGCGCAGCGATCGAGCCGATGACGATCGCGGTGGTGCTGCCGCTGATCCCCTCGGGCCGGCCGAGCTGATCGCCGATGATCGGGAACTGGCTGAGGGCAGAGTCGAGCAGCCGGTCGCGGAGGTCAGGGTTGTTCTGCAGCACGAATCCGAGGATCGACGAGCCCAGGAGCAACAGCGGGAAGATCGCGATGAAGGCGTAGTAGCTGATGATCGCAGCGAGGTAGGGGCCCTGGTCGTCGAAGTACTTGTAGATGACCGCGAGCGGAAACCCGACCGCCGGATGCTTGCGTTGGAATGCGTCCACCTTGTTGATCCGGGACGTCATGGCAGGTAGGGCTCCAGCGCCGCGACGACCGCATCGAATCTCGGCTTGTCGAGGACGGCGCCGATCCGGCGGACATCGGTGGGGTCGACAGTCAGCAGTCGGTTGAGCCGCACCTCACTGGACCGGCCCTTCGAGTCCCACGGACCCGTGCCCACATCGAACCAGAACCGGCCTTCGTCGGCCTCCTGCTGCATGTCACGGTCGTGGTCCTTGGAGGTGAGCCCGACCGCGACGAGGGTCTCGCCCTGTCGGCCGATCACCAGGACCGGCCGATCCTTGCCCTGCGTCGGGTCATCTTCATAGGGCACCCAGGCCCATACGACCTCGCCCGGATCAGGAGCATCGTCAGGATGGGGGTCGTAGGCGATGTCCACCCAGCCAGCCTGCCACAGCGAGCGCACCTCGACCCGTTGACCGCGCCCCGGCAAACGGCGGACCTGACCGGTGATGAGCTAGGCGGCGTGGTCCCGGTATGCCTTGCGCAACCCCGCTCGCGCTCGCAGACCCAGCGCTGACACAGCATTGGGGGTCAGGCCGAGCTCGCCGGCCAGGTCCTGCGGTCGCCTGCCCTCGACCTCCAGCTGCCAGAGCACGAACTGCCAGCGCGCCGGAAGCGCGCGATAGGCCGTGGTGACGTCCTCGTGATCGAAGGCCGTATCGACCCGCTCGACGACGCAGTCATAGGTCTCGACGTCCTCGACCAGGACCAATCGACGGTGGCCGGCAGCCCGCCGGCCCGCCTCGTGCCGCAGCGCGGTCAGGAGATATCCCCGCACCGAGGTCGTGGGCCCGCGCCCGTGCCGCAGCTGGTCCAACGTCGCGGCGAAGGCCTCTGCGACCACGTCATCGACATCCGAGGGGCGCACGATCCGGCGGCCCATGGCGCGCAGCGCCGGTGCGTGCCGCTCGAACAGCACGGCATACGCCTCGACGCTGCCGCCTCGCGTGAGCATCACCAGATCGCCGTCACTCGGTTGGGTCGGTCCGTCATCGTCCATGGGTCACTCCGTCCTGTGGGTGATCCAGTTATTGCCCAATGAGCGGAGATGTTCCAGCACCGGGAGTCGCACCTGTGGACAACCGGCGGCGCTCCGAGATGCGACGCAGCACACTCGTGCTCGGAGGTGGTGTGGATGGCTGAGACCGGGCAGCCGATCGGGTTGAGCGACCTCATCCGCGGAGTCGGGCGATCGTGGCGGGTGCTTGTCAGCGGCGCCCTGGCCGGTGCCCTGATCGGGTTGAGCGCACATCTCGCTCTCCCCCAGACCTTTTCGGCCACGGCGTCGCTCCGGGTCGAGGCGACCGGGCTGGACCCGCTTGCCGAGCCGACACCCCATCAGGTCGACATGGCGACCGAGGAGACGGTCGCGTCGTCCCGGCAGATCTCGGGATCACGCAAGGTGGACGTCGAGGCGGTCGGCCAGTCCTCGATCCTGCGGATCACGCACACCAGCGCAACGCCCCGAGGCGCCGCACGGGGTGCCAATGCGGTGGCTCGCGCCTATCTCGTGGACCGCGCCCAGCGAGCGGCCAGGTCCGTGGCCGAGGCACGTGCCGTGCTCAAGGGGCAGGTTGAGGCACTGCCGCCCCGGTCGTCAGCCCCCCAGGCGCAGCAGCTGGCCACCGATCTGGCCCTCTCCCGTCGCCTCCGGACCGGCGGGGGCAGGATCATCGACGTCGCCAGCCCACCCGAGCGAGGAGACCTGCCGGGTCCGGCCCTGTCGTGTCTCGCGGCCGGTCTCCTGGGACTGCTCCTCGCAACGCCGCTGGCTGCGCTCCGATCGCGGCCGGACGCGACGGCGACCCAGGTCGTGCTGCTCGACGTCGATCCGGCGGCGCAGATCGAGCTCCGACAGGGCGCAGCGGCCCTCGCGGACCACGTCCTCGTGCTGCGGGACGACGCAGACCTCGACCCCGCAGAGCGATGGTGCGAGCACCTGAGATCGGTGGGCATACCCGCAGATGTCGTGCGAGTGGGTGATCCGATGCGGATCAGTCGAACGGCGGCAGGTCGCGCTTCATGACCTTGCCGGTCGGGTTCCGGGGCAGCTCATCGAGAAACTTCACCTTCCGCGGCACGGCGAACCGAGGAACGTTGTCCTTCGCGAACGCCATCAGGTCCTCCTCGCTCAGCGAGGCGCCGCCCTTGACCACGACGTAAGCAGCGAGGGCCTGCCCGAACTTCTCGTCGTCGATGCCGGTGACCACGACGTCGGTGATCTCCGGATGATCGATCAGGGAGTCCTCCAGCTCTCGGGGAAACACGTTCTCCCCGCCCACCACGACCATGTCGTCATCACGTCCGGAGACGAACAGGCGGCCATTCTCGTCGAAGTAGCCGAGATCGCCGGTGCTCATGAGCCCGTCTGCGAACGTCTTGGTGTTGCCGTCGGTGTAGCCGCCGAACGGCATGTCGTTGCCGACATGGATGACCCCGGTCTCGCCCTGCGGGAGCTCCTTGCCGTCGCCGTCGAGGACCTTGACGAACGTGCGGAACGGGGGCGTCCCGGCGGTGCCGGGCGCCTCACGCAGGTCCTTGGGGCTCGCGATCGTCACCCATCCGGTCTCGGTCGCGCCATAGAAGTTGTAGACCGAGTCGGTGAACATGTCCATGTAGCGGTTCGCCAGGTCGCCGGCCAGCGCCGACCCGCTCGCCGCGGTGACCAGGAGGGACGACACGTCGGTCTTTTCGACGATCACCGGATCGGCGTCGACCAACCGCTGCATCATGAGTGGCACGACCACCAAGACGCTTGCCTTGCGCTCATCGATGTCGCGCAACACCTGCTCGGCGGAGAACTTGCGCCGCAGGACATACGTCGGAGCGGTCGACAACCCGAACCCGAAGTTGATCAGGCCCCACGAGTGGAACAGCGGCGCGGCGAGCACGACGGTGGAGTTGCCGCGATAAGGGATAGCGCCGAAGAAGGCGATGAGCGGCTTGAGGTCTGCGGGCTCCTCGCGCTTGGCGCCCTTGGGCAGCCCCGTCGTGCCGGACGTGAAGATGATGATCTGCCCGTGGCGGGGCGGCTTGGGCTGGGCCTTGGTGGGCTGATCGGCCATCAGCTTGGTGACAGTCGGTATGTCCGAAGGTGCGTCGTCGTCGGCCCACAGGAGCAGGAGGTCATCGCGTTCGACGCCCTCGCCGACATCGAGGAACTCCTGGTCGAGCAGCACGAGCTTGGCGCCCTCGCGCTTGCCGAGCTCGGAGAGCTGGGAGCGACTTGCCATCGTGTTGAGCAGCAGGACCCGCGCGCCGGCCTGCATCACGGCCACCAGGGCGACGATCATGTAGCGGTGGTTGCGCGAGAGCAGCGCGACCGAGTCCCCCGGCTCGATGCCCTTGTCCTTGAGCGCCTGGGTGAGCTGGTTGATCTGCCCGGCCAGCTCGGACCAGGTCACCTCACCCGCGTCGTCGATGATCGCGAGCTGGTTGGGAAAGCGCTTGGCCGCGGCATTGACACCCGACGGCAGCCCCGGACCCCATTTGACGAGCTGCAAGCCGGCGCCGAGGAGGCGATGCGGGAGGACCGGCTTCAGCATGCCGATCTGTCGGAAGACCTTGAGCGTGTATCCCAGATCGCTCATGCCTGTGGTTCCACGATTGGCTCGCTCATACACTTCTCCAGCTCGCTGGGCGCGTGACCCCGACACGGTAGCCGCGGGCAGGCAGATCGAGAAAGTGTAACAACGAGTTACCTTTACCACGACCTGATCGCCGAGGTGCGTGACGAAGGCCTCAGAGAGCACCGTCTCGAGCCAGCACGGCGCGGAACGTCCGGGCCAAGATGGCGAAGTCGAGGCGCAGGTTCCAGTTGTTGACGTACTGCAGGTCCATCCGGATCGACTCCTCCCACGAAAGTGCTGAGCGACCGCTGACCTGCCACAGCCCCGTCAGCCCTGGCTTGACGTGCAGGCGACGCCAGACCCACTCGCTGTACTGCGATGTCTCCGACTCCAGCGCGGGCCGGGGGCCGACGAGCGACATCTCGCCCTTGACGACGTTGATCAGCTGGGGCAGCTCGTCGAGGGACGTCTTGCGCAGGAACCGGCCGAAGCGGGTGATGCGGGGGTCGTTGCGCAGCTTGAACAGCGGGCCGGCGCCCTCGTTGCGGATCCTCAGAGCGTTGAGACGCTCCTCGGCGTCGACAACCATGGTGCGGAACTTGTAGATCGTGAACAGCTCGCCGTCCTTGCCGGTCCGCTCCTGCCGGAAGATCGCAGGTCCGCGTGAGCCGAACCGGATCCCGAAGGCGAGCAGGAACAGCAGCGGAGACAGCAGCACCAGTGCGATGCCGGCTGACACCCGGTCGAACACCGACTTGGCGGCGAGCGACATCAGGTGATCGTTGGGTGCCCGCAGTGACAGCGCGATCTGGTCGCCGACTCGCCGTGGCTTGAGATATTCGACGTGATCGCTCATGTCGGCGACCACGAGGCACTCGACCTCGGCTCGCTGCAGTGCCCATGCCAGGTGGCGCAGGGCCGGAGTCGCAAAGGCTCGACTGCTGGCGATCACGACAGATGTCGCACCGTGCTCCGCCACGGCGGTGAGCACCTCACGTACGACTTGGGCGAGTCCTTCGTCGGTCACCGCGCCGATCGGCGCGAGCTCGTGCGGGGCACGCCACGAGCACGTCGCGACGATGTTGACATCCGATCGCGCGGCCCACCGGGTGGAGAGCCGATCCACGGCCTCGAGCTGGCCGACCAGGATCGTCGGGGTGCGGCGCAGCAGCAGGTTGCGGTGCAGGAACGCCGAAGCGGCCGAGATGGCAGGGGCCGCCAGCACCGCGACGGTGGCCTGGCGCAGGGTGGTCGAGTTGTCCAGGTCGGCGATGACCAGAGCCAGGGTCGCCGCACCGAGCAGCTCCACGAACCGAATCGCCGGCTTGAAGGAACGGGCCCGCTCATAGGCCGGCAGCGCGGCGAAGCTGTAGAGCAGCCACAGACCGACGAGCGCAAGGACTCCCGTCGTCCACCGGCCCGGCAGCGCGAAGTAGTCGCGCGACAGCAACCAGGTCGCCACGAACGCCCCGAGATAGCCCAGCACGCCCATCCGCAGCACCCTCGCGGGCAGACCGCCCAACCCACGTCGTCGAGACCGACTGACGGGGAGCTCGGTCCTCAGCCCCCGCAACGGGGTGTTGACGTTCATGACCGCCATCAGATGCCCTTGCCGAACCTGTTGGCGACGCGAGCGATGGCTCCGGCGGAAGCCAGCCGGTAGGAGATCAGGAGGCCCAACCATGCACGTACGTTGAACCGTTGCGTGCGCAGTGCTGACCGCAGCCACCCTCGGGCCTGCGAGCGTTGGCCGTCCGCGGCCAGCGCGAATCCGACCTGGGAGCCGATCCGGGCGAGCGCGTCGGGATCCTCACGCAGCTCAGGATGCTTGTCGAGCAGGTAGGTCAGGCCCGCGGCGTACTGGGCCCACTTGCCGTAGAAGTAGGACTGCCCGGACCAGCGCACCGAGACGAGGGGCTCATTGACGAGCCGGATCGAGGAGCATCGCGAGGTGGTGAGCAGGACGTCATAGTCCTCGCCGTAGCTGCCGGGCAGCTCTTCGTCGATCATCCCGACCTCGTCCACCAGCACGTCGCGGCGGAACACGAAGCTGCTGGAGTGCAGTCCGGCGATCCGGTCGCGCACGAGATCGGCATGCGTCACCGACGTCATGGGCACACGACGCTCATGTGTCTTGCGGCCGTCGTCGACCAGCATCGCGGTGCCGACCAGACCGACCTCGGGGTGATCGGCGAAGACCGCCATCTGGGCCTCGAGCTTGCGCGGCAGCCACGTGTCGTCATCGTCGAGGAATGCCACGAACTCGTGCTTGGCCTGGAGTATGCCCATGTTGCGGGCTCCGGCCAGGCCGCGTACGCGCTCGTTGACGACAGCCGTCAGCGTGCGGTGCGGACCGGTGACAACATCGGGCAGCTCCGGTTCGCACGCGTCGAAGACCACGATGATCTCGATCAGGCCGGGATAGCCCTGGTCGACGATGCTCTGCACGGCCGCGCGCATCAGCTCAGGCCGACGATGCGTCGGCACGACCGCGGTGACGGCGGGTGGCTCGAACGGCATGCTCACTCCTCGTGCTCAGTCAGGAACGACCGCAACATCGAGCTCGAGGTGTGACGCGTATAGGGGAAGTAGACGACTTCGGCACCGAGGTCGGCCATGGTGCGCTCGAGCCGGTAACCCTTGGGCGTGCCCTGCCAGTCGTTTCCTTTGAAGATCGCATCGAAGGGGCGCTGCTGCCAGATTGCGGCCTTGTCCTGCGACCGATCGATGATGACCTCATCGACGATCCCGAGGGCCGAGATGATGTCGATGCGCTCGTCGCAGGGCACCACCGGCGGGCGGCCCTTGAGGTTCTCGACATACTCATCGCTCGCGACCCCGACGACCAGGTGATGGCAGTAGTTGCGGGCCCGACGCAGCAGGTTGAGATGCCCGACGTGGAACATGTCGAAGACGCCGCTGGAGTAGCCGACGTCGTACTTCATCCGTGCGCTCACTGGGTCCATGCCTTTGGTTGGGGTTGCCCTAGGAGAGCCGCATCGACCCGATTCGTGACGGGATCTGCGTGACATAACCGCCAGGGAGGACCGTGACAGTCGTCACCTCTGTCCGGTCAAGCGAGGTTCGGCGCCGGCTCCGCGAACGCTCCGACCCCTCGGTTGACCTCCCGGAGGTCCAGGTGGACCGCCATGCACTCGGCGCACGCCTCGAGGTGTGCGAGCGTCCGTTCCTGCTCGCGGGCGGACGCCGTGCGCCGCACGAACGCCGGCAGCTTGGCGCGGGTGTCCCGGCAGGTGAGATCGCCCATCGGTCCGTCACGCTTGACGTGCTGCCGCAGGTAGGCCTCCCGCAGTCCGGAGCGAGCTCGATAGACAAGGGCCGACACTGCGTTGGGGGTCAGGTCCAGCACTGGTCCGAGCTCGTGCGGCCTTCGTCCCTCGACGTCGAGATGCCAGAGGACCGTCCGCCATCGAGCCGGGAGGGATTCGTATGCGGACCGGATCGCCGACTTCTCGAACGCGTCGAGCTGTCCTCCGCCGAACGGCACCACCGTGTCGATCCGGTGCTCGTCATCGGTGGGCACGACCCGGCGCTCGGCCTTGGCGCGCCGGGCCACGTCATGCCGGATCGTGGTGAAGAGGTAGGCCCGAAAGGCTCGGTCCGGACCCTTGCCCTTTCGCACGAGATCGAGCACCTGTGCGAACGACTCAGAGACGACGTCCTCCGCCTCTTCGCGGCGTCCGAGGTGCCGAGCCAACCGGTGTGCCGCATAGGTGTATCGCGTGAACAGCGCGGCGTAAGCATGTGGATGTCCACGACGGACCAGCGACAACAACTCACCATCGTCGCGCTCGGCGAGTGAGAGCTCTGCCTCAGGCGCGTCAACTTCGTCAACGTCCTGCACGTATTTCCCCTGGATTTGCTGCGGATCGACCCGGTGGTGGCGTCTCCGCGTATGGCAACCGATTGTCACGGCACGCGCAGCATTGCACGGTTAGAGATAGCAATCCATAGCCATACGGCACTGAATCATGGGTGACTTTCCCCGGTATCACTGTATTTTTTTGGTCCCCGCAGCTTGTCCCTTCCCAGTGGCCGGCTTGCTCCCGCTTGAAGACCGCTCACTTCGAGATTTGTTTTTCTCCCGACTCGCGGGGAACCGCCATGAATCTGGACAGATGTGTGACTTAGCCCTCAGCCAACCAAGGACGAAACAATCGTCATACCAGTGGGGCTGGGGACTCTCAGTCAATAGAGCTCCCCGGACCGGGGACCTGATCCAGACCCGAGGACCGTCACATGCCCACCGCTCCACAGCCCGCGCAGCTCACCGACATCATCGGGAGTCTCAGGCGGCATTGGCCTGTCGTGGCCATCATGGCGATCATCGGACTCATCCTCGGCGTCGCGGCGTCGTTTGCGATCCCGGCCAAGTACTCCGCGACCACCACGGTCTCGGTGAACCCGATGAACTCCCAGACGCTCAGCGCCTCGGTGGACAGCGCGCGCTCGGTCAGCATGCCGACCGAGAAGGGTCTGGCCACCTCGCGCAAAGCGGCCGTCGCAGCAGCCGAGGAGCTGCAGCCCCGCTACTCGATCGATGCCGATCGCATCGTGAAGTCGACCCGGGTCGAGATCCCCGAGGACTCGCTGATCCTCACGATCCACTTCACCGGAAGCTCTCCCCAGCAGGCTGCCGCGGGCGCTGATGCCGTCGCCAAGTCCTACCTCCTGGTCCGACGCACGGATGCCGCCAGTGAAATCGACCGCCTGGTCAAGGCAGCCAATGCGCAGATCGCCGAGATCCAGGCTGATGCCCGCAAGCAGGCATACGCCAGCCCCATCGCCCAACGATCGCTCCGCATCCAAGCCGACGCACTCGGCACCAAGCTCGCCGAGCTGACCAACTTCGACCTCAACCCCGGCCAGATCATGGGCAGCGCTGAGGCGCCCACGCAGCGGTCGACCCCCGGCCCTGTCGCGTTGGGCCTTGCAGGTGTGTTCCTCGGGCTCCTCGCAGGCATCCCCATCGCCCTGCTCCGCAAGGAAGAGGATTCCGAGATCGGCGGGGTCGACGGACTCCATGCGATCGGCGACCAGATCGTGCTCGATGGGACCAAGGACTCGAACCGTGCCGACACATGGGACATCGCAGCGTTCATGCTCAAGATCCCGACCGAGATCGGTGTCGACGGCCCGTTCATGATCATGGTCGACGCCGAAGTGGGCTCCGGCAGGTCGACCACTCCGGGCCAGGAGCTTGTCGATGCGCTCTCGCGACGCGGACGCGCTGCTCGCTTCGTCGACGCCGGCGCGATCAACGAAGGCAAGATCAGCCGCGGTTGGCCCGCGGACAAGAAGCGCATCACGTGGGCCGGCGAGGTCATCGTCATCGACACGACCCACCTCACCTCAGATGCCAACAAGGTCGCGCTGGCGACGCGCTCGGACGCAGTGCTGCTGGCCCGCTCCACGGCGGACGACGCCGCTGCCCTGCGCCGCCTCTCCGGCCTGCTCAAGTCCAAGGGCGTCGACGTTGCCCTCACTGCCTTGTTTCCCCCGCGGCAAGACATGCTCGCGGCCAACCGCTGACCCCCCGCGGACCAGCGCAGCAGAACCCCCGACTCGTCGCGCAGGAGAATCCTTTGTCGACGAGGCTCTAGCGGAATGCCAGGAGCGCGGGCAGTCCGAGACGGTGACGCAGCGGCCAGCTGATCGCCAGATAGGCCGCGGCGAGCACCACTATCGTCACGCCGAGCACAGGCAGCGACGAGCCGAACAGCAGCCGCGCGGCTGTCCCGAGAGTGCCGACGACGGCCAGGGCGAGCCCCGCGGCGAGCAGGAGGGGTTGGTTGCCGGCCGACGGACGTACGCCCATCAGTCGCTGCACCTGGAACACCACGATCGCCGTATCGACGACGAGGGTCACAGCCCACGCAACCGCTGCTCCCGTGATGCCCCACACGGGGATGAGCACGATGTTGAGACCGACATTGAGGACGAGGGCACCCGACTTGTCGGCCAGCTGCCAGCTGCTTCGTCCGCCCATCAGCAGGATCGTCTGCACCGTCCCTGCCGCGGTCGCCAGCGCCATGGCCAGGCCGAGGATCGCCAGGGCATTGGCACCGGTCTCGAACCCGGGGCCGAACAGCGACAGCACGGAGTCACCGAAGATCGCGAGCAGCAGGAAGAAGGGCCAGGAGAGCCAGGTCATCGCGGCCGAGACCAGGCCATAGATCTCCCCCGCCTCACGGGGGTCCTTGCGGGCCAAGGCGGCGCTGATGTGGGGGCCGACCGAGATCCGGGCAGCGGACTGCACGACCTCGCTGGCGCGAGCGCACCTGGTCACGACCGCATAGACACCGGCCTCGGCCGGTGATGCGAGTGCGCCCACGAGCAGTACGTCGGACCACTCGAGCAGGATCTCGACCGCAGCCGAGAAGCCGCGGGCGCCACTGAATGCCCAGAACTCCCCCGACAGGCGGCGGCGTTGGGCCTTGGGAGCCGGGCCGGACCGATTCGCGCCGACGTCGCGGCGCAGCAGATGCACCACTGCCGCGGCAGCGAGCAGGAAGATCACCGGCACGGGCGCGAGCCAGGACACGAGGACGCCCGAGACCTCAACACCCGCCCCCACTGCCACGATGACCGCGACGAGGCGCAGCACGGGGAGCCCGATGTTCTGAAGCAAGGGATAGATCAGGGCATCACCCATGCCACGCGTCGCCGCGAGGAGCACCGCGGTCAGCGACGACAGGACCACCAGCGCCGCCGCAGTGACCAGCAGCGCGGGAGGAAGGCCTGCTGCAAGAGACGGCCACGCCGTGAGCCCGCCCAGCGCGACCGCGACGATCACGACTCCGGTGTACGCGACCGGCACGACCGCCAGACGGATCAGGTGAGGGAGGTCGGCAAGCCGATCCACGGCGGGGGCGGCAGAGACGAACCGCACCTGTCCGGTGTCGGCGCCGAGCTCGGCGACGCTCGAGGCGATCATGAAGACCGCGACGACCAGGAAGTAGGTGCCGGCTCCGGTCGTCCCGAGGTGACGGCCGACGATCGCCGCGAGCAGCAGCCCGATCATCGAGCCGGCGGCCCCTCCGAGGAGGTTGACCGCACCTGCCCAGGCGATGCCCCGCGACTCGGCCCTCGTGTCAGCCATCGGTGCGGGTGTTGCCGGTGCCGGTGTCGTCCAGCCCGTAACGGCGTCGCAGCAGGACCGCCGCCACCAGCATGATCGTGAGGTACTGCATGATGTCCAGACCATAGACCGCGATGATGACGCTCGCCACGATCAGGACGCTGTGCAACGCCAGGTCGACATCGCCGGGCGCCCGGAACGTGCGGAGGGTCGTGCCCCACAGGAAGATCAGGAAGAACGCGAGGCCGACGAACCCGAAGCTGAACATCAGCGTCCAGATGTAGCCCTGCGTCCCGAGTGAGATCTCGGACGCGGGGGACGGTCTCGGCGCCCCGTAGCCGAGCAGTGGCGACTGCAGCGTACGGGCGATCGTCTCCCCGTAGAGCGTGAAGCGGGTACCAGAGGAGTCGCCGTATTCCTGCCTGGTCGAGATCTGGGTCAGCAGACCATTGCCGATCAGCACGGCAGCCCCGATCACCCCGAGCACCGCGATCGTCAGGACGGGTGCGGCCCGGTTGCGCACGGCAAGTCGTACGACGACATAGACCGCGGCCAGGATCAGCCCCACGAACATGCCGCGGTTGCCGGTTGCCATGGCGGGGCCGATCATCGCCGCGAGTCCGACCACGATCGCGACCCGGAGCACCCGGGAGCGGGTCATCAGGAAGCAGGCCGTGGCCACGGGGGTGAGCAGCACGATCGCGACGCCCCAGCTGTTGGCATAGGGAAACGGCGCCGACGGACGGATGAAGGTCTGGGGCGAGCCGTAGGGATGCTGGATCTCCGCGAACGGTGGGAAGAACAGATCGTAGACATAGTCGTTGCTGGTCAGCGAGCTCGGCAGCATCATCCCGACCGGCGTCGACAGCCGCACCTCGGGAAATGCCATGCCGAGCAGCCCGCCGATGATCGTCACGAACCACACGAAGGTCAATCCGTTGACGATCTTGCGCCTGCTCAAGGCGCTGCCGGCGCTGATCGTGTAGACGAAGGCCGTACCGACCACGGCCAGGATCGAGAACCGGTACATCAGGCCGAGCAGCCGGGCGGTGGAGTCGATCATGAGGGCACACGGGATGACCCAGGCCACGAACGCCGTGAACGCATAGACGCCCGGCACGAATCGGACGGCCCGGCTGTGTGCGAGATAGGACAGCATCACGACCGTCAGGAGCACGCCGCTGATGACGATGGCGCCGAGCATCCAGAAGATCGGGAAGCCCCACAGCAAGGCGAGCACCGGCCACGCCGGCAGGCTGTCGCGCCGGGCCGCGGCATCGGTCGACGGAGCGTCACGCATCAGCGTCATCGTCAGGTCACCTGGGGTGGTGCCGCCAGCGCTGCCAGCTCCCGGTAGCGGCGGACGAGCGTCGCCGCGAGCAGCAGGGCGTTGAGCGCACCCATCAGACCGTAGACCCAGAGGAATGCAGTCGTGGACGGCCAGAGCAGCACCACGAAATTGAGCACGCCCGTGTCTGCGGGCGCCTGGATCCAGGTGCCGAACCTCGGCACAGAGTCCGGTTCGGCGAGGGGATCGCGACGGGCCAGCTGCTCGGCAAGGATCTGGGCGAAGAAGCGAACCGTCGAGACCAGGCCGAATGCGAGCGGGATCAGCAGCACGGCGTCGGACACATCGGTGAAACGATAGAGCCCGACCAGCACGGCGAGGTGGAACAGCAGGTGCCGGCCCGAGTCGACGACGTGATCCAGCCACTCCCCCGCAGGTGACCCGCCGCCGGTGAGCCGGGCCAGCTGGCCGTCAGCGGAGTCGAACGCAAAACCCAGCTGGAGCAGCAGCATCGATCCGATCGCCATCGCGGCCCCGGGCTCGGCCACGACCAGCAGTGCGATCCCGCCGACAAACGCGAGGAAGCTCGCAGCGGTCATGTGGTTGGGGGTCAAGGACCCCTGTGCCGCGACCGAGGCGATACCCCGACCCAGTCGCCGGTTGACCGCCCGCATGTACCACGGCACTCCCGCGCCGCTCTTCTGAGCGCGCGCGAGCTCGTTGTAGGCCGCACGCACGCCGCCGCGCTTCGAGGTCACCTGGGTCATGAGGTGGCGATCAGACGCAGATCCATGCTGGTGCTGGGTGTGCTGCGATAGTTGGAGTGCACCTCGACCGCGATGCTGTTGGAGCCGGCCTGCAGGAGCGCGATCGGCACGTCGAAGGTGACCTCGTTGGCGATCGCTGTCGTGGTGCTCGGGGCCGAGCTCGCATACGTCGACGCCGTGATCGCGCCGGCAGGCAGGTTGGAGCGGCCGACCTCGGTGCCGTTGACATAGACAGCCACCCCGTCGTCCGCACGAGTCGTGACCCTGACCGTCCCGAGCGATGCGGGGTCGGTCACGGTGAACGACTTGCGGTAGTAGGAGGCCAGGGCCCGGGTCTGGCCAGTGGCCACATCGATGTTGGTCGCGATCGGGCCGGTGCCCCAACCGAGGGCCGCAGCACCAGTGCGCCATGAGCCGGTGTCGGTCGCTGAGGTCTTCCACCCCGCGGCGACCGGAGCGGTGTTGTCGAAGTAGTAGGACCACGTCGATCCGGCCGGGACCAGCGTGGTGGGTGCAGTGGCAGGTGATGCGGCGGCGGTGGAGGCCGAGCGATTGCCCCAGCTGTCGGCGGCGCGCACGAAGTAGCGGTCAGAGCCGGTCGCGCCCGGGATCGTTGCCGATGTCGCCGAGGTCGTCGCGACGACACGGTCGTTGCGCAGAACCTCATAGGTGACACCGGACCCGCCGGCGCCCCAGGTGAGATCGGCCTCAGATCCGTCGAGTGCGACCTTGAGATCGCTGGGCTTGGCCGGGGCCGTGCTCGGCCGCGGGGCGTAGCGGACGAAACCGCCGACCCACTGATTGCTGCCGTTCTCCTTGACCGAGCTGGTCATCGTTCCACCGGCCCACAGCACGCCATCGGTTGCGACCTTGAGGGCCCAGGCGCCCGAGCCACCCCGTGAACGCATCTCGGGGGTGAACTCCTGGACGAAGTCGCCGGTCACCTGGTCCCACGCCCCGACGTAGTAGATCTTGTCGGCCTGCGACCAGGAGACGTTGGTCGATCCGGGGGTCAGGGAGTCGTAGGCCGCCGTGTCCGAATAGTTCCAGTTCTCGCAGTGGCATCCGCCGTAGACCAGGCCGTTGCCCTTCGTGATGGCCTGCAGGTCGCCGCCCTGCTTGGTGACGTGCTTGTTCTCCAACGCGAAGGTGCTGGTGTTGTAGGAGAACATGCTGTGCTGTGAACCGCCGAGCCAGACCTTGTTGCCGGCCTGCTGGATCGCCTGTTGGTAGCGCGCAGACCCTGATGTGCTGAATGTGGGCTGCCATGCCGGCGTGATGCGCGGCGCCCCGGCCGCGGTGCTGAAGGCCGCGGCCCGATCCGCGGTGGTGCCGCCCCTGGCGGTCGTGAAGTAGCCCGAGAAGTAGACCCGCGACTTGTCGTCGCTCACGTCGATCGCCGTGCCGGTGCCGTTGAACTCGGGGTTCCAGTTGCTGTCCGCCACGCCGGTGGACAACAAGATGCGTGCCCCACCCTTGGCATAGCGATCGCCCGTGCCGGGCCGGGTCAGGTGGGTGAAGGCTCCGGTGGCATACAGGTGAGTGCCGTCGGTGTCGAGACCGCGGACCGAGACCTTGGAGTCGGAGGTCCGATTCTCAAAATTGGTCGTCCACGACGCGTCGAGGTCTCCCGAGGACGGATCCAGGACCACGACCCCCTTGCGGGCCGTGCCGGCCACGCTGGTGAACTCGCCACCGACCGCCAGCTTGCCGTTCGGCAGCGCGAGCAGCGCCTTGACCTGGTTGTTCAGGACCGGCTTGAAGGACGGGATGTAGTCACCCGTCGTGGCGTTGAACGCGGCGAGATAGGGATGGGGCACCTTGTCGGCACCGGTCGCCGCGGAGCCCTTCTGCACCGTCGTGAAGTTGCCACCGACGTACATGACGTTGCCGATCTGGGCAAAGGCCTGCACCTCGGCGGAGTTCTCGCTCGCTCCGGCCGCGCCGAGTCCTGTCACTCCCCACGACGAGGCGAGCGAACCGTTCCTGGGCGCAGCTCGGATGGTCTCCGGGGAGGTGCCCGAGGCGGGGATCGAGGAGAAGTTCAGATCGCTCGTGCGGAGCTTGGGGCGGATGAACACCTGGCTGAAAGGCGTGCCGTAGGCGCCGTTGGCGGCCTTGGAGTAGATGAAGCTGCTTGCCGACGTCGAGCCGATGCCGCCTTGGCCAAAGTTGAAGCCGCGGACATAGCCGTTCTTGACGTTCTCGTACGTCCACAGGCGCCGATATGCGCTGTCGGCGCCGAACTCGTATGTCGTGACGTTCGAGAGTGCCGATCCGCCGATGTTGGCCGTGGCGAGCGGGAATCCGGCGCCGAACGACCAGTTCCAGCGGTCACGGGAGTTGACGCGATAGGTCCAGCGGACCTCCTGCCAGTCCGTGCCGGCCTGGTTGGCGGCCCGGCGGATTCGGACGCCGTCACTGAAGGAGTCGAGCCGGCGGCCGCCCAGCAACCCGTTGACGACCGCGGAGTCGAGCTGGCGGGGCTGGAACGCGGCGGTACCGGTTGTCGTGTCGGCGACCTGCGAGGGGGTGCCGTTGCCGTTGTAGGCGAGCGACCAGCCGTCGCGGCCACGGCCGACCAGCGCCCAGCCGCCACCATCGGTGGTCATGTCGCAATAGATCTTGGTCGGCGCCTTGAGCTGCGGCGTCAGGATCCAGTACGTGCCGTTGGAGGCGCTCGGCGCGACCTGCTTGGCCTCCCAGCAGGAGGCTGCAGCGGTTGCCTGCGTCGTCCCGTCGTTGGTCACAGCGGCCTGGGCTGGGCTGGACAGCGCGACGAGCGCACCCGTCGACAGCAGCGATGCCGCCAACCACACACGGGCGTGACGGAAGGGAAGGGCTCGCACGGCAGAAGTATCCTCAGGCTTGTCTGACAGAGTCACGGACGCCGACAGAGCCGAGTCCTACAAGGTGCTAGAGGTCTCAAGCGCCTGGTCATGACGCGGTATGCCCGCGAATCCGACGAGACCTGGGTCACGGAGCAGCGTGCGTCGCCAGCTCGGCGGACTCCTCGTCGGTGAAGATCCGCGAGCGGATGATGAAGCGGTTGCCGGTCGGACCCTCGATCGAGAAGCCCGCACCCCTGCCAGGCACCACATCGATCGTGATGTGCGTGTGCGACCAGTATCCGAACTGCTCGCGCGAGATCCATACCGGCGCAATCTCGGACCCGTCATAGTCCAGGTCGCCGAGGTGCACGTCCTGGGGCCCGGTGAGGAAGGTCCCTTGCGTGAAGCACATCGGGGCCGACCCGTCGCAGCAGCCGCCGGACTGGTGGAACATCAAAGGCTTGGCATGCGAAGCCCGCAGGCTGCGGAGGAGCTCCGCAGCCTGTGGGGTGATCGCGACCCGTTCCACCTGATCCATCAGAAGAAGCCGAGCTTGTTCTCGTCGTAGGAGACCAGGAGGTTCTTGGTCTGCTGGTAGTGGTCCAGCATCATCTTGTGGTTCTCCCGGCCGATGCCGGAGTTCTTGTAGCCGCCGAACGCCGCGTGCGCCGGGTAGGCGTGGTAGCAGTTGGTCCAGACCCGGCCGGCCTGGATCTCGCGGCCGGCCCGGTAGGCGGTGTTGATGTCGCGGGACCAGACGCCGGCACCGAGGCCGTAGAGGGTGTCGTTCGCGATCTTCATCGCGTCGGCGTAGTCGTCGAACTCGGTCACCGAGACGACCGGGCCGAAGATCTCCTCCTGGAAGATCCGCATCTTGTTGTGACCCTGGAAGATCGTCGGCGCCACGTAGTAGCCCCCGGACAGGTCGCCGCCGAGATCCGTCCGCTCGCCACCGGTGATGATGCGCGCACCCTCCTGCACCCCGATGTCGAAGTACGACAGGATCTTCTCCAGCTGGTCGTTGCTGGCCTGGGCGCCGATCATGGTGTCGGTGTCGAGCGGGTTGCCCTGGGTGATCGCCTTGACCCGCTCGGTCGCGGCGGGCAGGAACTGCTCGAGGATCGAGTTCTGGATCAGACCCCGACTCGGGCACGTGCACACCTCGCCCTGGTTGAGTGCGAACATCGCGAATCCCTCGAGCGCCTTGTCGTAGAACGCGTCGTCCTTGCTCGCGACATCCTCGAAGAAGATGTTGGGGCTCTTGCCGCCGAGCTCCAGCGTCGCCGCGATCAGGTTCTGGCTCGCGTACTGGGCGATGAGCCGGCCGGTCGTGGTCTCGCCCGTGAAGGCGATCTTGCGAATGCGGCTGCTCGAGGCGAGCGGCGCGCCTGCCTCGACGCCGAAGCCGTTGACGACGTTGAGCACGCCAGCCGGCAGCAGGTCAGCGATCAGCTCGACCAGCAACATGATCGAGGCCGGCGTCTGCTCGGCAGGCTTGAGCACGACCGCGTTGCCCGCGGCAAGCGCCGGAGCGAGCTTCCACGTCGCCATGAGCAGCGGGAAGTTCCAGGGGATGATCTGGCCGACGACTCCCAGTGGCTCGTGGAAGTGGTATGCGACGGTCTGGTCATCGAGCTGCGACAGCGAGCCCTCCTGCGCACGGATCGCGCCGGCGAAGTAGCGGAAGTGGTCGACGACCAGCGGCAGGTCGGCGGCCAGCGACTCACGGACCGGTTTGCCGTTGTCCCACGTCTCACCGACGGCCAGCATCTCGAGATTCTGCTCGATGCGGTCGGCGATCTTGTTGAGGATGTTGGCGCGCTCGGTCACCGAGGTCTTGCCCCAGGCAGGTGCCGCGGCATGAGCGGCGTCCAGGGCCAGCTCGATGTCCTCCGCGGTGCCGCGGGCGATCTCGCAGAAGACCTTCCCGTTGACCGGCGAGGGGTTCTCGAAGTACTCGCCTTTGACCGGGGCGACATATTCGCCACCGATCCAGTTGTCGTAGCGGGGCTGGTAGGAGACCACGCTTCCTTCGGTTCCGGGCTGGGCGTAGACACTCATGGAGGCTCCTAGATGAATCGGGGGATGCCGTGACGCTAGTCACACCTGCGTTGCAGCGGAGTTGCCCCGAGGTTGCAGCGCTCCGTACTGTCAGGGGCCATGACCTCACTGACCGACGAGATCCTGCAGGACTGGGCCGCGAACAGACCCGACCTGCGCGGCAGGATC
This sequence comes from Aeromicrobium sp., assembly GCF_037719875.1. Classification (GTDB taxonomy): domain Bacteria; phylum Actinomycetota; class Actinomycetes; order Propionibacteriales; family Nocardioidaceae; genus Aeromicrobium. The sequence continues at coordinate 6,533 of NZ_JBBJMJ010000002.1, read as the reverse complement.
GTCATGGTGGCCTTCCGTGCGGCCCATGTCGCGAGCCGCCATCGCAAGGGTGTGCTGTCGTTGCCTGCTGCGCTGGCGGGAGTGATCTATCGGCTGACGGTCGAGTGGGTCCTTGGCATCGAGATCCCCTGGAAGACGTCGATCGGGCCCGGCGCGCGACTGCGTCATGGCGTGGGGCTCGTCATCAACGACAGCACCGTGATCGGTTCGGGAGTCATGCTGCGTCACGGGGTCACGCTCGGCAACGTCGGGCGCGGCGGCGACTGCCCCGTCATCGGCGATGATGTCGAGATCGGTTCGGGTGCGGTGATCCTCGGTGGCGTCATGATCGGCGACCGGGCCCGCATCGGGGCCAACGCCGTGGTGACCAAGAATGTCCCGGCAGGCGGTGTCGCTGTGGGCAACCCCGCCCGGCTGCTGGAACCGCGCTAGCCGAGGTCGAGGTCGAGCCGAGCCACGTGGGCCGCAACCTGTGCATGCCGCGGGGACGTGGGGGGAAGGATCGCGAGGATCCGCTCCCAGATCTCGAAGTCGTCGCGGCCATGCGGCGTGTCGGCGAACGACAGCAGGGCGTCGGCGTCGTCTGCTGCCAGCAGGCACGAACGGACATACATGTGGATCTCGTCTCGCAGCCGCTCGACGGCCGGGGCCGTCGAGGCCGGCAGGATCGGCCCCCGGTAGCGCGCGACCGCGTTGCGCAACAAACCGGTGGTGAGGTCGTCGCGTACGCGCGTGACGTCGGTGCTGATCGCGTTGCCCAGCCGATAGGGACGCGAGGCCAGCTCGATCGGCCCCAGCGCCGAGCGCAGGCGCGAGAGCTCAGCCCGGATCGTGACCTGCGCCTGCTCGTCCTCGCTGAGGGCGACCGCCAGCTCGGCGGCGGTCATCCCGTCGGCCGACTCGGCCAGCAGCAGGAGGATCTCGCTGTGCCGCAGGCTGAGTCGGGTCGTGGTCGTGCGATGGCGCAGCGTCGCGCCGTGGCCGCCGAGCACGTCGAGCGTTGGGATCGACCAGCCGCTCGTGGCGACCGCGGCCGGGACGGTCGGGCTGAGCCGGTGGATCCGCAGCTCGGCCTCGACTGCCGCGACCGTCGCGCGTACGAGGGTCAGGCTCTGCGGGGTTGCGACCTCCGGCCCGCCGGTCAGATCGAGCACGCCGAGGATCGCCCCGGTGTCCGGGTCATGGATCGGCGCGGCCGAACAGCTCCAGGGGGTGACCTGTCGGGCCAGGTGCTCGGGGCCGAAGATCTGGACTGGGCGGTCCAGCGCCAAGGCCGTGCCCGGGGCGTTGGTGCCGGCACTGGCCTCACTCCAGTCCGCCCCGGCCAGGAAGTGCATGCCCTCGGCGCGAGCCCGCAGCGAAGCGTCGCCCTCGACCCACAGCAGCTGGCCGGCCGCATCGCTGACCGCGACGAGCAGGCCGGCCTCAGCGGCACTCTCGACCAACAGACGACGGATGACGGGCATACCCGGAGCGAGCGGATGCGAGTCGCGGATCGCGACAAGCGACTCGTCGTCCAAGCGGATCGGGGCGAGCAGCTTCTCGGGGTCCACGCCACCGTCGACACTGCGTTGCCAGGACTCGAGCACCAGCCGGCGCAGCGCCGGGTCGGCCTGACCCGTGCTCACGAACTGGTCGTGCGCAGCCTCGAGATGTCGGGACAGTGCCGCCGCGTCGGCGCCGGGCGGCATCGCGAGATCGTTGCTACGTCCCATGCCGCGAGTGTACGGGCCGCTGTGATCCCCGTCACGTCACGAGCCTCGGCGTGCTGTCAGGGCACGTCGCCGTGGCTCCACGAGGTGTTCTCGCGGACGATCCGTGCCGGGGAGCCCACCGCAACGGAGTGCGGAGGCACCTTCTGCCCTCGGACCAGGCTGCGCATCCCGACGACAGCGCCCTCGCCGATCTCTGCGTGCCCCGTCACGATGGCCTCCTTGCCCAGCCAGACATGCTTCCCCAGCCGGATGTGGGCACCGAACGGGTTGATCCGCTCGCCCGTGCGGCGGTCCTCCAGGCGGTGCATGTCATCGGTCGCAACATAGACGTCAGAGGCCCACAGCTGATCCGGTTCGGCGATGATGCTGCCGCCATTGCGAGCGTCGATGACGGCGCCGCGCGTTGCGATCATGGGTCCGTGCAGCACGATGTGGGAGTCGGCCCCGCAATAGATCCTCCCCGCCGTGAGCACGCACTCGCGACCCAGGAAGACCGTGACGAAGTCGCCGCCGATCAGTAGCGACGTCAGCCACTCCATGTGTGTGCCGACTGCAATCAGCACGTTGCTGACCGGGATGGTCCCGAGCGATGCCAGCACGTGGTCCGGCAACGAGGCGCCTTCGGCGAGGTACAACGCGTTGCCGTTGCGGTGCCACCAGTCAGGCATGGGATCCCCGAGAAGCTCCCAGGTCAACGGGTCGATCGCCGATGCCTCGACCCCGGCGGCCCGCAGACGTCCGCGGTGCTCAGGCGTCACGGCGGATGAATAGCGTGTAGGAGCCTCCCAGCAGTGCCCCGACGAAGACGGCCATGACGAGCCCGCCACCCACCGGACCGAAGGGAGCCACCCCGAGGAAGCTCAGCAAGTCCTCGATCGAGGCCCGGGTGTACATCTGCCCGCCCGCATCGTAAGGGAGGTACTTGAGGATCTGGACGAGCCCGCCCGTGCCCCGCGGATCATCAGAGGTCGACTTGATCGCCAAGATGATCGCCTTGATGATCTGCTCGACGACGGTGGGGACGAGCATCAGCAGCGCGACTGCGGCGGTCTGGTTGCGGGTCAGCGCGGCATAGGCCAATCCGGACAGCGAGAACAGCACAGCAAAGATGACGGTCCCGCCGGTCAGGTTGGTCAGCTCCGAACCGGACGGCAGGTCGAGGCCGAAGATCAGCTGTCCCGCCAGGGCGATCGCGATGCAGCCGAGCGCCGCGAGCGCAGAGACGATCGCGGTGGAGACGACCTTGGCCGCGAAGACCGTCCCGCGACTCGGCAGCGCCGTGAGGGTCGCGCGGATCATGCCGTGCCGATATTCGTGACCCATCGAGAAGACTCCGACGAGGCCGATGATGTAGGCGATGAACAGCGGCGCGAGTCCGGTCGAGGCGCCGATCGTGGCCAGGATGTCGAAGGCGTTGTCACCACTGGGCGGATCCGCGGCAACCGACATCCGCCAGGCGATCAGCATCGACATGATCAGCTGGAACGTGACGGCCAGCCCCACCAACCAGTACGTCGAGCGGATCGTCCGGAGCCGGACGAACTCGTAGCGCAGAGCGTCGATCATGCCTGACCCCCTTCGGCCTGGGCGCCGCGGAACTCCTCGGACATCCCCGTCGCCGCAAGGAACGCCTCCTCGAGCGTCGCCTGCCGGGTGACCAGCTGGTGCAGCCGGACCCCGGCAACCTGGGCGGCGTCGCCGATCTGCTCAGCCGTCGCATGCTTCACGACCAGGACACCGTCGACCTCGGTGAACGTCGCCTCGAGCGCTGCGAGCGCCGGAGCGAGGAGCGCCGCGTCGGGCGTACGGACCTCCACCGTGGCGAGCCCGCTGCCGGTCAGGAAGTCCGCGACCGGCCCGTTGGAGAGCATCCGGCCCCGGCCGATCACGACCAGCTCGTCCGCGAGCACGGCCATCTCCTGAAGCAGATGGCTCGACACGAGGACCGAACGACCTTCAGAAGCAAGGTGCTTGAGAAGGGTGCGCAGCCAGGTGATGCCCTGCGGGTCGAGCCCGTTGCTCGGCTCGTCAAGGATCAGGGTGTGCGGATCACCCAACAGGGCGCACGCAATGCCGAGTCGCTGCCCCATCCCGAGGCTGAACTTGCCCGGCTTGCCCGAGCTGACCGATGTCAGCCCGACCATCTCCAGGACCTCGTCAACGCGCCGGTCGGGGATGCGATTGGGAGCCGCCAGCATGCGCAGGTGGTTGCGCGCCCGGCGGGTCGGGTGGAACGGCTTGGCCTCGAGCAGGGCGCCGACGTGGCGCATGGGCCGGTCGAGCTGCGCGAACGTCAGGCCGTCGAATGTCGTGACCCCCTCGCCACGGTCGAGCCCCAGCATGAGTCGCATCGTCGTCGACTTGCCGGACCCGTTGGGCCCCAGGAAGCCCGTGACACTGCCCGGGTGCACCTCGAACGAGAGGTCGTGGACCGCGCGCGTGCTTCCGTAGGACTTGCCGAGCCCGCGAGCCATGATGAGCGCCATGCCTCCACCCTGTCATGGAGCATCGAGCGGCTCACGGCATACCGTGCAGGTATGAGCGAGCCAGGCGGATCACATCAGGCTGGGCAGTCCGAGGCCTTCCGACCGATCGAGGACGGCGTCGCGACCGACCTGCGCGGGGAGATGACCTACGCGAGCTATCTCCAGCTGCCGACGCTGCTCGCCGCGCAGCAGCCCGTGTCGGACCATCACGACGAGATGCTCTTCATCATCCAGCACCAGGTCACCGAGCTGTGGCTCAAGCAGCTGACCCACGAGCTGCGGTCGGCGATCGAGCTGATCGCGGCCGACGACCTGGCGCCCGCGCTCAAGCGGCTGGCGCGGGTCAAGGCGATCCAGCGGCAGATGTTCGAGCAGTGGGCCGTCCTGGAGACCTTGACCCCCATCGAGTACGCGCAGTTCCGGGACTCGCTCGGAATGGCCTCGGGGTTCCAGTCGCCGCAGTACCGCACGGTCGAGTTCCTGCTCGGCAACAAGAACCCCCAGATGATCAAGGTCTTCGCGCATGATGAGTCGCTGCGGTCCGCCCTGCAGGCCGATCTCGAGGCTCCGAGCCTCTACGACGAGTTCCTCCGCTACCTGGCCCGCCACGGGCACGGCGTGCCGGCCTCGGTGCTCGATCGGGATGTGACGCAGCCTTATGTCGCCGACGCTGGCGTGATCGAGGTGTTACGCAAGATCTACGCCGACCCCGATGCGCATTGGGACGCCTACGAGATGTGCGAGGAGCTCGTCGATGTCGAGGGGAGCTTCCAGCTGTGGCGGTTCCGCCACCTCAAGACCGTCGAACGCATCATCGGGTTCAAGCGCGGGACCGGCGGGTCCTCGGGCGTCGGCTTCCTGCAGAAGGCCCTCGAGCTCACGTTCTTCCCCGAGCTCTTGGACGTCAGGACCCACATCGGCGCCCCCTGACAGCACGCCGCAACTGTAAGAAGTCCCCACCCAAGCTCTCGCTCGGGTGGGGACTCCTAGGTGTTACGTGAGTGAACTCAACAAAGGCGGAAGCACATCGCGTTGGCTACCCGCGAAGCGCAACCTCGCTCAATCACGTAGCAAAGTGGCGTTGCGCTGCGAGGCGACTAGAACCCCATGCCGCCCATGTCACCCATGTCCGGGGCGCCGCCACCGGCAGCAACCGGCTCGGGCTTGTCCGCGACGACGGCCTCGGTGGTCAGGAACAACGCCGCGATCGAAGCTGCGTTCTGCAGCGCCGAGCGCGTGACCTTGGCCGGGTCGATGATGCCCGCGGCGATCAGGTCGACGTACTCGCCAGTGGCCGCGTTGAGTCCGTGGCCCTCCGGGAGGTTGGCGACCTTCTCAGCGACGACTCCGCCTTCGAGGCCGGCGTTGATCGCGATCTGCTTGAGCGGGGCCGAAGCCGCGACGCGCACGATGTTGGCACCCGTCGCCTCGTCACCGGTGAGCTCGAGCTTCTCGAACACTGCTGCGGTCGCCTGCACCAGGGCCACGCCGCCACCGGCGACGATGCCCTCTTCGACGGCTGCCTTCGCGTTGCGAACGGCGTCCTCGATGCGGTGCTTGCGCTCCTTGAGCTCGACCTCGGTGGCCGCGCCGACCTTGATCACCGCAACACCGCCGGCCAGCTTGGCCAGGCGCTCCTGCAGCTTCTCGCGGTCGTAGTCGGAGTCCGTGTTGTCGATCTCGGCGCGGATCTGGTTGACCCGGCCCTGGATCTGGTCGGCCTCGCCGCCGCCCTCGACGATCGTGGTCTCCTCCTTGGTGACGACGACCTTGCGGGCCTTGCCCAGCAGGGACAGGTCGGCGTTCTCGAGCTTGAGACCGACCTCCTCGCTGATGACCTCGCCACCGGTGAGGATGGCGATGTCGCCCAGCATCGCCTTGCGGCGGTCACCGAAGCCGGGAGCCTTGACGGCGACCGACTTGAAGATGCCGCGGATCTTGTTGACCACCAGGGTCGCGAGGGCCTCGCCCTCGACGTCCTCGGCCACGATGGCGAGGGGCTTGTTGGACTGCATGACCTTCTCCAGCAGCGGGAGCAGGTCCTTCACCGACGAGATCTTCGAGCTGACCAGCAGCACGTAGGGGTCGTCGAGCACGGTCTCCATGCGCTCGGCGTCGGTGACGAAGTACGGCGAGATGTAGCCCTTGTCGAAGCGCATGCCCTCGGTGAGCTCGAGCTCGAGGCCGAAGGTGTTGCTCTCCTCGACGGTGATGACGCCTTCCTTGCCGACCTTGTCCATGGCTTCGGCGATGATCTCGCCGACCGTGGGGTCCGCAGCGGAGATCGAGGCGGTCGAAGCGATCTGCTCCTTGGTCTCGACGTCCTTGGCCA
>NZ_JBBJMJ010000015.1:0-78732 GCF_037719875.1 Aeromicrobium sp. | reverse complement strand
CAAAGGCGCATCACCAGCCGACCTCGTTCCCAACCTGGCAGGACAGAACACCTAGTCATCGACTCGGCCTGCGTCGACATCCCGGTGCCCCGCGCACTCCTCGATGAGGACGGCCTCCTGCCGCCGGGTGCGGAGCGCGACGCGATCGAGCAAGGGGTGGCTGCGCTCGCCGCGGCCGGTCAGGCTTCGACCAGTTAGGACAAGTGCTTGGGCTGGCGACTCGACTTGTGGTCGTCGTCGGCCCCGACGGAGTCCTGCGCGGCGCCTTGATCGGCGCCCGTCCCGCCGGACGACGAGTGGGACTCGAGCCTGACCATGACCGATTTGGAGGTCGGTTGGTTGCTCCCCGTCGCGGTCGAGTCGAGCGGTACGAGGGGGTTGGTCTCGGGATAGTAGGCCGCCGCTGAGCCTCGCGGGGTGTCATAGGAGACGATGCGGAACCGGGTGGCAACACGCGTGACCTCGTCGTCGGCCCAATAGGACACCAGGTCGACGAGATCGCCGTCGGAGAAGCCCAGCGCAGTGATGTCGTCCGGATGGACGAACACGACCCTCCGGCCGTCCTCGATGCCCCGGTAGCGGTCGCTCATCCCGTAGATCGTGGTGTTGAACTGATCGTGGCTCCGCAAGGTCTGCAGCACGAGGTGACCGTCCGGCACGTGCAGCAGCTCGATCGGGGACGCCACGAGCTCGGCCTTGCCCGACACCGTCTCGAACGTGCGGGAGTCACGAGGGGGATGGGGCAGGACGAACCCGCCGGGCCGGTCGACATTGTGCTGGTATGACTCGCAGCCCGCGACGACCCGCGAGATGTGGCCGCGGATGATGTCGAAGTCCTCGGCCATCGGGGCCCAGTCGATGCTGCTGCGGTCGCCGAGGGTCGCCGCCGCGAGCCCGGCGACGATCGCGACCTCGGAGCGTACGTACGAGCTGACCGGGGCGAGGACGCCGCGTGAGGCGTGGACCGCGGACATCGAGTCCTCGACCGTGACGAACTGCTCTCCGGCCCGCGAGACATTCTTCTCAGTCCGGCCCATGGTCGGGAGGATCAGGGCGGTCTCCCCGCACTCGAGGTGGGACCGGTTGAGCTTGGTCGACACCTGGACCGTCATGGTGGCGCTCCGGAGGGCCTTGGCGGTGATGTCGGTGTCGGGGGCGGCCTGCACGAAGTTGCCGCCCATCCCCATGAAGAACGATGCCTTGCCGTCACGCAGGGCCCGGATCGCATCGACCGTGTCGAGGCCGTGCTTCCGCGGCGGGTCGAAGCCGAACTCTGCCTGCAGCGAGTCGAGGAAGCGCTCCGGCACGCGCTCCCAGATGCCCATCGTCCGATCGCCCTGCACGTTGGAGTGTCCGCGTACGGGACAAAGACCAGCGCCGCGCTTGCCGATGTCACCGCGGGCCAGGGCGAGGTTGGCGATCTCCCGGATCGTCGCGACGGCATTGCGGTGCTGGGTCAACCCCATGGCCCAGCAATAGATCGTCGCGCCGGACCCGCGGATCATCTCGGCGGCTTCGGTGATCTGGGCGCGGCTCAGTCCTGTGGCCGTTGCGACGACATCCCAGTCGACGGACCGCACGTGCGCGGCCCACTCGTCGAACCCGCCCGTGTGGCGCTCGACGAACTCATGGTCGATGGCGTCCCACTCCAGCAGCAACGAGCCGATCGCCTGGAACAGGGCGAGATCGCCGTTGATCCTGATCGGCAGGTGGAGGTCGGCGATGTCGGTGCCCTTGCCGACCACGCCGCGGGGTGACTGCGGATTGCGGAAGTTGACGAGCCCTGCCTCGCGAAGCGGGTTGATCGAGATGATCTTGGCACCCCGCCGCTTGGCGATCTCCAGGGCCGACAGCATGCGGGGGTGGTTGGTGCCCGGATTCTGACCGGCGATGACGATGCAGTCGGCGTCGTAGAAGTCGCGCAGGCTGACGCTGCCCTTGCCGATGCCGATCGACTCGGTCAGCGCCGTGCCGCTCGACTCGTGGCACATGTTGGAGCAGTCGGGGAGGTTGTTGGTGCCGTAGGCGCGGATGAACAGCTGATACAGGAACGCGGCCTCGTTGGAGGTGCGGCCAGAGGTGTAGAACACTGCCTCGTCGGGGCTGCCGAGTGCATTCAGCTGATCGGCGACCAGGCGCAGTGCCTCCTCCCAACCGATCTCCTCGTAGTGCGTGCCGCCGGGCCGCTTGATCATGGGATGCGTGATGCGACCCTGCTGGCCTAGCCAGTACTCGTCGTGAGCCGACAGCTCGGCGAGGCTGTGCCGGGCGAAGAACGCCGGCGTCGCGCGCTCCTTGGTCGCCTCCTCCGCCACGGCCTTCGCGCCGTTCTCGCAGAACTCCGCAGTGTGCCGGTTCTCCGGATCGGGATCCGGCCAGGCGCAGCTCATACAGTCGAAGCCGTCGGCCTGGTTGAGCTTGCGCAGGGTCTTGGCGGTGTTGCGCAGGCCCATATGCGAGACCGCGCGCTGCAACGACACGCGTACGCCCGTCACTCCGGCGGCGGTCTGCTTGGGCTTGTTGACGTCCAGCTCGTCGTCATTCGCGGTGTCCCGTTTGCTCATGTCACGTCCCCTCAGGGGTTCATTGTCACTCGGTGGCCCGCGACCCGCACGTTGCGCGCTTCAGAGGACCAGACGCGGGGAGGTGTGCCCGAGTGCGCTGGCGATCTGGTCGGGCAGCGTCACTTCGCCGGTGGGGATGAGGCGTACGACGAGTGACTCGCGAGCCCAGCGGTCGATCGCATGGTCCCCGTCGGCAAGGTTGAGCCGCCCGGACTTCAGCGCAGACGTGATGGGATCCCAGTGCTCGGAATCGGGGGTGACGACCTCGACCCGGGCCTCTGCCTGCGCCACGAGCGCACGGTTGGACTTGCTGCGCAGGCTGAGAGTGACGAGCTGGTGGTCGGCGATGCCCGGCAGGGGCTGCTCGGCGCCCCCTGAGACGACGCACACGGCGTCGCCCACCCACTCGTGCCAGACCGGTCGGGACTCCTGGGCATACGAGATCCACACCAGGCCGGACTTCTTGGCGAGCTCGGCGATGAGGTCGACGGTGGTCACACCGCTCAGAGTACGGCCGCCGCATCGGCTGCCTGGACTGGCGCCGACACGCTGACCGGGACGGTGCCGGTGGCCTCGCGCTCGGCCAGACCGCGGACAAACGTGCCGATCTCGTGGATCGCGGCCCGCGCCTCGGGCACCCACGCCGCGGCGGCCTGGAACACGTGCACCTGCCGGTCCCACACCTGCAGGTCGCACGGGACGCCCGCGGAGACGAGGCGGTTGGCCATCAGCTCGGCGTCAGCCATGAGCACCTCGCGAGACCCGATGTGGATCATCGCGGGCGGCATGTCGGCCAGCGGCATGTTGACCGGGTCGACCCGGTGCCCGGAGATGCCCCGTCGGGTGTCCATGCGCAGCGAGACATCCGTGAGCTTGGCGACGGCGTTCATGGGAAACGTCTGGCACCGATTGGCGTTGCGGTGGTTCTGCTTGCCCGTGGGATCGAAGTCGAGCAGAGGAGAGATCGCAACGACTCCGGCCGGCTGGCCCCAGCCCTTGTCGATGACCGCTCGCGCCACGCTGAACGCCAGGTAGCCACCGGCGGAGTCGCCGGCGATCGTGATGCTCTCGGGGGAGTAACCCTGGTCGAGGAGCCAGCGGAATCCTTCGACACCGTCGGCGACGGACTCGGTGATCGGCTCGTAGGGCATCTGGCGATAGCCGACGTTGAGCACGGGCTGCTCGGAGGCATACGAGATGCGAGAGACGAGGCGGCGGTGCGTGTTGAGCCCGCAGGTCAGGAATGCGCCACCGTGGAAGTACAGGATCGCCCGGTCGTTGCCGCCGGTGATGTCCGAGACGCCCTTGGCCTGGAGCCACTCGCTGTTGCAGCTGGGCAGGTCGACGGTCCTCCACATCGTGCCCTCGTGCACCGGCAGGAGCTTGGCCGCATGCTCGATCACATTCGGGGGAAAGATCTCGAAGGGAAGTCGGGCCCACATCCCGAGCGCGGGGCGTACGGTATGTCGCAGACCGAGGCCGAGGAGGCGGGACTGGATGCTCGCGCCGCGGAAGAACTGCGGTTGGGCGGCCAGAGTCAGATGCGCTGCCATCAGGGATTCCCTCCTTACATCTCTGCCGCGTTCAGCAGAGATGCATTCATGAATATTTCACATACAGTGACTTGCGCCACATGTGGTCGTTAGCGTACTGCCAGTACGCCCTTCCCGCCTTAAGGATTGCCGATGTCGTTCATGCCCCTCACGGACTCGATGTTCCTGTTGGCGGAGTCCCGCGAGCACCCGATGCATGTGGGTGGGCTGCAGCTGTTCGTCCCGCCTGAGGGATCCGGGCCCGAGTATGCCCGTGAGCTGCTCGAGGCCTTCCGCCAGACCGACAACATCGCACCGCTGTTCCGGCGCCGTCCGGCTGAGCCGGTCGGGTCGTTGGGCAACACGTGGTGGAAGACCGACGACACGATCGACTACGACTACCACGTCCGTCACTCGGCCGTGCCACAGCCGGGGCGCATCCGTGAGCTCCTGCAGCTGACCTCGCGGTGGCACGGATCCCTGCTCGACCGACACCGTCCGCTGTGGGAGGTGCACATCGTCGAGGGACTCAAGGACGGGCGGATCGCGGTCTACACCAAGGTCCATCACGCGATGGTCGACGGTGTCTCGGCTCTCCGACTCATGACTCGGTCGCTCAGTGAGGATCCGGATGCTCGCGACTGCCTGCCGCCCTGGGCGTTGTCGCCGCGAAAGCCCGCCGGCGGTGGCAAGGGGTTCGCCCCCATGGGAGTCGTACGTTCGGGGGTCGGCACGGCCGGCGAGATCGCGGGACTTCTCCCGGCCGGGCTCAAGATCGCCAACCAGGTGATTCGCGACGGCGACATCACGCTGCCGCGCGCGCCCAAGACGATCCTCAACGGCACGGTCGGCGGCGCGCGGCGATTCGCGGCCCAGTCGTGGGAGATCGAGCGGATCCAGAGGGTCGCGAAGTCATCTGCGACGACGCTCAACGACGTCGTCCTGGCGATGGTCTCCGGCGCCCTGCGGGATTATCTCCTCGAGCAGCACGCCCTGCCGGACGAGCCGATGACGGCCATGGTGCCTGTCTCGCTGGCCCTGCGCGCCGAATCGGCCGGCAAGGACGCCTCGACCGGTAACGCCACCGGCGCGATCGTCGTCAACCTTGCGACGAACCGCGAAGCAGGAGCGACCCGGCTGGAGGAGATTGCCTATTCGTCGCGGCAGGCCAAGAAGATCCTCCGCGACCTGACGCCGACCCAGATCCTCGCCTTCTCGGCCGTCCAGATGCTGCCGCTGGCGATGGCGCCGATCCCGGGATACGTCAAGTACATCAACCCGCCGTTCAACGTCGTGGTCTCGAATGTCCCGGGCCCCCGCAACCAGATGTATTTCAACGGAGCACGGCTCGACGGGATGTATCCGGTCTCGATCGTCGCGGACGGCCAGGCGCTCAACATCACGCTGACCAGCCGGGAAGGATTCCTCGACTTCGGCCTGATCGGCTGTCGGCGCAGTGTGCCCCACCTGCAGCGGCTGTTGACGCACCTGGAGTCCGCACTGGCCGAGCTCGAAAAGGCCTGGGGGTAGGTCGCCAGCGCTGGGAGTGACGCTTTGGAGGTTTCGACACGCGTGTCGCCTCAAAAGCGTCACTCCCAGCGGGGGGCGGCAGACTGTCGGGGTGAACGCCTTCCTTGCGCTGGTCGCGATCCTTGGCGTCTCGGCGTCTGGGCCTCTCATGGCCGCAGCCTCCGCTCCGGCACTGGCGATCGGCTTTTGGCGCAATGCGCTGGGCACGATCGCGATCGTGCCTTTCGCGGCCGGGTCGGCCCGGCAGGAACTGGGCGCGCTCGGGCGGCCCGAGTGGCGGGCCACGGTGTTTGCCGGGCTCATGCTCGCGCTGCACTTCGGCACCTGGATCACGGCGCTCAACATGACATCGGTGGCCGCGGCGACCGCGATGGTCAGCATGCAGGTCGTGTTCGTCGTCGTGATCGACCGGCTGCGTGGCGAGGCCACGCCACGGTCGGTGGTCGGGGGCATGTCGCTGGCCGTGGTCGGTGTCCTGGTCATCACCGGGGTCGACTTCTCGTTGTCCGCGCGTGCCCTGACCGGGGACCTGCTGGCCCTGGTCGGTGGGCTCACCGCGGCGCTCTACCTGATGGCGGGGAGCCGCGTGCGGGAGCGGGTCTCGACCACGTCCTACACCTTCGCCTGCTACGGCATCTGCGCCGCAGCCCTGGCCACGGCGTGCCTCGTCGCGCAGGTCGAGATGGTCGGCTTCACCGGACGTACCTGGCTCGCGATCGTGACGGTGACGATCTGCGCACAACTGCTCGGGCACTCCGTGCTCAACCACCTGCTGGCGGTCATGAGTCCGGGTCTGATCTCGCTCCTGCTGCTGCTCGAGGTGCCAGGCGCCGCCCTGCTGGCCGGCATCTTCCTCGACCAGACCCCTCCGCTCGGGGTCTATCTCGGGCTCGCCCTGATCCTTGCCGGCCTCGTGGTCGTCGTGCTGGGCCGTCCGCCACCCACCGAGGTGCTCGCCGAGTGACTCCGTAACCAAGGTCACCTCCTGCCCCACACGACGTACGAGTTACCTGTCGGTAGAGTCAGCAGGTCACCGCCAGCAATGTTGAGGAGCCCCGAGATGGGTCGTCTTGTCCGCACCGAAGGTCTGACCGAGATCCAGGAAGAGATCCTGAAGACGGTTCGTCAGTTCGTCGAGAAGGAGATCATCCCGGTCGCCACTGAGCTCGAGCACAAGGATGAGTACCCCACCGACATCGTCGAGGGACTCAAGGACCTGGGCATCTTCGGTCTGATGATCCCCGAGGAGTACGGCGGACTCGGCGAGTCGCTGTTGACGTACGCGCTGGTCGTCGAGGAGATCGCCCGCGGCTGGATGAGCGTCTCGGGCGTCATCAACACGCACTTCATCCTCGCCTACCTCATCCGCCAGCACGGCACCGACGAGCAGAAGCAGAAGTATCTGCCGAAGATGGCCACCGGCGAGGTCCGCGGTGCGTTCTCGATGTCCGAGCCCGCCCTGGGGTCCGATGTCGCGGCGATCAAGACCAAGGCCACCAAGACCGACGACGGCTATGAGATCACCGGCCAGAAGATGTGGCTAACCAACGGTGGGTCGTCCAACCTCGTGGCCGTCCTGGTCAAGACCGATGAAGGTGACGACTCGGTCTACAAGAACATGACGGCGTTCCTGGTGGAGAAGGAGCCCGGCTTCGGCGAGACCGCGCAGGGCGTCACGATCCCCGGCAAGCTCGAGAAGATGGGCTACAAGGGCATCGACACCACCGAGATGATCCTCGAGAAGCACCAGATCTCGGCCGATCAGGTCCTCGGCGGCAAGCCCGGTCAGGGCTTCTACCAGATGATGGACGGCGTCGAGGTGGGTCGCGTCAACGTCGGCGCCCGCGCTGTTGGCATCGCCAACCGTGCGTTCGAGCTCGGCATCGCCTATGCCCAGCAGCGCGAGACGTTCGGCAAGCCCATCGCGCAGCACCAGGCGATCTTGTTCCGGCTCGCCGAGATGGCGACCAAGGTCGAGGCCGCTCACTCGATGGTCGTCCGCGCGGCCCGCACCAAGGACTCCGGCGAGCGCAACGACGTCGAGGCCGGCATGGCCAAGATGCTCGCTTCGGAGTATTGCAACGAGGTCGTGCAGGACTCGTTCCGCATCCACGGTGGCTACGGCTACAGCAAGGAGTACGAGATCGAGCGCCTCTATCGCGAGGCCGCGTTCATGCTCATCGGTGAAGGCACCTCCGACATCCAGAAGATGATCATCGGCCGGAGCCTGCTCAAGGACTACAAGCTTTAGGGCTCAGTAGGTCACGGTGCGGTAGCCCGTCGTCTTCACGGTGACGGTCGCTGCGGCCGTCGTCATCACGCGGATCCTGCCGCCGTCACCCGGGGACGCATGCATCGTGTAGGTCTGGGTGCCACGGGGGAGCGCAATCCGTACGCCGTCGATGCCGGGGCGGCTGCCGGAGGGAGCGAGCTCGAGGTTGCCCGTTCCCCTGCCCGTCACGGTGACCTTGAAGGCGACCCCGTCGAGCTGTGTCAGCGCCTTGCTCGGCAGCAGGCCCGTGGCGCCGATCACCTGGGGGAACGACTTGGACCCAGCTGCCATCGCCTTCTTGGTCATCACGGATCGGGGGGAGGTCGGCGTCGAGATGAGGGTCCGCCGGAGCGGGTCGTCCTCGAGCCCGGCGAGCAGCTTGTCGACTGCGATGCGCAGCCTGACGGGGTCGTCACTCGTGAAGGTCCAGGAGCCGCGGGCGAGTGCATAGCGGGTGTGCTGCGCGCTCGTACGGTCCTGGGTGCCCAGGCGCATCAGGCCGTAGTCGTTCATGAAGTCCGTCAGCCGCTCGTTGGCGTGGAGGGCGTTCATCGCGAAACGATCGACGCCGACACTCTTCGCGTAGCGGATTGTCGAGTACACGTTGTCGGTCGATGTCGTGTGCGAGGGGAACTCCATCGCCGCCATCGCGATGCCCTGGCCGTACTTCTTGACCGCCCCGGCATAGCTTCGCCAGTAGTACGACGAGAGGCTCACCTGGCTGTCGAGCCCGGCGGCGAGGATCGCGGTGACGACTCGTTTCGCGACGTCGCTCTTCTGCGTCGAGGTCAAGTCCGAGTCGAGCTTGAGCTCCAGGTTCAAGCTGACGTCGGTGCCCCGAACGACCGTCAGGGCGTCGTTCAGCCGGGGGATCGGCTCGCCCGAGCAACGAACCTTGGCGAGGTCGGCCCAGAGCATCCTGCGCACGAGCTTGCCTGCCACGGACAGGCCGGTCGACGTGGTGCAGCTGGCGGGAAGCTTGGCGTCATGGATGATCACGAGGACGTTGTCACGCGTCGAACGCACGTCGGTCTCTATCCGGTCCACGACCCCGGAGGCGATGGCCTTCTGGAACAGGGCGATCGAGTTCTCGGGTGCACCCAGGTCAGGACCACCGCGGTGGGCCTGGATGATCATGTCGTCTGGACTCGGGTTCAGCGTGACCGTCGCGCCGGAGGTAGGGGGGACGGTCAGAGCGGCCAGGCAAAGGGACGCGACGCCCGCTCCGCCTGTGATGAGTCGTGCCGTCCTGCTGATCATCTGCGCATCCTCTCGGGCCCTCTGACCGGGGCCATCGGATCAGGATGACAGCACACCGCGTCCCATGCGACCCATTCGTCACATGCATCCGGGGCCAGTGGTGGCCGCGCGTGCCCGGCGAACCTTTAGCATGGGGACCATGCCTCCTGCGAACTCCGGACTCTTCCAGCTCCAGTACCCCCAGTCACTCGGCGTCTATGACGACTACGCGGGGGCGCAGAAGGCTGTGGACTTCCTCTCGGACAACGAGTTCCCCGTGAAGGAGGTGCTGATCGTCGGCACCGAGCTCAAGCAGGTCGAGCGGGTGACGGGACGTCTGACCTGGAGCCGTGTGCTCATGGCCGGCGCTGCGTCGGGCGCGTGGTTCGGCCTGTTCATCGGCCTGCTGCTCAGCATCTTCGCCGACGGCTCGTCCGTCCTTGCGACGATCCTGGGCGGTCTGCTCTTCGGCGTGCTCTTCGGCGTGATCTCGGCAGCGTTCGGCTATGGCGCGACCCGCGGCCAGCGCGACTTCAGCTCGGTCCAGAAGGTCGTCGCCACCAAGTACGAGGTCCTGGTCGAGCACAAGCACCTCGCCGCCGGGCAGGCGCTGCTCGCGACGATCCCCGGTCGCCCCGTCGACCTCTGATCCACCGTCGACCTCTGATCCAAAGGACGCACCACGCATGACCAAGACCAACCCGGGGAACTTCTTCGAGGACTTCAAGGTGGGTCAAGTGCTCCGGCACGCGACTCCTCGCACCGTCACGGAGGGCGACCGGGCGGCCTACGGTGCGCTCTACCCGACCAGGTTCGCGGTGCCCTCGTCGGTGGAGTTCGCAGCGTCGGTGGGTCTCAGCCCGGCACCGGTCGAGGAGCTCGTCGCGTTCCACATCGCGTTCGGCAAGACCGTGCCTGACGTCTCGCTCAACGCGGTGGCCAACCTCGGTTATGCCGAGTGCCGCTTCCACCGCCCGGTCGTCACGGGGGACACGATCTCGACGCAGTCCGAGGTCATCGGACTCAAGCAGAACTCCAATGGCAAGACAGGGGTCGTCTACGTGCGCTCGACTGCCACCAACCAGCGCGGCGAGATCGTGCTGGACTGGGCCCGGTGGGTCATGGTGCGCAAGCGCGACGCGGATGCACCCGCACCCGAGCCGGTCGTGCCTCAGCTTGCGCCGTTCGTGGACGCGGACGATCTGGTCGTGCCGGCTGGCCTCGACTTCAACGCCTACGACTTCGCCGCCGCAGGTGAGCCGCACCGCTGGGACGACTATGAGGTCGGGGAAAAGATCGACCATGTCGACGGGGTGACGCTCACCGACCCCGAGCACATGCTGGCGACGAGGCTCTGGCAGAACACCGCCAAGGTGCACTTCAGCACCGAGGCCCGCCCGGACGGGACCCGGTTGGTCTACGGCGGGCACGTCATCTCGCTCGCGCGGGCCCTCTCGTTCAACGGGCTGGCCAATGCCCAGCTGATCGCGGCGATCAATGCCGGTGCGCACACGGCGCCGGCGCTGGCCGGCGACACGGTCTACGCCTGGTCGGAGGTCCTCGACAAGGCGGCACCCGCCGCGTGGGAGGGGTCGGGCGTCGGCGCGATCCGCCTGCGTCTGGTGGCGACCAAGGGCCGCGACGAGTCCATGACCTTGCGCGGCGACGACGGCAGGTATGCCCCCGGTGTGCTGCTCGATCTCGATTGCTGGGCCCTTGTCCCGCGCTGACGAGGTCGAGGACCAGCTCTGGCTGGTCCGCCACGGCCAGACCGAGTGGAGCGCCAACGGCCGGCACACCTCGACCACAGACCTTCCGCTGACCGAGGTGGGAGAGGCCGCAGCCCGTACGTTGGTCGGCCCACTGTCCGACGTCGACTTCGTGCAGGTGCTGACGAGCCCGCGACGACGCGCAGTGCACACCGCCGAGCTGGCCGGCTTCGCCCATGCCGAGCTCGATGAAGACCTCGCCGAGTGGGCATACGGCGACTACGAGGGGCTCACCACGCCTGAGATCCGCGAGACCGTCCCGGGTTGGTCGGTCTGGACGCACGGCAGCCCAGGGGGTGAGACCGCGCAGCAGGTGACGGAGCGGCTCGATCGGGTCGTCGCCCGGGCGCGGGCCGTCGACGGCAAGACCTTGGTGTTCGCCCACGGGCACTCCCTGAGGGCGCTTGCCGCCCGCTGGATGGGACTCGATGTGTCCGAGGGGCGTCTGTTCACGCTGGACACCTCGACGATCTCGATATTGGGCGTCGACCGCGGCACCCAGGTCGTGCGCCACTGGAACGTTGCTCCGAGCAGTTAGCCTGACGACGTGAAGATCGACCTCCACACCCACTCGAACCGGTCCGACGGCACCGACAGCCCGGCAGAACTGATCCAGAGTGCCAAGGCCGCCGGCCTCGACGTCGTCGCCATCACGGACCACGACTCCACGGAGGGCTGGCAGGAGGCTGGCTGGGCCGCCGATCGGATCGGCATCACCTTGGTGCGCGGCATCGAGATCTCGACCAAGCTCGACGGCAAGAGCATCCACCTGCTGGGCTACGCGTTCGATCCCCAGCACGAGCCGCTCGTGACCGAGCTGCGCAAGATCATCGACGGTCGCAACTCGCGGCTGCCAGCCACCCTCGAGCGCCTGCGCAGTCTCGGCATCGACATCGTGGCCGACGATGTGAGGGCGCGCTCGGCCAACGCTGCGGCGATGGGTCGCCCGCACGTCGCCGATGCGCTTGTCGACCTCGGAGTGGTCAAGAATCGTGACGAGGCGTTCGAGCGCTTCCTCACGCCGGGCAAGCCGGCCTATGTCGACCGTTATGCCGTGGACCTGCCGACCGCGATCGGCCTCGTCAAGGCCGCAGGCGGCAAAACTGTGCTGGCGCACCTGTGGTCACGGGGCAGCCACCGGGTCCTGACCCCTGACCGGATCGGCGCGCTCGCCGACGCCGGTCTCGACGGTCTGGAGGTCGACCATTTCGATCACAGCACCCAGGACCGGGCCGAGCTGGGCCAGATCGCGCGAGAGCTCGGGCTGGTCCCGACCGGATCCAGCGACCACCACGGGACCGGCAAGATCGGTTTCCCGCTGGGCGGCAACACGACCGACCCCGAGCAGTATCGCCGGCTCTTCGACCTCTGAGGCTTTGCAACGGTGCTGACAGCGAGACCGTCGGTTGATGATGCGCCGAGGCTAGGATCTTGGGCTAGCTCGTGGCGCCGAACTGCTCGACGCGCACGATGTCGCTTCGCACGCCGGCCTCGCCAAGGCTGCGCCCGACGAAGCTCACGAAGCCGGCCGAGCCGCAGACGTACGCTCGCTCGATGCCGGTAGCCAGCTCGGCCAGCTCATCGGGATAAATATGGGCGGCGACGCGCTCCACACCGTATGAATTGATGTGGTTCTCGCGGGTCAGGGCGATGAACGCGCCGAACTCCTCGAGCTCCTCGACGTAGGGCAGCTTGGACCGCGTCTGCGTGGATGCGACGATCGTGAGCTGCTCGGCCGTCCCCGTTCGCCTGGCGTGCCTCAGCATCGAGATGAACGGCACCACCCCGGAGCCACCGGCGACACATATCGACGGCACCGAGCCGCCCCACACGAACCACCGGCCGATCGGCCCACGCAGCTCGAGCTCATCGCCCACCTCGACGACATCGTGCAGGAATCCGGAGACCTCGCCGCGCGGGAGGCACTCGACCATCAGCTCGATCAGGGGGTCCGCGGGATCGGAGGCCAGCGAATAGGAGCGCTGGGCGGTGTAGCCGTCGGGCGCGCGCAGGCGTACGACGTAGTGCTGACCGGGCACATGGTCGGAGCGGTCTGCGACCTCGAGCCGTATGCGGACATATGTCTCGCCGAGACGCTCGACCTCTCGGACCGTGCCGGTCGTCCACGAGCTCGCGACCGCCACCGGCGGGCTGTCGCTCACGGATCTCCTTGGTAGCGCTGCTCCAGCCACGGGTCGCCACGGTCGTGATAGCCGTTGCGCTCCCAGAAGCCCTGCTCGTCATGGTCCATCAGTGTGATCTGGGTGATCCACTTGGTGGACTTCCAGAAGTACAGGTGCGGCACCAGCATGCGCACTGGCCCGCCGTGCTCGGTCGTCAGCGGCGAGCCATCGAACTCCCACACGATCCAGGCCTTGCCCCCGGTGATGTCGTCCAGTGGCAGGTTGGTCGTGTAGCCAGTCGCCGCCGTCGCCATGACATGCGTGGCCCGGGCCTGCGGCCGGACGGTGTCGAGCAGCGAGTCGACGCTGATGCCCGCGAACGTCGTGTCGAACTTCGACCACGTCGTGACGCAGTGGATGTCACCTGTGTAGGTCGACGCGGGCAGCGCGTGTATGCCTTGCCAGTCCCATGTCGCCGGCTCCTCGACCAGGCCGTCGACCGTGAGCGACCAGGTCTCGACATCGATCGTGGGGGCGAGCTCGGCGGACAGCACGGGCCAACCGCTGCCGGTGTCGTACTGACCCGGCGGCAGTCGTTGGTCGCCGCCGCGGCGGGCGCCGCCGGTGAACCCACGGGTGAACTCTGCCATCAGCGTGCCTCCGAGGTGTGCTGTTCGATGAAGGGCAACCAGGCGTCGACCAACCCCTGCGGGTTCTCGACCGCGGGAGAGTGGGCGGCATCGCCGACGACGTGGACGTCGGTGCCGAGCCGCTGGGCCATGGCTGCCTGTATGTCGTGGGGCCACGCGTCGTCATCGGCCCCGCGTCCGACCCAGCACGGCAGGGATGTCGCGGCGACGTCGTCGATGATGTCGGGGGCGTCGATCAACAGGTGCGTCATGGCCTGCAGCGAGGCAGGCGCGTTGGAGGTGAAACGGCGGGCGAGGAATGCGGTGATCTGAGCGGGTCGCTTGACGCCCTGCTCGCGCAGCTGGTGGATCTGCAGCAGGGGAATCTTGCCGATCGCGGTGGCGATTCGGCGAAGCGGACGGCTGGGGGTGTCCCCAAGGGCGCCCGGGCCGGTGCACAGCAGACTCAGCGACAGCCAGGCCGAGCTCGTGTCCACTGCTGCCTGCTGGGCGACGAGCCCACCGAAGGAATGGCCCAGCAGATGTGAGGCCGGGTGACCTGTCGCCCGGTGGACGGCGAGGGCGTCGGTGGCGAACCCCTCGAGGGAGTAGTCGTCGGCCGGCGCGCCGGGGGTTTCGTACTGTCCCCTCTGGTCATACGTCGTGGAGTCGAGCCCTGCCGCGGCGAGCAGGGGCAGGACCGGGGTGAAGTCTTCCTTGGACCCGGTCCAGCCCGGGATCAGGAGCACGTGACCGCGGGGGGCATCGACTCTCGACAGATGCGCCGCGAACGGGCCGCGGTCGGTGTCGAGGGTCATCGCCTCAACCCCCGTGGGCAGCTCGAGGGAGCGCGGGACGCTCATGCGGCCGTCAGCCGTCGGCGTTCGCCCACCTCAGCGCCCGCGCTTCGCGATCCGCGTGACGAGACCCTTCGGGAGGTATTGCGCGAGGCTGGCGAGCAGCTTGTAGCGCAGGGAAGGGATCGAGACCGACTTGCCCTTGCCGAGGTCCTTGAGCGAGGCGGCGACGACCTTGTCGGCCTCGAGCCACATCCACTTGGGCACTCCGGAGACGTCCATCTCTCCGCGCTGGTGGAACTCGGTGCGCACGAATCCCGGACACAGTGCCTGCACCGTGATGTTGACGTCGGCGTAGTGAACGTCGGCCCACTGGGAGAGATTGAGCAGCCAGGCCTTGTGCGCGGAGTAGACCCCGCGGGGGGTGAATGCCGCCACACTCGAGACGTTGATGATCTGGCCGCCGCCACGGCCGGCCATCGTCTTGATCGCGGCGTCCATGAGGTGCATCGGCGCGCGTACGAGGAGATCGAGCTGGCGGTCCTCCTCGGCGATGCTGGTCGTGCCGAACCAGCCGGCGAGCGAGGCGCCCGCGTTGTTGACGAGCAGGTCGACCGGCCGGGTCGTGTCGGTCAGCATGTTGACGGTTGCGCGTACGCCTTCAGTGGTTGCGAGATCGGCCGTCACGACGTCGACCTCGACACGGTGCTTGCTGCGCAGCTGCGCAGCCACGGTCTCGAGTCGCTCGGTCGTACGGGCGACGATCACCAGGGCATAGCCACGCCTGGCGAGCTCCTTGGCGAACGCGTTGCCGATCCCTGAGGTTGCCCCGGTCACCAGCGCACGACGTGTCATGGGCCAAGCATGCCAAACGCATGCATGAGCGGGCAGCGCGGTCGGTCATCCGGATGACACAATGGCGACCGTGACGACGACTATCGCAGTGGCCAATCAAAAGGGTGGCGTCGCCAAGACGACCACTGTGGTGTCGCTCGGGGCGGCTTTGGCCGAGCTCAAGCAGCGGGTCCTGCTGGTCGATGTCGACCCTCAGGGCAGCCTGACGTTCTCCCTCGGCATCGATCCGGAGGACCTCGACGTCACGATCGCCGAGGTGCTGCTCGGCACCAAGCAGGCTGATGACGCGATCGTCGTGACCGACGACGGCATGCACCTGCTGCCGGCCAACATCACGCTGACCCAGGCCGAGGAGAGCCTGGTCGGACGCACAGGTCGCGAGCAGCGACTGCGAGTCGCGCTCGACAAGGTCGCTGATGACTATGACTGGATCCTCATCGACTGCCCGCCGACCCTCGGTGTCCTGACCGTCGGTGCGCTCTCGGCGGCACAAAAAGTGCTGATCCCGCTCCAGGCCGAGACGTTGTCGCACCGCGGCGTCGGCCAGCTGCTCGACACGATCCATGACGTCCGCCAGTTCATCAACTCCTCGCTGGAGATCATGGGTGTCCTGCCCACGATGTATGACGGGCGTACCAAGCATGCGCAGAATGTCCTCCAGGCGATCCGGGACACCTATGACCTGCCGATCGTGACCCCGCCCATCCCCAAGACGATCCGGTTCGCCGAAGCGCCGGCGATCGGCCGCTCGGTGCTCTCCACCGCGCGTACGCACAAGGGTGCCGAGGCCTACCGCCAGGTCGCCGCCGGGATGCTGGCGACAGGCAAGAAGAAGTAGGCTCTCGGCCCGTTCTCACTCCTCGGCTTAGGATGGGTGAGTGTCCAAGCACAAAGCGTCTCGCCGTATGGTCCGCCGTCGCGGACGAGTCGGCGTGCTCGGCCTGGCACTCGGCGTCACGATCCTGGTCGGGGGGACCGCAGTGGGGGTCGTCCCCCAGCTCAAGAGCGACCCTGCGTCAGCCGACGTCGGATCGGCTGCCCCTTCCGCGATCGCGAAGGCCAGGATCGACACGATCGTGATCCCCACGCCGACGCCCACCCCCAAGCCGCGAGCGGCGGCGGCCAGCGTCACCACGGTCGCGAAGGTGCCTGCCGCTTCGGGCAGCGGCCGGCGAATCGTGTTCGACCAGGGTGATCAGCGTGTGTGGCTCGTGGGTGAGGACGGAGCGGTCGAGCGGACCTACCGGGTCTCAGGCAGCCGCTTCAACAACCTTCAGCCCGGGACATACGCCGTGCAGTCGAAGACCCGCCACGCCGGAGCCTTCGACGGCAGCGGCACGATGGAGTACTTCGTGCGATTCACCACAGGGTTCAGCGCGCCGATCGGCTTCCACTCCGTCCCGCGCTACAACAACGGCGAGCTCGAGCAGACCAAGGCCGAGCTCGGCACGCCGCTGTCGGCCGGCTGCGTTCGCCAGTGGATGCCGGATGCGATCGCGTTGTGGGACTGGGCACCGATCGGCACCAAGGTCGTCGTCACCGCCTGACCAACCCCCCCCGCTGACGGGTCACTTTCCGTGCGCTGGCGGGTCACTTTCCGCGGCAAGACGGGGCAACATCTGACCCCTCGCTGGACGAGAAGTGTCCCCCGCAAGCGGGAGGTACCCCCACCGTCAGCGTACGGGGGGGGGTGGGCGACCCCAGGGTCAGTCGGTCTTGGCGACCGGCGCCCCGCCACGCGAGCGGGTGCGGTTGCGATTGCGACGGGGGCGTTGTCCACCCTCGGCCTGCTTGTCGCCGGCGCCTGCTGAGGACTGCTGCGAGGGCTGGTTGCGGTCGCCACCGCGTCCGCCACGGTCACCGCTGCGACCGCCGCGGTCATTGCCGCGTCCGCCGCGGGAGTCGTCCTTCTTGGGCTCGCGCGGAGCCGCTGCCTTGAGCCGGCCCTTGACGTCACGATCGATGCCCAGATCGTGGAACAGGTGGTCGGAGGTCGAGTAGGTCTCCTGGGGCTCGTCGAACGGCAGGCCGAGCGAGGTGTTGATGAGCTTCCAGCGCACCAGATCGGCCCAGTCGACGAACGTGACGGCGATGCCGGAGGCGCCGGC
Source organism: Aeromicrobium sp. (assembly GCF_037719875.1). Classification (GTDB taxonomy): domain Bacteria; phylum Actinomycetota; class Actinomycetes; order Propionibacteriales; family Nocardioidaceae; genus Aeromicrobium. Next base: position 61,314 of record NZ_JBBJMJ010000015.1, on the reverse strand, counting down.
GCGACCCGTACGACCAATCCGGTGGACATACGTCTTGTCGTCCTCGGGACAGTTGTAGTTGATGACGTGCGTGATGCCGGCGACGTCGATGCCACGTGCGGCGACGTCGGTCGCGACGAGGATGTTGATCTTGCCCTCGCGGAAGCGGATCAGCGCCTTCTCGCGAGCCGGCTGCGCCATGTCGCCGTGAAGTGGCGAGGCGGGGAAGCCGCGGTCGACGAGCTCGTCGGCGACACGCTGCGCGGTGCGCTTGGTGCGGGTGAAGATCAGGACCTTGCCCACATCGTCGGCCTGCAGGATGCGGCCCACGATCTCGGCCTTGTCCATCTCGTGTGCCTGCCAGACGAACTGCGCCGTCGCCGGGACCATCTGGTTGTCCTCGCCGGACTCGGCGCGGATGTTCATGGGATGGCGCATGTGCTTGCGGGCCAGCCCGACGATCGCGCCGGGCATGGTGGCCGAGAACAGCATCGTCTGGCGGGTCTCGGGAGTCTTGGCCAGGATCGACTCGACGTCGGGCAGGAAGCCGAGGTCGAGCATCTCGTCGGCCTCGTCCAGCACGAGCGACTTGACGTGGGAGAGGTCGAGCGCGCCGCGGTTGGCGAGGTCGAGCAGGCGTCCCGGCGTGCCGACGACGATGTCGACGCCGGACGTGAGGGCGTCGAGCTGCGACTCGTAGGGGACACCGCCATAGATCGTCAGGTTGCGGGTGCCGCGGCGCTTCGACGCAACCGCGATGTCGCTGGCGACCTGGATCGCGAGCTCACGCGTCGGCGCGACGATCAGCGCCTGCGGCTTGCCGGCGACGATCTGGTCGTAGTCGGCGTCATGGGGCGCGACGGTGCGCTGGATGAGCGGGATGCCGAAGGCGAGCGTCTTGCCGGTTCCGGTGCGTGCCTGGCCGATCAGGTCGGTGCCCATGAGGGCGACGGAGAGGGTCATCTCCTGGATCGGGAATGGGTTCTCGATGCCGACATCAATCAATGCGTCGGCGATCTCGGGCATGACGCCCAGATCTTTGAACGTAGTCAGGGTCTTCTCGAATTCTTGAGACTCGTGGGTTTTCTGGAGTCAGTCTATCGTCTGGCGGCGCTGAGCCCGCGCTACGCTGCTCAGTCATGGCTTCCAAGGACGTTCCGCCCCCCTCCACCTTCGACGATCCGGTCTACCGCACCGGGGTCGTTGAGCTGCTCGGCCTGCTCGCATACGGCGAGATCAGCGCCTGGGAGCGATTGGCCGAGGACGCCACGATGGCGCCCGACCTCACGACCAAGGTCGAGATCGTGGCCATGGCGACGGCGGAGTTCGGCCACTTCGTCAAGCTCCGTGACCGGCTCGTCGAGCTCGGCGAGGATCCCAACGCCGCGATGCAAGAGTTCGCGGCGACCTTCGACCGCTTCCACCTGCAGACAACCCCTTCGGACTGGCTCGAAGGGCTCGTCAAGGCGTATGTCGGCGATGGTCTGGCAGCAGACTTCTACCGTGAGATCGCGGCCTATCTCGACACCGACACCCGGGCGCTCGTGCTGGACACGCTGAGCGGCACTGGTCATTCGGAGTTCGTGATCGATGCCGTCCGCAGCGCGATCAAGCAGAATCCCCGGGTCGGCGGGCGCCTCGCCCTCTGGGGCCGGCGGCTCATGGGCGAGGCGCTGAGCCAGGCTCAGATGGTCGTCGCCGAGCGGGACGCGCTGAGCACCGTGCTGGTCGGTGGGGTGGACCACCCCGGCATGGACCTGGCCGGCATCGGCCGGATGTTCACCCGCATCACCGAGGCCCATGCCGCCCGCATGGACAAGCTCGGCCTCGCCGCCTGACCCCGCCCCCGCGGAAACGTGGACGCCGCCTGACCCCGCCCCCCGGGTCAGGGGTGCAGGTCGCCGGCGAGGATCTCGAGCTGGTGTCGCTCGGCAGCAGTCGGCGCGAGCTCGATCGCCCGTTGGATCGCGACCAATGCCTCGTCGGGCAGTCCGGCGCGGGCCAGCAGGTCACCGCGGGCCGCGGCGACGAGGTGGTGGTCAGCCAGCCGGGGATCCTCGGCCACAGCGTCCAGCGCCGCCAGGCCGGCCAGAGCACCGTCGCTCATACCGACGGCGATCGACCGGTTGAGGGCGACGACCGGGGACGGCGCGAGGGCGAGCAGCTCGTCGTAGAGCGCCACGATCTCGCTCCACCGTGTCTCCTCGGCCGCGGTGGCAGTGGCATGGACCGCCGCGATGTCGGCCTGCACGGCGTACGCGCCGCGGTCACCGCTGCGTGAGGACAGCAGTGCGAGTCCGGCGTCGATCGCGTCACGGTCCCAGCGCGTGCGATCCTGCTGCTCGAGCGTCACCAGCTCACCGGCAACCTCCCGGGCGTCGCGCCTCGAGTGCTGGAGCAGCATCAGGGCGAGCAGGGCGCGGCTCTCGTCCGAGTCGGGCATGAGCTCGACGAGGAGCCGGCCGAGCCGGATCGCTTCGTCGGCGAGGGTCCTGGACGTCGTGGCATAGCCCTCGGCGAAGACGAGGTAGAGCACCGCCAGCACGCCCTCGAGGCGCTCCGGCAGGAGCTCGTCGGACGGGACTCGGTAGGGGACGCGGGCGTGGGCGATCTTGCGCTTGGCCCGCAGGAGGCGCTGGCTCATCGTGGCCTCGGAGGTCAGGAACGCCCGTGCGATCGCATCCGTCGGCAGCGCCGAGACGACCTTGAGCGTCAGCGCGACACGCGCCTCCAGGGAGAGCGCCGGGTGGCAGCACGTGAAGATCAGTCGGAGCCGATCGTCGGTCATCGGAAGCATGTCGTCGCTCCCTGCGTCGTCGGTGGGCGGCTCCGTAGCGGCGAGGTCGGCGAGTTTGCCCCGCTCGACCGCTGCGCGACGCAGGACGTCGATCGCCCGCCGCCGCGCCGTGGCGGTCAGCCAGGCGGCCGGGTTGTCCGGGATGCCGTCGCGTGGCCACGTCAGCAGGGCGCGCTCCGCGGCGTCGGAGACTGCGTCCTCCGCGAGGTCCCAGTCGCCGGTCGTACGGATCAACGAGGCGACGATGCGCAAACGTTGCTCTGCCACGGCTCCGGCGAGGGCGCGACGGACCTCCTCCGCCGAACCCCCACCGTCGCCCATGCATCGACCTCTCAGGACTCGTCGAACGGCCAGAACGGCCGCAGCTCGAGGGTGCCGCCGGCGGACATCGGATGAGCCGCTGCGACGGCGATGGCCTCGTCGAGGTCCGCGCAGTCCAGGATGTCGAAACCGGCTATCCACTCGCGTGACTCGGCGAACGGCCCGTCGGTGACCAGCAGCTTGCCATCTCGCCGACGTACCGTCGTGGCCGACTCGGGCGGTCGCAGTCGCTCGCCCATGACCCGCCGGCCGCTGGCATCGTGCTTGTCGACCCAGTCCTCGACATCATCGACGGCGGGGTCCTGGGGTTCGTCGCGCGCGTCGGGATCGGCGACGACCAACATCATGTACTTCATCTCAGCTCCTCGGTCAGGTCTTCATCGTCGTACATGAGTACGACGAACGGGACCAGCCGGATCCGACCGAGAGGCGAGGACTACGTGGCGGAGGCGGCGGTGACGGCTTCGCTCGCCGCGAGGCCGAAGCCGACCTTGCGTGCGGCGTCGGAGGTGAAGTCGAGGTAGGCCACCTTGCTGGCCGGGACCGCGACCGTACGCCCCTTGTCGTCGGTCAGCGTGAAGACGGCATCGTCCTTCAACGCGGTGTCGAGAGCCTTGAGCACCGCCTCGGGGGCGGACTCGGTTGATACGGACAGCTCACGGGCGGCGTACTGCACGCCGATCTTGACCTCCACGGTCACTCATCTCCTTGGGTGTTGTCGTCTTCGTTGCGAGGGAATCCGCCGATGCCGCGCCAGGCGAGGCCGGCGACGAGCTGGACGGCTTCGCTTCGGGTGAGGCTGGAGTCCTGGGACAGCCAGTTGCGTGCGCCGACGTGGCCCATGCCGACGAGGCTGACCGCCAGCAGGTGCGAGGCCGCGATCGGCAGCCCGGTGTCCTCGCGGATGACCTCGGCGATCGCCGCCGCCGATTCCTCGATGACACGGTCGACCTGCTCGCGTACGGAGGGGTCGCTGGTCAGGTCGGACTCGAACACGAGCCGAAAGGCTGCGCCCTGGTCGGCGACGTAGTCATACCAGAGCTCCATCGTCGCTCGTACGCGTTTGCGGTTGTCAGTCGTCGACGCAAGGGCGGTCTTGACGCCCGCGATCACGGTGTCGCACGACGTCTCGAGCAGCGCGAGATAGAGGTCGAGCTTGCCTGGAAAGTGCTGATAGAGAACGGGTTTGGAGACCCCGGCGCGCTCGGCGATCTCATCCATCGACGCGGAGTGGTAGCCCTGCTCGACGAACACCTCGAGCGCCACATCGAGCAGCTGGGCGCGCCGCGCAGTGCGCGGTAGGCGGCTCGTGCGCGGACGCAGCGGCGTGGTTTCAGTCACGTGCCCAGCGTAGTCGGTCGTTCCCGATATACGGACGGGCGGCGCAGGCGTTGCGCAGCCGGGGAACAATGGACCATGGACGCGGTGTTATGCCGCCAGAACCGTTTGCACCGCATCAGTTGCACAGAGGAGAACCCGTGGTCGCCCCACTCGTGGAACCCGCCGACGAACTGACCATCGACGAGGTACGCCGTTACAGCCGTCACCTGATCATCCCCGACGTCGGGATGACAGGCCAGAAGCGGCTCAAGAATGCCAAGGTGCTCGTGATCGGGGCCGGTGGCCTCGGCAGCCCCGCGCTGCTCTATCTGGCTGCCGCCGGAGTCGGCACGCTCGGCATCATCGATGACGATGTGGTCGACGAGTCCAATCTGCAGCGCCAGATCATCCACGGGCAGTCCGACATCGACAAGCCCAAGGCGGAGTCGGCCGCGGCCTCGGTCGCAGAGACCAACCCATACGTCAAGACGATCGTCCACAACGAGCGGCTCGACACCGACAACGTGCTCGAGATCTTCGCCCAGTACGACCTGATCGTGGACGGCACCGACAACTTCGCGACGCGCTACCTCGTCAACGATGCGGCGGTCCTGCTCGGCAAGCCCTACGTCTGGGGCTCGATCTACCGTTTCGAGGGCCAGGTGTCGGTCTTCTGGGCGCAGGAGGGGCCGCAGTACCGCGATCTCTATCCCGAGCCGCCGCCGCCGGGCATGGTCCCGTCGTGCGCCGAGGGTGGCGTGCTGGGCGTCCTCTGCGCCTCGATCGGCTCGATCATGGTGACCGAGGCGATCAAGCTCATCACCGGCATCGGCGACCCGCTGATCGGGCGGTTGATGGTCTATGACGCGCTCGAGATGCGCTATTCGACCCTCAACATCCGCCGCGATCCCACCGGTGAGCCCATCACGGCGCTGATGAGCGACTACGAGGCGTTCTGCGGCGCGATCAGCGAGGAGGCCGCCGATGCGGCAGCCGACTCGACGATCTCGGTCACGACCCTCGACGGGTGGCTCAAGGAGCGAGGCGACGGCGGCCGTGACTTCGTGCTGGTCGACGTGCGCGAGCCGGGTGAGTACGAGATCAACCAGATCCCGGGCTCGGTCCTGATCCCCAAGGGCGAGTTCCTCAACGGCAAGGCACTCGAGCAGCTGCCCAGCGACAAGCAGATCGTCCTGCACTGCAAGTCAGGCGTACGTTCGGCCGAGGCGCTGGCGGTGCTCAAGGGCGCCGGCTACAAGGACTCGGTCCACGTCGGCGGCGGGGTCGTGGCATGGGTCAACCAGATCGACCCGAGCCAGCCCACGTACTGACATTTCCCTTGCGCTGGGAGTGACACTTTTGATGCGACACGCCGCACCCGGCCTCAAAAGCGTCACGCCCAGCGGGGAGGGTGGCTGGCATGAGGGGTGACTTCGCGGATCGGGTCCTGGACCTGGTGGAGCAGATCCCGCCCGGCCAGGTCCTGTCGTACGGGATCATCGCCGAGATTCTGGAGGACGGCGGCCCGCGACAGGTCGGCCGCGTCATGGCCCTCGAGGGTGGCGCCGTTGCGTGGTGGCGGGTCGTGCGGGCAGATGGCTCCTTGCCACTGTCGCACGGCGTGGGCGCCCAGGAGCACTACGCGCTGGAGGACACTCCGATGCGCAACAACGGCTCGGCTGTGGACATGTTCGAGCGCTCTGGCGGTTCGAGGACTGACTGTCCGCCCTGTCTGGTGGGATGGGGTCATGCCCGAGTACGTCCTGCGCCGGCCCGATGCCGCGTCGACCACCCCTCCGGTGCTCGACGACAGCCAGCAGGCCGTGCTCGATCACTTCGCCTCCGGTCCCGGTGGACCACTTCAGGTGCTGGCCGGTCCCGGCGCCGGCAAGACCACTGCACTCGTTGAGCTCGTGGTCGATCGGGTCGAGAACGGTGGCCTGAGTCCCGATCAGATCCTGGTCCTCACGTTCAGCCGCAAGGCGGCGCAGGAGATTCGCTCCCGCATCGCCCGTCGCCTCGCGCGCACGACGAGCACGACGCCGGCCATGACCTTCCACGCGTTCTGCTACGCCCTGCTTCGCGCCGAGCAGTCGCCCACCGACTTCGCCAACCCCATACGGCTGCTCAGCGCTCCCGAGAACGACGCGATGATCGCCGAGGTGCTCGCGGGGGTGGATGCCGAGCTGTGGCCTGCGGTGCTGCGACCGGCGCTGCGCACACTCGGACTGGCGTCGGAGCTCCGATCGCTCATCGCCTCGGCTCGCGCGCTGGGCATGGATGATGCCGATCTTGCCCACGTGGCAGCCAAGGTCGATCGGGACGACTGGAGGTCAGCCGCTCGGTTCTTCGACGAGGTCACCGCTGTGGCAGCCCTGGCCAACACGATCGACCACACTGATCTCATCTTCGCGGTGGTCAACACGCTCAAGGACCCCGAAGTCCGCGACCGCTGGCGATCCAAGCTCGCCCTGGTCGTGGTCGATGAATACCAGGACACTGACCCTCTCCAGGTCGAGCTCCTGCAAGCGCTGGCAGGCGATGGTCGCGACCTCGTGGTCGTGGGCGATCCCTACCAGTCGATCTACGGATTTCGTGGCGCCGATGTGCGCGGCATCGTCGACTTCCCCGAGATGTTCGGCACGGGTACAGCTCCGGCCCCGCGGCTCACTCTGGGCTACACCAATCGGTACGGCGCCAACATCGCTGCAGCGGTGCGGTCGATCGTCGACAACAGGGGTGCACTCGGCGCTGTCGACGGGACGGCATATGCCGCACTACGCAACCCCTCGAGCAAGGTGGACGACCCCGGTGTCGCAGACGTGCACACCTACTCGACGCCCACCGCCGAGTGCGAGCACATCGCATTGATGCTGCGCGAAGCACACCTGCACGACCACGTCCCGTGGCACGACATGGCTGTCCTGGTGCGCTCCGGTGCCCACCTCATGCGGCTGCAGCGGGCCATGGTCGCCGCGAGCGTGCCGGTAGAGATGGCCGGCGACGAGCTCCCGCTCGCGGTCGAACCGGCCGTACGTGCGCTGCTTTCTGCCCTGCACGCGGCAGACTCCCTGAGCCGTGGCGAGCAGCTCACCCCTGATGTCGCGCACTCTTTGCTCACCGGCCCACTGGGTCATCTGGATGCGGCCGGTGTGCGACGACTCGGCCGCACTCTCCGCCGGGCCGACGCCGCGGACGGAGAGACCCCGCGGGCTTCACGCATCCTCATCGCCGAGGCGCTGGGCGATCCGGTGCGCCTTGTGACCCTAGAGGTGCAGGGTCCGCCGGCCCGGGCTGCCGAGGCCGCGGCCAAGCTGAGCGATCTGCTGCGGATGGCCGCCGACCAGATCACGGCGGGTGAGCCCGCCGAACAGGTGCTGTGGACCGTCTGGGACGGCACGCGGTGGCCCACGCGGCTGCAGGCGGAGGCTGAGGGTGACGGGGACGGCAGCGCCCGGGCCAGTCACGATCTCGACGCGGTGTGCGCTCTGTTCGCGGAGGCGGCACGTGCCGAGGAGCGCGAGGCACACCGGTCCGTGGCCGAGGTCGCGCGGGCCCTGGAGGCGCAGCAGATCCCGGCCAGCTCGATCGCGCAGAGCGGCGACGCAGGCGAAGCGGTACAGCTGATGACCGCGCACCGATCCAAGGGGCTGGAGTGGCCTTTGGTGGTCGTTGCGGGCGTCCAGGACGGCGAGTGGCCGGACCTGCGAACCCGCGGCAGTCTGCTGCAAGGTGATCGTCTCTCAGCCGACGGTGTGCTGCCGCCTCCTTCGCCCTGGGCCGCGGTGGCGGAGGAGCGGCGCCTGTTCTACGTGGCTTGCAGCAGGGCCAAGGCTCGACTGGTCGTCACGGCGGTCGCCAGCGGCTCAGACGAGGGGGATCAGCCTTCCCGCTTCGTGGGTGAGCTGCACGCATTTCTCTCCGGTGCCACCATCCGCAGCCTCCCTGAGGCGCAGCCCCGGCCACAACGATCCCTCTCGGTCCGTGGCGCGATCGCCGAGCTGCGTCGGATCGGCGAGTCCACCGACGACCAGTTTGTACGTGAGCGAGTCGCGGCCCAGCTGGCCCGAGTGGCCGAGCATCCCGCAGGTCGGTCTGCTCACCCCGACCGCTGGTGGGGGCTGTCCGAACGCACCGCGACAGACATACCCGTGCGTGATCCGGCGGAGCCCTTGCGGTTGTCCGGCAGTCAGATGAACACGCTCAGCAAGTGCGCGCTGCAATGGTTCGCCGGCCACGAGGCCAAGGGCGACCGCGGCACATCGGCGGCGCAGGGCTTCGGATCCATCGTCCACGCACTTGCGGCCGAAGCCGTTCGCAGCGGAGTGGAGCCGGATGTCGATGAGCTGTCGTCGCATCTCGATGCCGTGTGGGACGCACTGGGGCTGGCGCCCTGGATCAGCCTGCGCGAACGTCGAGAAGCCGTCGAGGCGTTGGAGAAGTTCGCCCAATGGCATCGATCCAACCCCCGCGAGGTGCTTGCCGTCGAGCACGAGTTCGATGTCACGCTCGACGTCGACGGCAGAGAGGCCAGGTTCACGGGTTCGATGGACCGCGTGGAGCGCGCCGACGATGGCATACATGTCGTCGACTTCAAGACATCCAAGTCCGCCGTGACCGTCAAGGAAGCCGCCTCCAACGCGCAGCTGGGCGTCTACCAGCTGGCGGTTGAGGCCGGCGGTACCGATGACATCGCTCCGGCCGCCCGCTCGGCCGGTGCCGAACTGGTGTATCTCCGCACCGGCACCAAGACGGCAGCCATACGCACCCAGCCGGGCGCTCCTGAGGGCACCACCACAGCACTCGAGCAGGTGAGTGAGGCGGTCCGCCTGATCGGGGCTGAGGAGTTTGCCGCAACAGTCGGTGATGCGTGTGGCTATTGCGAGTTCAAACGGATCTGTCCGGCTCATGACGAGGGCGCGTCGATCCTGATCGAGGAGAAGTCATGATCGTGCCCTTGGTGCGCGACGAGCAGCATCTGGTCGACCTTCTCGACCGTCAGTTCTCGCGCGCCCAGCTCGATGCGATCACGTTGGGCCTCGATGCTCCGAGCGCGATCATCGCCGGCGCGGGCTCGGGCAAGACCACCGTCATGGCGGCGCGCGTGGTGTGGCTCGTCGGTCACCTCGGCATCCCGCCCGAGCGGATACTCGGCCTCACGTTCACCAATAAGGCCGCTGCCGAGCTGGGTCAGCGCATCAGGTCCAGCCTCGAGCTGCTGGGCGTCGACCATGCCGAGGCCGGCTGGGGTGAGGTCACGGCGTCGACGTATCACGCGTTCGCCGGTACGTTGATCGCGGAGCACGGACTGCGACTGGGCATCGAGCCCGACCTTCGCGTGGTCACCGACGCGTCGCGATTCCAACGCTTTGCTCGGGCGATCGAGTCGTTCGAGGGACCGCTCGACCTCGTGACCACCTACGTCCCGCGGCTCGTGCCCGATGCGATGAAGCTCGACTCCGAGCTCTCCGAACATCTCGTCACACCGGCAGCGCTACGGGCATACGACGAACTCATCACGGCGTTTGCCGACGGTGGGCTGTCCGACCAGAAGGTCGTGGCCACGGCGGCCGCCACAGCGCGCAAGCGATCGGAGCTGAGCCGGCTGGTGGACGCCTATCGGGCCGCCAAGCATGCAGACGGCGTCATGGACTTCTCCGACCAGATGGCGTGGGGCGCCGAGTTGGCGCTCCTGCCCGCAGTGCGTGACTCGATGCTCGAAAAGTACGACGTCGTCCTCCTCGACGAATACCAGGACACCTCGGTGGCGCAGCGTGACCTGCTGGTGGGCCTGTTCGCGGGTCTGCCGGTCACCGCTGTCGGCGATCCGGCCCAGGGGATCTACGGATGGCGTGGTGCCGCAACCGGCAATCTGGAGGATTTTCTTGACGACTTCGCGATCGAGGGTGTCCTCGGTCGCCGACTGACGTTGCGCCAGACCTATCGGTGCAGGCCCGAGATCATCGGCGCCGCCAACCACATCATCTCGGCGTTCTATGAGGACGCCAGGGTCACCAGGAGCGTCGAACCCCTGATGTCCGGCAAGGAGCCGGGCGGACGGGTCGAGGTCGCGCTGCACTCGACGGTGTCCCAGGAGATCGACGCCATGGTGCGCCAGATCGAGCAGATCCGCGAGGAGGGAGCCGTGCCATTGCGCAGCGTAGCGATCTTGGTGCGGGTGGCAGCCGAGAACGGCGAGATCGTGAAAGCCCTGCGCGACTCGCACATCCCGTTCGAGATAGTCGGTCTGCAGGGCCTGCTCGCACAGCCGGAGGTGCGAGACGTCGTTTCCTTGCTCGAGGTCGTCGATGACGTCACGGCCAACCCGGCGACCTTACGGCTCCTGACTGGTCCACGATGGAACATCGGCCCACGCGATCTCGCGCTGCTGGGTCGGCGAGCCTCGCAGCTGAGCCGATCGGTGGGATCCGAGGATGCCGCCGAGGCATCGCTGGCAGCGGACCTGGCGCATGCTGTCGAGGGCACCGACCCCACCGAGATCGTCGCGTTGGCCGATGCCCTAGAGGATCTTGGCGATCTTGCCTACTCCAGCGATGCCCGCCAACGATTCGCCGAGCTGTCCAGCATCATTACGTCCGTGCGCCGGCACAGTAGCGAGCCGTTGATTGACCTGGCACGACGAGCGGTCCGGGTGCTCGATCTCGACATCGAGCTGGAGGCCGGCGATGTCGAGGGTGCAGGCGACAACCTTGCCCTGTTCCTCGACGCTGTGGCCACATACGCCGAGAGTGATCGCTACGCCTCGCTAGCGGGCCTGCTGTCGTACTTCAACGCCGAGGAGGTCTACAACCAGGGCATGGAGGTGTTCACGCCCTCGGAGGCGGAGTCGGTCAAGCTCCTGACGATCCACCGCGCGAAGGGGCTCGAGTGGAACACCGTCTTCGTGCCATTCATGTCAGCCAATGTCTTTCCCACCGGACAGGGACGCGCCAACTGGATCACCACCGCGTCGGCGGTGCCGACAGCCCTGCGCGGCGATCGATCGAGCCTGCCTCAGATGGCTGATGGTCCGGGGGACTGGACCGACGAGTCCCGCTCCGTCCACGACAGCCTCAACAAGGGGCTCGGACACATGGAGGAGAGACGCCTGGCCTATGTGGCCTACACAAGGGCCGAGGAACGCTTGGTGCTGTCGGGTCATTGGTGGGGTCGCACCCAGATCAAACCGCGGGGCCCGTCGGAGTTCCTGCTGGCGACTCGTGAGTGGCTGGTCGTGAGTGGCTCCGACGCAACCACATGGGCACCCGCACCCGCTCCCGGTGCCACCAATCCGCATCTCGATACCGTGCAGCGGGCCGACTGGCCGGCGGCACCGCCTCAACTGGCGCGCCGCCGAGCGTTGGCCGCGGCGGTGCGTCAGGCCTTGGATCGGCCCGACCGACCTGCCGTCGACCAACCGCTGCTGGCGACGGACCGTCTCGACGAGCTGTGTGCAGACGTCGATCTCCTGCTCGCCGAAGCGGACGCCGTGGCCTCCCAGGAGCGCGTCGTGACGCTCCCAGGATCGTTCTCGACTACGTCGATGCTGGGGCTCGCAGACGACGAGGCGAAGTTCGCGCGCGAGCTGGCTCGCCCCATGCCTCGGCGCCCGTCCTCGGCTGCGAGATTTGGCACGCGGTTCCATGCCTGGGTGGAGGCGCACTACGGCCAGCAGGTGCTGCTCGACCCGGCCGAGCTGCCGGGGCAGGGAGATGTCGACCTCAACTCTGACGCCGAGCTCGACGAGGTCATCCGGCTGTTCAGTGAGGGCGAGTACGGCCAGCGAGATCCCTTCGCCATCGAGGCACCGTTCTCGATCATTCTCGCGGGTCAACAGGTGATCGGGCGCATCGACGCTGTGTTCGCCACGACCCTCGAGGACGGCCGCACTGGCTTCCAGGTGGTCGATTGGAAGACCAACAAGAAGGCCACAGCCGATCCGTTGCAGTTGTCGGTCTATCGGCTGGCCTGGGCTGAGCTCAACGGCGTCGCGCCGGAGGACGTCACCGGCGCCTTCTACTACGTGCGGCTGGGCAGGACGGTGCGCTACGGAGCCGCTCAGCTGCTGGACCGCCCCGCTCTCGAGGTGCTTCTCCGTGGCGGCGGAGGGCCGGACTAGCCTTGGCGACGTGAACTACGCCTTCGACCGCACCCAGCACGACCGGTCTGCGTACCTGCGCACGGACGATGCGTGGCGTACGCCTGATGTGCGGGTCATGGTGATCGGCGGCGAGCACGTCGCCACGGTGGGTGGTCGGGGCATCCGGTGGACCGGGATCGACGAGGCTCCGGATGGGGAGTGGTTGTTCCTCGGGGTCAAGGACGATGTCCGCTATGCCGCGGTGATGGTCGACCGGATCCCCACGGAGCTGGAGCCGGTCAGCCTGCGAGCGCTGGGGCCAACGATCGCTCCCGACGAGGCCTCGCTCGGGGTGCACGCGGTGGGAATCGCCCGCTGGCACCAGAACCACCGGTTCTGCGCGAAGTGTGGCCAGCCGTCGGAGGCGGCCCAGGCCGGTCACGTCCGGCGCTGTCCGGCGTGCGGGACGAACCACTTCCCGCGTACCGACCCGGCCGTCATCATGTTGATCACCGACGGCGACGACCGCGCCCTCCTCGGTCGGGCGCCGGCATGGCCGGAGGGTCGCTTCTCGACCCTGGCCGGGTTCGTCGAGCCGGGGGAGTCGCTCGACGACGCGGTGCGCCGCGAGGTCATGGAAGAGGTCGGCATCAGAGTCGGTGAGGTGTCGTATGCCGGCAGCCAGCCGTGGCCGTTCCCGTCGAGCCTCATGCTGGGGTTCTTCGGCGAGGCCCTGAGCTCGGACATCGTGATCGATGAGGACGAGATCGCCGAGGCTCGCTGGTTCACCCGCGACGACGTCACCGAGATGACCGGCTCGACCGAGCTGATGCTGCCGCCCACGGTGTCGATCTCCCGCTGGCTGATGCAGAAATGGCACGGCGGGACGATCCACGGCAAATGGACCTAAGAACCCTCCGCTGACGGGTCACTTCTTGTCCCCTGACGGGTCAGTTGTTGCACCGTGTGGCAACGGCTCGCGACAGGTTTGTGCCCTCGCCGGACGGCTTGTGACCCGTCAGCGGACGGTAGGTGACCCGTCAGGGGGCAAGAAGTGACCCGTCAGCGGGGGTGGTGGCGGGGGCCTACGAGGCGAGCTGGGCCTTGATCTGGGCCAAGGAGGGATTGGTCAGCGCGGTGCCGTCGGCGAACACGAGGGTCGGCACCGTCTGGTTGCCGTTGTTGGCCTTCTCGACGATCTGAACCGCCTCGGGGACCTGCTCGATGTCGACCTCGTCGAATGAGATGCCCTCGCGCTTGAGCTGACTCTTGAGGCGGTGGCAATAGCCACACCAGGGGGTGGAGTACATCGTGAACGTGCCCGACATGGAGTGTCTCCTTCGACGACTAGTCTGATCATCTCAACACAGATGCGAAGTCGCCCATTCCAACCCCCACTCCCGAGGAGCCCGTGTGCCCGACGCCGAGGACCTGCTGACGGGTCTCGACCCGGAGCAGCGCGAAGTCGCGCAGGCCCTGCGCGGTCCGGTCAGCGTCGTCGCAGGTGCGGGCACCGGCAAGACCAGGGCCATCACCCACCGCATGGCATATGGCGTGGCGACCGGCGTCTACAAGCCGACCGAGGTTCTCGCCGTGACCTTCACGACGCGCGCCGCCGGTGAAATGCGCACGCGGCTCCGGCAGCTCGGAGCAGATGGCGTCCAGGCGCGTACGTTCCACTCGGCGGCGCTGCGACAGGCTCGCTACTTCTGGCCACAGGTCTATGGTGGCGAGTTCCCGGAGGTCACGGCATCGAAGTTCGCGCTGGTCGCCGAGGCGGGTCGCCACGTCGGGATCCGCACCGACACCCCGCTGCTGCGCGACCTCTCGTCGGAGATCGAGTGGGCCAAGGTCTCCAACATCCGGCCCTCGGCCTATGTTGCGGCGGCCGGACCCGCGCGCCGCGAGGTCGCCGACCTCGACCACGGGACCGTCGCCAACCTCATGACGGCATATGAGGATGTCAAGCGCGATCGGGGGCGCATCGACATGGAGGACATCCTGCTCGTCACGGCCGCGATCCTCGCCGACGACGAGCGCATCGCCGCACAGGTGCGTCAGCAATATCGCTGGTTCGTGGTCGATGAGTTCCAGGACGTCAACCCGCTCCAGTCGACCCTGCTCGAGCTGTGGCTCGGTGGGCGCAGCGACATCTGCGTCGTCGGCGACCCGCGCCAGACGATCTATTCGTTCGCCGGCGCGTCGCCGGAGATCCTCACATCGTTCGCCCGTCGCCACCAGGGCGCCGAGCGCATCGAGCTGGTCCGCAACTATCGCTCCACCCCGCAGATCGTCGCTGCCGCCAATGCCGTGTTCAGCAGGAGTGGCAACACCGACGGCGTACGCCTGCAGTCCCAGCAGGAGCCGGGAGACCCGGTCAGCTACGTCGGGTTCCCCGACGAGCAGGCCGAGGCCAATGCCGTCGCCAGCGAGATCGCACTCCTGCACCGCCGGGGCGTCTCCTACAAGGAGATGGCGATCCTGTTCCGCATCAATGCCCAGTCCGAGGCTTTCGAGGAGGCGCTCGGTGAGCACGCCATCCCCTACGTCCTGCGGGGCGTGGAGGGCTTCTTCCGTCGGGCCGAAGTACGCCAGGCGGTCACGCTGCTGCGCGGGGCCGCGCGAGGCGGCGAGGGTGGCGGCGAGCTGGTCCAGGAGGTGCGCGCCATCTTCGCGGCCATGGGTCACACCGACGAGCCGCCAACCGGCGCAGGCGCCGTGCGCGATCGTTGGGAGTCGTTGCACGCGATCGTGTCGATGGCGGTCGATCTCATCGAGTCCGACCCAGCCGCCGACCTGACCGCACTGGTCGCAGACCTGGACCGGCGCGCCGACCAGGCCCACGCACCGGCCGCAGACGGCGTCACGCTGGCGACCCTCCACTCGGCCAAGGGCCTGGAGTGGGACGCGGTCTTCTGCATCGGCATGCACGAAGGCATGATGCCCAGCGTCCATGCCGACACCCCAGCTGCCGTCGAGGAGGAGCGCCGGCTCTTCTACGTCGGCCTGACCCGCGCCCGGCACGACCTGATGATCTCGTGGGCCGTCACGCGCAACCGTGGGGGCCGCGGCAATCGTCGGCCGACCCGGTTCCTCGACTCACTGCTGCCCGCCGATCACGAGGCCAGGCAGACGGCCCGCCAACCCCGCGAGCGCAAGGTCGCCAAGTGCCGCGTGTGCAACACGATCCTGGCGGTTGCCGATCGCAAGCGGGGTCGCTGCGAGGACTGCCCCGCGACCTACGACGAGGAGCTCTATGAGCTGCTGCGTGCGTGGCGCACCGAGCAGGCGACCGAGCAGGGCAAGCCAGCATACGTGATCTTCACCGACGCGACGCTGCAGTCGATCGCCGAGGTCAAGCCGGCCGATCCGGATGCCCTCGCCCGGGTGCCCGGCATCGGGCCGGCCAAGCTGGAGAAGTATGCCGATTCAGTGCTCGAGCTGATCGGCAAAGCCCGGTAGCGACTCCTCGAGGATCGACCTGAACGGTGCCGTCGCCCCGAGCTGGCTCAGCACGCCGATGCCGCCGATCCAGACCCGGTGGATCAGCAGATATTGCGGTGGGAGATTGATCTTCATCGCGGTGCCCATGCCCTCCGCGGTCGGTGCACTGACCCGCAACATCTGCTCGCGCATCCACTCCCGGCTGAACGTGAACCGCTCGACCCGCGCGGGCTCGACGAACGGTCCGATGTAGCGCGCGATGGTGTCAGCGTCGAGATCGGTCGTCTTCTTGAGGAAACCCTCGTCGCGCAGCCCCTCGAGCACGAGATCGAACTCATCGTCGACGGCGTGGCGCAGCAGCCGCCCCATCGACACGGGAAGACCCTCGGGCAAGCGGGCGACCGCTCCGAAGTCGACGACGCCGAGCCGTCCGTCGGGCATGATCCGGAAGTTGCCCGGATGCGGGTCGGCGTGCAGCATTCCGGCGCGAGTCGGCCCGGCGAACAGGAACCGGACGTACTCCTCGCCGTAGTGGTCCCGCTCCTCCTGGGTCCCGTCGGTGATGACCAGGGCCAGTGAGGAGTCGCTCTCGAGCCAGGACGAGACGAGGGCCCGCTCGGTGAATGCCAGCGCCTGCGGCACGACGATCTCCGCATCCCCGTCGAACTCGGCCGCGAAGACGCTCTGCGCACCCGCCTCGAGGCTGTAGTCGAGCTCTTCGGCCACCCGGTCCTGCAGCTCCTGCACCAGGGGCTTGACGTCGAGCCCCGGGGCGAGGGTGCCGAACAGGCGAGCGAGCCTGGCGATCTGCTTGAGGTCGGAGGTCAGCGCCTTGGCCGCGCCGGGATATTGCAGCTTGACCGCGACGGGTTGCCCATCGGCCCAGACCGCGCGATGGACCTGCCCGATCGAGGCCGATGCGGCCGGCTTGTCCTCGAATGAGATGAACTGCTGGCGCCAGTCGGGACCGAACTCCTCGGCCATGACCCGGTGCACGGTGCCCGGAGGCATGGGTGGAGCCGAGTCCTGCAGCTTGACCAGTGTCTCGCGGTAGGGGCCGATGAATTCTTCGGGCAGGGCGGCCTCGAAGATGCTCATCGCCTGACCGAACTTCATCGCGCCGCCCTTGAGCTGGCCCAGGACGCTGAAGATCTGGTCGGCCGTACGTCGCTGCACCTCGCTGAGCACCACGTTGGCCGGAGCGCCGACCATACGTTTGCCGAGGCCCATGGTCGTGCGGCCGGCGAATCCGACCGGCAGCGACGCGAGGCGAGCGGTGCGCATGAACGCACTGCCGGTGAGCGGGCGGTCCTTGGACGGGCGCTGGTCGGGCGGGCTGGCCTTGGCGGGCCGATCGGCCTTCTCGGGGGTGTCGGGCACCTGCTCAGGATAGTCGGGGCGTGGCGATCAAGCGGCGCGGAGCAGGTCGCACGTGCACGAGTGGTGAAAGGCGACCTGCCAGGTCATGCGGTCACCGGGTTCGGGGCCCACGGCCAGGCATCGCCCGAGAGTGCGGAGCGCCCTGCCGTCGGCGAGTGCCAGGACCTCGACCGCGAGCTCGAGTGCGGCGGCGTGCGACGTGACGGCGTCGACCGCCGGCGGAGTCATGCCTGCCGTATGGCGGCCGAGCTGGTGGACCAGCGCGGGCCAGGCCCGGTCCCAGTCGCCGCGATGCAGGTCGTGACAGGACACGCAGGGCGTATGTCCCGGCCGGACGAGCGGGCCGATCCGGACCCGATCCTCATCGATGACGACCGGCAAGTGGTCGAGGCCGAGCCGGACCGGTTGCTCGAACACGCCGCGAGAGGGCTCCGCGCGCGAGGCGATGACGAGCAGGTCCGGGTCAGGGGCGTCGAGGCGCGTGACGCCGGAGTCTGCGAGGACGGTCTGCGCGATGTCGACCAGTGACCGGGCGCCGGCATCGCAGTGGAACGCGAGACCGATGGCGGGCCTGCGGCTCAATCGGGCAGGATCGTCGCCGATGAGGTCGACGTGCCGGGCCTCGGCGTCGAGTCCGCGTCGTCGGGCGCCACTCCACCGGGTGGCGTCGAACACCGCCCCGAGGATGCGCAGCTCGGCCAGCACCTCGGCCACCGGGATCGCGAGATCCGGGATCGACTCGCGAGCGATCGCCGTGATCCGGTCGACATCCCGCGCGCCGTCGATGAGGCGCAGCAGCGGCAGCAGGCCGGGGCGATCGGCGATGACGATGCCCGGCGACGTGCCGACCTGCAGGTGCGTGGCATCGCGCCGGAGCAGGGGAGCGCCGGGACGGATCGCAGGTCGAAAGGTCATGCGTGCAGCGTGTCCGGCGAGGGCCGATCCGGCGAACCAGCCGTCCACAGCGCCCGACGACCTACCCCACACAAGCATCGAGGCCGACCCGCGTATGCGGACCGGCCACGACGAATGTTCGGGGAAGTGCGAGGCTCTCGCCCCGCGGGTGACTCAGGCCTTACCGAGGATCCGGTTCAGCTTGGTGCCACAGACCGGGCAGATGCCCTTGGCCATACGAGTGCCCTTGTCACTGACGTGGACCTCTCCAGACGTCTCGCGCTTTTCCTTGCACTTGACGCAGTAGAACTCGCCACTCCATGTTTCCGACATTGCGGCCTCCTTGCCGATGTGGTGCTAGTCACGCTCAGCCTACGCGTGACCGCGCAGGTTCACGCTCAGCCGGGCGTAATCGGCTCCGGCGAGTCGCGGCGGGCCTCATGCCTCTCAGGGCTCGAAAAGGAGGCTCCCGACGCAGCCTGCCTTCCCCTTGCGCACCCCGTCGGGAGCCTCGAATGGCCTTCACCGTAGGCGTGTGGACGGGTCCTGGCAACCACTTTGGCCATGCTGTTTTCCACGCCTGTGGATAACAATGGGGACAAGTTGTGGGGAACGCCGACCAGGTATGTGGACGGCGCGGTGCACAACCTGTGTGCCGGCCAGCGGATCGGCCCGGACTGCTCGGCTGACCAGCCGCGATGCACAGGCCGCGCTGTGGACGGATAAAAGGTGGGCCCCGGCCAGTAGATTCACCTGCATGAGTGAGGTCGAGATCCGGCGCAGCACGCGCCGCAAGCGCACGGTGCGCGCCTATCGCGAGGGTGACAAGACCATCGTCCTGATGCCGGCGCACCTGTCACCCGCTGAGGAGGAGCGGCACGTCCGCAGCCTCGTCGAGCGGCTCGACCGGCGCGAGCAGCGCGTACGGCCCAGCGATGACGACCTCCAGGCCCGCGCGACCGTGCTCTCACGCACGTGGCTCGATGGCCAGGCGGTTCCGGCGTCGGTGAGATGGGTCTCCAACCAGAACAGCCGATGGGGATCGTGCACGAGCGACGATCGCAGCATCCGGTTGTCCGACCGACTCAAGGGCATGCCCGAATGGGTCATCGACTACGTCCTGCTGCACGAGCTCGCGCACCTCATCGAGCCCAACCACAGCAAACGATTCTGGGCGCTCGTCGAGGCCTATCCCGAGACGGCGAAGGCTAAGGGGTTTCTCGAAGGCGTGTCGTGGCGGCAGCGATGAGGTCCTGGACGGACTGATCGGTTCCATCCGGCAGGGCGCTGACGTCGAACCAGGCGAGGTCGTCGGACTCGTCGCTGATGACGAGCTGGCCTCCGGGTGGAGCCACCGCGACATATTGCACGTCGAGATGGTGCGATGGCCGGATCGGTCCACACGACGGGACCTCGTGACGCGACAGCAGCACCGGCACAGGATCGATCGTCAGGTCTGGGATGCCGCTCTCCTCACGGCCCTCCCGCAGTGCGGCATCGGCGAGCGTCGAGTCGTCGGGCTCGCAGTGGCCACCGGTCTGCAGCCACCGCTTGATGACGCGGTGCAGGGTCAGCAGGACGCGCCGGTGATCGGCGGAGAAGATGATGGCGCTCGCGGTCAGGTGATCGGGGTGGCAGCCCTTGCTCCATGCGTCGTCGCGTGCCGCGATGTGGGAGAGATAGAGCGCGCGCAGGCGCTCCTGCTCAGGGCCCGGGGGCGACCAGTCGGCGAGCACGGCCTGCGCGTCGTCGCGCAGCGTCACTCCCGAGGGCCGTCGGGCGCAGCGTCACCGGTCTCGTCGCCGGGGTCGGTATGGCCGTCGAGCAGCTCGCCGAGGGCCGCATCGAAGTCGTCATCGCCCTGGGTGCGGGACTCACCCTGAGCGAAGCCCAGAGGATCGTCGAGATCTGCGGCCGTCGGCATGAGATCGGGATGGCTCCAGACCGTGTCGCGGGCATCCGGACCTTGCCGGTCACGCAGCGCCGCCCACAAGGTGGTGGCCTCGCGGAGCTTGCGCGGTCGCAGCTCGAGCCCCACGAGGGAGGCGAAGGTCTGCTCGGCCGGACCCCCGGCTGCGCGACGCCGACGCATCGCCTCGGCGAGGGGGCCCGCAGCGGGCATCCGCTCCTTGGTCGCCTCGGAGACGACCTCGTCCACCCAGCCCTCGATCAATGCCAACAAGGTCTCCAGCCGGTCGAGCGCCTTCTGCTGCTCGGGGGTGCGCTCGGGCTCGAACAGCCCTCCGGCGAGCGCCTCCTGGATCTCCTCGGGACGCGACGGGTCGAGGCCATGGAGCTGGGACTCGATCGCAGAGACATCGATGCGGGTGCCGCGACCGAACTCCTCGATCGCGCCGACCACTGCCGGACGCAGCCAGGGGGAGTGGTGGAACAGCCGGTGGTGCGCGCTCTCGCGCAGCATGATGTAGAGGAGCACGTCGGAGGCCGATTGCTCGAGGCCTTCGCCGAACGCCTCGACACCGGCCGGCAGCACGGCGGCGATCCGTTCGGTGCCGAGCGGGATGCCGATGTCGGTGGACGAGGTGACCTCGCCGGCGAGACCACCGAGGGCTTGGCCGATCTGCTGGCCGAACATCGCCCCACCGGCCTGCGACAGCATGCCCATGAGCGGCCCGGCCATGGCCTTGGCCTGCTCCGGCAGGGCTTCACTCATGGCGCTCACGACGTGCTGGGCGATCGGCTCGACGAGCTGCTGCCAGGTGTCAGCCGTGGCCTCGATCCACTCGGCCTTGCTCCAGGCTGTCGCGGTCGTGGCTCCGGCGGGGATCGTGGTGATGGTGTCGAGCCAGGACTCGGCAAGGCGGGCGGCGTCGTCGACGGCGCCCTGCTGGGCCGAGTTGGGCGTGGGGTCGGGGCCTGCGGCGGCGAGGGTGTGCCGAGCGACGTCCTTCGCCAGGTCGAAGTTGACGCTGCCCTCGTGCGGCGCGAACATCTTCTGCATCTGGCCCATGATCTCGCTCATGTCCATCTGGCCGCCCGAGAACGCACCGAACAGCTGCTCCATGGGCGTTCCCTTGAAGGGGTTGTCGGGCTCTTCGTTCTCATTCTCGGCCATACGTCAACAGTAGCGAGTCGCTCCGCGGGTCCCACGGGATCTGTGTTCGCTTTACGATGAATCACCATGACTGCCGTCCGCCTCATCGACATCCGCGACGTCCCGCTGAGCCTCGACGAGGTGTATGCCGCGGTGACCGATCCCCTGGCCGGCGGCATCTGCGTCTTCGTCGGGACTGTTCGTGACCACGACGAGGGTCGAGACGTTGCTGCACTCGGCTATTCCTCGCATCCTACGGCGCGGGACCGCTTGCGTGACGTCGCCGATCGCATCGCGGTCGAGTGCGACGTCGTCGCGCTGGCCGGGGTTCACCGCACGGGTGACCT
The DNA here is from genome assembly GCF_037719875.1 of Aeromicrobium sp. GTDB lineage: Bacteria > Actinomycetota > Actinomycetes > Propionibacteriales > Nocardioidaceae > Aeromicrobium. The sequence goes on along the minus strand of NZ_JBBJMJ010000015.1, from coordinate 39,697 downwards.
CGCGGTGGGGGACCTGGCTGTCGTCGTCGCGGCGTCGGCCGCGCACCGGGCACAGGCGTTCGAGGCCTGCCGGCGGCTGATAGACGAGCTCAAGACCGATGTCCCGGTCTGGAAGCACCAGACATACGTCTCGGGCGACGCCGCGTGGGTCGGGTCGGGCGAGGACACGCGGGTTGCCGGGACTGACTAGGCTCACGGTGTGTCCGACCCGCATCAGTTGAGCCGTCGCTACACGACCTTGGTCGTGGCAGCGATCTCCCTCATCGTGATCACGTGCGTCGCCTGGTTGGTGCCGGTGCCCTACGTCACGCTGAAGCCTGGGCCGGCCATCGACACCCTCGGCAAGTTCGAGGACAAGCCGGTGTTCACCTTCGGCAAGGACGTCAAGACCTATCCGACCTCCGGCTCGCTGGACTTCACGACGGTCTCGGTCACCCGACCCGACGGGCGCGTCTCGTTGGTCGGCGCGATGACAGCCTTCTTCGACCCTGATGTCGCCGTGGTCCCCAAGACGCAGGTCTATCCCGAGGACGAGACGGCCGAGCAGTCCAGTGCCGCTTCCGCAGCCCAGCTGTTGGGATCCAAGGACTCATCGCGGGTCGCCGCGCTGCGGGCCGCCGGCTACACCGTGACCGGCCGGGCCTCGGTGGCTGGTCTGGTCAAGGGCGGCGCGGCCGCGAAGCTCCTGAAAGTGGGCGACATCGTCACGGCCGTAGACGGCTCGAAGGTCGCCACACCCGACGCCGCGGTCAAGGGTGTCGGTGCGCACCGGCCCGGTGAGACCGTCAGCCTGACGATCGAGCGCAAGGGCGAGACCAAAGATGTCCCGATCGTGACGCGCGCAGATCCCAAGGACAAGGCCATCCCGCGTATCGGCGTCACGCTCGGCGTGAAGTACCGCTTCCCGTTCAAGATCGACAACACGGTTGGCAGCTCGATCGGCGGGCCGAGTGCCGGCTCGATGTTCGCCCTCGCGATCTACGACAAGCTGACGGCCGGTCAGCTGACCGGCGGCAAGAGGATCGCCGGTACCGGCGAGATCGGACCTGATGGCACGGTCGGACCGATCGGCGGCGTTCGGCAGAAGATGGCCGGCGCCTCGGACGACGGAGCGACGATCTTCCTGGTGCCCGCGGCCAACTGCGCCGAGGCCGTCGATGGCGACGACCACGGCCTCAAGCTGGTCAAGGTCACGAAGCTCTCCGACGCGATCTCCTCGCTGGAGGCGCTCGCCACCAATCCGAAGGCTTCGGTGCCCTCATGCAGCTGATGCCCGACTCGCCCCTGCGACGGGTCGCCCTCGAGGTCGAGTCCCACGTCGCAGCGCAGGGCTGGGACCAGCCGCCCCGCCTTTTCGCGCTCGTCCCGACCGCTGACCTGGTGGCCCGCGAGCCGGGCCTCGCCGGTCAGCTGTCCGATGATCCGGTGGGCATCACCCCGGTCGAGCAGGAGCTGCCGCAGGACCGCGAGCTCGAGGACCTGCTGACCGAGATCGTGTGGCCCGATGCCGTCGCTGGCTGCGCTGCCGTCGTCGAGCGCATCATGCTGCCGCCGGAGGCCGAAGCATCACTTCCCGACGACCCGGACGAGCTGCTCGCCGCCGCCGCGGCTCACCCCGACCGCCGCGAGGTGCGACTCGTCGCGGCAGTCATCCGCGACGGCGCAGCGCACAGCGCCGTACGCGCCAAAGAACCCCTCGATGCTGAGCTGCTCGAAGGTCCCGATCTGGTCCCCGGACTGATCGAGCACCTTCGGCGCACACTGGCATAGAGTCTTGTCACCCCCACCACCTGGAGCCACGTGAGCGACATCTTCGGAACACCCGCACCCCGCCGGCCGCCAGGGCGCGCTCCCGAGCGGCGCCAGCGGGTGCTCGTGCCCACCCTCATCACGCTCGCGGCACTGCTGTTCCTCGGATCGATCTTCACCAACGTCTGGACCGATCGCCTGTGGTTCCAGTCGGTCGGCTACGGCGACGTGTTCCGCAGCGTGCTGCTCACTCGGGTGACCCTGTTCCTCGTGATGGGCCTGATCTTCGGCCTGTTCGTCGTCGCCAACCTCTACATCGCCTACCGGACGCGTCCCGACGCCGCGCCGATGCGACGCGACGACCCGGCATACCGCTATCGGCTGGCGCTGACCCCGCTCCTGCGCCCCGTCACGATCGGTCTTGGCGTCGTGCTGACCGGTTTCGCCGGATCTGTCGCCCAAGCCCACTGGGACACCTACAAGATGTGGCGCAACGGCAGCTCGTTCGGCATCAAGGACCCGCAGTTCAACAAGGACGTCGGCTTCTACGTCTTCGACTATCCGTGGTGGCGCTTCCTGTCGTCGTTCTCGTTCGCGCTGATCGTCATCACGGTGCTCGCCGTCCTGTTCCTCAACTATGTCTATGGCGGCATCCGCATCGCGGGGCGCGGGCCCAAGCTGACCCGGGCTGCGCAGATGCACCTCTCGGTGCTGGTCGGCCTCGGCGTCCTGCTCAAGGCGGTGTCCTACTACCTCGACCGGTTCGGTCTGATGATCAGCTCGGGCAAGCTGATCGACGGCGGCACATACACCGACATCAACGCCCGCATCCCCAGCAAGAACATCCTGATCGGCGTCGCGATCGTGTGCGCGCTTCTGTTCTTCGCGGCGATATTCATCCGCTCCTGGGCGTTGCCGGCGATCGGTCTCGGCTTGCTCGCGCTGACCTCGATCCTGATCGGTGCGATCTGGCCAGCGGTCATGCAGGGCTTCCAGGTCAAGCCGTCCGAGCCGGACAAGGAAGCGCCGTTCATCAAGCGCAACATCGAGGCGACCCGTCAGGCATACGACGTCGACAGCACCAAGGTCGAGTCCTACTCCGCCAAGACGGCCCTGACACCGGCCGAGCTGGCCTCATCTGCGGAGTCGCGAGTCAGCACCCGACTGCTGGATCCGACGCTCATCGCCGACGCCTTCGAGCAGCTCCAGCAGGTGCGTGGCTACTACACCGTGCCCAAGACGCTGGATGTCGATCGCTACAAGCTCGGCGACGAGACCCAGCCGCAGGACACGATCATCGCGGCGCGTGAGCTCAACCTGTCGGGCCTGCAGTCCAGTCAGCGCAACTGGGCCAACGACCACACGATCTACACGCACGGCTATGGCATCGTCGCGGCGCGCGGCAACGAGCGTGGACCCAATGGCGAGCCGGTGTTCGTCGCGCGGGACATCCCGCTGGTCGGTGAGATCGAGACCACGACGCCCCCGCGGATCTATTTCGGCGAGCAGTCGCCGTCCTACTCGATCGTCGGACGCCCCAAGGGTGCGCAGCCGATCGAGGTCGACATCCCCCGCGGTGGCGCAGCGACCGACGACGCGGGCAAGGCCAACGCGACCCAGAACACGTACGACGGCAAGGGCGGTGTGCCCATCGGTGGCCTGTTCAACAAGGCCCTGTATGCCTTCAAGTTCGCCGAGCCCAACATCGTCCTGTCGAGCCGGGTCAACTCCGCCTCGAAGATCCTCTACGACCGTGAGCCGCGTGAGCGGGTCAAGAAGGTCGCACCGTGGCTGACGGCCGACGGCGACTCCTATCCTGCTGTCGTCGACGGTCGCGTGGTGTGGATCGTCGATGCCTACACGACGAGCAACTCCTATCCATACTCTGAGCACCGCTCGCTGCGGGACTCCACGGCCGACACCCTGACCGACGGCCAGTCACAGGCCGCGCTGCCGACCGATCAGGTCAACTACATGCGCAACTCGGTCAAGGCCGTGGTCGATGCCTACGACGGCTCGGTCAAGCTCTATCAGTGGGACACGAAGGACCCGATCCTGAAGACGTGGATGAAGGTCTTCCCCAACGTCGTCGAGCCCAAGGCCAACATCAGCAGCGCGCTCCTGGAGCACTTGCGCTATCCGGTCGATCTGTTCAAGGTGCAGCGCGATGTCTTGCAGCGCTATCACGTGACCGACGCACAGACGTTCTATGAGGACGGTGAGCGCTGGAAGGTGCCGGAGGACCCGACGGCACCGACAGGCTCCAACGCACTGCAGCCGCCCTATTATCTGTCCACGGCCCGCCCCGGCGAGGACAACCCGCAGTTCTCCGTGACCAGCGTCTATCTGCCCAACAGCAGACAGAACCTCGCGTCATTCGTGTCGGTCAACTCCGAGGCGACGGACACTGCGAACTACGGCAAGATGCAGATCCTGCAGCTGCCGAGCGAGACGCAGATACCCGGTCCGAGCCAGATCGCCAACGACTTCCAGACCGACAAGGGAGTCACCCAGGCGTTGCTGCAGTTCGAGCAGTCGAAACAGGCCAACATCCTGCGCGGCAACCTGCTCACCCTGCCTGTCGGTGACGGGTTGCTGTATGTCCAGCCGGTCTACATCCAGCGGAGCGCGGTCGAGGGCTCCTATCCGGTGCTGCAGTTCGTCATCGCGTCATTCGGCAAGGATGTCGGCTTCGGTCAGACGCTCGATGAGGCCTTGCGCGTAGCACTCGGTCTCGAGGCCGGCTCGACGCCAGACGAGCTCGACGACCCGAGCGATCCGACAACTCCGGGTGAGGAGACACCTGCGTCCAAGACCGCGTCGGCCCTCCTCGACGACGCAACCGGCTTCTACGAGGATGCGCAGAAGGCGCTCAAGGACGGCGACCTGTCGACATACCAGCGCCGGATCGCCCAGATGGCCGACGCGATCGAAGCAGCTCAAAAGGCTGTCGAGGATGAGGCGGCGGCCAAGAAGAAGTAGGTGCGGGGACCCCGGATTTGATCCGCGGGTCCCGGCCCCGTAAAGTAGTCGAAGCGACGCGGGGTGGAGCAGCTCGGTAGCTCGCTGGGCTCATAACCCAGAGGTCACAGGTTCAAATCCTGTCCCCGCTACCAAATGAAGGCCCCTGACCAGCAGAGATGCCGGTCAGGGGCCTTTGTCATGCCTTCAGGTCAGTACCGGAACGACCGCGCACCACGTACGCCGGCTGATCGGCCCCGTGCCAGGCGCTAGTTGGCGAAGCGCCGCCTGTAGGAGGAGGGGGTTGTGCCGTAGGTGGACGCGAATCGTTGTCGAAACGTCACCACGCTGTTGAAACCGCAGTCGCGGGCGACCTTGTCGATCGGCAATGACGTACGTTCCAGCAGGCGGCGGGACTCGTCGAGTCGGCGGCTGAGGATCCAGGCAGCCGGGCTGGAGCCGGTGGTCTCGGCGAAGCGTCGCGTGAAGTTGCGCCTGCTCATCCCGGCGTGCTCCGACATCGCGTCGACCGTGAGCGGTTCGTCCAGGCGGGCGAGCGCCCAGTCGATCGTCCTGCCGAGCTGCGCGGATCCGGCGTGCTCAGGCACCGGTCGCAAGACGTACTGGGACTGCCCGCCGTCGCGGTGGGGTGCGACGACCAGGTGTCGCGCGACGGTCGCTGCAGCGTCTGAGCCAAGGAGTGTTCGCACCACGTGCAGGCATGCGTCGATGGCCGAAGCGGTCCCGGCCGAGGTGAGGACGTCACCGTGGTCGACGTAGATGGCGTCTGCGTTCACGGTCACATTTTCACGACGCGAGGACAGAGCGGCCGCCGCGCCCCAGTGCGTCACGGCCTCTCGACCGTCGAGCACCCCGGAGTCAACAACGGGGAAGGCTCCGAGGCACAGCCCTGCCACTCGGACCCCGCGACCATGCGCCGTGTGGATCAGGTTGATCATTTCCGGGCCCGTCGCGCGGAGATCGCTGTGCCATGACGGGAAGACCAGCACATCAGCACCGGATGCGTCGGCAGGGCTGCTCAGGTCGGAGAGAAGGACTCCGTCGACGGTCCGCACGTGGGAGGACTCGGACCAGACGATGGTCTGCCAGGTCGGCGCAAGACCCAGCCGGGCGACTTCGCCGAACACCAGCGAGGGTGCCGCGAGGTGAAACAGGCTCATGCCGTCGAAGGCGTGAATGGCGATCTTCATCTTGTCCCAAACTCATCGTAAGTGTGCCTCTGAGCCACTCACGATAGCCGATCGAAAGGCTGCACGATGGATGAGCAACCCTCGATCAAGGAGAACACCATGACTGCACCGCGTAGAGCCCTCTTCGTCGTCGACGTGCAACAGGAGTACTTCGACGGCCCCCTGACCGTGCAGCACCCGCCAGTCGAGCAGTCGCTCGCGAACATCACTCGGGCGATGGATATCGCCGCCGATCTCAACATGCCTGTCGTGGTCGTGCAGCACGAGCTGCCCGAGGGCGCTCCCGTGTTCGCCGTCAACTCCGCGAGCTGGGAGCTCCACCCGGACGTGGCCAAGCGCGTGCGCCCGGAGTGGAAGCGCGCGACGAAGAGCTTCGGCAGCGTCTTCGCTGGTACGGACGTGGGGGAGTGGCTGCACGAGCAGGGTGTCGACACGATCGTCATTGCTGGCTACATGACCAACAACTGTGACATTGCAACGGCTGTCGAGGCGGAAGGCCGTGGGCTCGCCACTGAGATCCTCTCCGACGCCACCGGAGCCATCCACCTGTCCAACGAGGCCGGATCGGCGTCCGCGGAGCAGTTGCACAGCACGCTCATGACGCTGCTGCACTCGAACTTCGCAGCAGTCGCCGACACCGAGACCTGGATCGCAGCGACGAGGAACGGCGTCGCCCTGCCTAAGAGCGATCTCGGGACTTCCGCGGTGCAGGGCCTCGCCGAGTTCGGCGCGTGACACAAGGCGAGCCGGTGTTGGTGCAAGCTTCGTCCTGAGCAGCACCAGTCTCTTGTTGGTTGAAGGCTCGAGCGTCAGCGACCAGCTGGCGGAACACGGCATCAGAGATCCGGCGCTTGAGACAGCGCATCGCTTCCATCCTGGTTTGCTGGCCGCGAGCTTGCGTTGGTAGTAGGCCCGTCCTTCGGTATCGAGCCAGATCTGGGTGGTCGCGGCGATGTGGATCATCCGGTTCATCCGACGTTCCCGGCCAGGGAGAGACGATGGCTTGTCTGCTCACCCGATGATTCGTCAAGCGGCGCCGTGCCAGTCCAGGACGCGAACCGGTTGCGGTCAGCGAATCTGACGACGTCGCCGCGGCATGCGCGGCATCCAGCCGGGCGAGTAGGGCTTGGCCATCAGAGTTGGCCTCGCGGAGCATCTGCGCAGCCTCGACCGGGCGCGGACAACAGCGTCCTGTAGCAGGGTGGGTGGCTTTCAGGATTTCGGCTTGTGTCTGCGTCCCTTCTTCCACCAGGTGGTATCAAGGTGGTTGCCCTGTGGGTCCCATCGTTCCCAGGCGCCGTCCTTTACGCCCTGGTCGAAGGTGCCCTTCTGACGGAGGACGCCGTTGGCTCGGTACCAGATCCAGGCTCCGTGGAGCTCACCCCGGTCGTATCCACCTTCGGAGCGAAGGCGACCATCGCCAGCGAAGTGTCGCCAGTGCCCGGCACGGTCGCCGTCGAGATATTCCCCGGTCATGGTGCCGCCATGGGGGTCGGGTTCGGACCACAGCCCTGACTTGCGTCCTTCGGCGTCGAAGGAGTTGAGGTGGTCCGAGCTCATGAGCCGCTGACAAGCTGGATCAGGTTGCCGCAGGTGTCGTCCAGGATCGCCGTGACCATTTCGCCCATCGCCGTCGGGGGTTGGGTAAATCGGACGCCGCGCTGTTCGAGCTCGCGGTGTGCGACGTGGACATCCTCGACCGCGAAGGACGTGCAGGGGATGCCGTCGGCGAACAGCGCCTCCTTGAAGGATCTCGCGGCAGGGTGCTCGTCCGGCTCCAGAAGCAGCTCGACGCTGTGAGCAGCGTCGGGCTCGGCGACCGTGAGCCAGCGATGCTGCCCCAAGGGCACGTCGGTCTTCAGGACGAAGCCGAGCTGGTCGGTGTAGAAGGCGAGAGCCTTTTCCTGGTCGTCGACCAAGACGTTTGTGACATGCAGTCGTGCGTGCAAGGTATTGCTCCTATCTCGATGTCGGCCACCGCTGCGAGATCTCAAGTAGCGGCTGAGTGTTCAGGTGGTGGACTTTCGTTCGACCCTCGCGATGCGAACGGACGAGGTCCGCGTCCTCAAGGACCGAGAGGTGCTGGGAGATCGCTTGTCGACTCGATGCGCTTCCATGCTTCATGGCCAAGCGGGTGCAGACATCGAAGAGCGTCAGGCCGTCCCGATCGAACAGCTCATCCAAGATCTGACGTCGCGTGGCATCTGCCAGCGCCCGGTACACGCCTCCCATCCCTCGATAATATGCAAGTGTCTGCTTGCCTGTCCAGGGGATTTAGCAGGCGGGGCTAGAGTCGCGCCGTCACGTTCGCGCATGGCCCCGGATCGACACAGGGTGCAAACCGAGCAGATCCCGGCTATGACGCGCGCCCAGGCCGTGCCAGACAAGGACGCCCGGCTTCTCCGGAGGCGCCTTGAAGACGACTCCCCGAGTCGTCATTGTGGCAATCTGGGGCCGGTGATCATCATCGCTGGCCATCTCCTCGCGGCCGCCTCTGAGCGCAGCCGCCCGTCAGGCGCCCGAGTGCCAGGACTTCGTCCAGTCGGCCGACCCGATGGACCCAGAGCGCATCGACACTTGCGAGCACTGGGACAGTGACGAAGTGCTGATGTCCTTCCGCACCGCAGGGGACGAGGACGAACACCCACTGCTGACGCCAGAGCTTCCTGGTGCTGAGGTCGCGAAATATCGGATCTCAGCCGTCGAGAGTCGGTACACCGATCGTCACGCGGAGCGTGACCAGTAGCGCGTCTTTTCGCCGCATCAGGACACTTCTGCGTGCGAAGACACGAGATTCAGAGCCACACCTTTGCCCTCCCGGCGGTGACTGCTCGCAGGTCGGTGGGAAGCGCCGCTAGACCTTCAATCTGGCGACGCTTCTCGTGATGCTCTCGCCCTTCTTCTCGAGGAAGGCGATCTCACCAAACTCCAAGTTCAACCAGGCGTCGTGCTCAGTCAGGGGCTCGGAGGCGAAGATGACGGACGTCGCCTCCTCCTCCGTGCAATCTTCGAAGTCGTAGGTCGTCTCGTGATGCTCGAAGTTGCGACCCATCAGCAGATACATCGGCTCCAGGAGCATGGAGAGAGCGAAATCATCCGTACCCGGGCCGGACTTTCGCAGTTCTCTCCACTCCCCCGCAGGATCAGTCTCGCCCTTGTGTCCTACGCCGAAGTTGACTCCGATGATGCGGTTCGGGGAGACCAAGGCCATCTTCAACTTGGTCAGGCTCACGAGCTCGAGACTGTTCATTGCCTGAACGATGAGCTTCATCATCTCTTCGAATCCGCGCTGGACACCTTCGTCGCTGTCGTCCTCGAGGAGGGAGAGCAGGAGCACGTAGAGGAACTCCGTATCGGTGTTGCCGCGCATCTGCTTCAGGAACCCGTCCTTGCAGTGCTGGAGCAGCTCCCGTTGCAACAGCTTCCAGTTCGGCAGGTCACCATTTTGGGCAATGATCCAGGGGGTGCCCTGATATGAGTACGGGTGGCAGTTCTCGTCGACCAGGACCGTGGCCGAGTTGTAGTCGGCAGCTCTCACATGAGCAAGCAGCGTGCTGGTCTGAAGACTTGGCACGATGCCGGCAACATTGTCGTCGTAGAACGCAGCCATCGGTCGGTGGTAGAGCAGGGGCTCATCCGGCTTCAGCAGATGTTCACTCCAGATCCCGAATCCCCAGCCTGCCAGCTGAAGCTGCGGATGACGCTCTGGGTCGAGGGTCTGGTTAATGAGACTGTTCTCGGGCTTGAGCAGCAGATTCTCCACAGGTATCTCTGGCCCGATGTAGGCGAGAACTCGGCACATGCGTTTCCCTCACTGTCGGGTCTGCTGTCTGGAGCGTGATCTTTGGCGCGGATGCTCCCTGCGCTTACCGGGGACCACGCGTATCTGCAGCCTATGGGCCCGGGCGGCGCCACGTTCGACGCCGGTGCTGTTCATCCAGAGCGGCGTCATCCGAGGGGCCTGGTCCCCGTGCCCATCTGCCCGTCTGGGGGTGTCTCGCTGGTGCTGCCTATCACCGCTAACGTACGTGGCAGACACCTGTTCGCTGGGCTCATAACCCAGATGTCACAGGTTCAAATCCTGGCCCCGCTACCATTGTGATGTCTCAAGAGATAGGCAAGTCCCGAACCTGCGGAAGCGGGTTCGGGACTTGCTATTTGCGCGGTTGGTAGTCGCGTTCTGGGTCGATGGTCAGCTCGCGGAGCAGTTCGCCGGTGACGGCATTGATGATCCTCACTTCGAGGTCCTGAACGAGCAGGATGATGTGGGTTCGGGCGTGGGTTCGGCCGACGCCGATGTGGTGGAGTTTGCCGTTGACCCGCAGGGTCACGGCGCCTGTTTTGTCGATGCGGTCGTGACGGATCCGGTCATGGGTTTCGCGGTCTCGGCTGTCGCCTGGCAGAGCTTTCGGCATGGTGTCGAACAGGGCCGCTGGGGTTGCTTGGTGCGGCAATGAGCGATGAGGTCGGCGGTGGTTGTATTCGTCGACGAACGCGTCGAGCAGAGTCTGCAGTTGCTCGATTGTTTCCGGGCGGAAACTTTGCGCGCGGAGCCACTTCTTGAGTGTCTGCTGGAATCTCTCGACTTTGCCCTGGGTCGTGGGGTGGTTGGGTCGGCCGTTCTTCTGGACCACGTGCAGTCGTCTGAGTTCGTGCTCGAAGGCATTGCGGCCGCCTTGGCGTCCGAGGCCGGCGAGTCTGACGGTGAACACCATCCCGTTGTCGGTCAGCGTTGAGGCTGGAATTCCGGCGGTTTTGACAGCTGCTCGGAACTTGGCCAGCACGATCGGTGTGGTGACCCTTCGGTGGGCGGTGACGCTAATGGCGTAGCGGGTGCAGTCGTCGAGCCAGCTCAGGATCTCAACATCGACGCCGTCGATGAGGCGGTAGTGGGTGAAGTCTGATTGCCAGGTCTCGTTGGGCATCGCGGCTTGGAAGCGGACGTAGGAGGACTTGGGGCGCTTCTTCGGCTCAGGGACCACGAGGCCGGCTTTGGTCAGGTGTCGGCTGATCGTGGCGGCCGAGACTGTGATGTTGTGGTGATGTGTGAGGTGCCACTTGATGGTGTCGGGGCCGGCGTCCAGACCTGCCGCGGAGAGGTCTTGTCGCAGTCTGACGATCAGTTCGACAGTCGTCGCTGGTGTCGCGGCTGGCGCCGTCTTGGGTCGTCTCGAGCGGGGCTCGAACGCGGCCTCGCCGTCGACCCGGTAGCGGGCCATGAGGCGTGAGACCCAGGCCTCAGACAGTCCATAGGTGCGGGCGGCTTGGGCTTGCGACAGGCCTTGGACGGTGATCGCGGTGATGACGAGGCGGGCTTTGGACACCTCCGAAAGGGTGGCCGGGAGTCTTGCCTATGTCTTGAGAGATCTCTTGCCTATGTCCTGAACCAGCACACTGTCCCCGCTACCAATGTGATGTCTCAGGACATCGGAAACTCCCGGACCTGCATTTTGCAGGTTCGGGAGTTTTTTCATGTGGTTTTGCGTCGCGGCTGGGGTCGATGTATAGGTCGCGGAGGAGTTTTCCGGTGATTGCGTTGATGATGCGGACGTGTAGGTCGTCGATGAGCAGGATGACGTGGGTTCGGGCGTGGGTTCGGCCGACGCCGATGTGGTGGAGGCGGCCGTTGACGCGTAGCGTGACGGCGCCGGTTTTGTCGATGCGGTCGTGCCGGAAGCGGAAGCGGAAGCGGATGTGGGTGTGGGGGTCTCGGCTGTTGCCGGGCAGGGCTTTGGGCATGGTGTCGAACAGGGCTGCCGGGGTCGCCTGGTGGGGCAGGGAGCGGTGGGGTCGGCGGTGGTTGCACTCATCGACGAACGTGTCGAGGAGTCGTTGGAGCTGTTCGATGGCCGCGGTCGTCGGCAGCTCAGCTACGTTGCGCCTCAGGCGCGGGGGACTCCACGTCCACGACTCGTCCGCCCAGGGCTTTGGCGATGCGGTTCAAGGACCTACCGGACGCATGGACCTGCGACGCCTTCACAGTCTGGACCCCAGCAACCGCGAGAAGCTCCGTGCGAACCAGCCCGGCGTACGTCACCGCCATCGCCGGACACGTCTCGCACGCTCCCTCGAAAGTCACAGCCACAACGCCCGGCGCGGCAATTTCGGCCGTCATGTCGCCGGCGTGCCCCCTGAGACGGGGACGAATGGTCTCCAGCGCCCGCTCGAGCTCCTCGAGGACGATCTGCTGTCCGCTCACGAGAGGCCGAGCTCCCGTTTCTTGGCCTCCAGATCAACGCCCAGGGCGTTTGCGAAGTTGAGGCCGAAGACGCGTTCCTTGGTCTCGCGGGTGAGCTCTGGATAGCCGTACCTGTCCTGAAGCTCCTCGGGCATCTCCATCTTTGCCCACAGGTTGATGTAGGCCTGGATGTCGGGCCAGATGAAGCCCTCAGAGCCGTAGGAGAGGCGCTCGTTGCCAACACTCAGCAGCGCCTGCCCGAGCCGGTGGTACATCGGGTAGGGCTGAAGGAAGAATTGGTTGAACCACAGCGGAAGCATCAAGTGGATGTTCGGGAAGCGTCCGGCGATGCTGATGGTCTCATCGACATAGGGGTCTCCCATGTGGTGAATTCCGAAGTTCAGGTCCGGGAAGTCGTAGGCGGCCATCTGCAGGTCGTTGGGCTTGAACGCTTCGACGGGGTGCATGCCAAGGGGGTATCCCTTGTGGAACTGCACGAGCTTGATGCCCAGCTCGAGCGCCTTCTCATACAGTGGGTACGCCAACTCACGGCTGTCGGCGGCCCAGGAGTGAGCGCGATCTTGGTAGCCGTAGAACTTGAAGCTCACTGCGCCCCACTCGACTACCTGCCGCTCCATTTCCTCCAGGGCGAAGTCAAGCCCCTGCCAAGAAGGGTCAACCCCTCCGGTGAAGAGGAGTCGGCTCGGGTTGGAGGCGGCCAGCTCGTGGCACAACCGTGCGGGGCCGAGGGAGTCCTTCCACGGCCCGAACAATGGCACCGTCTGCACCATTGCCAGGTCCGTGTCCGAACGCTCGAACAGCTGCGCATTTGCCCAAGCAGGGGCGACCGGGTCGTAGAAGTCTTCCTTGTCAGCCGGTCCCCCCTTGCTTGCCATCAGCTTGTTGAAGGCCGCTTGATTGGTCCGATGGGCCACGACGTTGCGACCAGTGCGTCCGGGCGCAATTTGACGGTCGGTGAAGTCCTGCGTATGGACCACACAGTCGAAGACGAACATGCCGTCCTTCACGAGGCCTCCTTCGAAAGTAGCTACCGAGTTGACCGCAGCGTACCTTATGCAGGCATAAAGTAGCCATAAAATGGACAATCTGTTCGAGATATGGTTAATGTGGGCCGTTCGATTACCCCGGAACGGGTCTGACACGGGCTAGGGTGGTGGCACTGTCCAGCGAACGAGAGGAAGTTCGTATGCCACCCGAAGACCCGGAACTCGGCACGAGCATCATCTCCAAAGCTTCGCGGGCGCTTGCAGTGCTGGAGACGCACAACCAGCTGAGTGCATCCCAGCTGGCTACCGAACTCGGCGAGCCGGTGAGCTCGGTCTACCGCCTCATTCGCAACCTCGAACAGGTCGAATGGATCGAGCGTGCCGACCGCCGCGGTCAGTATCGACTGGGCGCTGACGTTGCGCGGCTCGGCCAGTCCGTCGCGGACTCGCTGGACATACGTGCTCTGGCCCTTCCGATTCTTCGCGCGATGCGTGAGCAGTCTCAGGAGACGTCCTACCTTTGTGTGCGGCGGGACAGCGTTGCGGTATGCATCGAGCGAATCGACGGGGCACAGGTCCAAGCGGTCGAGCTGCCGCTGGGCGGCTCCATTGCGCTCCATCGCAGCGCCGCCGCCAGAGCAATACTGGCTTTCGAGTCGCCGTCGCGTCGGCTTGCGTACCTCGATGCGATCTCATCGGGTGGGCCTAACCCCTTCCTGCCAGGCGACCGCCAGCGCCTCGAGAACGATCTCGCCGCCATCCGCTCGGCTGGCATCGCCGTCTCGGAGGGAGACGTGACCCCGGGAGTGTTGACGGCATCCGCGCCGGTCTTCGACCATCGAGGTGTCGTCCAGGCATCTGTGTCCCTGAGCGCTCTCGAGGCGCGCATCGCTGACTCAGATGAGGGGATCGAGCCTCTGGTGCTTCGAAGCGCAGCCGAACTCACGGCCGCGCTCGGTGGAGGTGCTGAAGATGCCCACTGACTCCACCAACAAGGTCCTTCAACAAGCCTCGCGGGCGCTGACGGCCTTCGCTCAACAGGGACCACTGACGGCGCCAGAGCTGGCCCAGGTCATCGGCATTCCGCGCCCCAGCGGCTACCGGTTGCTCGGAGCACTACTACAGGCCGACTTCGTCACTCAAGCTCCGGACGGCAAGGCTTCGCTGAGCACCACCTGGTTGCAACTGGGCGACGCAGCGATTGCCAGCATGTCCAGCCGGTTCGACTCCGACGACCTGCTGGACGACATCAGGGAGGCCACCGGGCTCACGGTGTACCTGTGCGTGCTGAGGGGCGACCACGCTGTGTGCGTTCGACAGCTCCACGGTGCCAACTTCCAGGTGCTCGCGCTGAAGCCCGGCGGCAACTTGCCACTCAACTTGGGTGCGGTCGGTCGGGCACTCCTGGCTTTCGGCCCAGTTGACCACGATGCGTTCCTCGCCAAGGCTCCGTTCGAGAAGGTCACTCCATTCACCCTCGCCGATGCGGAAGCTCTCGAAGCGGACATGGCGACGACCCGTGAACGCGGCTACGCGCTGTCCGATCAAGACGTGACCATCGGCGTCGGAGCGATAGGCGTTCCAGTGCGTGACAGTGACGGCACCGTCCTCGCCGCGTTGTCGGTCGCAGGCCTACGACATCAGATCATCGCCGGCCAACACCATCTGTCGACTCTGCTGAATGGTGCGGCCGATCGGATGGCTGAACGCCTACTGGGGTGAACCGCCGCGGCGATTGATGAAATCGCGTGCAGTGGTGGCGATGCCGGCCGAGTCGAGGTGATAGTGGCGGTAGAGATGGGTCGGGGGGCCAATGAGCGCATATTCGTCCTTGAGCCCATGGCGGTGCAGCCTCGTCCCGAGGCCCCGCTCTGTTAGGACTTCGGCGACGGCGCCACCCAGACCACCGGTGGTGCTGTGCTCCTCCACCGTCATGAGGGCACCCGAATGGGCGGCTGCGGCCATGATGGCCTCCTCGTCGAGAGGCTTGATCGTGTGCATGTCGATCACGCCGACTGACAGTCCCTCGCCCCTCAGTTCCTCGGCCGCACACAGGGTCGGATGGACCATCGAGCCGGTGGCAATGATGGTCAGGTCCGCGCCCCGACCGTGCTGGATGGAGCGGCCGATGATGAACTCGCTCTGCGATGAGTAGATGTCAGGGTCCTGACCGCGGCCGATCCGGAAGTAAATCGGTCCGTCGTATGTCGAAGCCGCTCTCAGCGCAAGACCCAGCTGCGCGGTGTCGGCTGGCGCGATGACCGCCAGACCCGGAATGCTTCGCATCATCGCCAGGTCCTCTGTCGCGTGGTGAGACGTTCCGTAGAAGCCCAACGTGATGCCTGCGTGGTGGCCGATGAGTCGCACGTTCTGCTTCGTGTAGGCGACATCGGTCCGGATCTGCTCGCACGCGAGGAGCGCCATGAACGATGCGAACGTGGCAACGTAGGGCTGCAGACCGGTGGTAGCCAGACCGGCCGCGGCGGACACCATGTGCTGCTCAGAGATGCCGAACTGCACGTACCGGTCGGGGTGCCTGTTCTGGAATCGGATGAGTCCGTTGGAGTACTTCAAGTCGGCGGTACCCGCCACGATCGGGTGTCCCTCATCGACCAGATCAGCCAAGGTGTCGGCGAGGATGTGGAGTCCGGGCGCGCGCTCCAGGAGGGTCAAGAGGTGCCAGGACTCGGGCTGCAGCCCAGGCGCGATGCTCATGCGTTGTTCCTCAGTTCTTCGATTGCGTTCAGCTCGTCCTGCTCGGCCAACCAGCCGAGGTGCCAGCCGAATTCTGACTCCATATATGAGATGCCTTTGCCCTTGACCGTCTTTGCGATGACCGCGACGGGGCGAGTTCGAGCGGTGTCGGACGCGATTCCGCGCAGCAACGTCAGCAGTGCCGGGACGTCGTGGCCATCCACTTCGTGAACATCCCATCCGAACGCTGTCCACTTGTCGGCCAGGGGTTCGATGCCGGTCACGCCGCCAATGTGACCGTCCAGCGAATGGTCGTTGCGGTCGACGATGGCGATGAGGTTGGAGACGTCGTGGTGGGCAGCACCCAGTGCGGCTTCCCAGATTTGACCCTCGTGCAGCTCACCGTCGCCAAGGAGCACAAAGACGTTGGCGGAGTTGCCCTGCATACGGGTGCCCATCGCCACCCCGGCACCGGTCGAGAGGGCATGGCCAAGAGAGCCGCTGCTGAAGTCGATACCGGGAATTTTGGTCATGTCCGGGTGGTCACCGAAGGCGCTTCCGAGCCGCGTGTAGTCATCAAGCTCGGCGGCATCGAAGAAGCCCCAGTCTGCCAGAAGCGGATAGAGGGTGGCTGCTGCGTGACCCTTGCCGAACAGGAAGCGATCACGTGCCGGCCAGTCAGGTTCACCCTGACGAAGACGCATGACGCCGTAGTAGAGCGTTGCGAGGATCTCGGCGCAGGAGAATCCTGACGCGTAGTGGCCCGTCTTCGCGATCGAGATGAGGCGCACGGTCTCCAGGCGGGCGAACAGGGCTCGCTCTTCGATGTGCCGGATCAGGTCCGCGTCCTGCGTTGGGTTGGCGGAGGGGAAATCATTCATGGGCAAGAATTATCAGAAAACCGACACAAAGTCCATTAGATGAGAATCAAGTTGGTCATGTGCGCGCCGTCAGGATGCGGTCGATGTGGGCGCAGATGCGTTCTGCCTCCACCCCGACCGGCTGGTGCGCAGGGTGGTCAAGGTAGGTCTCGAAGCCCTCCCTGTCTTCGAAGTTTGAGATGTAGACGGTCGATTCACTGTTGGACTCGTCAGGGCCGACGTGCACCTGGAGCATCGATGGAATGCGACTGGGAAGGTCGTCGATTGTTGACTCGAAGGCGTTGCGCTCGGCCGGTGACGTACGAGCGGCGTAGTGAAAAGTGACGATTTGCCAGAACATGGCAGTCCTCTCTGTGGCGGATGGAACTCTCGGCGGATGAACAAGAGGTCGCTGGGGCGCGATTCTCGACTCACTAACGAGCAATATAGTTGATCAATTCTCTTTCAGTGGACAAAATGTCAGTACTATGACAATGTAGCCGACGTCACACTCAGGAGCGATGGTCTCCGCAACGTAAGAGGCGAATCATGACGAGCAAGCATGTGGACATCGACACGATGTCTCGCGCCCCTCTGGGGGGCGAGTCCCGTCGTTCTTTTGCAGCACTCGAGCGAGTCGCTGCAACTGCCCGCTGGTTGTCGATCTCGACCGTCGCAGCCAGCCAGGCAGGTCATGTCGGCGGCCCGCTCTCCGCGATGGACCTCATCACCGCGCTCTACTTCGATCAGATGCGTATCGACCCCGCTGAACCCGACCGCATCGAGCGGGACCGATTCGTCCTGTCGAAGGGTCACTCATCGATCGCGCTCTACTCGGTCATGGCCCTGCGCGGCTACTTTGACGTGCTCGAGCTCGCAACATTCGACAAGATCGACTCCCGTCTCCAGGGCCACCCGGATCGAACTCGTCTACCGGGCCTGGACGCGTCTTCAGGCTCGCTCGGCCAAGGGCTCTCATTCGGAATGGGGCTTGCTCTGGGTGCTCGTATGGCGGGCCGGGACTCGCACACCTGGGTCATGCTCGGCGACGGGGAAATTCAAGAGGGCATGGTCTGGGAGGCCGTGCACGTCGCCGCCCGCTATCGGCTGGCAAATTTGACGGCGATTGTGGACCACAATGGACTTCAGCAGTACGGATGGGAGCCGGACGGGAACGATCGAGGCGACCGCGGTGATCCTTGGCGCGGTATCGACCTAGGTGCGGTCTTCAGAAGTTTCGGATGGCGTGTCATCGAGATCGATGGTCACGACTTCCCGCAGATCCTCGCAGCCTATGAGCTGGCCAGGGGCGCGAATCAGACCCGACCGACGGTCATCCTGGCGTCCACGATCAAGGGCAAAGGCATCTCCTACGCCGAGCACCAACACGCGTGGCACAACGGCATTGCGTCGCAAGAGCAGCTCGACCGGGCGCGAGTGGACTTGGGACTCGATGACATCGGGGAGATGTGATGACGTCCTTGCGCGTGGCGTGGGCCGACACGCTGGTCGCCGATGCCCGCCGCAACGAACGCATCGTCCTGCTGGATGCGGACCTGGCCACCTCAACCAAAGGCGACACATTCGCTGCTGCCCTGCCCGGCCAGTTCATGCAGATGGGTATCGCAGAGCAGAACATGGTCGCAGCAGCAGCTGGCCTCTCCGATCACGGATTCATCCCCTGGATGTCGTCGTTCGCTGTGTTCTTCACACACCGTGCCCTCGATCCGATCAGAATGCTCGTGGCCCAGACTCGAGCGAACGTCAAGATTGCTGCCGGCTACTCAGGCGTTCTGACCGGACTCACTGGCAAGACCCATCAAGACGTGCAGGACCTCGCAATCATGCGAGCGATGCCGGGCATGGTCGTGCTCAGTCCGGGCGATGCCATGGAGTGTGCTCAGATGGTTCGCTGGGCCAACGAGTATGACGGCCCGGTGTACCTGCGGCTCGCCCGGGACGCTGCGCCCGCTCTGCCGGCGGCCGCGGCGTTCCACGTTGGGGCTGTGTCACGGCTCGTCGAAGGCGGGACCGTTGTGCTGGTCTCAACCGGAGTGCAGAGCGTACGAACCGTCGAGGCGGCAGCCCTCGTCACGGCGAGCACCGGAGTCACACCACGGGTGGTCCATGTGCCGACGATCAAGCCCCTGGACGAGGAATCGTTGTGCGCGCAGCTGGCCGGCGTCGACCTTGTTGTTGTCGTTGAGGAGCACTCGGTCATCGGGGGGTTGGGTGGATTGGTCTCTGAAGTGCTCTGCTCTCGGGCGCCATCCCCGCGGGTGGTGCGCCTCGGGCTGCAGGACCACTGGGGGGAGTCGGCGCCCAATGCCGACCTGCTCGACAAGTACGGGCTATCACCCGCTGCCCTCGCGCAGTCAATTGCGAGCTACCTGAACATTGATGGAGCGAACAATGGTTGAGGCACTTCCGGCCGAAGCGGTCCTGCGGTTGACGGGAATCCAGCGCCATTATCCCGGCACGAAAGCACTTGACTGGTTACCCCAGACGACCGTCGAGTTCGGTCGCGGACGCATCCACGCATTGCTCGGCGAGAACGGCGCCGGCAAATCGACCCTCCTCAACGTCGTCGCTGGGCTGGTCCAACCCACAGGCGGATCCATGGAGCTGTGCGGCGAGTCGTACGCGCCCGCGTCCGTCCATGCCGCACGCAGCAGCGGCGTCGAAATTGTTCTCCAGGAGCCGGGGCTCGTCCCGTCCCTCACCGTGGCCGAGAACTTCCTCCTCGGGCGCGGCCGTATCGCGACGTGGGGCGGGGTCATCATCCCCGGGCGAACCGTTGCCGCGGTCGGCGACGCCCTCACCGAGATCGCTCCGCACATTCGTCCCAGTCGGTTGGCCGGCGACCTCAGTCTCGAGGACCGCAAGCTGGTGGAGCTGGCACGCGCCGTGCACTTCGATCCAGAGGTTCTGCTGGTCGACGAAATGAGCGCATGCCTCAGCCACACACGTCTCGACGTGCTGTTCTCGGTCATGCAACGGCTGCGTGACGCGGGCAAGGCCATCGTCTACATCTCCCACTACCTGGAGGAGATCGCCAGCTTGTGCGATGTCGTGACGGTGCTCAAGGACGGCCGGGTCGTCGACACGTTGCCGGCCGATACCAGCACCGAGGAGCTCACGCGCCTCATGGTCGGCCGCATCCCGACCAGCTCGCTCTATCGCGCCGACTCCACGTCGATTTCCGGCTCCGACCAAGTCCTGGACGTGCGCGAACTGGCCGTCGACGGCATGTTCTCCGGTCTCAGCTTCTCAGTGAAGGCCGGCGAGATTGTGGGCCTCGGGGGCCTCGTCGGGTGTGGTACGGAGCAGGTGGGCCGTTCGCTGTTCGGGGACGTACGAGCGGCATCCGGCACGATCACGCTGGATGGCGCGCCGTATGCGCCGGCCAACCCGCGACAGGCCATCCGGCGAGGGGTTGCTTACGTTCCACCGGATCGCGACCGCGAGGGCGTCATCCTCAGGGCGAGCATTGCCGACAACATCGCGCTCCCGACGCTGGGCATGCGCTCTCGGCTGGGCACCTACTCCGGACGCGCCGATGCAAAGATCGCCGCCTCCATGGTCGAGACCATGGGCATCCACACCACGAGCACGGCCGCGCTTCCGTTCAATCTCTCAGGAGGCAACCGGCAGAAGGTCGCGCTTGCCAAGTGGCTGGTGGATCCCCCCCGGGTGCTGGTCATGCACAACCCCACTCGCGGGATCGACGTGGGTGCGAAGGCGGAGATCTACCTGATGATCGAGCGTCTGGCGGCCGATGGTGCGGCGATCGTCCTGATCTCGGACGAGCTGCCAGAGCTCATCGGCATGTGTGACCGCATCATCGTATTCCGCCGGGGCCACGCCACGTACGAGGCGAACCGGAACGACACCCCAACCGAAGAACTTCTCGTATCTCACATGATCTGACGGTCAGGAGCACACCATGAACAACGTCTTTTCTCGCCTAGCCGAGCCGAGTTCCGGTCTGGACGGTGATCCGCAACCCCTGCTCGATGTGGGAGAGGCTTCTGGTCCGCGCCGAAGACTGCACCTGATGAGGCTGCTTCCGCTGGCCGGGTTGTTCGGACTTGTCGTGTTCTACACGGCGATCGCCGGAGACCGGTTCATGACAAGCAGCAACATGGCCAACTTGATCCAGCAGGCCAGCGTGGTCGCGATCATCGGCTTCGGGCTCACGTTCGTGG
This sequence comes from Aeromicrobium sp., assembly GCF_037719875.1. Lineage (GTDB taxonomy): Bacteria > Actinomycetota > Actinomycetes > Propionibacteriales > Nocardioidaceae > Aeromicrobium. The sequence goes on along the minus strand of NZ_JBBJMJ010000015.1, from coordinate 18,829 downwards.
TGGTTTCGGGTTCGATCGATCTGTCCGTCGGCTCGGTGGCAGCGCTCGCCGGAATGTCCGGGGGCCTCGTCGCGGTCGATCACGGAAGCGCGGCCGGCATTGCTGCCGGCATCGCGATCGGCGGCCTGTGCGGCGCCGTCAACGGCGTGCTGTTCGCGGTGTTCAAGGTGCCGTCCTTCATCGTGACCCTCGGGATGTTGTCGGTGGCCAGGGGGCTGACGATCGTCGTCTCCGGCACTCAGTCGGCGCAGGTCGACGGAACTCTTGGTGCCATGGGCACGACTCCCGGGATCTACATCGTGCTGGGCGCGGCCCTGATCATCACGACGGCCCTGATGAACCAGACCGTCTTCGGCCGCCACACGAGGTCGATCGGCGGCGAGGAACGGGTCTCGGGACTCTCGGGCGTACCAGTCACGCGGGTCAAGGTCATGGTGTTCGTCGTCTGCGGCCTCATGGCAGGTCTCGGAGGACTGGTCCTCGACGGTCAGCTCGGAGTGGCGACGGCGCAGGCCGCAACAGGCTTCGAGCTCACCGCGATCGCTGCCGTCGTGCTCGGCGGCACGCCCCTGACGGGCGGCATTGGCAACATCTGGAACACCGCGGTAGGCGCACTGATCATCGTCGTCCTCAACAACGGTCTGGTCATCTTGGGTGTCGCACCGGAGATCCAGCAGATCATCCAGGGCGCGATCCTCGTGCTCGCAGTCTTCGTCGCGCTCGACCGATCCAAGATCGGAGTCATCAAGTGACGACGCCTCAAGTCTCGGACTCATCAGTGAAAGGAACACGGATATGTTGAAGACAACGTCACTCTTAGCGGCCGGGCTCACGCTCGCCATGACGCTGACTGGATGTGGCTCGTCATCTGACGACAAGGGCGGCGGCGGGGGTGGCGACCTCACGATCGGTTTCGCCGTCCCGGTGCTCGCCAACCCGTATTGGAAGGCCAATGCCGACTTCGCGAAGGACATCGGCAAGCAGCTCGGCGTCAAGGTCGTCGTCGCGGATGCCCAGGAGCAAGAGACCAATCAGCTCAAGAACGTCCAGGACCTCATCGCCCAGGGTGTCGATGGCATCGTATTCGGTCCGATCACGGCCGAGATCGGGCCGCGGCTGCTGGACGAGTGCAAGAGGGCCAAGATCGTCTGCGCCGCCGCGGCGCGCAAGCCCGGGGTCGAGCCGAGCGCCGAGTCTGCGGACTACTACGCGGGCTACGTGGTCGGCGATGACGCCGGAGACGGCGCAGTAGGGGCCAAGGCGCTCGTAGATGCAGGGTGCTCGAAGGTCGTCGCGATGAGCGGCCTGCAGGGCAACTCCGTCGCTGACGCCCGGCTCGATGGATTCGTCAAGGAGGCAGAGGCCGGCGGCCTGACCATCCTTGGGAAGCCTCAGCGTCCCGTCGAGCTCCCCGAGGCGGGGCTCAAGGCAACCCAGAACTTCCTCGCGAAGTTCCCCGGACCTGGATTCGATTGTCTCTTCGCCTTCAATGACTCGTCAGCAGTCGGCGCCATCCAAGCCCTCGGGTCTGCCGGCCAGAACGGCAAGGTCAAGGTTGCGAGCATCGACGGCACGGCGGACGGGGTCAAGGCGATCCAGGACGGCGACATGCTGGTCAGTCCGGGCGGCGAGTTCATCAACGGTGGCATGGCCTTGATCCTGGCTTACGACGCGATCAACGGATCCGCTCGTGACAATGGCGCGGTCGTGCTGAACTCCTTGCCTGTGACGAATGAGAACGTCGAGGCCTACAAGGCGCAGTTTGTCGACAGGCTCCCGCAGTACGACGCGAAAAGCCTCTCGTTGGCAAGCAATCCTTCAGCGGACCAGGACGGGCTGAAGATCGTCATCAAGTAGTTTCACCACCATCGTGGGCGGGTGGCGTCGGTCCTAGCCGGCGCTACCCGCACATCCGAGCAGAAGACAGGGAAACATGAAGATTCTCATCACCGGGGCGAATGGCTACATCGGACTGGCAGTCGCCACCCGCATGCAGATCGCTGGCCACGACGTACGGGGCCTGGTGCGGGCTCGGTCCGCCGCAGACGGACTCCGCGCCCGCGGTCTGACGCCAGTCCTCGGCGATCTCGATGACAGCGCGATGCTCGCAGCCGCCGCCAAGGATGCCGACATCGTGATGGACACAGCGAGCGCAGATCATGCCAACTCGACCCGGGTGTTCCTCGAGGCCCTCGAGGGGACCGGCAAGACGTACATCCGCACCAGCGGCACGGGCGTCTACACCGATCTCGCACAAGGCAGTCGAAATGAGACGGTCTACACCGAGACGACGAGTCACCGTCCAGCCGACGTCGTCGCCACGCGATACGCCACAGATCAGGCAGTGGTCGAAGCGGCCGGTCGTGGAATCCGCACGGTCGTCCTTCGGCCGTCGATGATCTTCGGTGAAGGAGCCAGCGAACAGATTCCCCTTCTGATCCGCACCGCGATCTCGACGGGACGCAGCCTGTACGTGGGTGCCGGCGACAACATCTGGGGCAACGTCTTCATTGCTGACCTTGCCGAGGCGTACCTGTTGGCAGCTCAGCACGCCGAAGCGGGCAGCGTCTACAACCTGGCGTCGGGGGAGTGTGGGATGAGAGACATCGCCGCAGCCGTGGCCACCCTGGTCGGGCTTCCCACCGCCGAGTCGTGTCCTCCAGAGGTGGCCTATGCGGCCTTCGGTCAGCGGTGGGTCGACGTCGCACTCTCGAGCAACAGTCGTGTGGACTCGTCCCTGGCACGCAAGGAGCTCGGATGGGCTCCGTGCGGACCGTCGCTGCTCGACGAAATCGTCCAAGGTTCGTACCGGCGGGTGTGGGCCGCCAAGGGCGATCCCCACGATCATGTGACGACGAATTAGGTCGCAGACATCCATACGACGGCATGGTCCATGGCTTCTTCCTCATGGACGGAGTGCCCGACTCGGCCGCGGACCGTCTGACGACTCCGGCTTCGTTCTCCGTTCTCACCTAAACCACTCACTGACCTCCGCACCCGAAGGAACATGATGGACCTCCACCTCGCCGGCAAGCTCGCACTCGTGACCGCGTCCACGGGAGGAATAGGACGTGAGATCGCGACCTCGCTCGCCCGCGAGGGCGCCACGGTCATCGTGAATGGACGCACAGAGGAGTCCGTCGCCGCGGCGATCGAGCACATCCAGTCGGACGTCGTCGACGCCAACCTCCGACCTCTTGTTGCTGACAACGGGACCGCCGAGGGCGCCGGGATGACGGTCAACGCCTTTCCCTCGGTCGACATCCTCGTCAACAACCTCGGTGTGTATGAAGCGGCCGCCTTCGCCGATGAGACTGACGAAGACTGGGCACGGATGTTCGAGATCAACTTGATGAGTGTGGTGCGGCTCTCCCGCCACTACCTGCCGGTCATGCTTGGGTTGGATCACGGCAGAATCCTGATGCTCGCCAGCGAAGCTGCGTTGATGCCCGCGCCGGAGATGGCGCACTACTCGGCATCGAAGGCGGCGATTCTCTCGCTCTCGCGCAGTCTCGCCGAGATGACGAAGGGTTCAAGGGTTACGGTCAATTCGATCGTTGCCGGGTCAACCAAGACCGAGGGCGTCATCGACTTCATCTCAAGCATTTACCCTGACCAAACCTTCGACGAGGCTGAGGCAATCTTCATGGGCCCGGGTGGCGGACGCTTCACGTCACTAATCCAACGCTTGATCCTCCCTGAGGAGATCGCCGATCTCGTGGCATTCGTGGCAAGCCCGCTTGCGTCGGCGATCAACGGTTCAGCGTTGCGGTGCGACGGTGGATTGGTAAGGAGCATGGTGTGAGGCGGCCGGGTAGGACGAGACCCGAGTGAGTCGAGAGCCTCAACCGCGAATGTTGTAGCTCGCTGGGCTCATAGCCCAGAAGTCATAGGCTCCAATCCTGTCCTCGCGACCAGGGCCGTCGCCCTCACGTCTCCCGCGACGTGGCGTGAACATGGATGCGTTCGCCGGGGCGGCCGAAGATGCTCAGGACCTCAGCTGGCCCCTCGCCAGTGCTCCCGAACCAGTGCGGCGTCTGGGTGTCGAACTCGGCTGCCTCACCGGCACCAAGCACCAGGTCCCGCTCACCCTGGATCAGGCGCATCCGTCCGGTCAGTACGTACAGCCATTCGTAGCCGTCGTGAGTGCGGAGCTTCGGCGTCGACTGGCTGACAGGGATGATGATCTTCCACGCTTGGATTCCGTCCGGATGCCGGGTCAGCGGCAGGACCGTGCGCCCGTTCACCCGCCGGGGCTTGAGCTGGATACGTGGGTCGCCCACTTCGGGCGCGCCCACAAGGTCGTCGAGCGGAACTCGATAGACCTCCGCCAGCGGGAGGAGCAACTCCAGACTGGGTTTGCGCTGGCCGTTCTCCAGTCGCGACAACGTGCTCTTGGAGATCCCGGTTCGCTCGGCCACCACGGTCAGGGTCACGCCGCGCTGCTCGCGCACCTTCCGTAGCCGTGGTCCGACCAGGTCCAAGGTGGAGCCGATGGTTGCTGAGGGGTTCGATGCGGGATCCATCTTCATATTGCACCGCAAGATTCCCAATAACAGCAACATTTGTTGTCGCGGGAGCTGGTGAGGGCGATTCTCGACTCATGAACAACTACGACGTGGCAATCATCGGCGGCGGAGCGGCCGGTCTCTCGGCAGCCCTTGTCCTCACCCGCGCCCGCCGGCGAGTCGTCGTCATCGACGCCGGCGAGCATCGCAACGCGCCCGCCGCGCACATGCAGGGCTTTCTCTCACGCGACGGCATGGCACCCGCAGAGCTGCTCGAGGTCGGTCGCCAGGAGGTGGCGTCCTATGGCGGCCACCTGGTCCGCGGCACCGTCACCTCGATCCGCCGATGCGATGACGCAGGATTTGCGGTCTCGGTCGACAACAACGACACATTGTCCGCCCGCCGAATCCTTGTCACGACCGGGCTGCGCGACGAGATCCCCGACGTCTCTGGTGTCCGGGAACGCTGGGGCCGAGACCTCCTTCACTGCCCTTACTGCCACGGGCACGAGGTCAAAGACCAACGGCTCGGCGTCCTTGGGGGCACGCCCGAAGCGATCCAGCACGCCCTGATCATTCGCCAGTGGTCCCACGATGTCGTCTACTTCAATCACACCTTCACCTTGCCGCCGATCGAGCGCGAGCAGCTGCTCGCCCGGGCCATCGGCATCATGGAGGGAACAGTAAGTCGGCTGGTGATCAAGGACGACCGCCTCGTCGGCGTCGAGCTCGAAGGCGGCCGCGTCGTACCCCGAGACGCAGTCTTCGTCCGGCCAAATTTTGTCCCCCATGGCAACCTGCTGACCGAACTCGGCTGCGCCACCCACGAAACCGGCTGGGTCGTCGCTGACGGCACAGGCCGCACCAGCGTGCCCGGGGTCTGGGCCGCTGGCAACGTCGCCAACCCGCGGGCCCAGGTCATCACCGCTGCCGGCGAAGGTTCTGCGGCAGCCATCGCCATCAACAACGACCTCGTGGACGAGGACGTACGTCTCGCCGTCCACGACTTCGCGTCCGGCTCCCCGCCTGACTCGACCATTGCTCAATCGAGCTCAAAGGAGAACACCATGAGCACCATCCCGCCGCCCACCAAACATCAGCTCGCACTCATGATCTGGATCGCGGTCTTCCCGACCCTGACCGCGCTCAACCTGGCCCTCGGCGACACCCTCGCCCACCTGCCCAGCGTGCTGAGAACCTTCGTGCTCGCCACGGTCGCGGTCCCGATCGTGATCTATGGATTCATGCCCAGCTTGCACAAGCTGCGCGCTCGGATCCTCACCCGCGCTACGGCCTGACCGCACGGCTCCGTGAAACCGGCTCGTCTCCAGATCGGGCTTCGCCCGCGAACGACCGGATCTGCCGATGACCGGGGCGTGTTCCGCCGGTGGCGGGGACGCCTTTGACACACTGCTGTTGTGAAGCTCCCGATCATCGGTGTCCGCCAGATCAAACTGCCTGTGAGTGACCTGGCGATCAGCGCCCGGTGGTACGCAGACCTCTTCGATCTGGAACTGGCCAACGAGTTCTTCGAGGCCGCCGGAGTCAGAGGTGTCGTCCTTGCCGATCATGAAGCGGGGTTTGTGATCGGGCTGCGCGAGCGTGAATATTGCGCCAGCAGCCCGGTCCTGGACGGCTTCGATGTATGTGCGTTCATGCTCCGGACGGCAGAGGACGTGTCCGCGGTCATCGAACGCTGCGCCGAGCTCGGTATCGAACACGGCGAGGTCCATGACCGCGGAGACTTTGGAATCGCGATGGACATCACCGACCCGGACGGGACGGTGCTGCGCTTCGTGGCCGGCGCGCATACCGGGCCACCAGGCGCCTTCGTCGGAATCGAGTTTGGATCCGGGTCGCCGATCACCTATGACGAGCCCCGACTCCGCTTCTAGCTCCAGCCGAGCCTGCCTGACCCGTGAACCGCTCCCGAGGCAGTGGAACGCGAATGACTCCGGGTGCGAGGTGGCCAAGGATCCACCTGTGGACGGACAGTGCGTTACGCGAAGTGGTTGGCCAGAGCCTCGAGCAGGCCCCGGCTGCCTTCCTCGCGACTCGGTCCGTCGGCCCAGAACTGGTCGAGGAAGACGCCGTGCTCGACGTGCGTGAATCGGGTGCCCTGGTCGATCGGTTCGAACTCGAACGACGCGACCGACGTCGACATGTGAACCTCATCGAGCCACATGTCGTACGTCGTGACGATGCGGACGTGCTCGACAATATCGGTGTATGTGGCTTCGTACCGCGAGACCGGACCGTCGTGGAACGTCCCCTCGGCGACGTCGCGTCCGCCGACGCGGAAGTCGAATAGCCAGTCGCCAGCCTCAAAGGTCTCGCCGGCACCGAACCAGGCCAGCTTCTGGTCCTCCTCGGCGAATGCGTCCCACGCGCGCTCGGGGGGAACGGGATAGTCGCGGGTCAGGGTGAACCCGGCGCGGGCGAGTCGGCGTTCGATCGTCATGTGTACGTCCTATCGCGTGAAGGTGACGTGGGTCGTGCCACTCTCGGCCACTTCCGTCGTCACCTTGTGGGTGAGTTCGAGGCCGCGCAGGTCGTCCCACAGCCGATTGCCTCGACCCAGCAGGACCGGGGCGATCGCGACGTGCAAGTGGTCGACCAGCCCGGCGCGTAAGAAGGCGCGCGCGGTGCTGATCCCACCGCCGACGCGCACGTCGAGGCCACTGGCGGCCTCGACGGCCTCGGCGAGCACGTCCTCGATCGCGGCGCTGCGGAAGTGGAACGTCGTCCCGCCCAGCATCGGTATCGACGGACGCGGTGCAGTGTGGGTGAGGACGTAGACCGGCATGCCGAATGGCGGCTCGTCACCCCACCAGCCCTTCCAGTCCGGATCGTCGAGGACCGTGTGCAGGCCGAACATGGCCGCGCCCATGATCTCGGCGCCGACACCCTCGAGGTGCGCCGCGGCATAGGAGTCGTCGATGCCGGTCGTGCCGGCGCCGCTGGTGTTGCCGAAGACGCGCTCCTGCATCGTGCGGGTCGCGGTGTAGGACGCCATGAGCTTCCCCCAGTCCTCACCCATCAGATTCTCCGTGGTCTGGCCGCCTGAGGTGTAGCCGTCCAGCGAGATGTTCAGGTCGATGTGTACGCGGGTCATGTCACGTTCCCTTCGGGGGTGGTGCGGGTCAGGTGGCTCTGTTCAGGTGGATGGCGAGCCGGTCGGCTTGGTGTTCTGCGGGGGTTCGTTGCTCGCCGAGCCACACGTGCAGGACGTCGAGGGCGCCCGGCCGCAGGCTCACGGTGCGGACGCGTCCGTGCTTCTCGGACGTGACCAGTCCCGCGTCCTCGAGGACGCGCAGGTGCTGCATCAGTGACGGCAGTGCCATCGAGAACGGTGCTGCGAGCTCGGACACCACGGCCGGGGACTTCGCCAACCGTTCCACGACGGCCCGGCGCGTCGGATCCGCGACTGCGCGGAGCACGGCGTCGAGCTCGTCGTAATAGTTAGGCACAGGCCTAACTATGATGCGCCGGCATGGATTCGTCAACCGGGTCAGGCGGCTGGGCGGTAGTGGGTTCGTCGTCGGCGGCGTAGTGGTCTACCGGTGCTGTTGGTGAAGGTGAATCCGTCCACGGCGTTGCCGGTGATGTGGAGCCGCCCGCGGTGAAGCAAATGGTGGCATCGGGTGCAGAGTCCGACCAGGAGGTCGAGGTCGGTCGGTCCGCCATTGGACCACCAGATCGAATGGTGAATCTCCAGGTGAGTGTGGTTGCAGCCTGGGGTGGCGCACACACCGGTCTGGCGGGCGATGACAGCACGCCTCTGGGTGAGGTTGGGCTGGTATTTGGTGGTGCCGGCGTTGAGGATCTGCGCCTGGCGGTTGCGGTCGCCGTCTTTCATGAGGAATGCGGTGAAATCACTGACGCATTGCAAATACATCAGCAGGTTGGGGCCGATGGCACCGTGGCCGGCCAGTGTGGCGGGTTCGACCGGTGGCATGGGGTCGGGGCCCAGGAAGGACCGCTCGGCGCCGGCCTTGACGTGGGTGGCGGCGGCTTGCAATGTGTCGGCGTCCACGAACACCGACAGGTGGGGTCGGACACCTTTGTCCGAGGGCAACCCGTTGGCCAGCACGGAGGACAGCAGGTCGTCGAGGCCTTGGACCCGGCGCTCCGAGCCTGGTCGGGTGTCTTCCTTGTCGACCGGTGCTGCCACCGAGTCGAGGACCTTCTTGAGCTTCGCGCCGGTGATGGTGTTGAGGAACCCGGCCACGTGCCAGCCGTCGGGGACGGCGTTGACGCAGAAGTCTTGCTTGTCCATCCCGCGTTCCCAGGCGTCGTCGAGGTCTTCGGGATGGACCTTGTCCTTCAAGTGTTTGACCGCTTCGAACAACTCGCTCGGTTCGCATTCGCGGGCGACGTCGACGAACACGTCCTGGAACTGGCGCATCGGCTCCAGGCCGACGTGGGCCAGGCCGTAGACGAAGACCCGGACGTGGGCGGCGCTGATCTGACCGGTCATCGCGGCCTCACCCACCAACGGCAGGTCCCGAAGAGCCGAAACGTTGCGGACCAGGGCGGTGGCTTGCCCGGCGTTGAGCCGCAGCTGGTTACGGACCCACATGTTCAACGTCGACGCACCGTCGAGCTCGAAGTCCTTGGACACCTCCAGCTCAGCCAGCAGCGACGCCTTCGCAGCATCCAACGCGTCCTGCGCGGTCTGAACCGCCCTGATCTTGTCCCGCACATCACCAGAGCGCAACGTGCGTGCAGCGGTGCGCATCGCCTCGATCGTGGGCCCCGGATCCATACCCTCATACTACTCGAACAGACGTTCGAATACCAGGAGAAAGCCTTGCAAAATAGGCGAGAAAGATAGTTAGCTCTCACGGAACTCGCGGTCGAATGTCAACCCAGGTGGTCGGCCAGTTTTCCCTCGGGACCGAAGAGCTCGACCGTCCACCGCTCCAGCAGGTCGGTGCTGTCGATGTCGTCCGGGTGGAACCCCTTTCGGGTGTACGCGCGGAGGTGTCGAATCACGTCGCGCTCCAGGAAGGGCGAGTGCCGGATTGCGGCAAGGCTGCGGACCAGGCGGATCGGGTTGTATGTGGACCGGTCGGTGAGCATCATCGACAGCGCTGTCGCGATCACGACGAGACCGAGCAGTCCGAAGCTCATGATGCGAAAACCCCAGATACGCATCCGTTCCGTGCCGCCAGCCGCCCGGTAGACGTCGAACGCCACGGCCTTGTGCTCGGACTCCTCGAGCGCGTGCCAGAGCAGGATGGAGCGGACCTCGGTGTCGCCGAGCAGTCGCTGTGCCTCCGGCTTGCGAAGCAGCGCTTCGGCGATCGTGGCGGTGTAGTGCTCGAGCGCTGCGGTGTAGGCGAGGCAGAGCATGCGCGGCATGCGCTTCTCGGCGTCCGACAGCGCCCACTTCACGAACCGGGCGATCCTGTGAGTGGGGTATCCCATCTCCTGCAGCCGCCGGTTCAGCTCGCGGTGCTCGCGGCCGTGGGTGACCTCCTGGCCGATGAAGCCGCCGACCTGCCGGTTCAGCTCCGGGTCGGTCACCCGGTCGCGGAAGTTTCGAACCGAGCGGACGAAGAAATCCTCACCCGGCGGGAAGGTGGCCGACAGGACCGCGATGACGTGACTCATCACCAAGTCACCGTCGACGCAGTGCCGCTGCAAGCTCCCCTCGGGGTATGAGAAGCGGATCCGGCGCGTCCGGACGTCGCGATGGGGGACTGGGCTGCTCATGCCGTCAACCTAAGCGTGCTCTTGGGTGGAAACAAGGCGTGCCGCCTGCCGCTCCCCATGCTCAGCAGGTACCGGTGACGGGCTTGCCGGCGTAGCGGTCGAGCAGGAACGGCAGAGCGTCGTTGAGCCAGATCACGGCACCGAGGTTGTGCTCAGTGAAACGATTCGTCACGAGCTTCACCTTCGTGCCTTGTGAGCACCACTTGTCCCTGAGTGCCGGAGCCAACCGATAGGGAATCAGCTCGTCCAGCGTCGCGTGCCACAGCATCACCGGTGCGGTCGGGGCCAAGGCGCCCATCTTGTTGTCACCCAGGACCCTTTTCGTCACAGGTTCGGCCAGCGGGTCGGGCGAGTCACTGAATCGCTTGATGGACTGAAACGCGTTCAGGACGAGCTCGTTGACGCAGGCGTTCTTGACACGCTGCTCAAAACGGAGGCCTTCGGCGTTGAGGAGCGAACGCAGCTCCGGATACTCGCGCATCACGCCGAGCGCCGCGCCGAGGAACAGTCCACTGAACAGGCCACCGTCGAGGTTGCGACCGGCCACCTCCAGGTCGGCCGGGGTGCCACCGGAGGCAACCCCCACCAGATTGATGTCCGGGGCGTACGAGGGGTGCAGCTGCGCTGCCCAGCCGGTAGCGATGGCGCCGCCGGAGTAGCCGACCATGCCCACCTTCGTAGAGGCCCCGGCGAGGTTCGCTTCAGGAAATCTCGTGGCAGCGCGCACGGCGTCGAGCGTGGCGTGACCGGCCATCCTGCCGGCGGCGTAAGCGTGCCGTGGACCTTGGTGGTCGGGCACCACCACGGTGAGCCCCTTGCTGAGACCCTGCGCGATCAGCGCTGCCTCCTTTTCGCTGCCGGTCTGCAGGGCGTAGGAGGGCTCACATTTCGCCCCGAGGCTGTCAGTTGCGGGCTGATAGGCGAGCAGCTGCTTCTTCGTCGCGTTGCGGGGAACGATGATCGTGGCCGTCACCGCGGCTGGACGATCCTTGGCGTCATTGCTCCGGAGCAGGATCTGGTAGGACTTCCCACCCAGGGGAATGCCCGGGATCAGCTTCGTCGAGACCGGCCGCGATCTGATCACGGTGCCGGGGTCCAGCGTGCCGAGGTTTGCCGGCGCGGCGAAGAACGGATCGGTGCTGGGGTCGGCCGGTGCTGCACTCGCAGAGCTCGTCGGCGTGACGAGGATGAGCGCCATCGCTGCGGCGATGAGGGTCATGATCTGACGGGGGGCGCGGGCCATGAGATCTCCAAGTGAAAGTGTCGATTTTCAATATCGACTCACTGTAGTGCGGGGACCATCGGTCGGCAAGGCCAATGCGGCAGCGGCCTGAGCGACCACCACCGGGCGGCGACCGTGGTTTTCGTGTTCGACCACGGGTTGGTACAGCCCGGAGGGATCCGCTAGAGCCTCGGTCTTTCGGGGGGCTGGAGGACGAGGTTGTATGTGAGCAGGATCAGGCGAGGGCGGGGTCGACCAGGATCTTGGCGTGGAGCTCGGGATCTCCGAGCTGGTCGAACGCCGTCGCGACGCCGTCGAGGCCGACGGTCCCGGTGACCAACGGGGTGGGGTCGACCTTGCCGCTCGAGGTCAGCATCAACGCACGATGGAACTCCGCGGGATCGTAGCCGAGCGCAAATCGCAGCTCGATCTCCTTGTTGATCGCCATGACGGGCCGGAACGTGTCGGGCTCCATGCACACGCCGACCACGACGACGCGCGACAGCAGCGGCGCACTGGTGACGATGTGCTCGATGACTCCTGGCATCCCGACGCACTCGAAGACGACCGGCCCGCGCGGCCCGGCACCGAGCTTCTGCGCGGTCTCGAGCACCCGGTTCCACGGCAGCAGCGGCACGGATCGGAGCTTGGTCATGGAGTCCACTGCCAGCTCGAACAGGGAGCTGGCCTGAGTCAGGTATGTCTTGCTGTCCGCAAACGTCGACCACGGCGACTCGGCGCCCGGGTCGACGATGACATCAGCGCCGCAGCGACGCGCGAGCTCTCGGCGACCGACTGAGTAGTCACTCGCGATCACGGTGCGGACGCCCTTGGCCTTGAGCATCAGGATCACGGCAAGGCCGATCGGGCCGCAGCCGATGACGACCGCGGTGTCCTTGGCGCCCACGTCCCCCCGGTTGACGGCGTGGAGCGCAACGGCGAGCGGCTCGGTCAGGGCCGCCACGTCGGGGGAGAGTCCGCCAGGGACGGGGAAGGTCAACGCCTCCGACACGAGCACCTGCTCGGCATACGCACCGGGCGCGAGCTCGGACAACCCGACGAGATGGACCCCCCGGCCGGTGTCCAGGATCGGCATCGCCACGACGCTCGACCCGGTGGGCCACTTCTTGCGGGTGCCCGGACCATACTCGGCGATCGTGCCGGTGAACTCGTGGCCCATCACCACGCGCTGGTCCGACCTCATGAACTGGTCGTAGCCGATCTCGGCTGCGGCGTCCGCCGTGGCGTCGCCGTGCACACGGGCGTGCAGGTCCGATCCGCAGATGCCGCACCGGGTCACGTCGATCAGCACCTGGCCCTTCGCGGGTCGAAGATCAGGAATGTCCTGGACCTCGAGCTGTCCTTGGTGCAGAGTCACGGCGCGCATGCCGGAAGTGTAGGGGGAGTGGCGGGGGTTGGTCAGAACGGCGGCCAGGGGACCGCAGGCAGGTGACCCTGCGGCGCGGGGAATCTGGCCTCACGCCGCAGCAGGTCGCACCGAGCGGCCAGGGCTGCGATCTCGACAGGGCTGACCAGCGTCGCGAGGGTGTCACCGAGATCGCTGGCGAGCGCCGAGCAGACTCGATCGATCCCCTCCAGCTCATCGGGACGGAGGTCCTGATCGACCCAGCCCCACAGGACCGTGCGCAGCTTGTGCTCGGTGTGGAAGGTCAGCCCGTGGTCGATGCCGTGACGGTGTCCGCCGACCATCTCGAGGACGTGGCCACCCTTGCGGTCGGCGTTGTTGACGACGATGTCGAACACCGCCATGCGGCGCAGCGCGGCAGAGTCCTCGTGGACCAGGGACACCCGATGATCCTGGGCGTCGAGTCCGTCGAGGACATGGCACCACCCCTCGGCGGGAAGGGCCGCCGGGGCAACCAGGTCGACAGCGCGCTGTTCAGGGTCAGACTCCTGCCAGAGCTGGGCCATCCCGATGCCCATCGGCCCGTCGCGCAGCCACGTGTGAGGGACCACGCCCCAGCCGAGAGCCTCCGAGATCGCGTATGCCGCCACCTCGCGACGAGCGAGGTTGCCATCGGGGAAGTCCCAGAGCGGGCGCTCGCCGGCCACCGGCTTGTAGACGACGGTGACGTCGCCGATCTGGCCGATGAACGTCGCGTTCGACGCAGGCATGATCCGACCCGACAGCTCGAGATCACCGTCGAGGAGATCAGTCCCGAGTGTCACCGGAACCCGTCGGGCAGCTCGCACACGTGGTCCTCGGAGTCCATCGGCACCCGGCAGAGAGGGCAGATGGGCCGGCCGGCCCCCACCACCTCGCGGGTGCGTTTGGCGAAGGCCCGCGCCGTGCCGACCGGAATGCGTACGAGGAGGACCTCGTCGGGCTCGACCTCGAGTGGATCGAAGGACTCGTCGTCGGCCTCCAGGATGGGGAATGCCTCGATCACGATCTGCGCCGTCGACGGATCCCAGCCCAGGCCCATCGCGCCGGCACGGAACTGCTCCTCGACGGGCTGCTCCAGCGGATCGTTGTCCACGAGCCCCTCTGGCGTCAGGGGCGGGACGCTGAACGGGTTGCCTTCCTCGGCCATCAAGTCGTCGAGCACCTCCTCGATCCGTTCGGCGAGTGCGGCCGACTGCTCCTTCTCGAGGGCGACACTGATCAGTTCGGGACCACTTCGGGCCTGGAGATAGAACGTACGCGATCCGGGTTGGCCGACAGTGCCGACGACGAGTCGGTCGGGCCAGTCGAATCCATGGACGAGGGGTGCCATGGGGTCAATGTTAGGAGTGAGGTGTGGCTGGCGCCCGATGGCCTGCGCCGCCGCCGACCGGCGCCCCGTCTGCGCTGGGCTCGGCGCCGAGCCAGGACAGGTCTCCTGCCTCGGTGTTGGTGGCGATGACGTCTGGTCGGGTGGACCCATATCGCACGATCGAGATCGACGCGGGGTCGACGTTGATGCGCTGGAACAGATCGAGGTGCATGCCGAGTGCATCGGCCAGGATCGCCTTGATGACGTCGCCGTGACTCACCGCGACCCATACGGCACCCGGCCCGTGCTCCATCTCGAACGCCGCGTCATGGCGTCTGATCGCGGCGACCGATCGGGACTGCATCGCGGCCATCGACTCACCACCGGGAAACACCGCGGCCGAAGGCTGTGCCTGCACCACCGACCACAGGTCTTCCTTGGCCAGCTCGCCGAAACCCCGGCCCTGCCATTGCCCGTAGTCGCACTCGGTGATGCCCTTCTCGATCGGCGTGGCCGGGGAGCCAGCCTGCCGGTCGAGGATCGCCCGTGACGTCTGTCGGCAGCGCTCCAACGGGCTCGAGACGACTGCAACCAGGGGGACGACCCCGAGTCGTTCGCCGGTGCGGGCCACCTGATTCCGGCCGGCCTCGTCGAGCTTGATGCCGGCGGTCCGACCGGCCAGCACCCCGCTGGCGTTGGCTGTGGTGCGACCGTGCCGAACCAGGAGGACTGTGGCCATGGCCACGAGCCTAGTGGTCGGCCGCGACGAGCTGGCGCTCCTGCTCGCGGGCAGACCCGGATCGGCTCCGTTGTCCACACTCGATCGGCGCGAACCGGGGGAGCGACATAAAGTGACGTAGATCACCCAACCCCACGGAGGCATCATGCGTTCCACACTCGCCAAGAGCATCGCGGTCGCCGCGATGGTTGCCGGTTCGATCGCGTTCAGCTCAGGTGGCGCCTCGGCGGCGCACTGCGTCGAGGGCGACACCCCGGGCTTCTCCTACTTCGGTACCGTGCACGTCGCCGGACCTGCCCACGACAGCGAAGGCAAGGGCAAGCACATGGGGACCGCAGGAGCGTCCAACTGCCGCGACACCACTGGCAGCCCGTCGGAGCGCGCACCCGGCAAGGGATAACACCTGATCCCCAGGAGTGGCGCTCACAGCATGGTGGGCGCCACTTTTGGGTTGCGCATCGCCAGACGCCAGCGGGTGTGTGGCCTCGGCACCCGGCCCCGGGGCTGGTGGGCGCGGCCGGATGGGGGCAGGGTGGACGAGTGGCCGTTGATGGGGAGGATCCGACGAGCTGGCTGCTGACCCCGGACGAGCGGGGCAACGCCGGGACGCGCATCGACGCGGCACATCCCGGACGCGCCTGGTCGACAGGCAATCACGTTCGGCCGTTGGTCCACGGCAAGACCTACTTCGCGGAGCTGTTCGAGCGGATCGAGGCGACCCGCGACGGCGACCTGGTGTTCTTCACCGACTGGCAGGGTGACGCCGACGAGCGGCTGACGGGGGAGCCCGGCAGCGAGGTCGCCGAAGTGCTCGGCCGCGCCGACGAGCGAGGGGTCGACGTCCGGGGACTGGTGTGGCGATCGCACTGGGAAGGCTTCGGGTTCACGGCTGGGGAGAACCGCCGCCTGGGCAAGGAGCTGCAGGATCGAGGCGCCGAGGCGCTGCTCGACATGCGGGTGCGGATGGGCGGCTCCCATCATCAGAAGATGGTCGTCATCCGCCATCAGGACGACCCCTCCCGCGACATCGCCTACGTCGGAGGGATCGACCTGTGTCACTCGCGGCGAGATGACTCCGATCACCACGGTGATCCACAACCGTTGAGCATGGCCGACGAGTATGGTCCGACACCGCCGTGGCACGACATCCAGGCAGCCATCAGCGGCCCTGCCGTGCATGACGTCGAGACGGTCTTCAGGGAGCGGTGGGAGGATCCGACGCCGCTGAGCCGCAGCCCCGTCAATGTCCTATCCGACATGATCCACCGGCTCGACCGCAGTCCGGACCCGCTCCCGGCACAGTCTCCGCCCCCGCCGGAGGTGCCGGACGGCTCACACGTGGTGCAGCTCCTGCGGACATACCCCGATCTGCGGGCCAATCGTGACTACGACTTCGCCCATGGTGGCGAGCGCAGTGTCGCGCGCGGCTATTCCAAGGCGCTGGCCAAGGCGCGGCGGATCGTCTACATCGAGGACCAATATCTCTGGGGCACCCACGTCGGCGGTGTCTTCACCGACGCACTGCGCCAGCACGAGGACCTCCACGTCATCGCAGTCGTGCCGCTGCACCCCGATCTCGAGGGGGCGTCGCGGACGGCGCAGCTGCTGGGTCGGCGTCGGGCCATGCGTGAGATGATCCGCGCGGCTCCAGAACGGGTGGCGATCTTCGGCATCGAGAACCACGCCGGGACCCCGGTCTACGTCCACGCCAAGACCTGCATCATCGACGACGTCTGGGCGACGGTCGGGTCGGACAACTTCAACCGCCGTTCGTGGACCCATGACTCCGAGCTGTCGGCGGTCGTGGTCGATCTGGCCGGCGAAGAGGCGACGTCGACATACGCGCGCCGACTCCGGCTGACGCTGGCGGCTGAGCACCTCGACCGGACCGACAGCCTCGACGACTGTGTCGAGGGAGTGGACATGCTCGCGGCATACACCGAGAGCGCGGACCGCCTCGACAGCTGGTACGCCGGGGGCTGTGTCGGTCCGCGGCCGGCCGGCCGCCTCCGCCGGATGTTTCCCCCGGAGATCGGGCCGTTGCGCCGAGCCATGGCGCTCGTGCCCTATCTGTTGTTGCACGACCCTGATGGCCGCCCGCGCCGGCTGAGGGGAACCGACGAGTTCTGAGTCGGCGTCTCAGACCACTTGGTCGCCGGCGATCAGGAAGGTGTCGCCGTTCTTCTCGAGCCGGACTCGCCGGGTCTCGGACTCCGTACCACCGTCGCTCGTGTAGGTCAGCTTGACGTCGACCACGCCCTCTGAGACTGCAGTCGTGCCGTTGACCTGGACCTTGCTGATCGTGCCCCAGAATCCGGCGTAGGTGTTGTAGCCGCCGATCTGGCTCTGCCTGGCGGGAGAGATGAGCGACCACGCAGTCTCGGTGTCAGACGGTAGTAGGGCGTAGTAGTCGCCGATGAACTGGTCGGCGGCCGTCGCGCCGGTGTTGTCGGAGGGTGCTGGGGTGGGTGAGTCGGGATCGGCGGACTCGGCCTCTTCGCCGCTGCCCGAGTCATCCGATCCGGTGGTCGCGGAGCTTTTGGGCTTGTCGGCCACGGGAGTGTCGCCACCATCGCGGTTCTGCAGCAGAAGGGCCCCGACTGCGGCAAGGGCCACGAGCAGGACCACTGCCGCGAGCGCAAAGCGGCGGCCGCCGTTGCGTTCGTCGGACCTGGGCGGGAGGTCCGACCCGCTGGTGCCGACGGGCGGGAGAGGGGTGGGGGCCTCGGTGGCCTCGGTCTCGGTCTGGGTCTGGGTCTCGGTCTGGGGTGTGGGCGCCGCGATGGCCTCGGTGGCAAGGCCCTCGCCGGTCTCGGTCTCGGTCGTGGGTGCCGAGATCGCCTCGGTGACCGGCCCGCCATCGGACTCGAACTGACTCTCGGGCTCGGCCTCTGCACTGCTGCGCGCTGCAGCCTCGACTAACGCCGCCGTGAGCGACACGGTGCTCGGGCCCGACCCCTTGATGCCGTGCTGGCCGTGCAGCCGATGCAGCGTGTGAGCCACGTCGGACATCGTCCACCGGGTGCTCGGATCAGGGTCCATCATGCGTGCGATCGGCTCGGTCAGGAACTCCGCTCGCTCGGTCGACCGGGGAGGCCCGTTGGCGATCTGCGTCAGAAGCGCGATCGCGTTGGCCTGATCCGGATAGGGCAGTCGTCCCTCGACAGCTGAGTAGAGGGACGCACCCAGCGCCCATACGTCCGCGGCGACGGTCGGCTCTTGGCCCTTGGCGAGCTCGGGCGCGAAGAAGGCGGGGGTTCCGGTCACGATTCCCGACCGAGTCAGCTGGGCGTCCCCGTGCGTGCGGGCGATCCCGAAGTCGGCGATCTTCACCTGGTCCTCGTCGGTGACCAGGATGTTGCCGGGCTTGACGTCGCGGTGCATCGTGCCGCGCTGGTGGGCGGCAGCCAGACCGTCGGCGGCCTGGGCACCGATCCAGACGACCCGCTCAGGAGACAGGGGCCCTTCCTGCGCGACCATCTCGGACAGGTTCCTTGAGGGGACGTACTCCATGACGAGCCAGTTGTGATCGCCGTCCTCGACCGCGTCGAATATCGACACGACGTTGCGGTGATTGAGGGCCGCGGAGTTGCGAGCCTCGCGGAGGGCGCGAGCCAGATCCGACGTCGAGGTGCCCGGCATGCTGCCGACTTCCTTGACGGCCACGCTGCGACCAAGTACCTCGTCACGGCACAGCCACACCGTGCCCATTCCGCCGTGACCGACAGCCCGCTCCACGACATAGCGGCCGGCGATCGTGCTCGGTGGCATGCTGGGTCCTCTCGATGGTCTTCTCGATGGTCCGTGAGGGCTGTACCCCCACCGTGCGATGGTACGCAGCGAGAACCGCGGACTCCTGTCGTCGGTGGGGGCCTGAGTTCCTCGCCTCAGAGGTGGCCCGGCTCGGCCACATGGTCTCCCT
>NZ_JBBJMJ010000027.1:0-24511 GCF_037719875.1 Aeromicrobium sp. | reverse complement strand
GGTGGCGGCAACCAGGGTGGCGGCAACCAGGGTGGCGGCAACCAGGGTGGCGGCAACCAGGGTGGCGGCAGCAGCCGGGGTCCTGCCACTGAGTCGCGCAAGCCGGACGGGCCAACAGGTGACGCAGCCCCCCAGGCCAGCCAGGACAGTGGCGTGAAGTCCGTCACCCCCGAGGCGCCTGCGGCAGACACCGCTGCTGCGGCTCCGGTGCCGGCCAAGAAGACCCCGCGCAAGCGCGGTTCGGCTTCCAAACCGGCCGGCCCGCCGCCGTCCGTCGAGCCGCCATCGCTGTCGGCCAGCACGACTTCTGAGCCTTCCGGCCAGGGCGGGGACACCCCCGTTTTGACCAGCGAGGGTCAGGCTCCGTAAACTAGTCCCTCGGTGCGCTCTGCGTGCCGTTCTCGCGCGTTCTGCCTTCCAGCAGGGCGTGCCCCAGAATTGAAATGAGTGAGGAATCCCGTGGTGTACGCAATCGTCCGCAGTGGCGGCAACCAGCAGAAGGTAGCCGTCGGCGACGTCATCCAGATCGACAAGGTCACCGAATCCGAGGGCGAGACGCTGTCTTTGCCGGCGGTCCTGTTCGTCGACGGTGATGCTGTGACGGCCGATGCCGATTCGCTCGCCAAGATCACGGTCACCGCTGAGGTCCTGGGCTTGTCCAAGGGTCCCAAGATCGTGATCCAGAAGTACAAGAACAAGACCGGCTACAAGAAGCGTCAGGGCCACCGTCAGAAGTACACCCAGGTGAAGATCACCGGAATCAAGAAGTAGGGGACTGAGCACATGGCACACAAAAAGGGCGCAGCCTCTACCAAGAACGGCCGCGATTCAAATTCACAGCGCCTCGGCGTCAAGCGCTTCGGTGGCCAGCTGGTCAACGCCGGCGAGATCATCGTGCGCCAGCGGGGCACCCACTTCCACCCCGGTACCAACGTCGGCCGAGGCGGGGACGACACGCTGTTCGCGCTGTCGGCAGGTGCCGTCGAGTTCGGTCGTCGTCGTGGGCGCAAGGTCGTCAACATCGTCCCGGGCGTCCTGGCCGAGTAGCACCGCGAACACCCGATTCTCGCACGACCCATATTCGGCGGGGCAGTCCGCAGCTGGGGACGGCCCCTCCGTCCCATTTGACGGCCCTGCGGGGCCATTTCACGTAAGGAGCGGCCGGTGGCTGTCCCCAGCTTCGTCGACAAGGTGACGCTCCATGTCGCGGGCGGCGTCGGTGGCGACGGCGTCTCCTCGGTCCACCGTGAGAAGTTCAAGCCCCTCGGCGGTCCTGACGGAGGCAACGGTGGCCACGGTGGCAGTGTCATCCTCTCGGTCGGGGCCGATGTCACGACCCTGATCGACTACCACCACGAGCCCCACCGGCGCGGCACCAACGGCGCCCCTGGAGCCGGCAACAACCGCAGTGGCAGCAACGGCGAGGACCTGATCCTGCGGGTTCCCGATGGCACGGTCGTCCGCGACGAGTCCGGCGAAGTGCTGGCCGACCTGGTCGGTCCCGGGACCGAGCTGGTGATCGCGGCCGGCGGACGCGGCGGTCTGGGCAACTCCGCTCTCGCCTCCTCCAAGCGCAAGGCGCCCGGTTTCGCGCTCAAGGGTGAGCCCGGTGACGAGCTGACCATCACGCTCGAGCTCAAGGTCGTCGCGGACATCGGCCTGGTGGGCTTCCCGAGTGCCGGCAAGTCCAGCCTGATCGCCGCACTGTCGCGGGCGCGTCCCAAGATCGCCGACTACCCGTTCACGACCCTGATCCCCAACCTCGGTGTCGTCACGGCAGGGTCGACGACGTTCACGGTTGCGGACGTCCCCGGGCTGATCGAGGGTGCGAGCGAGGGCCGGGGCCTGGGCCACGACTTCCTGCGCCACGTCGAACGGTGCGCGGCACTGGTCCACGTCATCGATTGCGCGACGGTTGATCCGGGGCGTGACCCGCTGAGCGACCTGGACATCATCGAGGCCGAGCTGGCGGCATACGCAGAAGCCACCGGCAGCGACCTCGGCGGCCGGCCGCGGCTGGTCGCACTCAACAAGACCGATGTCCCTGATGCGCTCGAGATCGCCGGATTCGTCCGGGCTGACCTCGAGGCGCGAGGACTCGATGTCTTCGACGTGTCGGCGTCGAGCCACGCCGGACTGCGCGAGCTCTCGTTCGCGATGGCCGAGATCGTTGCGTCCACCCGGGCAGCCGCACCGGTCGCGGAGGTCACCCGCATCGTGCTGCGTCCCAAGGCCGAGGCCGGCGTGGGCCGTGAGTTCACGATCGCCGAGCACGACGGTCAGTGGATCGTCCGTGGCGAGAAGCCCAAGCGGTGGGTGCGGCAGACCGACTTCAGCAATGACGAGGCGGTCGGCTTCCTCGCCGATCGGCTCAATCGACTGGGCGTCGAGGACGAGCTCCTCAAGCTCGGCGCGAAGGCGGGCGACGACGTCGTGATCGGCGATGAGAAGGACGCGGTCATGTTCGACTTCGACCCGCAGATCATGGCCGGCGCCGAGGTCCTGGGACGGCGCGGCGAGGATCTGCGCATCGACCAGTCGGATCGCCGCACCAACGTGCAACGCCGTGAGGAGCTCGCCGCCCGACGGGCATACGAGGCTGAGCGGCGCGAAGCACGCAGCGACGGTAGCGATCCGGCCTCCTCGACGAACGCGGGTCGGGACTGGGACTTCCCCGAGGATGATCCTGCGCTGGACGGTGAACGCAGCGACGAGGACCCGGCCTGATGGCGCGCATCGTCGTCAAGGTCGGCTCGTCGTCGCT
The DNA here is from genome assembly GCF_037719875.1 of Aeromicrobium sp. Taxonomy (GTDB): domain Bacteria; phylum Actinomycetota; class Actinomycetes; order Propionibacteriales; family Nocardioidaceae; genus Aeromicrobium. The sequence goes on along the minus strand of NZ_JBBJMJ010000027.1, from coordinate 21,747 downwards.
GAGCTCTGCGGTGGGCGGCCTCGACGGCGATCGTGTGGACGCGTTGGTCGACACCCTTGCCGCCGGCCGTGCGCGCGGGGACGAGATCGTGCTGGTCAGCTCCGGCGCGATCGCGGCCGGGCTGGCGCCGCTCGGTCTGGTTCGCCGCCCGCGTGACCTCGCGATGCAGCAGGCTGCTGCGAGCGTCGGACAGGGCGCGTTGATCGCGCGCTATGCCGAGCGTTTCGCCGGTCATGGCCTCGTGGTCGGTCAGGTGTTGCTGACTGCCGACGACGTCACACGGCGCAGCCACTATCGCAACGCATACCAGACATTCGCCCGCCTGTTGGAGCTCGGCGTCGTACCGGTGGTCAACGAGAACGACACGGTCGCGACCAGCGAGATCCGGTTCGGCGACAACGACCGCCTTGCGGCCTTGGTCTCCCACCTCGTGCATGCCGACCTGCTGGTGCTGCTGTCCGATGTCGACGGCCTTTACGACGGCGATCCCGGCCGCCAGCATGCGCGCATCGTCAGCGATGTCCATGGTGAGGATGACATCGCGGCACTGGACATCATCGGTCCCAGCGAGTCGGCCATCGGCACCGGCGGCATGGTCACCAAGATCGAGGCCGCGCGCATCGCGACGGGGGCCGGCATCCCGGTCGTCCTGACATCGGCCTCGCAGGCCGCCGCGGCCCTGGAAGGTACGCCGATCGGCACCCGCTTCCATCCCACGGGCCGCCGCCGGCCCACGCGCCTGCTGTGGCTCGCACACGCCAGCAACACCATGGGGGGCGTGCACCTGGACGCCGGTGCCGTGCGTGCGCTGACCGTGCGCAAGGCGTCGCTGCTCCCGGCCGGCATCACCGAGGTCACCGGAAGCTTCGCCGCGGGTGACCCCGTCGACCTGATCGGACCGGACGGCGTGGTGATCGCCCGCGGGATCGTCAACTACGACAGCACGGAGCTGCCCTCACTGATCGGCCGGACCACGCACGATCTCGCCGCCGAGCTCGGAGCAGAATATGAACGCGAGGTCGTGCATCGCGATGACCTCATGCTGATCTGAACTGTCCGGGCACCGGGCACGAGGCATCCGTGCGAACGCTCTAGGATCGGCTCCATGAAGGAGCAGGTCCACGCCGCCGCGCGACGTGCTCGCATCGCTGCCGGCACCCTCGCGCTCACGACCCGGGCCGACAAGGACGCCGCGCTCGAGGCGATGGCCGATGCCCTCATCGCGGAGACCGACGCAATCGTGGCCGCCAACGACCTCGACGTCGAGATCGCACGGGCGGCCGGGACCGGCGACAACGTGATCGACCGGCTCCGACTGGACCCCGCGCGGGTTGCCGCATTCGCCGGCGGCCTCCGTGACATCGCGGGCCTGCCTGACCCGGTCGGTGAGGTCGTCCGCGGATCGACCCTGCCCAATGGCCTGCGCATGCAGCAGATCCGGGTGCCGATGGGCGTGATCGCCATGATCTACGAGGGCCGCCCCAACGTCACCGCCGATGCCGCTGCGATCTGCCTCAAGGCCGGCAGCGCTGTGCTGCTGCGCGGTTCTTCGTCGGCCGCGCGCTCCAACGCCGCGATCATCGATGTCATGCGCGCTGCCCTGCGCACAGCTGGTCTGCCTGCTGACGCGATCCAGCAGATCCCCGCCGACGACCGCTCGTCTGCGACCCACCTCATGCAGGCCCGAGGACTCGTGGACCTCGTGATCCCACGCGGCGGCGCCGGCCTGATCCGCGCTGTCGTGGAGGACTCGACCGTCCCCGTCATCGAGACCGGCGTCGGCAACTGCCACGTCTATGTCGACGCCGACGCCGATCTCGACATGGCGCTCGCGATCGTCCTCAACTCCAAGACGCACCGCACGAGTGTCTGCAACGCGGCCGAATCGTTGCTCGTGCACAAGGCCGTCGCCGACGTCTTCCTGCCTCGTGTCATCGCGGCGCTCCAGGACGCCGGTGTGACGATCCACGGCGACGAGTCCTTCTGTGCGGTGCATGCCGATGTCGTGCCGGCAACCGAAGGGGACTACGCCGCGGAATATCTCTCGCTCGACATATCGGCGCGCGTGGTCGACTCGGTCGATGAGGCCATCGGACACATCCGGACGTACTCATCGGGGCACACCGAGGCCATCGTGACGTCCTCCCTCGTGACGTCGTCGCGTTTCACGGCGGGTGTTGACTCCGCCGCCGTCATGGTCAATGCATCGACCCGATTCACCGACGGCGGTGAGTTCGGGTTCGGCGCCGAGATAGGGATCTCCACCCAGAAGCTCCACGCCCGCGGCCCGATGGGCCTGACCGAGATGACGACCACGACTTACGTCGTTGTCGGTGACGGTCAGGTGCGCTGATAGATTGACCGCATGTTCTCGAACCTCGTGGCGTCCGAAGAGCCCCTTCGCGACATCGGCATCGATCCCTACGCGGTCGGCGGCATCGCACTCGTGATCCTGGTGATCCTGCTGCTCGCGCTGCTGTCGTTCGGCAAGGGCCGCGAGCACTCCTGACCCCCGTGAGCGAGCGTCAGCGATCGGCGGATCAAGCTGGCACCAGCGCGCGCAGACGGGTCGGCGTCATGGGCGGCACTTTCGACCCCATCCATCACGGTCACCTCGTGGCTGCGAGCGAGGTGCAGTCGTGGTTCGATCTCGACGAGGTCATCTTCGTCCCCACGGGTGAGCCCTGGCAGAAGGCCGATCGGGTGGTCTCCCCGGCCGAGCACCGCTACCTCATGACCGTCATCGCGACCGCCGCCAACCCGCGGTTCGAGGTCAGCCGCGTCGACATCGACCGGGACGGGCCGACCTTCACGATCGACACCCTGCGTGACCTGTCGGCGCTGCACCCCGACTCGGACCTCTACTTCATCACCGGGGCTGACGCCATGGCGGCGCTGCTGACCTGGAGGGACCACGAAGAGCTCTTCACGCTGGCGCACTTTGTCGGTTGCACCCGACCCGGCCACGAGCTGAACGACACGACCCTCGAGGGTCTGCCCAAAGATCGCATCACTCTTGTCGAGATCCCCGCCCTGGCGATCTCCTCGACGGACTGCCGCCTCCGGGTCGAACGCGATGAGCCGGTCTGGTACCTCGTGCCGGACGGCGTCGTGCAGTACATCGGCAAGCACGACCTCTACCTGGACAAGGCCACGTCATGACCGCCACCGAACGCGCCGTCGAGCTGACCCGCGCTGCTGCAGCCGCGGCAGAGGACAAGCTCGCGAAAGAGATCATCGCCTTCGACGTCTCGGATCAGCTCGCCATCACCGACGTCTTCGTGCTCTGCTCGGCGTCGAGTCCGCGGCAGGTCAAGGCCGTGCAGGACGCCGTCGAGGAGCGGATGATCGAGCTCGGCGCCAAGGCCGTACGCCGTGAGGGTGAGCGCGAGGGGCGGTGGGTCCTGCTCGACTTCGCCGACATCGTGGTGCACATCCAGCACGAGGATGAGCGGGTGTTCTATGCGCTCGAGCGCCTGTGGAGCGACTGCCCGCTCGTCTCGCTGGCATGACGACGCGTCAGGTGGTCCTGTGGCGCCACGGACGTACGGAGTGGAACGTCGCCGGCCGCGTGCAGGGCCAGAGCGACATCCCCCTCGACGAGGTGGGCCGGGAGCAGGCGCAAGCCGCGGCCGCGCGGCTGGCTGCCCTGAGGCCGGATCGCATCGTGACGTCCGACCTGGTTCGCGCCGCCGAGACTGCCCGGGTCCTGGGTGAGCTGACCGGCACCAAGGTCGAGCTCGACCCACGGCTGCGAGAGCTCAACTTCGGTGAGCGCGAAGGCCTCACGTGGCGCGAGGCGTGGGACAGGTTCCCCGAAGGGATGAAGGCCTGGTCTGAGGGGGACGAGACGCGGATCCCGGGCAGCGAGACCCACAGGCAGGCCGGGGAGCGGTTCGCTGCCGCGCTGCACGACCTGCTCGTGGACCTCCCGCCGGACGGAGTCCTCGTGGTCGTGGCACATGGAGCGGTCCTGCGTACCGGCGCGTGCGCGTTCCTCGAGATCGCCGAGACCCACTGGAGCTTGTTCGGTGGGCTGGGCAACTGCTCGTGGTCGGTGCTGGAGGAGTCGCGACATGGCGACTGGCGCAAGTGGCGGTTGACCGAGTGGAATGCGGGCACGCTGCCCGAGCCGGTGCTGTCCGACGACGAGTGACCCGGTTTGGGCAAGTGCGGGGCGAACGGCTAACATTGGCGAGGCCCAACACACGGGCAGCGGGGCATTGGCGCAGTTGGTAGCGCGCTTCCATGGCATGGAAGAGGTCAGGAGTTCGAATCTCCTATGCTCCACAGATGAAAGAACCCGGCTGCTCTTTGGCCGGGTTTTTCCATCTGTTCAAGGACTGGTGATTCGGGAGGAGCCCGCGAGCGGTCGTCGTCTGTGTGACTCGACAGCCTAGGCTGGTCATCGACCCTCGTCTGTCCCGGGAAGGACCCCTGCTGCCGTGCTTGCCCGCATCAGCCTCGGCATGGCCGTCCTCATGGTCGGCGTGCTCGCCCTGGCGTTCGGCGTGTCGCGGGGGAGTGAGTCTCGCTTGCCCGTCGCCACCGGCGAGGCCGGTCCAGCCGGGCTGTCGCGGTTCTACCAGCAGAAAGTCACCTGGGAGCGCTGTCCTCCCGGATATTGCACCTGGGTCCGGGTTCCTCTCGACTATCGCTCGCCTCAGGGCACGTCGATCAAGCTGCGGGTCAAGATCCGTCTGAGTGGCAGCGACGCCCAGTCGCCCAAGCTGTTCGTCAATCCTGGCGGCCCGGGAGGCTCCGGCGTGGAGTATGTCGATGTGGTCTCACCTCAGCTCACGAAGCGGGTGCGTGCCGCGTACGACCTGGTCGGCTTCGACCCGCGCGGGATCGGCCAGAGCGCGCCGGTCAACTGCTTGCCCGGCCCCCAGCTCGCCACGTTGCTCGATCTCGATCCGGACCCCGACACACCCAAGGAGATCGATCGCCTCGACCGCGCCTTTGCCGGTCTGGGCAACGGCTGCCTCAAGCGATCCGGTGAGGTGGCATCCCATGTCTCGACTTCGAACGTCGTACGTGACCTGGACGTCCTGCGGGCCGTGATGGGGCAGGAGACGCTCAACTACTACGGCGCCTCCTACGGCACGCTGATCGGCGCTGGGTATGCCGACCGTCACCCCCGCCGCGTCGGGCGGGTGGTCCTGGACGGCGCGCTCGACCCGACCTTGACGAAGGAGCGCGCAGGGCTCAAGCAGGCCAAGGGGCAGCAAAACGCCCTTCGCTCCTACATCAAGGACTGCGTGAAGAAACCTGGTTGCCCTCTCGGCGATGACGCGGATGGCGCGCAGGACCAGCTGATCGCGCTGATCGACAGTCTCGAGGACAAGCCGCTCAAGGTTGCCGGCAAGCGCAAGCTCACCGAGGCGGGCGCGCTCTACGGAATCCTCGCCTCGCTCTATGACCGTGCGAGCTGGCCGGCCCTCAGCGCCGGCATCAAGCGCGCGGTCTACGGCGATGGCACATTCCTGCTTGCTCTAGCCGATCGATTCTTCAGGCGCGGAGCGGATGGGACCATCAAGAACGACCTGTTCGAGGTCGGTCATGCGGTGAGGTGCCTCGACGATGCGCGCACCCCGTCGAGTGAACGCATGTCAACGCTGGCGGACTCCTATGAAGATGTCTCTCCCGTGTTCGGGCGCATGGTCGCGTGGAGCACCCAGGAATGCGCCGACTGGCCGCTCGAGTCGGTCGGCCTCGACCGCTCTCTCAGCGCAACCGGCGCTGCCCCGATTCTCATCATCGGATCGACTCGGGATCCGGCCACGCCCTATTCGGGGTCCAAGGAGCTGGCCTCCCAGCTCGCGAGCGGACGACTCATCACCCGCAAGGGTGACGGACATACGGGATACCGGGTCGGCAACCGATGCGTCGACAGGGCAGTCGACCGCTACCTTCTGATCGAGCCGCCGACCGGCGACCTCTCATGCAAGGACGAGCCCGACAAGAGCGAGGAGAGATGACCGGCGTTCGCGGCCGGCTCCTGGGCCTGCTCGGCCTCACGTTGGTGCTCGGTCTGATCGCCACGGGCCTCGCCAACACGGCCGTGGAGTCCGCTGACGATCGGTCGCAGCGGCTCGCGGCCGACGCAGCGGTGAAGGGCTTCGAGGACAAGCTCGCGGCCTTCGACACCGCCTCCTCCACGCGATTGACGGCCGCTTTCAAGGACGACGTGGATGACTACAAGCGCCTGCTGCGTGTCGCGAAGTCCGCGGTCAGGCGCGCCCCGGCGCCTCCCACTCGCGGCACGACGCCGACAGGTCGTCGGGGCAGTGAGAAGTACCGGGCTGCCGTTCAGGAGCGGGCGACCATTGTCGAGCCATACGTCGAGCTCGCCGAGCTGTTGCAGGACCGCGCCATCCCCGCCTCCAGATTCATCGTGAGCGGCAGGAAGGTCGTGACGCTCGATCCAGCAGAAGTGTTGGACGGCCAGCCGATCTTCACCGGCGACCCGCTGCGTGACCTCGTCGTCCCTGCGTTCAAGAAGGCGCGAACGCGACTGGCTGATGCCGGGGTTCCCGACGGTGCAGAGCTCCTCGCGACCGATCTTCAGGCCTACCTCGACTTCGTCATCAAGCAGACCAAAGCTGGGGCCGACAGGATCGACGAAGCCAAGCCATTCTTCTTCGACTTCGGGACGCGGCCGAAAGACCTGCTGGTCCGGCTGACCGGTCTCGAGGCCCAGGTCGCGCGCGAGGTGGCTCTCCTGACGGTCGGCATCGCAAGTGACGCCTGAACAGGTTGTCGCCGACGGGTAGGCAGACGTGAGGCAACTGTCGGAATTCAAGACGTGCATCGGATCATCTGTGATAATTTCTTTATCACGTGGCCCAAGGGTCATCATTTTTGTACGGCACTTCAGCCTCGTCTAAAAAGGGACTCCCATGAAAATCCGAAAGATCGCCGTTGCACTCGGCATGACGATCGCCACCTCAGGTCTGGTCGTCGGCACCGTCGACACGGCCTCGGCTTCCACCCTTTCGGCAGCTGACACGTGCCTGGACGCCACGGCCGACAGCGAGTCCAGTGCCAGCGCGGACTCGAACGCGGACTCAAACGCGGATTCGAACGCTGATGCCAACCAGAACGCCGACGCGAACGCGAACCAGAACGCCGACGCGAACGCGAACCAGAACGCCAACGCCAACCAGAACGCTGACGCGGGCATCGTCGCCGTCGCTAGCGCCACGGCCACCTCTGTTGCGATCAGCGCCGACGTGGTCGCGATCGGCACTCCTGACGCCACCGCGGTGGCGCTCGGCGCCGAGACGACTGCTGACTCCGCGGCGATCGGCAACGACGCGGTTGCCGACGCCAGCACCACCGCCGTCGGCCAGGCCGCAGTAGCCATTGCCGACACCACCGCGCTCGGCACTCAGGTCGCCCTCGCCAACGCCACGACGGCTGTGGCCGTTGGCGGACCCGCCGCGACCGCGACGGCCGATTCGTCGACTACCGCCGACGCGGCAACGACCGCCAACGCAGCAACGACCGCCACATCGACCGCCGACGCGGCAACGACCGCAACCGGCACCACCGCCACGGGAACAACTGCTACCACGACCGCCACGGGCGCAGATGCGGGCATCGTCGCGGTCGCCGACGCCACGGCCAACGCTGTCGCCGTCGGTGCCGGGCAGGCCGCGATCGCTGATGCAGCTGCGGTTGCACGCGGCGCAGACACACGGGCCCTCGCCACGGCCACGGGGCGGGGCACCACGGCCATCGCCTCGGCTGACTCCACCGCTGTCGGCGCTGGCGCCGCAGCGGTCGCCGACTCCGGTGTCAACGTCGTAGCCTCCGGCAACGACGTGACCGCGCTGGCCAGCACGACGAGCGAAGCCGTCGCCATCAGCCAGGACGCGGTGGCCGTCGGCCAAGCCGCGGACGCCGCCGCGATCGGATCGCAGGTTGCCCTCGCCAACGCCAGCACCGCGGTTGCGGTCGGCCAGCAGTCGACGCTGCAGCTCAAGTCCGGGACTGATGACTGCGACGACGCTCTGCCGGACACCGGTGGCGCGCCTGTCTCCCTGCTGCTCCTGGGCGGTCTGCTCGTGACTGCCGGCACGATCATCGTGGTCGCACGGCGACGCGCTGACAGCCTCATCGGCTGACTGAGTCGAGCATTGTCAGGTAGCCTTCGACATGGCCCGCAAGGCCTGTCGAAGGCTTCCTGCCGTCAGGACCAGCACCCGAGACAAGGAGAAGGCGTTCCGCGCATGACAGACTCGCCAGCCGGTTCACGGCACAGCACGACGGAGTTCCGCGCTTCACGCCGGACCTTCGCGTGGATCCTTGGTCTCTTGATCGCGGTCCACTCGTTCCTCGTGCTGTTGTGGGTCGCGCCAGTCAACCCCATGCGCGACGCGGTCGGCAACGAGCGCCTCACGACCTACATCAACAAGGGACATTTTGAGCAATCCTGGTCGGTGTTCGCCCCCACGCCGCGACGCCTCAGTGACACGATCCGCCTCCGTGCTCTGGTCAAGGATCCCAAGACTGGCCAGGTGAGTCGTACCGAGTGGGTCGACGTGACGGCCCTCGTGACCCGCAAGATCAAGTACGACATCACACCGCCGCGGGTGGAAGAGGCCACCCGTCGCCTCGGCTCGCGAATCAATGCGGCCATGTTCAAGTTCAACCAGGACCAGAAGCTTCTGGTGCAGGGCTCCTACATCACGACCTCGACAGACGAGCTTGCCAAGGCGATGCTTGCTGCCAAGGGCACGGGTGCAGGTGATGTGGCCGAGATCAACGCCTACATCCTCTATGACGAGATGTTGACTCGATTCGCCTCGATGTATACCGAAGCGACATTCGGCGGCAAGGTGACCCAGATCCAGTACAAGGTCGGCTATCAGGCCGTCCCGCCCTACGCGCAGCGCAACACCGTGAAGGTCTCCGATGTCCGCGTCACCAACTGGGACTTCGGGTGGCGCAAGGCCATACCCGGCACCAAGGACGCTCAGCGGGCGTTTGACGGTTATGTGGAAGGGCTGGAGGAATGACAGTCATCCGGGAGCCTGATCTGGCGACACGTGGCGCCGAGGAACCGGCAGTGCCGCAGTCTCGGCCGAGCAACAGCGTCACGAACCGCCTGCTGGACGACGCGGTGGAGCAGGTCTCTCGTTTCGAGGCGTGGTTCCTGCATGACAAGCGTGCTCTTCATGGGCTGTCGCTGAGCCGCATCCTCGCGGGCTTCGCGGTGCTCGGGATGCTCGTGACCAATTTCTCCTACCGCAGCATCACGTTCGGCGCCGGCTCTTCGTGGATGCAGCCCATCCAGCAGGGCACAGCCTTCTTTGAGACAAAGCTCGTGGAGAACCTCGGGGCCACTGCGTTCACGCTGTTCTACCTCCTTGCGATGTTGCTCGCGGTCCTCTACATCGTCGGCTGGCGGACCAAGATCGTCGGACCGCTGATGCTGATCGGCTGGATCGCGATCATCGAGAGCGGAGCGTTCCTGGGCGACCAGGGCGACAACGTGTTGAGAGTCGGCCTGATCCTGATCATGTTCGCCGAGACCTCCGAGCACTGGTCGTTTGACGCGCGACGCCGCCGCAAGGCCGCGGCTCAGGCCTCGGGCAGCGGACCTGCCAATCTGCTGCACAACATTCGTCACAGCAGGGCACTCCTGCCGGCGTGGTTCAGCAACACGGTTCACAATCTCGCACTCGTCGCGCTCGCGTTCCAGCTGGTCCTCATCTATATCTCCGCCGGCATGTTCAAGACCCAGGGGCCTCTCTGGCAGCACGGGACGGCGCTCTACTACCCGTTGCAGCTGCCGCAGTATGAGCCGATCCCGTGGCTGACCGACCTGTTCACCCACTACGGCGTGGTGGTCGGGATCTCGACCTACATGGCGGTGTTCATCCAGCTGTTCTTCGCGCCGCTGCTGCTCAACCGGATCACCCGACGCATCGCGCTGACCTTCGTGATCCTGCTGCACCTCGGCATCGCGGTCCTCATGGCGCTGCCGTGGTTCTCGCTGGCGATGGTCGCGTTCGACGCAATCTTCGTGAGCGCGTCGACCTACATTGCGATGGAACGTTGGCTGGGACCAAGGCTTGACCCGGTCAAGACCTTGTTCTGGGACGTGACCGATCCGATCGTCGACCGGCTGCCGTTCGGGTCGCGCTCGCGCTAGCTTTGCTCGACTAGGTCACTGACGCGGCGACTCGTCGTCCCGAGAGCACCAGCGCGATGACGGGCAGAGTCAGCACTGCCGCGGCAGCGTTGAGCGTGCCGAAGCCGCTCAGCGCCACCACGATGCCGGCGACCAGCCCGCCTGCGGCGCCAGCGAGGTTCATCACGAGGTCAGAGAAGCCCTGAACGACGGGGCGGTCTGCGGGGTCCAGCGAGCGTGTCAGCTTGGCAGCACCCGCGATGACCGAGGCCGACCAGCCGATGCCCAGGAGGGTGAGCCCGGCGGTGATCTGCACCTCGGACTCACCCGACGTGCCGGCCACGAAGACCGCCAGCAACAGCACGGACTGGCCAAGCAGGATCGTGCGATCGGCGCCCCAGCGGTCGCTCAGCATGCCCATGACCGGCGAGAGTGCGAACATCCCGGCGATGTGCAGGCTGATCGTCAGCCCGATGACATTCAGGCTCGAGCCGTGGTCCTTCATGTGCACCGGTGTCAGGGCCATGACCGACACCATGACGGCGTGCGAGGAGGCGATGGCGTAGACCGCGGTCAGCACCCGCCCGCGTACGTGGGGGAGGGCGGCGCGGATGCCGCGGGCGGCCGGGGCCGTGCCTACGGCGTGCACGAGAGGATCGGGCCGCAGGAGGAGGAAGGTCAGCAGACCGGCAATGGCGAAACCGGCCGCGGAGAACAGCATCGGTCCGGCGAGGTCAGGCAGCTCGAAGACGTCGGCGAACGCTGCACCCGGACCGGTCAGGTTGGGACCGATGACTGCGCCGATCGTCGTGGACCACACCACCAGGGAGAGTGCAAAGCCGACCTGCGACGGCGCCGCTCGGTCGACCGCCGCGAACCGGGACTGCAGGTTGGCGGCCGTGCTGGCGCCGAACAACAAGAGCCCGACGAGGAGCACCGGCAACGACTCGATCTGGGCGCCCAGCACGATGACGCATGCGCCGGATCCACCGAGGAGCCAGCCCAGGGTCAGGGCCGGCCGTCGTCCCGTCCGTGCGGCGATCGACGACAGCGGCATCGTGAATGCTGCGGCGCCGAGTGTGAGCATCACGACGGCCATCCCGGCCCAGCCTGATGAGCCGCTGACATCCTTGACGAGCAGGGCTCCGACGGCCAGTCCCGCACCGTTGCCCAGGCCGCCCACGACCTGGACGATCGAGAGGACGGTCACGATCCGCCGCTGGGCAGGATCTATGGCGGTGATGGTCACACTGGCAATCTATCGAAGGGCGGTGACATCCCGTCGGTGGTGTGCCTTCGACAAGCGCAAGGACCGGGCCGAGATGACGCGACCACGGGCCGAGCCGCGCGACCTACCAGATCGTGACGCGGTCCGCCTCGTCGAGCCAGAGCTCGTCGTCGGCCGTGACGCCGAACGCCGCATAGAACGCGTCGATGTTGCGAACGACCTGGTTGCACCTGAACTCCGGCGGTGAGTGCGGGTCGATCGTGAGCCGTCGCACGGTCTCGGCTGGCCGGACCTTGGACTGCCACGCCTGCGCCCAGGAGATGAAGAATCGCTGGTCGGGGGTGAGCCCGTCGACCTCGATGTCGCCCGGATCGGTGAGACGGAAGGCCTGGTAGGCGATGCCGAGGCCGCCGAGATCGCCGATGTTCTCACCGATCGTGAGCGAGCCGTTGACCGGACGGTCGTCGGCCCCGTCGGGGGTGAGCGCGTCATACTGCGCGACGAGCGCCGTGGTCAGCTTCTCGAAGGAGGAACGGTCGTCGTCGGTCCACCAGTTGCGCAGCGCGCCCGTGCCGTCGTACTGCGACCCCTGGTCGTCGAAGCCGTGACCGATCTCGTGGCCGATGACGGCGCCGATCGCGCCGTAGTTGACCGCGTCATCGGCGTCGGCGTGAAAGAACGGCGGTTGCAGGATCGCTGCAGGAAAGACGATCTCATTCATCGTCGGGTTGTAGTAGGCGTTGACGGTCTGCGGCGTCATGTACCACTCGTCGCGATCGATCGGAGCGCCGATCTTGGCCAGCTCGCGATCGGTCGCCACGGCGATCGCCCTGCGGGCATTGCCGAGCAGATCGTCCGGAGTGGTCTCGAGCGCGCTGTAGTCGCGGAACTCATCGGGGTGACCGATCTTGGGATTGAAGCTGTCGAGCTTGTCGTAGGCCTGCTTCTTGGTCTCATCACTCATCCACGGCAGTGCAGAAATGCTCTGTCGGTAGGCCTCGAGGAGGTTGTCGATCAGCTCGGTCATCCGCTCCTTGGAAGCGGGCGGGAACTCCGTACGCACGTAGATCCTGCCGACCGCCTCGCCCATGGAGCCCTCGACGAATCCGACGCCGCGCTTCCAGCGAGGGCGCAGCTCTTCGGTGCCGCTCAGGGTCCTGCCGTAGAACTCGAAGTTTGCCCTGACGAAGTCTGACGACAGGTAGGGCGAGGCGCTACGGATGACCTGCCAGCGCAGCCAGTCCTTCCACGCGTCGAGCTCGCCGGCCACCAGCAGGGTCTCGAGGCCTTCGAGGTATGAGGGCTGTGCGACCACGAGCTCAGCGATCACGGGGGCCGGGATCTGGGCGGCTTCGGACCAGACAGTCCAGTCGAAGCTCGGAGTCAGCGACTGCACACCGTGGAGCGCCAACAGGTTGTAGGTCTTCTGGGCGTCCCGGGACTCGACCCGGTCCCAGTGGAACGACGCAAGACGGGTCTCCAGGTCCATGATCTGCTCGGCGCGGCCGGCAGGGTCGTCGAGGCCGGCCAGGCCGAGCATCGTCGTAAGGTGCTTGACGTAGGCCTCACGGATCGCGGCGGACTCATCGTCGCGGTAGTAGGCCTCGTCGGGCAGGCCGATGCCTCCCTGGCCGAGGTGGGTCACATAGCGGTCGGGCTGGCCGCTGTCAGGGCCGATGTACATGCCGAAGATGCTGCCGACTCCCTGCCGGTCGAGCGCTCCGAGCGTCGCGATGAAGCCCGGGATGTCGACGATCGCATCGACCTGGGCGAGCTCACCTGTGAGCGGCTCCGCGCCGAGCGCTTCGACGCGGTCCTCGTCCATGAAGCTGGCATAGAGGTCACCGATCTTGCGCTGCTCCTCGTCCTGCGGCGCCTCGCTCGCGGTCTCGATGATCTGGCGAACCTTCGCCTCGGCCTCGTCGACGAGGATCACGAAGGACCCTGCGGTGGCGCGGTCCGGCTTGATCTCCGCGGTGCGGAGCCAGGTCCCGTTGACGTGTCGGAACAGGTCGTCCTGGACGCGGATGGCGGGGTCGAACTGGGTCGTGTCGATGCCGTGGGTCACGCCAGTAGGCTACACAGGTGAGCAAGACCCAGCCCGCACGAATGACCGTGATCCGGACCGAGATCGTGGCTCCTTCGATGCGTCGTGTCGTGTTCGGTGGAGCCGGGTTTGACGAGTTCTTCGGCCGCCACATCGCGCTGAACGGCGGGGCGTTCACCGACGAATACGTCAAGCTCGTCTTCCTGGTCGCCGGGTTCGACTATCCCGAGCCGCTCGACCTCGCCGTCGTCCGCGAGACGATGCCGCAGGCGGCGTGGCCGGTCCTGCGGACATACACGGTCCGCTGGGTGGATCCGGAAGCCCGGGAGCTGGCCATCGACTTCGTGGTGCATGGCACTGGCGCTGCTGGTGGGGATGGTGTGGCCGGTCCCTGGGCGGCTCACGCCCAACCGGGCGACACGATGCACCTGCGTGGTCCCAGCGGGGCCTACGCGCCCGATCCGACCGCAGACTGGCACCTGTTCGTCGGCGATGAGGCCGGGCTCCCTGCGATCTGCGCGGCGCTGGAGGCCTTGCCGCCTGGCGCGCAGGCGGTCGCCTTCATCGAGGTCGGCGGGCCGGCCGACGAGATCGCGCTCACGACGGTCGCCGAGCTCGACATCCACTGGCTGCACCGCGGTGAAGCGGCTGCGGGCACCACGACGCTGCTCGATGACGCCCTGCGGACGTGGGAGTGGCGTGAGGGTCGTGCGCAGGCGTTCATCCACGGTGAGTCGGCGCTGCTCAAGAGCGTGCGACCCTACGTGCTCCAGGACCGGCAGGTGGCCCGACCGGACGTGTCGGTGTCGGCATACTGGCGCCGTGGCACGACCGAAGAGGGCTTCCGGACGTGGAAGTCGGAGCAAAATGACGCGGTCATGCGACCGGGGGCGTCCTGACGGCCCCGCTGCCGGTAACCTCATCGGGTGACTGAACTTCGTAATGTGGCCGTCGTCCTGGCCGGTGGCACCGGCACGAGGGTCGGCCTCTCGATCCCCAAGCAGCTCATCAAGATCGCGGGCAAGACGATCATCGAGCACACCATCGCGGCCTTCGAGGCGTCGCCGCTGGTCGATGAGATCGTGATCCTGATGGCGCCGGGCCACCTCGATCCGGTCCGAGCGATCGTGCAGAACGGCGGCTACGGCAAGGTCTCGCAGATCGTCGAAGGCGGCGAGACGCGCAACGAGTCGACCAGTCGGGCCCTCGATGCGCTGGGCGCCGAGGAGTGCAACGTCCTGTTCCACGACGCCGTACGGCCGTTGGTCTCGCAGACCATCATCGGTGATGTCGTCGCCGCTCTGGCGACGCACGAGGCGGTTGACACCGCGATCCCATCGGCCGACACGGTCGTGCAGGTGCACGACACCCCGCAGGGGGAGACCGACACGATCTCCGACGTTCTCCCGAGGCACCTGCTGCGCCGCGGCCAGACCCCGCAGGCGTTCCGGCTCTCGGTCATCCGTGAGGCCTACGAGCTGGCGTGGAAGGACCCCGACTTCACCGCGACCGACGACTGCACGGTCGTGCTGCGCTACCTGCCGCACGTGCCGATTGCCGTGGCCGCGGGCCACGAGCGCAACATGAAGGTCACCGAGCCGATCGATGTCTACATCGCCGACAAGCTCTTCCAGCTGCACTCAGCCGACACGCCTGACCGGCTCGACGAGGAGCAGTATCGGGCAGCGCTCGAGGGCAAGACCATGGTCGTCTTCGGTGGTTCGTACGGCATCGGCGGCGACATCGCCGAGCTGGCTCGGGGCTTCGGCGCGACAGTGCACTCGTTCTCCCGCTCGTCCACCAACACGCACGTGGACCGCCGCGAGGACGTGGCCGCAGCGGCCGCAGCGGTGCTCAAGGAGACCAGCTCGATCGACTTCGTCGTCAATACCGCCGGGGTCCTGGTGATCGAGGACCTGGCCGACACATCCGAGGAGACGATCTTCGCCGCGACCGAGATCAACTACCTCGCGCCGATCTTCATCGCCCAGGAGTTCTATCCCCACCTGGCGCAGTCGGCGGGATCGCTGCTGTTGTTCACCTCGTCGTCCTACACGCGTGGTCGTGGCGGCTACTCGCTCTACTCCTCGGCCAAGGCAGCAGTCGTCAACCTCACTCAGGCGCTGGCCGACGAGTGGGCCGGTGAGGTGCGGGTCAACTGCGTCAATCCTGAGCGTACGGGCACACCCATGCGGACCAAGGCGTTCGGCGAGGAGCCCGAGGGCACTCTGCTGAGCTCGATGGAAGTCGCACGCCAGTCACTCGACGTCCTGCTGGCCAACCAGACCGGACACATCATCGACATCCGACGCGAGGACGGGCCGGCCGCAGTCGGCGGCGGACGCTAGTCCCGCCCCGCCCCCGCTGAAAGTGACGCTTTTGAGGCAGGAAGCGGCGTGTCGCCTCAAAAGCGTCACGCCCAGCGGGTTCAAAAGCGTCACGCCCAGCGGGTCAGGCGCGTGCGTTCTTCTTCAGCGCGCGGCGCAGCTGGGTGATTCGCACTGCGCCCGGGACTGCGACGAGCAGGATCCCGGTCACGGCCGACAGCAGGAGCGCGATCGCCAGGGACATCTCCCCTTCGAAACCGAGGAAGTTGATCGTCACCGGCTCGGAGTTCTGCGCGATGAAGATCAAGAAGGCCAGCGCGAGCAGTGCGACGCTGATCATGCCGACCCACAGGCCGCTCGCGCGGGTACGGCGTACGCGTCCGTGGCGGTCCAGACCCGCGGCAGGGCTCCGGTCAACCGTGCGGTCGCCTGAGCCGACGGGTCCGTCGGCCGATTGGTCCGGGAGTCCAGGTGGCGGCTCGTGTGATGCTGGAGTGCTCATGCGAGTTCCTTCGTGGTGGTGTTCACGTCGTCGGCCTTCCACAGATTACACCGTAAGCCTGAGATGGGTGTCGATGCCGTCGAGCATCTCGGTGAGGGCTCGCTCGAACTCGGCGCCGAAGTGGTCCTCGGCCAATCCGCCGGCCAACCGGTGGATCGTCGGATAGTCCCTGATCTCGATGTCGTCCTGCGGATCGATGGTCTCCGCGGTCGTGTCGGCCTCGGCGATCCCGGCCAGCTGCGCCTTGGTCCGAGTGGGGGACAGCCCGCCCGGTACCGGCATGGCGTCTGCGGCATCGCCACCGCCGAACGAGCCATCGCCGGTCTGCGGATCGCGAAGCGTGTGTGCGCCGGACTCCATCAGCAGATAGCCGAGCAGGAAGCTGTTGAACGATCGATAGGCGAACAACACCTGATCGTCGTCGAAGCCCTCCGAGCTGAGCGTCGCGAGCATGGACTCGATCCAGACCAGGGAACGCAGGGGAGGATTGACCCACGGAGCCTCGGCGGGGCGGGTCGTGACGAGTGGGAATGCGTGAGGGTGCGCGAGCGCATACCGGCGGACGCCATGGGCGAGCCGCGAGAGGTAGTCCCGCCAACCATCGACAGCCTCGCGACGCACCTCCGGATCCGCGTCCAGCTCATCCACGATGCGGTCGACGACGGCGTCGAGCAGTGCGTCACGGGTCGGGAAGTGCTTGTAGAGCGACATCGCCTCGACGTCGAGGCGGGCAGCGATGGCTCGCATCGAGGCTGCGCCGATTCCGAGCTCATCGATGAGGTCGAGGGTGGCTGCCGCAATCAGGTCGCGGGACAGCTTGCCGGCGCGCCGTCTCGAATCGCTGCTCATACGCCCCATCGTGCCAGCAGCACCCACCACCCCGCTGGGCGTGACGCTTTTGAGGCAACACGCCGGATCAGGGATTGACGGCAGGCGGTCGTGGCGGGTGGGCCCGCTCCCACCAACCGCAGCCGATCATCACGACGCCAGCGAGCAGCCAGCCGGCGAAGATGTCGATGACGTAGTGCTCGGAGTAGTAGACCAGCGTCAATCCCATGAGCAGGGGATAGAGCAGCAGCAACCAGCGCCACGCTCTGCGGAGTCGGGCCACCCCGTAGAGCGCGATCAGCATCGCGATGCCTCCGTGCAGGGAGGGCATCGCGGCGACCGGATTGCCGACCTGGGCGAGCACGACGTGGAACCCGCCGAGGCCGAGGTCATCCCAGCCGCGGCCGGTCAGGCGGGGGAGGTTCGCGCCGATGTAGCCCTCCTCCGAGGCGAGCCACGGCGGCGCCATCGGATAGACGATGTAGACCGCCAGGGCAGAGAAGTTGATCACGAGGTATCGGCGCATCCACGGCACCCAGGCCTCGCGGCTGCGCAACCACAGGACGACTGCCAACGTGAGAGCGGCGACGAAGTGGGTGAAGTAGATCGTGGTGAACACCGCGTCGTACCAGCGTGGCGAGCCGGTCCCGCTGCACGGATCGCTGCACAGGAAGTCCTGGAGACGGGCGGTGGGCAGCTCCCCGCCGCCGATCCACTCGTCGATGCGGATCGGCGTGGTCCAGTGCACCGGCATCGAGATCAGCTCGTCTGACAGCCCGCGGCTGTAGAGGTAGAGGACGAGGGCGGCAAACACCGGTGACCAGTCGCGGGCGAAGGTCAGGTGGTGGCGCCATGGTGCGCTGGGACGCCACGCGATCGTTGCGAGCCACAGCCAGAAGAACATCTGGAACGGGTCGGTCGGTACTCCGATCGTGGCGATCCACGCCCCGAGGGCCAGCGCGTATGCCGCCATGGCCGGCTTGCGCCGGTGGTCATGCTCGCGAGCGATCACGGCGAAGTCGGTCCGGGTCGTCATGGGCACGCCTCCGGGGCGGCAGGAAGCGTGCGCGGATCGTCGGCCAACAACCAGACCGGGTGTCCACAGATGCTCGCGACCTGGCGATAGTCGCTCTCGAGCACATTCCACGCGCGCTGCGGCTCGACGCCCCAGGACGCCAGTCCGGACCAGTCCACAACCCAGGTCGGCCTCCGCGGGGAGGCGAGGACCATCGAGAGATCACGCAGCTGCGAGTCGCGGGTGCGCACGGGCAGGCTCCACAGATATCGGTAGGGACTCGGCATCCGCGCCTCGAGCAAGATGTTGGGTTGCCCATAGGTGACAACGGCAGTGTCCGCGGGTTGCCTGGCGTCGCGCAACCACGTCCCGACCGCGTGCTGCTGCTCGTTGTCGTCGGGCTGGAAACCGATCGCCCAACCGAGGTTCGCCACCGTCACGGCGACCGTGGCAACGGCGAGGCGTCGCAGGACACGATGCGGCACCCGGTCAGCGAGCAGCCCGACGGTGAGGCTTGCGGCCGGGATCAGCTGGATCAGGTAGTGAGCCCAGTAGCTGCCGCCGAACAGGGCGAAGACCAGGCCACAGAGGAGCATCGCCGTTGCGGCAAGCAGGACTGGCTCGCGGCTCCGGGCGCCCTGCCAGACCGCCAGCACGGTGGCCGCGCCGAGACCACTGACCAGCCATGTCGCGATCATGATGACCAGGCGGAGCGGGGTGGCGTCGCTCGCTGAGGTCCGGATGACCTCGCCGGCTTCGGCACGGAAGGTCACGACGGCGTCGAACAGGTCGGCCGGCGAGGTGCCACGCGTGTCGGCAAGCAGGAGCATCAGGGCGCCGGCCGCAGCGCCGCCGAGGGCGCCCCACGCAAGTACGCGCAGGACGACGCGGCGGGACTCCGGTCGATCGAACGCCACGGCGAGAGACAAGGCGAGCGCGAAGACGAAGGCCTCGACGACGCTCTGCTTGACGAAGAGTGCAGCGACCGCCAGCACTCCGGCGCCGAGTGCCGCCGGAATCCGCCAGGTGGTGGCATGCATCACGGCATAGAGAGTCAAGGCGATGCTCCATGCCACGAACGGGGCAGCGAGCATCTCGCCATTGACTCGCGCCACGCCGAGCCATTGGGCGGAGAGGAACAGGGCGGCCGCTCCAGCCGCCCAGCTCGCGGCACCGACCCCACGCGCCAAGAAGGCCGCCCAGGCCACGCCGAGGACCGTGGTGACCGAGGCGAGGCATCCGAGCAGGCGCAGAGCCGTCACGTTGCCCGCCAGCTCGGTGATCCAGATCAGTAGCGGCGGTCGGTCGACCCAGTAGTTGCCGTAGAGCGATGCTCCGTCATGCCACCCGGTCCCAACCATCAGGAATCCGGCCTCGTCTCCGCCGGTATGCGACGGCAGAAGCAGCAGGCGTACGGCGACGACGCAGGCCGCGGCCACGGAGACCACGACGAGGGGGGAGTGCCGAGCCCCGGCGGGCTTGCTGGTGGCCATGGCTCAGGTGCCGATGGCGCCGCGAGCCCTGGCGGCGTCCCATTCACGATCACGCACCTGCATGACGTCCTCGCAGGCGGCGATGAACCGTTTGGTCGCGACCCCTGGTGACGGATCGCCGAGGTAGTGGTCGACGAGCGCATCGCGGTCGGCCCTGGTCGGATCGGACAGCAGATGTTCGGCGACGGCAGCGGCGAAGTCGTCGGTCGCGGCAAGCTGCGGCACGACCCCCATGAGCCGGCTCGACGGATAGGGCACGAGGGGCTTCGTCACGAGCAGCGGCCTGCCGGTCGGCAGCCAGTTGAGCGTGACGGCGGAGACGTCGGTGACGAGCAGGTCGGCATCCGCGAAGGACTGCTCGAGGGTCACGTCGGTGTCGACCCGATCGGCCAGCCGTCGCACGGTGGCGTCGGCCGCGGCATAGGACGCCCGGATCACCCCGTTGAGCGGGTGCGGTCGATAGATCACCCGGTATGTCGGCGAGAGCGCTCGCATGAGCGCCTCGCCGTGGGACTCCAGGGATCCGTAGGAGACCGACGGCTGCGAGGCCTCCCAGGTCGGGGCGTAGAGCACTGTTCGGCGGCCATCGGGTGACGGCGTGCCGGTCACGACGGTCGCACCATCGAGCTGCGGCTGCCCGATCAGCATGCTGCGTGCCGCGGCGTCGTAGAGCATGACTGCTGACGCCGCCCGGTCGAGAGCGGCCTGGCCGGCGAGGAAGCACCAGTCATAGGCCTTGACCTGGTTGGAGACCGAGACCCCCTTGTCGCTGTCGCCATGTCCGAGATAGACGTGCACGAGGGACGTGAATCGCAGCGACTCGAAGTTGATGGGGTCGTGGTTGATGTAGAGGGCGAGCTTGACGTCGGACCTCGACAAGATCTCGTCGAGCTGGCCATAGCGGGCGAGGGTCACGCAGTCGAACCCGGTCTCCTCGCGCACCACTGCTGCGGTCCGCGAATCCTTGAAGACGCAGACCAGCGGATGAACGCGATCGAGCTCGGTCAGCGCGTGATACCACGGGCGCAGCTGGTAGAGGCTGTCCTGCGGGGTCGGGAAATAGACCATGACCTGCTGCGCGAACGCCCCGTCGAGCCGGGACTCATCGGTCAGCTTGTCGGGCATGCCGACCGGCAGGAAGCGGGACCGGCGCAGGCGTCCGATCGCCCACAACCGGAAGCGGTGGACGAGCCCGACCCTTGCCCCCGATCCGGTGCTGTCAGAGGCCATGGTCGTCCAGCGCCTCGCCACGGGAGAAGTGCGGCGCGAGCTTGTTGTCATACATGCTGAGCGCCGAGCCGATCGCCATGTGCATGTCGAGATACTGATAGGTCCCGAGGCGTCCGCCGAACAGCACGTCGGCCTCGCCCTTGGCGAGCTCACGGTAGGCCAGCAGCCGCTCGCGGTCCTCTGCGGTGTTGACGGGGTAGTACGGCTCGTCGCCGGGGTCGGCTGCCCGGCTGAACTCACGCATGATGACGGTCTTGTCGGTCGGGTAGTCGCGCTCGGGGTGGAAGTGCCGGAACTCGTGGATCCGGGTGTGGTCGATGTCGGTGTCGGCGTAGTTCATGACCGTCGTGCCCTGGAAGTCACCGATCGGCAGGACCTCGGTCTCGAAGTCGAGCGTGCGCCACGACAGGTCGCCGTGAGCGGAGTCGAAGTAGCGGTCGACCGGGCCGGTGTAGACGATGGGCAGCTGCCCGACCGTGGCCGCCTTGTTGAAGGGCTGCGACTCGTCGAAGAAGTCGGCGCCGAGCGTGACGGTGATGTTGGGGTGCTCGGCCATCCGCTCGAGCCACGCGGTGTATCCGTCGGCCGGCAGGCCCTCATAGGTGTCGGAGAAGTAGCGGTTGTCATACGTGTAACGGACCGGGAGGCGAGAGATGATCTCGGCGCTGAGCTCGCGCGGGTCGGTCTGCCACTGCTTGGCCGTGTAGCCCTTGATGAACGCCTCGTAGAGCGGGCGCCCGACCAGCGAGATCGCCTTCTCCTCGAGGTTCGCGGCGTCCTCGGTGGCAATCTCGGAGGCCTGCTCCGCGATCAGGGCCCGGGCGTCCTCGGGGGTGTGGCTGCGTCCGAAGAACGTGTTGATCAGCGCGAGGTTCATCGGCAGCGAGTAGACCTGCCCGCCGTACTGCCCGAAGACGCGGTGCTGGTAGTTGG
>NZ_JBBJMJ010000014.1:0-80693 GCF_037719875.1 Aeromicrobium sp. | reverse complement strand
GGAGGATTCGCTGACGATCTTCGGCTTCGCCAGCACCGACGAGCGCGACATGTTCGAGCTCGTCCAGACCGCGAGCGGGGTCGGCCCCAAGGTTGCCCAGGCGATGCTCGCGGTGCTCGATCCTGACCGGCTGCGCCAGGCGATCGGCCAGGGCGACCTCCCGACCCTGACCTCGGTCCCTGGCATCGGTCGCAAGGGCGCCGAGCGCATCGTGGTCGAGCTCAAGGATCGAGTCGGCGTCGCCACGATCGCGACATCCGGATCACCAGCCTGGCGGGCCCAGGTCCACGAGGCATTGCTGGGCCTGGGTTGGTCGGCGCGTGACGCCGACGGCGCGCTCGAGCGGGTCGCGGCAGAGATCGCGCCCGGCGCCGTCCCAGATGTCTCCACCGTTCTGCGCGATGCGCTGCGCACGTTGTCGAAGGCCCGCTGATGCACGAGACCGAGCCCTACGACGACCGAGGCGAGTTCGAGGCGATCGTGGCAGAGGCCGGCCCCGAGGATCGGGCATTCGAGGCCGCGCTGCGACCGCGCACCCTCGACGAGCTGATCGGCCAGGAGCGGGTGCGCGAGCAGCTCTCCTTGAGGCTGGAGGCGGCGGTGGCCCGCGGGCGTACCCCGGATCACGTGCTGCTGTCCGGCCCACCGGGGCTCGGCAAGACCACGATCGCGATGATCATCGCCCACCAGCTCGCCGCGCCCCTGCGCATCACGAGCGGTCCGGCGATCCAGCACGCCGGTGACCTGGCCGCGATCTTGTCGGGTGTCAACGAGGGCGATGTCCTGTTCATCGACGAGATCCACCGCATGTCTCGTCCCGCCGAAGAGCTCCTCTACATGGCGATGGAGGACTTCCGCGTCGATGTCATCGTCGGCAAGGGGCCGGGAGCCACGGCGATCCCGCTGGAGATCCCGCCGTTCACGGTCGTGGGGGCGACGACGCGGGCCGGCCTGCTGCCCAGCCCGCTGCGCGACCGGTTCGGTTTCACCGCACAGCTCGACTACTACGACACCGCCGAGCTGCACCGCATCGTCGAGCGATCATCGCGGTTGCTCGACCTCGAGGTCACTGACGACGGCGGGCGTGAGATCGCCTCCCGGTCCAGGGGCACCCCCCGCATCGCCAACCGCCTGCTGCGACGGGTCCGCGACTTCGCTGAAGTCAGGGCTGGGGGAGTCGTCGACCACACCGTGGCGCACGATGCCTTGGCGCTCTACGAGGTCGATGAGCTCGGGCTCGACCGACTCGATCGCGCGGTGCTCGACGCGCTGTGCCGAAGCTTCGGTGGGGGACCGGTCGGTGCATCGACCCTTGCGGTCGCAGTCGGTGAGGAGCGAGAGACCGTCGAAGAGCTGGCCGAGCCCTTCCTCGTACGTCTGGGGTTCTTGGCCCGCACGCCTCGCGGTCGGGTCGCCACGGCTGCGGCCTGGCGGCATCTCGGCCTCGCCGTCCCTGCGGCTTTCGACCAGCTGCCGCTGGGTGATGACTCCCGCTGATCCGGCCGGGGCATGAGCCACGTCACGGCGGTGGAGCTCAAGGGCTAAACTTTCCGATGCCCCGCACCAGATATTGCGGTGGCATCCGGCCGCGGCGCCCAAGGGCGACGGCACCTCATACTCATTCGGGAGCAACCACCGTGGAAAACCTGGGCGCCATCTTGCCCCTCCTCATCATCGTCGCTGCGTTCTTCTTCCTGGTGCTTCGTCCGGCGCGAGCACGTCAGCGAGCCTTCGCCCAGACGCAGAGCGAGCTGGCCCCCGGTGCTCAGGTGATGATCGCGAGCGGCATCTTCGGCGAGATCGTGGCACTCAGTGACGAGACGCTCGAGCTGCGGATCGCCGAGAACGCCGTGGTGACGGTCAGCAGGCAGGCCGTCGCGCGGATCATCCCCTCCACCGATCCCGAGGTCGAGTCGAGCCCGGACAGCTGATGGCGACCTCCCCCAACCGCAAGAGTGCCGCGCCGCGCAGCAACCTGCCACATCCCCGGCGGACGCTCGTGGTATTCCTTGCGGCTGTGATCGGGCTCTACGGCCTGGTGGCGCTGATCGACGCCAACTCCGCGAAGGGCGATGACAGCGCGTGGAAGCCCAGGTTGGGGCTCGATCTCCAGGGTGGCACCCGCATCACGCTGGAGGCCAAGGCCAACGAGGGCGAGGTCACTGCGACCAAGCTCGAGCAGGCCCGCGACATCATCGACCAGCGGGTGAACGCTACTGGCGTGGCCGAGGCCGAGGTGACGACCCAAAGTGGCAACCAGGTCATCATCGAGATCCCGGGGGAGCAGAGGGGCGACATCGTCGACCAGGTCGGCAAGACCGCCCAGATGCGGTTCCGGCTGGTGTGGACCCAAAATCTCAGAAGCGCTGCCACGAAGACCGACACGGCGGACCAGCAGAAGATCATCGACGACATCGACTGGAGCAAGCTCTCGATCGACCAGATGATCCAGGCCGAGACCCAGGGGTTGGAGTCGCTGCCCAAGGACATCCAGCCCGGCATCGCGGCCCTGAAGAAGCAGGCCACCGGATTCGCGTGCACCAAGGGTGGTGTCGAGGTCGAGGACGTCTCGGACAAACCACTGGTCACCTGTGACACCTCGACCGGTGAGGTCTTGATCCTCAGTCCCACGATCATCGAGGGGTCCGATGTCAAGAGTGCCGATCAGCAGTACAACTCGCAGACCGCCGAGTGGACCGTCCGGATCAAGCTCGACGGTGACGGTGAGGACGCATTCGAGACCGTCACGAAGGCACTGACCCCCGCTCAGAACCGGTTTGCGATCGTGCTGGACGGAGAGGTCATCACCGCGCCGTCGTCGCAGGCTCCCATCACCAGCGGCATCTCGGAGATCAGCGGCGACTTCACCTCGACCTCGTCCAAGGCGCTGGCCGACCAGCTCAAGTACGGCGCGCTGCCGCTGACGTTCGGTGTCAACGGCGTCTCGGAGGAGGGTCCGTCGCTCGCCGGGTCACAGCTCAGCGCCGGCCTGATCGCCGGTGTCATCGGCATGATCCTCGTCGTCGTCTTCAGCCTCGTCTACTACCGCGGTCTCGGCCTCGTGATCGTCGGCTCCCTCGGCATCGCTGCGGCTCTCACCTTCGTCATGGTCCTGCTGCTCGGCAAGGGGCTCGGGTTCACGCTGACGCTGCCGGGCATCGCGGGGCTCATCGTGGCCATCGGCATCACGGCCGACTCGTTCATCGTGTTCTTCGAGCGTATCCGCGATGAAGTGCGCGAAGGCAAGTCGTTGAGGCTCGCAGTCGAGGCCGGTTGGGTCCGGGCACGCAGCACGATCCTGGCCGCCGACGCCGTCTCGATCCTGGCCGCCCTGATCTTGTTCATCTTCGCGATCGGCGTGGTGCGAGGGTTCGCCTTCGCGCTGGGTCTGACGACATTGATCGACGTCTTCGTCGTCTTCTTGTTCACCAAGCCTGTGGTGTCGCTGCTCGCACGTACCAAGTTCTTCGGTCAGGGCCACAAGCTGTCCGGGCTCGATGCCGGGCACCTGGGCATCTCGGGCCGCAAGGTCACCGAGATAGCCGGCTCGGCGAGGGTCCGCACCACCGGAGAGGCCAACTGATGGGGCGTATCAGCTCGTTCGGACAGCACCTCTACGAGGGGCGGGTCTCCTTCGACTTCGTCGGGCGGCGCAAGCTGTGGTACGCCATCTCGGCCGGGATCATCGTGCTCGCCGCCGTCGGATTCCTCGTGAGAGGGTTCAACTACGGCGTCGAGTTCAAGGGTGGTGTCGAGTTCAAGGTCACGGTGCAGACCGCCAACTCGGCCACCGCCGACACGATGCGGCAGGCAGTTGAGGATGCCGAGGTTCCCGAAGCCGGCGACCCGACCGTCACGACCTCCGGCGACGACTCGATCCGCATCCAGACCAGGGCACTGAGCCAGGACCAGGCCGAGCTGGTCAAGACGTCGCTGACCGAGGCGGGTGCGACCGAGGTCAGCCAGAACCTGGTCGGGCCGACATACGGCAAACAGGTCGCCAACAAGGCGCTGACGGGCCTGATCGTCTTTTTGTTCGTCGTGGTGCTGTTCATCTGGGCCTACTTCCGCGAGTGGCGGATGTCAGTCGCGGCGATCGTGGCACTGGCGCACGACCTCGTCATCACCGCCGGGGTCTATGCGTGGTCCGGTTTCGAGGTCACTCCCGCGACGGTGACGGGTCTGCTGACGATCCTTGGCTACTCCCTCTATGACACCGTCGTGGTGTTCGACAAGGTGCGTGAGAACACCAAGGGCATTCTCAAGTCGACGACCAGGACCTACGCCGAGCAGGCCAACCTCGCGCTCAACCAGACGCTGGTCCGCTCGATCAACACCTCGATCACGGCACTGCTCCCGGTCGCCGCCCTGCTGATCGCCGGTGCCGCGATTCTCGGGACGGGTCCGCTCAAGGATCTCGCGCTGGCGTTGTTCGTCGGCATGCTGGCTGGCACCTACTCCTCGATCTTCATCGCGACGCCCCTGGCCTCGCAGCTCAAGGAGCGCGAGCCAGCCATCAAGGCGCAAGAAGCGCGGGTTCTCGCCCGCCGTACGAAGGAGAGCCAGGCCCCCGTGAAGGTCGCCGCGTCAGCGCACCGGCCGGTCACGACGTCGGGAGCCGCCAAACGTACGCAGCCCAGTCGGCAGCCCCGCTCCAAGCGGGGCAAGGGGAGTTCGTAGATCCTGCCCGCGCCGTGCCATGCTTGTCGCACCGATCAGCGGCGCGGGACCGTCCCGGGTTCGTCGCACGTGAGGAGAACACATGAAGATCTCTCTGGCTCTGGCCGGGGCAGTCCTGCTCGGCACCACGCTGGTGGGTTGCGGTGGCGACGGTGGCAGTGGTGGCAAGGACAGCGACTACTGCAAGGACCTCAAGGCATCCGAGAAGTCCATCAGTGGTCTCAGCTCGGCCGGCGCCAAGCTCGAAGAGGCGTTCCCCAAGTTCCACAAGCTCGCCGCTGAGGCCCCCAGCGACATCGAGTCCGAGTGGAAGACCCTCGACGGGGCGCTGCTGTCCATCGAGAAGGCACTTAAGGACGCCGGCCTGTCCGTGGCCGACCTCGACCAGATCATCGCCGGCAAGACCCCCGATGACATCGATGTCGAGGCCATGACCAAGCTGAGCTCGGAGTTCCAGAAGCTCGCCGATGCCGACTTCACGAAGGCCAGCAAGAAGATCGAGAAGCATGCCAAGGACGTCTGCAAGGTCACCCTCAAGACCTCCTGAGAACATGACTGCCGGCAGGTCTCGTGGGCGCTGCTCACGGGACCTGCTGTCGTCGTAAGACCCACCACCCACCACCACAGTTGAGCGGAGAATTTGTGCCTGAGCTGACCGACACGATCGATCGCCTCGTGCGACCGATCGAGGACTGGCCCGAACCCGGCGTCACATTCCGTGACATCACCCCGCTGCTCGGCGATCCGCTCGCCCTGGCGGCAGTCATCGATGGTCTGGTCGAGCTGGCACGACAGGCCGGTCCGGTCGATGCGGTTCTCGGCATCGAGGCCCGCGGCTTCCTGTTCGGCCCGAGCATCGCCCTGCGGCTCGGCTCCGGCTTCGTCCCGGTGCGCAAGGCGGGCAAGCTGCCGGCGGACTCGTTGTCGACGTCCTACGACCTCGAATACGGCTCGGCCGTCCTCGAGATGCACGTCGACGCGCTGCGGCCCGGTGCACGGGTGCTCGTCGTCGATGACGTGCTCGCGACGGGTGGCACGATGCTCGCGGCGGCCGACCTGGTCAGCCAGGCCGGCGCGACGGTGGCCGGCAACATCGTGATGATCGAGCTGCTGGCCCTGGGCGGTCAGGAACGTTTGGGCGATGCGGGTTGCGTCAGCCTGCGGTCATACTGAATCCCTCACTTCGAAACGAGATCCATGAACTCCCATCAGGTCCGCATCGTCGCCCTCGTCCTGGTCGCGATCCTCATCCTCGGCGCTGCGGCGACGTTGATCGACGGGCTGTTCGCCTGACCCCTCCTGCGTATGCCCCGCTGACATACGATGGACAGACACAGTGAGGAGCGCACGTGGTTGAGCGCATCGAGGCGCCGCCAGCCGAGTCCAAGAGCGCGGACTCGGCACCGGCCTCTGCTCGTGTGCGCAACCGGCTGGCCCGCATCGGTGGCAAGTCCGGCTCCTCGGACCCGGTGCTCGACCCGCTGCTGAAGGTCTACCGGACCACGCATCCCAAGGGTGACGTGGCGTCGATCCA
Source organism: Aeromicrobium sp. (assembly GCF_037719875.1). GTDB lineage: Bacteria > Actinomycetota > Actinomycetes > Propionibacteriales > Nocardioidaceae > Aeromicrobium. Next base: position 74,479 of record NZ_JBBJMJ010000014.1, on the reverse strand, counting down.
GAAGGCGTACGAGATCGCCGAGCGGATGCACGAGGGACAGACCCGCAAGAGCGGGGACCCCTACATCACGCACCCGTTGGCGGTCGCCACGATCCTCGCCGAGCTCGGCATGACCGCTCCGACCCTGTGTGCGGCGCTGCTGCACGACACCGTCGAGGACACCGCATACACGCTGGATCAGCTGCGCGTCGATTTCGGTGACGAGGTGCGCCAGCTCGTCGATGGCGTCACCAAGCTCGACAAGGTCAAGTACGGCGACTCCGCCCAGTCCGAGACGATCCGCAAGATGGTCGTGGCGATGAGCCGTGACATCCGCGTGCTCGTCATCAAGCTCGCCGACCGCCTGCACAACATGCGCACCCTCCGTTATCTGCGCCAGGACAAGCAGGAGCGCATCGCGCGCGAGACGATCGAGATCTTCGCCCCGCTGGCCCACCGGCTGGGCATGAACACGATCAAGTGGGAGCTCGAGGATCTCGCGTTCGCGACCCTGCATCCGAAGGTCTACGACGAGATCGTGCGACTCGTCGCCGACCGGGCGCCGTCGAGGGAGCAGTTCCTCGAGCGGGTCGTCGGCGACGTCGAGTCCGATCTGCGGCACGTCAAGCTCAAGGCCAAGGTCTCCAGCCGGCCCAAGCACTACTACTCGATCTATCAGAAGATGCTGGTCGGCGGTCGCGAGTTCTCCGACATCTTCGACCTGGTCGGCGTACGCATCCTGGTCGACTCGGTCGCGGACTGTTACGGCGTACTCGGGGTGCTGCACGCGCGGTGGAACCCGATTCCGGGGCGATTCAAGGACTACATCTCGGTCCCGAAGTTCAACATGTACCAGTCGCTGCACACCTCGGTGATCGGCCCGCAGGGCAAGCCGGTCGAGCTGCAGATCCGCACCTACGCGATGCACAGGCGGGCAGAGTACGGCGTCGCTGCGCACTGGAAGTACAAGGAGGACGGCACAGCCGGCAAGACTGGCAAGGCGCCCGACAACAATGACATGCTGTGGCTCCGTGAGCTGCTGGACTGGCAGTCCGAGACCGAGGACTCCGTCGACTTCCTGGACTCGCTGCGGTTCGAGATCAACAACGCGGGTGTCTATGCCTACACGCCCCGCGGCGACCTGATCCAGCTCCCGGCCAAGGCGACGCCGGTCGACTTCGCCTACGCCGTGCACACCGAGGTGGGCCACGCCTGCATCGGTGCGAGGGTCAATGGCCGACTCGTGTCGCTGGAGTCCGAGCTCGAGAGCGGTGACGTCGTGGAGGTCTTCACGTCCAAGTCGCCCGATGCCGGCCCGAGCCGCGACTGGCTCGAGTTCGTGGCGAGCCCGCGGGCCCGCAACAAGATCCGCCAGTGGTTCACCAAGGAGCGGCGCGAAGAGGCGATTGAGCGCGGCAAGGACCAGATCGCCAAGCAGATGCGCAAGGAGGGGCTGCCGCTGCACCGGCTCTTCAAGCACGAGACTCTTGCGACCGTCGCGCAGGAGCTGCAGCTCCCGGACGTCTCGACCCTCTACGCCGCGGTCGGTGAGGGCAATGTCGGGCCGCAGAACGTCGTCGAGCGGGTCATTGACCTCGCGGGCGGCCGCGAGGGTGCGCAGGAGGACCTGGCTGAGGCGACGTCGTTGCCCGGTGTCGGCACGCGCCGGCCCCGCACCGAGAACCGCGATGCGGGTGTCGTGGTCGAAGGGCTCGACGGCGATGTCATGATCAAGCTGGCACGGTGCTGCACCCCTGTGCCCGGCGACAGGATCGAGGGGTTCGTGACCAGGGGGTCAGGCGTCTCGGTCCACCGGAGCGACTGCGTCAACCTGATCGCACTGCGGAGCGAGCCTGAACGCTTCGTCGCGGTGCACTGGGCGCCGACTGGCAAGAGCACCTTCCTGGTCGCGGTGCAGGTCGAGGGGCTGGATCGCCCGCGCCTGCTCAGCGACATCACGCGGGTCATCTCCGACCAGCACGTCAACATCCTCTCGGCGTCGCTGTCGACCGGCCGCGACCGGGTCGCCAAGTCGAAGTTCACCTTCGAGATGGCCGACCCCAAGCACCTCGGTCACGTGCTCTCCGCCGTACGTACCGTCGAAGGCGTCTTCGACGTCTACCGCCTCACCCAGTAGCGCTGACGGGTCACTTTTCGTCCCGTGACGGGTCACTTGCTGCCCGGTGGCGGGTCAGTTCTTGTCCGTTGAGGGGTCAGTTACCGTCTGGCGCCCCACCAGCGTGGGAGGGGCCGGATGCCCAGAAGGTCGCCGAGCTCGTCCTCGAACGAAGTATCCGGGCCGAAGATCCTTTGGCGATCGCCGATGACCCACCGCCACCCGTACAGGTCCGAGAGGTAGTCGCGCCGGTCCACGTCATGTTCGCGGTGGTGCTGCGCGGTGTGAAACTCCCGGCCGTCGAACTCGGTCGCGATGAGAAGCTCCGGATATGGCAGGTCGATGAAGAAGGATCGCCCGAAGTCGTCGATGACCTCGTGCTGAGGGTCCGGGGGAGGGAAGCCTGCATCAAGCATCCGAAGTCGCTGCCAGGACTCACCCGGAGACTGGGTCTTGGGCTCGATGATTGTCGCAAGACTGCGGGCCTGCACGATGCCGCGATACCCTTTCAGCCGCGCGACGTAGTCGATGACTTCCTCCCCGCCGATCAACCCCGCATGTGCGAACGCGTCAGCTGCCGCGAGGGCGTACGGCCGATACATCTTGCGGAGCAGATCGGAGACGGTGCGGACTGAGGTCGTCAGATGTATGCCGTTCACGTACTCCACGTCATCTGCGTGGATGATGGCCTGTCGTCCGCGGCTCCGAGCATGGCGAACGCGACCGGCGCCGTGACGCGCGACCATGGCTGGCTCAAAGTCGTGTCGGCCGCCGGGCGCGAAGACATCGAGGCCTCGAACCCAGGCAGCAGTCTCGTCACAAACGACTGCGTTCTTGGGCGCGACCAGCTTGATGGCCCTCAATCGGCCGCTGCGGGAGTCCGGCACGCGCGCATCGACGAAGACATTGCGGAATTCCCGGCGTACGAGACCCTGTTCCAAGTGGGATCTCAGGATCGCGGGTGACAGACCCAGGTCGCGGGCGATCTGGGAGGTGAATGGGAATCCGTCGTGTATCAGCGTGGGCATGCTCGCATGGAAGCGTCACCCATCGCCGACGTCGACCTGTTCGTCCACAGGGGCGTGATGTGACCCGCGGATGGGCAGGAAGTGACCCGTCACCAGACGGGAAGTGACCCGTCACCGGACGGGAAGTGACCCGTCACCGGACGGGAAGTGACCCGTCACCGGAGGGGTTGGGTTAGGAGAAGTCGGCTTGGGCTTTTTGGGCCATCGCCAGGAAGGCTTGCTTCGAGTCGAGGTCGGCTTGGAGGTCCTTGACCTTCTTGGCGTCACCCTTGGCCTCGGCGGCGGTGATCTTGGCGGCGACCTCGTCGATGGCTCGCTGCAGCTTGCCGATCATGTCGTCAGCGCGCGCGGACTTCTCCGGATCGGTCTTGCTCCACTTGCGCTCCGTGGCCTCTCGGACCGCGTCCTCGATCTTGCGGATGCGCGCCTCGAACTCGCTCATCTTGGCTCGAGGGACCTTGCCGGCCGCCTCCCACTGGTCGGCGAGATCGAGCCAGGCCTTGCGCGCGGTGTCGGGATCCTTGATGGGCAGGAGCTTCTCGGCCTCGGCCAGGATCACGAGCTTCTTCTCGGCATTGACCTCATATTCGGCGTCGAGCTTGGCGTTGGCCTCGTCGCGGGCGGTGAAGAACGCATCCTGGGCCGCCCGGAAGCGCTTCCACAGCTTGTCCTCGACATTGCGCGGCGCGGAACCGGCCTTCTTCCACTCGGTCATCAGATCGCGGTACTTGCCGGCGGTGGGACCCCACTCGGTCGAGGTCGCGAGCGCCTCCGCCTCGACGATGAGCTTCTCCTTGATCGTCTTGGCGGCATCACGCAGCGTCGACTGCTCACTGAAGTGGGTCTTGCGGCGGCGGGTGTATGCCGTCCGGGCCGAGCTGAAGCGATGCCACAGCTCGTCATCGGCGGACTTGCTGAGGCGGGGGAGTGCCTTCCACTCCTCGAGCAGCGCGCGGAGCTTGTCGGCGCCTGCCTTCCAGTCGTTGCCAGCGGCGATCTTCTCTGCCTCGCCGGCGATGCGGGTCTTCTCGGTCTGCGCCTCGGCGACCTTGGCCGCGCGCTCGGCCTTGCGAACCTCGCGCTGCTTGTCGATAGCGGGTTGGAGGGCGTCGAGCCGCTTCAGCAACGAGTCGAGGTCGCCCAGCGCCTGGGCATCGGTGATCTGCGCACGAGCCTTGGTGACGGCCTTGCCGGCGTCATCGGGTGACAGGGCGCCGCCCTCGAGTCGTTTCTCGAGCAGGTCGACCTCGACCTCCAGCCCTTCGAAGCGGCGGACATACAACGACATGGCCTCGGCGGGGTCACCCCCCGGCCACTGGCCGACCAGGCGTTCACCGTCAGTGGTACGGACGTAGACATTGCCTTCGTCGTCGACACGACCCCAGGGGTTCGTGGGCGCAGAACTCATGGGCGACAGTGTAGGCGTCAGCCAGCCGCCGAGGTGTCGGCGCATCTCGCGTACCCTGTCGCACGTGCTTCTCACGTCATTTCCCGCCGGTCCGCTGCAGGCGAACTGCTACTTCATCTCCCGCGGTCCGGGGACCGGATGCGCGATCGTCGACCCCGGTATGGATGCCATGGACGGAGTCCACTCGGTCGTCGCCGAGCACAACCTGAGGCCCACGGCGGTGCTCATCACGCACGGTCATTTCGACCACATGTGGTGCGCCCAGGACGTCGCCCGGGAGTACGACTGCCCGGTGTGGATCCACCCTGCGGACAAGCACCTGCTGGGCAATCCGATGGCCGCGATCTCGGGCGAGTCGGCCGCGATGCTGCGCGCCCAGCTGGGCATGACCGACATTCCCGAGTTCGTCGAGCCCGCAGACGTACGCGATGCAGTCGACGGCGCCCGCATCGACGTGGACGGCCTGACCTTCCTCGTCGACCACGTCCCCGGACACACCCCCGGCACGGTGTTCTATCGAGTCGACTACGACGGCCCCGAAGACGTCTCGCAGGTCATGTTCTCCGGTGACTTCCTGTTCGCGGGCTCGATCGGCCGTACGGATCTCAACGGCGGCTCGCACCCGCAGATGCTGACGAGCCTGCGCGACCGGGTGCTGCCGTTGGCCGATGACATCGTCGTGCTGCCGGGCCACGGCGGACAGACCTCGATCGGTCGCGAGCGCGCGACCAACCCGTTCCTCGCGGGGTTGGTGCAATGAGCAAGCTCTCCGGCTTCCCGGAGTTCCTCCCGCGTGAGCGCGTCGTCGAGCAGCAGGTGCTCGATCATCTGCGCCGTACGTTCGAGCTGCACGGATTCGCCAACATCGAGACGCGCGCCGTGGAGCCCCTCGACGTGCTCCTGCGCAAAGGTGAGATCGACAAAGAGGTGTATGCGGTCAAACGGCTGGCCGCAGGTGATGCCGAGCCGGCCGAGCTCGCCCTGCACTACGACCTCACCGTCCCGTTTGCGCGCTACGTGCTGGAGAACGCCGGCCAGCTCGAGTTCCCGTTCCGCCGCTGGCAGGTGCAGAAGGTGTGGCGCGGCGAGCGTCCCCAGCAGGGACGGTTCCGCGAGTTCACACAGGCCGACATCGACATCGTCGCCCGCGACGTGTTGCCCTTCCACTTCGACGTCGAGGTGGCCAGGGTCATGGCCGAGGCATTGGCCGGGCTGCCGATACCGACCGCGACCCTCCAGATCAGCAATCGCAAGGTGCTGGAGGGGTTCTACCTCGGCCTCGGCGTGGCCGAGCCGGCAACGGTCATGCAGGTCGTCGACAAGCTCGACAAGGTGCCTGCCGACAAGGTGCGTGAGCTGCTGGTTGAGCAGGGTCTGGCCGGCGACCAGGCAGACAAGGTGCTCGCCCTCGCCGAGATCGTCACGACCGACACGTCGTTCGTCGCGCGGGTTGAGGCCCTGGGGGTCGAGCACGAGCTTCTCGCGGTGGGGCTGTCCGAGCTCTCGCAGGTCATCGAGGGTGCGTCCGGCGTGGAGGGCGTCATCGTGACGGCAGACCTTCGCATCGCTCGCGGACTCGACTACTACACCGGCACGGTGTTCGAGACCCGCCTGGAGGGGTGGGAGCACCTCGGGTCGATCTGCTCCGGCGGTCGCTACGACGAGCTCGCGTCCGACCGCCGAAACTCCTACCCCGGCGTGGGCATCTCGCTCGGCGTCTCTCGCCTCCTCGTCCCGCTGGGTCTGGCTGCCAGCCGGTCGGTCCCGTCGGCCGTGTTGGTGGCGGTCGACACCGAGGATTCGCGCGCCGGCAGCAACGCAGTCGCGCAACAGCTGCGCAGTCGGGGCATCGCCACCGAGGTGGCCCCCAAGGCCGACAAGTTCGGCAAACAGATCCAGTACGCCGAGAAGCGCGGCATCCCCTACGTCTGGTTCCCGCCGACATCGGTCAAGGACATCCGCTCCGGTGATCAGGTCGACGCCGAACCCACCACCTGGGCCCCACCCACCGAAGACCTCACGCCCCACATCCTGAGAACACCTAGCAAGGAGCAGAACACGTGATCCGCACCCATGACGCCGGAAGCCTGCGCGCCGAACACATCGGTCAGCAGGTCACCCTCGCCGGATGGGTGGCGCGGCGTCGAGATCACGGCGGCGTGGCATTCATCGATCTTCGCGAGTCCTCGGGCGTCGTGCAGGTCGTCGTGCGCGAAGAGGTCGCCCATCAGCTGCGCTCGGAGTTCTGCCTCAAGATCATCGGCACGGTCCGGCAGCGGCCGGACGGCAACCAGAACGCCGGGATACCGACCGGAGACATCGAGGTCGTCGCCGAGGACGTCGAGATCCTGAGCGCCGCAGCACCGCTGCCGTTCCCGATCGACGATCATGTCGATGTCGGCGAGGAGGCACGGCTGAAGTACCGCTACCTCGACCTCCGTCGCTCCGGGCCCGCCGCGGCGATCCGCCTCCGCAGCAAGGTCAACGCCGCCGCCCGCGAGGTGCTCGCGGGCAAGGACTTCGTCGAGATCGAGACACCGACACTCACGCGGTCGACTCCCGAGGGCGCTCGAGACTTCCTGGTGCCGGCGCGGCTCAAGCCCGGCAGCTGGTATGCCCTCCCGCAGAGCCCGCAGCTGTTCAAGCAGCTGCTGATGGTCGGCGGCATGGAGCGCTACTACCAGATCGCGCGCTGCTATCGCGACGAGGACTTCCGCGCCGACCGCCAGCCCGAGTTCACCCAGCTCGACATCGAGATGAGCTTCGTGGAGCAGGCCGACGTGCTCGACCTGATGGAGCAGATCCTGGTCAACATGTGGTCGCTGATCGGCTACGACATCCCGACCCCGATCCCGCACATGACGTATGCCGAGGCCATGCGCCGGTTCGGCTCGGACAAGCCCGACCTGCGCATGGGTCAGGAGCTCGTGGAGTGCACTGACTACTTCAAGGACACCTCGTTCCGGGTGTTCCAGGCCGAGTACGTCGGCGCTGTGGTCATGCCGGGCGGTGCGTCGCAGCCCCGCCGCCAGTTCGATGCGTGGCAGGAGTGGGCCAAGCAGCGTGGTGCCAGGGGACTGGCCTACGTGACGATCTCCGAGGACGGTGAGCTCGGCGGACCCGTCGCCAAGAACCTCAGCGATGCCGAGCGGGCCGGCCTCGCCGAGCATGTCGGCGCCAAGCCGGGGGACTGCATCTTCTTCGGTGCGGGCGCGATCAAGTCCACCCGCGGCCTGCTGGGTGCTGCGCGCCTCGAGATCGGTGAGCGCGGGGGGCTGATCGACACGGACGCTTGGGAGTTCGTCTGGATCGTCGACGCGCCGCTGTTCGAGCCCTCGAGTGACGCGGTCGCCTCCGGCGACGTCGCGGTCGGTGCCGGCGCCTGGACCGCCGTGCACCACGCGTTCACCTCGCCGCAGGACCTCGCGACATTCGACACCGAACCCGGTTCGGCGCTCGCCTGGGCGTACGACATCGTCTGCAACGGCAGCGAGCTCGGTGGCGGGTCGATCCGAGTCCACCGCGAAGACATCCAGAAGCGTGTCTTCAAGGTCATGGGCATCGAGGAGGACGAGGCGCAGGAGAAGTTCGGCTTCCTTCTCGACGCCTTCACCTTCGGTGCGCCGCCCCACGGTGGCATCGCCGTCGGCATGGACCGCATCTGCGCGATGCTCGCCGGCGCCGACTCGATCCGCGAGGTCATCGCATTCCCCAAGTCCGGTGGTGGCTTCGACCCGCTCACCGCCGCCCCCGCGTCCATCACGACCGAGCAGCGCAAGGACGCGGGCGTCGACTGGAAGCCGGAGCCCAAGAAGGCCGACGACGTCCCGAACCAGCCCTAGGCTCAAGGCATGAGCAATGACGGGCTGTTCGACCTCCCCGAGCCGGCGCCCACGACCGGCACGGGCGGCGGATCGCTCAGTGGCAACACCCATGCGTCCGCACCCCTGGCAGTACGCATGCGACCTCGCTCGCTCGATGAGCTCGTAGGCCAGGACCACCTCCTCGCAGCGGGCTCGCCGCTGCGTCAGATGATCGACGGGAACCAGCCGCTCACGATCCTTCTGTGGGGCCCGCCGGGGACCGGCAAGACGACGATCGCGAGCCTGCTCAGCGCGCACACCGACCGCCGGTTTGTCGAGGTCTCGGCTGTCTCGGCCGGTGTCAAGGAGGTCCGCGAGACCATCGCGGGCGCCCGCCGGGCGCTGTCGCAGAGCGGTGTCGAGACCGTCCTGTTCGTCGATGAGGTCCACCGTTTCAGCAAGTCACAGCAGGACGCCCTGCTGCCCGGCGTCGAGAACCGTTGGGTCTCGCTGGTCGCCGCGACGACCGAGAACCCGCACTTCAGTGTCATCTCACCGTTGCTCTCCCGCTCGCTGCTGCTGACCCTCGAGTCGCTCACCGACGACGACATCGGCGTCCTGGTCGATCGCGCGCTCACCGACGAGCGCGGACTGGGCGGTGCAGTCACGCTCACCGACGAGGCCAAGAACCACCTCGTACGCCTTGCCGGAGGCGACGGCCGCCGGGTTCTGACCTATCTCGAGGCCGCCGCCGGTGCCGCGACGAGCCAGGACAAGGCCGAGATCGATGTCGAGGACGCGGCCCTCGCGGTCGACAAGGCCGCGGTGCGTTATGACCGTCAGGGCGATCAGCACTATGACGTCATCAGCGCCTTCATCAAGTCGATCCGCGGCTCCGACGTCGACGCGGCGCTGCACTACCTCGCCCGCATGATCGAGGCCGGCGAGGACCCCCGGTTCATCGCGCGCCGGCTGATGATCCTGGCGAGTGAGGACATCGGCCTGGCCGATCCCACGGCGCTGACCACGGCGGTCGCCGCAGCCCAGGCGGTGGCGATGATCGGCTTCCCGGAGGCCCGCATCACGCTGTCGCAGGCCGTCATCGCGCTCGCGACGGCGCCCAAGTCCAACGCGGCCTACAAGGCCATCGACGCCGCGATCGCAGACGTACGGGCCGGCAAGATCGGCGCCGTGCCGCCTGCCCTGCGCGATGCCCACTATGCCGGTGCCAAGAAGATCGGCCACGGCCACGACTACCTCTATGCCCACAGTGATCCGCGTGGCGTGGTCGGTCAGCAGTATGCGCCCGACGGCGTCGATGGAGCGACCTACTACGAGCCCGGCGACCACGGCGCCGAGGCCGCTCTGGCCGAGCGGCTGGCCCGCATCCGCGCGATTCTCCGCGATCGTTGACGGGTAACCTCGTTCCCATGGCGGCGGAGCTCTGGATCCTGGCTGCGACCGCGGTGCTCGCCGTGGTCGCGATCGGTGCTGCGGTCATCGCCGTGCGCGCCGCCCGCCGCAACCCTGCCAGGTCCGTTGGCACGGCAACCAAGCCGCCGTCGAACGGGCTCGCGGTGCTCGACCCCACCCCGCTGCGGCCTGAGCCGCACGCCACACCCCGCGAGCTCGAGCCCCACGTAGCCGAGGGTCGCCTGATCGTCCCGCCCTCGGAGCAGCAGGTCGTCAGTGCCGCACTCAGTCGTCCCGGCGTACGCCTGTCGATCCTCGCGCACGGTGTCGCTCACGCGTTGCGCGCCGAGAGCCGCGACCGGATCGTCTCGCTGATGCGGCGCGAATACCGCCAGCGCCGCCGCGAGCGGTTGCAGGCGGGCCGCCGGGCCGTACGCGCAGGACGGCCGACTCCACCTTCGGACCGGTGGCTCGGCTCATGAATTCACGGATCGTCTGGTTCATCGCCGGCTCGGCGGCCGGTGTCTATGCGACGGCCAAGGCGCGCCGGGCCGCCTATCGGCTGTCGACACCGGGACTCGTCGATCAGGCCGCAGCCCTCGGGCTCGGGCTGCGAGCATTCGGCGGAGAGCTGCGCGACGGCATGGAGGTCCGCGAGCGTGCCATCGCGCACCAGCTGGCCGGCGGGCCGGCCGATGACATCGACCTGCTCCGCCTCGAGGCCGAGCACACCCACGAGACCCGACCCACTGAGGGGCAAACCTGATGCACACCGCGGAGATCCGCCGTCGATTCCTCGCCCACTTCGAGGACGCCGGGCACACCGTCGTGCCGTCCGCCCCGCTGCTGTTCGACGATCCCAACCTGCTGTTCGTCAACGCCGGGATGGTGCCCTTCAAGCCCTACTTCCTCGGCCAGGAGACCCCGCCGTGGGACCGCGCTGCGAGCGTGCAGAAGTGCCTACGCACTCTCGACATCGAAGATGTCGCCAACACGACGCGGCACGGCTCGTTCGTCCAGATGAACGGCAACTTCTCGTTCGGCGACTACTTCAAGGCCGGCGCCATCACCCACGCGTGGAGCCTGATCACGGGTTCCGTCGACCAGGGCGGTCTCGGCTTCGATCCCGACTCGATCTGGGTCACGGTGCTGCACTCGGACGACGAGGCGCGTCAGCTGTGGAAGGAGATCGCCGGCCTGCCGGAAGAGCGCATCCAGAGCCGTGGGCTGCTCGACAACTACTGGCACATGGGTGTCGCGGGTCCCGGCGGGCCGGCGAGCGAGATCTATGTCGATCGGGGGCCCGAGTTCGGTCCAGACGGTGGACCGGTCGTCGACGAGGAGCGGTTCCTCGAGATCTGGAATCTCGTGTTCATGCAGGAAGAGATCACCAACGTCCGCGCCAAGGACCAGTTCGACGTCATCGGTGACCTGCCCCACCAGAACATCGACACCGGGATGGGCCTCGAGCGCGTCGCCTACCTCCTGCAGGGCAAGGGCAACCTCTACGAGATCGACGAGGTTTTCCCGGTCATCGAGAAGGCCTCCGAGATCTCGGGGCGAACCTACGGCAAGGACCACGACGACGACGTACGTTTTCGTGTCGTCGCGGATCACGTCCGCAGCGGCTTGATGTTGATGGGCGACGGTGTGGCGCCGGGCAACGAGGCGCGTGGTTACGTCCTGCGCCGCTTGCTGCGTCGTGCCGTGCGGTCGATGCGCCTGCTCGGATATGACGATCCGGCCCTGCCCGAGCTGTTGCCGGTCAGCCTCGAGCGCATGAAGGCGTCCTATCCCGAGCTCGAAGCCGACTTCCCGCGCATCTCGCAGATCGCGTATGCCGAGGAGGAGGCATTCCGCCAGACTTTGGGCAAGGGCACGCAGATCTTTGAGAGCGCTGCGATCCAGGTCAAGGAGAGCGGCGCCACGATGCTGCCCGGCAACCAGGCCTTCGCGCTGCACGACACCTATGGCTTCCCGATCGACCTGACGCTGGAGATGGCCTCCGAGCAGGGCCTGACAGTCGACGAGGAGGGTTTTCGGGCGCTCATGACCGAGCAGCGTTCACGCGCCAAGGCCGATGCCAGGGCCAAGAAGGGCAGCCACGCCGACACGACGGTCTATCGCGCTGCGCTGGATGCAGGCGGTCCGACCGACTGGCTCGCCTACACCGACCTGACGACCGAGTCGCTGGTGCTCGCCCTGATCGTCGAGGGGTCGAGCGTCCCGGTGATCTCGGCGGGATCGCTCGGTGAAGTCGTCCTCGACCGCACGCCGTTCTATGCGGAGTCCGGCGGTCAGCATGCCGATGCGGGTCTCCTGACCTGGGATGGCGGGCGCGCCGAGGTGCTCGATGTCCAGCGGCCGATCCGGGGCCTCGTCGTGCACCAGGTACGCGGGCTCGAGGGTGAGCTGGCGATGGACCAGGCGCTCGAGGCGGCCGTCGACCCCGAGTGGCGGTTGGGAGCTCGTCAGGCGCACTCCGGCACCCATGTCGTCCACGCTGCGCTTCGTGAGGTGCTCGGACCCACCGCCCTGCAGTCCGGCTCCTACAACCGGCCCGGCTACCTGCGCCTCGACTTCGGCTGGAGCGGCGCCCTGTCGCCCGAACAGCTGCATGGAGTCGAAGAGGCCTCCAACCGCGCCCTGCGTGCCGACCTGGCGGTAAGTGCGCACACCATGTCGCTGCCTGCGGCTCGGGAGTTCGGTGCGCTCGCCCTGTTCGGCGAGACCTACGGAGAGGATGTTCGAGTCGTCGAGATCGGCGGCCCCTGGTCACGTGAGCTGTGTGGTGGCACGCACGTCGAGCGGTCGTCGCAGATCGGCACCCTGGTCGTCACGTCGGACGGCTCGGTCGGGGCGGGGAACCGCCGCATCGAGGCTCTGACCGGTATCGAGGGCTTCGCCTACCTCGCGCGTGAGCGTGATGTGGTGCGTCAGCTGACCGAGATCCTCAAGACCCAGCCTGACGAGGTGCCGGCCCGGGTCAAGGATCTCGTCGAGCGACTCAAGAGCGCCGAGAAGGCCGCTGAGCGCCTCAAGGCTGCCCAGCTGCTAGGGGCTGCCGGTGACATCGCCGCCAGCGCCAAGGACATCAACGGCATCGCCTTCGTCGGCCACCACGCGGTCGGCGCGGGCGGGGGAGACGTACGCACGATCGCCCTCGACATCCGCGGACGCCTGCAGGACCGCCCGGCCGTCGTCGTGGTGATCGGCGATTCCGGCGGCAAGCCCGCGGCGGTCGTGGCACTCAACGGCGCCGCGCAGGAGCGAGGGCTCACGGCCAATCAGCTGATCGGGGTCGTCGGCGACAAGATCGGCGGTCGCGGCGGCGGCAAGGGTGATGTCGCCCAGGGCGGCGGGACCGAGGTGTCCGCGATCCCCGCGGCACTCGCGGCGGTTGAGGCGGCACTTCAAGCGTGACGATTCGTCGTGGACGGCGGATCGGTGTCGATGTGGGCGACGTACGCATCGGGGTCGCGGTGAGCGACCCGGACGGAATTCTCGCGACCCCCGTCGAGACGGTGCCCGCCGGGCCAGGAGCGATCACCCGGCTTGCCGAGATCGTCCGCGACTATGAGGCCCTGGAGTGCGTCGTCGGTCTGCCGGTCGGTCTCTCCGGGCGTGAGGGACCGGCTGTGACCAAGGTGCGAGCGTTCTGTGCCGACCTCTCCCCGGCGATCGCGCCGGTGCCGATCCGGCTGTTCGACGAGCGCATGTCGACCATGACGGCCGAGAGTCAGCTGCGACACAGCGGGCGCTCCGGCGCAGCCAGGAGAACTGTCGTTGACCAGGCTGCCGCTACCGTGATCCTGCAGACGGCACTGGATTCAGAGCGGACCCGCGGGTCCGCCCCCGGAGAGAGCGTGTGAGGCATCGATGAGTGACAGCGGACTGGACCTGATGACGGGTGACTCCTCCGGACCCGGGAGGCGGCGCGCTGACGCCCCGGGGCATACCCCGTGGGGTCGACGCATCGTGGTCCTCTTGGTGCTCGTCGCGGTGGTCTTCGGTGGCTATCTCGCCTGGGGCAAGGCCTCGACGTTCCTCAACGGGCCGGCCGACTACACCGGTGCCGGGTCCGGCAGCGTGGTCGTCGGGATCCCGACCGGGTCGGGCGGCTCGCAGATCGCAGACATCCTCGCCGACAAGGACGTCGTCAAGAGCGCCGAGGCGTTCTATCAGCTCAGCCTCAAGGACACTCGCTTCCAGTCGATCCAGGCAGGGTTCTACAAGGTGCCCAAGAAGATGTCCGCGGAGAACGCGATGAAGGCGCTGATCGACAAGGGCAACATCGTCACCGCGCCCGGTGAGTCACGGGTCACGATCCCGGAGGGCGCCCGTCTCAAGAGCATCACCAAGATCATCGCCGCCAAGACCCAGATCTCAGCCGCCGAGGTCACCAAGGCGCTCAAGGACGGCGACGCGATCGGCCTCCCCGCGGTCGCCAAGGGCAACCCTGAGGGCTACCTCTACCCGGCGACGTACGCAGTCGGCTCCAAGACGACCGCGGTCAAGCTGATCAAGGAGATGGTGGCCAAGACGTTGGCAGTGGCCAAGGACCTCGACATCGGCACCCGGGCACGCGACCTGGGTCTCAATGGCGAGGAGGTCCTGACGGTCGCCAGCATCCTGGAGTTCGAGGCCAAGAAGGACGAGGACTACGCCAAGGTCGCTCGGGTGCTCTACAACCGCATCGAGGCGGGCATGCCTCTGCAGCTGGACTCGACCGTCTCGTTCGCGAGCGGGCGCGAGGGCGATGTCTTCACCACACCGGACGAGCGCGACTCCGACTCGCCCTACAACACCTACAAGGTCAACGGTCTGCCGCCGGGACCCATCGGCTCGCCGGGAGAGAAGACCATCGAGGCGGCCCTCAACCCAGCCGACGGCTCGTGGCTCTATTTCGTCGCGGTCAACCTCGAGACCGGCGAGACGGTGTTCTCCGACACGCTCGCCGAGCACAACCAGGCAGTCAAGACCTTGGAGGCTTACTGCCAGGAAGACGAAGACAACTGCTGATGTCGACCCACCTCCCGTGAAGTGCGCCGTCCTGGGGTCGCCGATAGCCCACTCGCTGTCGCCGGCGATGCACCGTGCCGCCTATGCCGAGCTGGGCCTCGACTGGACCTATGACGCCATCGAGCTGCGGGAGGACGATCTCGCGACCTTCCTGACCTCATTGGGCGATGACGTGCGCGGGTTCTCTGTGACCGCACCGCTCAAGCGCACGGTCGCGGGCCTGGTCCACGATGCCAGCGAGATCGTGGCCCGGCTCGGCAATGCCAACACCGTCGTCGTCGAGGACTCCAGGCTGTGGGCCGACAACACCGACGTGCCAGGTGCGGTGTCGGCCCTGCGGGAACGTGGAGTGGACCGGGTCCGATCGGCGCGCATCCTCGGTGGTGGAGCAACAGCGGCGTCGATGGCCTACGCGGTTTCGATGATGGGGGCCGAGCGCGTGGAGCTCGTCGTCCGTGACCCGTCGCGTGCCGCCGGCGCGGTGCGCGTGGCCGAGGCCGCTGGGCTCGCGGTGACGGTCAGCGTCCTGGACGAGCTGCGAACAGGTCAGGTCGACCTTCTGGTGTCCACCGTGCCCGCCGACGCGGTTGGTGAGCTGAGGCGCGATCTGGTCGTCTCCGCGCGGGCGGTCTTCGACGTCGTCTATGACCCTTGGCCCACACCGCTGGCCGAGGCCGCTGAGCGTGCCGGGGTGCCGGTCGTCTCGGGTCTGGACCTGCTGGCCCATCAGGCCGCTCTCCAGGTCGAGCTCATGACGGGGCATCAGACTTCTCCACAGGCGCTGCGCGGAGCCGCGCTTGCCGAGCTCTCGGCCCGCTAGCGTCATCGCGTGACCATCGCCATCGCCGCCGTTGCGGCCGCCCTGATCGGGGCGGCCGGGCCGCTGGTGCTGCGCCGCATCCCCGAGCCGCCGCAGCTCGACCCGGACAAGCTCCCCTACGAGATTCTGGCAGAGTTCCGTGGCCTCGCGATCGGTCTGGCACTCGGCGCGGCGGTGATGGCCGGTGTCGTCGCGTGGCAGATCGACGACTCCGAGCTGCTGCCCGTGTGGGTGGTCATCGCGGGCGTCGGGTCCTGGCTGGCCTTCATCGACTGGCACACCCGGCTGCTGCCGTTCGTCATCGTGGCGCCGACCTATCTGCTGACCCTGGCTCTGGTCGGCCTTGGAGCGCTGCTGCTGGGCGACGTCAGGGTCCTCGTCGATGCCCTTGTGGCCAACATCGTGGTCTACGTGATCTTCCGGGTCTTCTACTGGATCGCGACCAGGTTCTTCGGAGGAGCATTCGGCTTCGGTGACGTACGGCTCTCGGGAGTCCTGGCCCTGGCCCTCGGCGCGCTGGGCGCAAGCGAGGTCCTCGTCGGGATGTACGCCGGCTTCATCCTCGGTGCCGTGCTCGGCATCGTGCTCTCACGACTCAAGCTCGTGGATCCCAAGGGATATGCGTTCGGGCCCTACATGATCGCCGGTGCTGTCCTGGGCGCCGCCTGGGGACCGGCGATCTACAGCGTCTGACGCGGCTCAATGCGTCAGCTTCAGGCCGACCACGCCACCGATGATGACGAACAGGCAGAGCACCTTGAGCGGCGACGCGGACTCATCGCCGGAGGCCATGGCATACGAAGCCGTCAGGACTGCGCCGATGCCGACCCACACGGCATAGGAGGTGCCGATCGGGAGCGTGCGCATGGCATAGGCCAGTCCCGCCATGCTGGCGACGAGTGCGACGCCGAAGACCGCGGTGGGACCGAGCCGGGTGAAGCCTTCTGACCGGCCCAGCGCGGTGGCCCAGACGGCTTCGAGGACACCGGAGACGATGAGAATCAACCACGACATGACTGGGCTCCTTCGCGTCGTCTTGTCGCTGGCCGGGTACGACGCCCTCGTCCGGACACCGGGCTGCGGTGTCGCTCCATGATCACACGCGGACGCGTTCCCGAGTGACGCACGGGGCGTGGGAGAATTGTGACCATGCTTCGTTGGTTGACCGCAGGTGAGTCGCACGGCCCCGCTCTCGTGGCCGTGCTCGAAGGGTTGCCTGCGGGGGTGCAGGTGACCAGCAAGGACATCCAGGCCGCGTTGGCGCGCCGGCGGCTGGGATACGGGCGCGGTGCCCGGATGGCGTTCGAGCAGGACGAGCTCGAGATCGTAGGAGGCCTTCGCCACGGCTCGACGATGGGCAGCCCGATCGCCCTGCGGATCGGCAACAGCGAGTGGCCCAAGTGGGAGCAGGTCATGGCCGCGGATCCGGTCGAGGACGACATCCTCGCGGGACTCAAGCGCAATGCCCCGCTGACCCGGCCCCGACCCGGGCATGCTGATCTGGCCGGCATGCAGAAGTTCGGCTTCGACGAGGCCCGGCCGATCCTCGAGCGCGCAAGCGCGCGTGAGACCGCCGCCAGGGTGGCCCTCGGTGAGATCGCCGCCCAGTTCATCCTGCAGACGACGGGCGCGACGATCGTGTCCCACGTCGTCGAGCTCGGCACCGTACGCTCGCCGGCCGGTGTGATCCCGCGACACCGCGACGTCGAAGCGCTCGACGCCGATCCGGTGCGCTGTTTCGACCCCGCGACCAGTGCCGCGATGGTCGCCGAGATCGACCTCGCCCACAAGGACGGTGACACGCTCGGCGGTGTCGTCGAGGTCGTGGTCGAGGGTCTGCCTCCGGGCCTCGGCTCTCACACCCACTGGGACAAGCGGCTCGACGGACGGCTCGCCGCGGCACTCATGGGCATACAGGCCATCAAGGGTGTCGAGCTCGGCGATGGGTTCGAGCTCGCCCGGACGCGCGGATCGCTCGCGCATGACGAGATCGTGCCCACCGCTGACGGCATCCGGCGGGTCTCGGACCGCGCAGGCGGCACCGAGGGCGGCATGACGACCGGTGAGATCCTGCGGGTCCGAGCGGCGATGAAGCCCATCGCAACGGTTCCGCGAGCGTTGCGGACCGTCGACGTCGAGACCGGCGAAGAGGCGCGCGCCCATCATCAGCGCTCCGACGTCTGCGCGGTCCCCGCCGCCGGCATCGTTGCCGAGGCCATGGTGGCGCTGGTCGTCGCCGACGCGATCCTCGAGAAGTTCGCCGGTGACGCGGTCGACGAGACCCGCCGCAACGTCGAGGGCTATCTCGCCAACCTGAGGCATCGTTGAGTCCCGTCGTCGTCCTCGTCGGGCCACCCGGCGCGGGCAAGACGACCGTTGCTGAGGACCTGGCGGCGCGGCTCGGCGTGACGTTCCGCGACACCGACCACGACATCGAGTCGCACGAGGGGATGTCCGTGCAGGACATCTTCATCGACCACGGAGAGGCGCGTTTCCGGACGCTCGAGGAGAAGGCCATCGCCGTCGCCCTCGCCGAGCATGACGGTGTGCTGGCGCTCGGAGGCGGCGCCGTGATCAGCGCGGCGACGCGTGAGCTCCTCCAGCAGCACCGGGTGATCTTCCTCGACGTGGGGCTCGCCGCGGCGGTGTCGCGGGTCGGGATGAACGCCAACCGACCCCTGCTGCTCGGCAACGTCCGATCCCAGCTGAAGGCACTGATGGACGGGCGCCGCCCGCTCTACACCGAGGTCGCCCGATTCACGATCGTCACCGACGATCTGGACGCGGCCCAGGTGACCGACCGAGCGCTTGCGCTGATCCAGGAGAACCGATGACCACCCGCTTGACCGTGCCGACTGATCGCCCGTACGACGTGGTGATCGGCAACGGGGTGCACGAGCAGCTGCGCGGACTCGTCGGATTCGGGCTCGGGGTCATGCGGGTCGCGATCATCCACCCGCCCACGATGGCCAAGCAGGCTGAGCTCCTGCGTGAGCCGCTGGTGTCGGACGCGCTCGAGGTGCATCTGATCGAGGTGCCCGACAGTGAGCAGGCCAAGACCGCCGATGTGCTGACGTTCTGCTGGAAGGTTCTCGGCGAGGCAGGATTTACCCGCTCCGACGTCATCGTCGGAGTCGGTGGCGGTGCCACCACGGATCTGGCCGGCTTCGTGGCTGCCAGCTGGCTCCGCGGAGTGCGCTTCGTCAACGTCCCGACGACGGTGCTCGGGATGGTCGATGCCGCGGTGGGCGGCAAGACCGGCATCAACACCGCGCAGGGCAAGAATCTGGTCGGCGCGTTCCACGAGCCGGTCGGGGTGCTGTGCGACCTCGACGTGCTCCCGGGCCTGCCGGCCGCAGAGCTGCGCAGCGGCCTCGCCGAGGTCGTCAAGTGCGGGTTCATCGCCGATCCAACGATCCTCGACCTGATCGAGGCGGCGCCCGCCGCGATCTCGGACCCCACGTCACCCATCGTCGCCGAGCTCATCGCCAAGGGCATCATGGTCAAGGCTCGAGCCGTCGCCGGTGATCTCCGTGAGACCGGGGCAGACGGGGGAACAGGTCGTGAGGCGCTCAACTACGGGCATACCCTCGGCCACGCCATCGAAAAGTTCGAGCACTACCGGATCCGCCATGGTGAGGCGGTCTCGATCGGCATGGTCTATGTCGCCGAGATCGCACATCGTGCCGGCCGGATCGACCAGGACCTGCTCGACCGTCATCGCTCGATCCTTGGCACGGTCGGGCTCCCGGTGACGTACCGGCCGGGGATCTGGGAGGCGTTGGCCGCGACCATGCGTCTGGACAAGAAGACCCGCGGGGACCAGCTGCGGTTCGTCGTGCTTGACGCCCTCGCCACGCCAGTGATCCTCGCGGGACCTGATGAGACGTTGCTGTTCGATGCCTATCGAGCCGTGTCGTCGTGACGACGTACGGCCGTCTGGACCGTCTGGGCGAGGAGCTGCTCGATCGCAGCCTTGAGGGACTGTTCGTCACGACGCTCGTCAACGTCCGCTACCTCACCGGCTTCACGGGATCGAACGGTGCCGTCTACGTATCAGCAGGCGGCCATGCCGTGTTCGTCACGGACGGGCGCTATCGCGACCAGGCGGCGGTCGAGGTGCCGGACCTCGAGCACGTCATCAGCCGTGACCTCCTCGGCGAGATGGCGCGGCGGGCATCGGGTGCCGACCTCGGCATCGAGTCGCACACGCTCAGTGTCGACGCCCTCGCCCGACTGACCGAGCACCTGCCGTCCACCAGACTGCAGAGCGCCGGACGGGTCGTGGAGGGGCTTCGTGAGACCAAGGACGCGGTCGAGGTAGATGCCCTCCGACGAGCCTGCGAGATCTCCACGGTGGCGCTCGGCCAGCTGCTCGAGGGTCCGCTCGTCGGGCGCACCGAGCGCGAGGTCGCCCGTGACCTCGAGAACCGGATGCTGGACCTTGGGGCCGAGGCCATCGCGTTCGACACGATCCTCGCCGCCGGCGACAACTCCGCGATCCCGCACCACAGTCCGACCGATCGGCTCCTCGTCACGGGTGACCTGGTCAAGGCCGACTTCGGCGCACGGGTCGACGGCTATCACGCAGACTGCACCCGCACCTTCGTGCTGGGTCGCGCAGATGACTGGCAGCGCGAGATCCATACCGCCGTCAGGCAGTCGCAGGAGGCGGGGGTCGATGCACTCCGCGCAGGCAGCGCCGTCGCCGACTCCTATGGCGCGGCGACGGCGGCTCTTGAGACTTCGGGGTGGCTCCACGCGTTCACGACCGGCCTCGGGCACGGTGTCGGGCTGGAGATCCACGAGGACCCGTTCATCGGCCCCTCGCAGACAGGTAAACTGGCTAGTCGCACTGTCCTCACGATGGAGCCGGGCATCTATGTGCCGGGTCGCGGGGGAGTGCGTATCGAAGACACTGTCCTCGTGAACCCGGGCGCCCCAGAGGTGCTCACCACGATGACCAAAGACCTCCTGGAGATCGGCTGATGGCCACCACGAACGACATCAAGAACGGCATGGTTCTGGACCTCGACGGACAGCTCTGGTCCGTGGTCTGGTTCCAGCACCACAAGCCCGGCAAGGGCGGCGCGATGGTCAAGACGACGCTCAAGAACGTCATGAGTGGCAAGACCGTCGACAAGACGTTCAACGCCGGGCTCAAGATCGAGACCGCCAATGTCGACAAGCGAGACTTCCAGTACCTCTACCACGACGGTGACTCCTTCATCTTCATGGACAAGACGACCTACGACCAGGTCAACATCCCCGACTCGGTCGTGGGCGACGCCAAGCACTTCATGCTCGACAACCAGGACGCCATGGTCGCGATGCACGAGGGCGTGCCGCTCTACATCGAGCTGCCGGCATCGGTCGAGCTGCTCGTGGAGTACACCGAGCCCGGCCTGCAGGGTGATCGCTCCAGTGGCGGCACCAAGCCGGCTCGACTGGAGACCGGCAAGGAGATCCAGGTCCCGCTGTTCATCGTCAACGGCGAGAAGATCAAGGTCGACACGCGCGATGGCAGCTATCTCGGTCGCGTGCAGGGCTGATGTCGGCACGTACGAAGTCACGCAAGCGGGCGTTGGACATACTCTTCGAGTCCGAGCTCCAGAGCCTGCCGCCCGGCGGCACGCTCGCCGATCGGCTCGCGACCAACGAATACCCCGTCAACGACTACGCGGTGCAGCTGATCGAAGGCGTTGTCATGCACCGTGACCGGCTCGATGAGATCATCACCGACAACGCGCGGGACTGGACCCTGGATCGGATGCCGGCGGTCGACCGCAACCTGCTGCGCATCGGGGCCTACGAGATCCTGTATGTCGACGACGTGCCCGACGCCGTCGCGGTCAGCGAGGCCGTGGGGCTCGCTGGCGACCTCTCAACCGACGAATCGCCGACGTTCATCAACGGTTTGCTGAGCAAGATTGTGGAGCTGAAGCCGACCTTGACCGCGTGACGGCGACGAATCGGGACGGCCGAGGGCCTACTCCGAAGGTTCGGGTGTCTCGCAATCGACCTTCGGGTTGACCCCGGCGTAGTTCAGCGGGCCGGCGGCGATCGTCAGCACAGTGTCGCCCACCTTCGAGCAGTCAGCGTCTCCCGATGACGTGAAGTAGTCGCGTTGGGCCGCTGCGAGGACCCCGATGATGAGCCAGATGAGTAGAACCGCTGAACCGATGCGCATGTTGCCCTCCTGATGCTGCGAAGTTCCCCCGCGTATGGCGTTTCATTCGAACATACTCGCTCCATGCCTGCTGCCGACAGCGTCCGGCAGTGGATCGAGCTGTTCGTGCGAATCCGCGGCGGCGAGAGTGCGGAGCGGTCCTTCGTCGGGCGTCGTCCCTGCAGAGACGACGAGTGCGATCTCGATGCTCACTACCGACTCATGGGGAGGCGGAGCGGTGCCCAATGGGACTGGGCCATCGGCACCTATGAGGATCTGGCGATTCAGCGAGGCCGTGGGGCTCGCCGGTGAGCTCTCAACCGACGAATCGCCGACTTTCGTCAACGGTTTGCTGAGCAAGATTGTGGAGCTGAAGCCGACTTTGACCGTGTGAGACCCGGATCACGGCGGAATCAGAACAAGTTTGTTGTTTCGAACGTCATGACCCGGCTCCTCCCCACTCTCCCTATGTAGAGGCCCACAGGTCTCATCGAGATACAGGGGAAAAATTCGTGCTCACCGAAGAACTCATTGATCGCATGGCCGAGAAGTGCATTCTGAACGACGAAGATTTCGACGCGGTCGTTCTGGATCATCGACCCAAGCGCATCCAGACGGTCAACCTGCACCACTTGGCCCTCGCCTCGAAGTCCGATGACTTCGCCAAGACGATCGAGAAGGCCGACTTCATCACCGCCGACGGGTGGCCGATCGTCTCGCTGATGCGCTCACGCGGCATCGACCCGGCTCGGGTGACGGGTTCGGAGTTCGTCGAGCGTATGCTCGCGGGCCGCCAGTTCCACGGCAAGAAGGCAGCGATCCTGGGCGCCGACCGGCACGTCGGGCACGCATTCCGCGGCCAGCTCCACGACTCGGGCCTGCACGTGGTCTTCCGCGAGCACGGCAATCGCCGGGACTGGAAGCCCAAGCGCCTCGCCAACCGGCTCATCAAGAGCCAGGTCGACCTCTTGATCGTGGCCGTGACACCTCCGTTCGGCGACATGATCGGCGAGCAGGTCCGCAAGGCCGGCTTCAACGGCGTCGTCCTCAACGTCGGCGGTGCGGTCAACATGGCCACCGGCAACGCGACGATGGCCCCTCGCTGGGTCCGCCTCACCAAGATCGAGTGGTTCTACCGCCTCGCCCAGGAGCCTCGCCGTCTGTTCCGCCGCTACTTCGTGGAGTGCCTGCCGGTGTTCCTCAAGGTCATCCTTCCGAGCTACTGGCGCCGCAATCGGGTCTGACCTGCAGGCGGCCGAGCCGGGACCAACTTCTGACAGACGCCTGGCGGTGGGTCGAGGCGGATTTGACGATTGCGTTCGTGGCCCTGTCCGGTCACGTCTGACACCACATCCTTCCTGCCATCGCAGCGATTGATCACCCTGGCTGATGGCCAGCGGGACCTCTGGAGACGCTCAACGACCGCGTGACGACTGGTTTTCGTACGCGCGTCTCGCTACGTTCAGGAGGCTGCCCGGCTCCCACCGGGCGACAGTGACGTGAGTTCTCTGTCAGGGGGATCAGTAGTGACAAGCTTCTTTGAGTTCGTGCACGACCGATGGTCGGTGCTCTACTTCTTGGCTTACCAGCACATGAGCCTGGTCGTGCAGACGTTGATCCTGTCAACGCTGCTGGCGCTGGTGGTCGGGGTCCTGCTCTACCGGTCGTCGTGGGGGGTCGCCCTCGGTAATGCCATCACGGCCATCGGGCTGACCATCCCGTCCTACGCCTTATTGGGGGTGTTGGTGGGCATTGTCAGCATCGGCGTCTTCCCATCGGTCGTGACCCTGGTGTTCTTCGGCTTCATGCCGATCCTGCGCAACGTCATCGTGGGGTTGGCCGGCGTCGACCAGACGCTCGTCGAGTCCGCCCGAGGGATGGGCATGGGCCGCATCACCCGTCTCTTCCGGCTCGAGCTGCCGCTGGCCTGGCCCGTCATCATGACCGGCGTCCGCGTCTCAGGTCAGAT
Organism: Aeromicrobium sp.; assembly: GCF_037719875.1. GTDB lineage: Bacteria > Actinomycetota > Actinomycetes > Propionibacteriales > Nocardioidaceae > Aeromicrobium. The sequence goes on along the minus strand of NZ_JBBJMJ010000014.1, from coordinate 50,752 downwards.
GCTGATGGGCATCGGTGCGATCGCGGCATACGCCCTCGGCCCGGGCCTCGGCGGCTACATCTTCTCCGGCATATCCCGTACAGGCGGAGCGAACGCGACCAACTCGATCGTCGCGGGCACCGTGGGCATTCTCGTCCTCGCCGTCATCCTCGACATCGTCCTGAACATCTTCACCCGGCTCACGACTCCTAGGGGCATCCGTGTCTGACACGACCACCACCACATCCACCCCCCACCCGGCCAGCGCTGGTGGGGCACGCATCCTGCTCGACGGCGTCACGAAGCGCTATCCGGGCCAGGACAAGGCTGCCGTCGACAACGTGACGCTCGAGATCCCGGCAGGCGAGATCGTCGTGCTCGTCGGTCCGTCGGGCTGCGGCAAGACGACCACGATGAAGATGATCAACCGGCTCATCGAGCCGACGAGCGGCCGCATCTTCATCGGTGATGACGATGTCACCGACCGCAACGTCGACGAGCTGCGGCGTCACATCGGCTACGTGATCCAGGGGGCAGGCCTGTTCCCGCACATGACGGTCGCCGACAACATCTCGCTGGTCCCGCGTCTGCTCAAGTGGGACAAGAAGCGCACCAGCGCCCGCGTCGATGAGCTCCTCGAGCTGGTCAACCTCGAACCGGGCCAGTACCGCCACCGCTATCCGCGTGAGCTGTCGGGCGGTCAGCAGCAGCGCATTGGCGTGGCACGCGCCCTGGCGGCCGACCCGCCCGTGCTCCTGATGGACGAGCCGTTCGGTGCGGTCGACCCCATCACCCGTCAGCGCCTGCAGGACGAGCTGTTGCGGCTCCAGGAGGAGCTGCGCAAGACGATCGTCTTCGTGACCCACGACTTCGACGAGGCGGTCAAGCTCGGCGATCGCATCGCGATCCTGCAGGTCGGGTCCGAGATCGTGCAGTACGACACGCCCGAACGCATCCTCAGCAACCCGGCCGACGACTTCGTCCGTGGGTTCGTCGGGCATGGCGCAGCGCTCAAGCAGCTGACCCTGACCCGTGTGCGCGACGTCGAGCTCCACGAGGCGGCCGTCGCGCACGTCGGTGGCGACGAAAAGGCGGCCATCGCCGCAGCCCGGGCGATCGGACGCGAGCACGTCGTCGTGCTTGACGAGCAGGAGCGCCCTCAACGCTGGATGTCGCTGCGTGAGCTCGAGCACCCCGGTTCGCTGGCCAGGGTCGAGCGGGACCTCGATCTGGAGTCCGTCAGTCTCGCGTCGACCCTCAACGATGCGCTTGATGAGATGCTGACGGCCTCGCACGGCGTCGTCGTCGTGACCGGCCGCCGCAATGCGTACCAGGGCGTCGTCCGGGTCGAGACGATCATGGCCGCGATGAGCGACATCCGCAGCGCGGCCGAGGACGCGGAGACGGTCTCGTGACGGCCAGTGTCGCCGACCCGCAGTCCGAGGTCCAGGTTGATGCAGCCTCGACGGTCAGTGTCGACCGGCCAGGTCGTCTGCGCTGGTTCCTGCAGCCCACTATCTGCGTCGTAGCGGTCGTGGCGTCGTTGGTCTACGTCAACACCGCATCGGTCTCCGAGACTGAACGTCGCTCGTTGAGCGTCGACGAGCTGCTGGCACTGCTGCGCCAGCACATGTCCATCAGCGTGACCGCGACGCTGCTGACCTGTCTCGTGGCCATCCCGCTCGGCATCCTGCTGACCCGGGGCGCGATGCGAAGCTTCGCCAAGCCCGTGACGACGGTGGCCGGGTTCGGCCAGGCCGCTCCAGCCATCGGCCTGATCGCACTTGGTCAGGTGCTGTTCGGCATCGGCTTCTGGGGGGCGGTCATCGCCCTCACGGTCTACGGGGTTCTGCCGATCGTCGCCAACACCGTCACGGGTCTCAACAGCGTCGACGCCCGGCTGGTCGAGGCGGCCCGCGGGATGGGGATGTCGGCCTTCTCGACCCTCGTCCGGGTCGAGCTGCCGCTTGCGCTCAAGATCATCGTCGCCGGCGTCCGCACGGCCCTCGTGCTGATCGTCGGCACCGCTACGCTCGCAGCATTCACTGGCGGCGGTGGACTCGGCACGCTCATCAAGACCGGCATCACGCTGCAGCAGGACGTGACGCTCATCGTCGGTGCGATCCTGGTCGCGGCGCTCGCTCTGTTCATCGACTGGCTCGCGCGTCTCGTCGAGCTTGTGGCAGCACCGAAGGGAATCTGACATGACGCGCACCGATCGTCGCTTGTCCGCCGTCGTCATGGTCGTCGCCTGTCTCGCCCTCTCTGCGGGCTGCGGGCTGCGTTCGGCCAGCGGTGCCGTGCTGGACGCCGAACCAGGCACGATCAAGCACTACGACTCGCTGGAGGGTGTCAGCCTCACGGTTGCTGCCAAGGACTTCACCGAGCAGCTGATCCTCGGCAACATGCTCTCGATCATCCTCAACGCCGCGGGCGCTGAGGTCACCAACCTGACGAACACGCCGGGCAGCTTCGGCGCGCGGGCCGCGCTGACCGGCGGCACGGCGGACATCACACCTGAGTACACGGGCACAGGCTGGATCAACTACCTCGGCAACGACAAGCCCATCAAGGGGGAGAACGCCCAGTGGGAGGCAGTGGACAAGGCGGACCGAAAGAACGGCCTCACCTGGCTGGAGCCAGCGCCGCTCAACAACACGTACGCCTTCGCGATCCGCGCAGCGGCGGCCAAGAAGCTCAAGGTCAAGAAGTTGTCCGACCTGAAGGACCTGCCCAAGAAGGACCTCACGTTCTGTGTCGAGAGCGAGTTCGCCGCGCGAGACGACGGGTTCGTCCCGATGCTCAAGGCGTACGGGCTGGGCAAGGGCGACATCGGCAAGGTCACTTCGCTGGATACCGGCGTGGTCTACACCGCGACCGCTGACGGCACGTGCAACTTCGGTGAGGTGTTCACGACCGACGGCCGCATCCCAGGGCTTGGACTGACGGTGCTGGAGGACGACAAACAGTTCTTCCCGCTCTACAACCTGACTGAGGTCATCTCCTCGGACCTGCTGAAGGAGCACCCCGAGCTCAAGGAGATCTTCGCGCAGCTCAACCCGAAGCTGACCAACAAGACGATGCTGCGGCTCAACTCCAAGGTCGACGCAGACGGCGACGACCCGGCGATCGTGGCCAGGGAATGGCTCATCGACGAGGGTCTGTTGAAGTAGCGTCCCGCTCCGGATGGGGCACAAAGCTCTTCCGCGGACAGCGTTGCGAAGTGCCGAGCCGTGTCCTGGGGAACCGGGGACCGCTGCTAGGCTGTGCGACGAACAACGACATCCTTTAACGGCCGTCCCGAGAGGCGGAGAAGGAGGTCAGACATGGCCGCGTCTGATGACGCCCCCCGTGCTGACACGGCGCACGAACCCCGCGATCTCGCACCGGCGCGAACGGTCCTGGACGACAAGGACATCTCCCGGGCGTTGACCCGCATCACGCACGAGATCCTCGAGCGCAACCGCGACTCCTCGGACCTCGTCCTGCTCGGCATCCCGACCCGCGGAGTGCACCTGGCCCGGCGCATCGCGAGCCGTATGTCCGACGTCGAGGGCCGCGCGATCACCGCCGGCGCGCTCGACATCACGATGTATCGCGACGACCTGCGACTCAAGCCGGCCCGAGCCCTCGAGCACACCGAGATCCCCGACGACATCGACGGCAAGATCGTCGTCCTCGTGGACGACGTGCTGTTCTCCGGACGAACGATCCGCGCGGCGCTCGACGCGCTCAACGAGCTGGGTCGCCCCAAGGCCGTCCAGCTCGCAGTGCTGATCGACCGGGGTCATCGTGAGCTGCCGATCCGGGCCGACTTCGTGGGCAAGAACCTGCCGACCTCGCTGGTCGAGAAGGTCAAGGTCGGCCTCACCGAGATCGACGACCACGATCGGGTAGCCATCACCGGAGGCGCCACGACATGACGTTCCAGCATCTGCTCAGCGCAGGCGATCTCGACCGTACGGATGCGATTCGCATCCTCGACACGGCCGAGGAGCTCCTCGGTGTCGCGAGCCGGCCGATCAAGAAGCTGCCGACCCTGCGGGGGCGGACCGTGGTCAACCTGTTCTTCGAGGACTCGACCCGCACCCGCATCTCGTTCGAGGCGGCCGCCAAGCGATTGAGCGCCGATGTCATCAACTTCTCCGCCAAGGGCTCCAGCGTCTCCAAGGGCGAAAGCCTCAAGGACACCGCGTTGACCCTGCAGGCAATGGGCGCCGACGCGGTCGTGATCCGCCACCAGCACTCCGGCGCGCCGCACCGGCTCGCCAATGCCAAGTGGACCAACGGCGCGGTCATCAACGCCGGGGACGGCACGCACGAGCATCCGACGCAGGCCCTGCTCGACGCCTTCACGATGCGCAGGCACCTCGGTGACATCGAGGGCAAGAACATCACGATCGTCGGCGACGTCCTGCACAGTCGGGTGGCACGCTCCAACGCGCTCCTGCTCGACACCCTGGGCGCCCATGTCACGCTGGTCGCGCCGCCAACGCTCTTGCCGGTCGGCATCGAGAAGTGGCCGGTCGAGACGTCGTACGACCTCGACACGTCGCTGGAGAAGGCCGACGCCGTCATGATGCTGAGGGTGCAGCAGGAGCGCATGAACGCCGCCTTCTTCCCCAGCGCCCGTGAGTACAGCCGCCGGTACGGACTCGACACCCCCCGACTCAACCGGCTGCCCGACCACGCGATCGTGATGCACCCAGGCCCGATGAATCGAGGCATGGAGATCACCGCCGATGTTGCCGACCATGTGCGGTCGGTCATCGTCGAGCAGGTCACCAACGGTGTGGCCGTACGCATGGCCGTCCTCTACCTCCTCCTCGGCGGCGCCGCTGGAGACACCGAAACCACCGATCGAGACTCTGCAAACGAAGGACGGGCATGACCTCGTACGTCATCCGGGGAGCCAACATCCTCGGCGAGAGCACCAACGACATCACTATCGAGGACGGTGTCATCACCGGGATCGGCACGGGACTCACCGCCGACGAGTCGATCGACGCGACCGGCCTCGTCGCGCTGCCCGGCCTCGTCGACCTGCACACCCATGTGCGTGAGCCCGGCCGAGAAGATGCCGAGACGGTCCTGAGCGGATCCAGGGCCGCGGCCCGTGGCGGGTTCACGTGCGTGCACGCCATGGCCAACACCGATCCCGTCGCCGACACGGCTGGGGTCGTCGAGCAGGTGTGGCGCCTGGGCCGAGAGGGTGGCTACTGCGACGTGCAGCCGGTCGGTGCCGTCACGATCGGCCTGGGTGGCTCGCGGCTGGCCGAGCTCGGCGCGATGGCCGACTCGGCCGCCGGCGTCCGGGTGTTCTCCGACGATGGCAAGTGCGTCTCGGACGCCGTGATCATGCGCAGGGCTCTGGAGTACGTCAAGGCGTTCGACGGCGTCATCGCGCAGCACGCGCAGGAACCCCGCCTTACCGAAGGCGCCCAGATGAACGAGGGCCCGCTGTCCGGCGAGCTCGGGCTGACCGGCTGGCCGGCGGTCGCCGAAGAGGCGATCATCGCCCGTGACGTGCTGCTCGCCGAGCACGTCGGCTCGAGGCTGCACGTGTGCCACCTGTCGACGCGCGGCTCGGTCGAGATCATCCGGTGGGCCAAGGGGCGTGGAATCGACGTCACCGCCGAGGTCACCCCGCACCACCTGCTGCTGAGCGACGACCTGGTCCGCAGCTATGACCCGATCTACAAGGTCAATCCACCGCTTCGCTCCAATGACGATGTCGCGGCCGTGCGCGAAGGCCTGGCCGACGGCACGATCGACATCGTGGCCACGGATCACGCGCCTCACCCCATGGAGGACAAGGAGTGTGAGTGGTCCGCCGCTGCGTTCGGCATGCTGGGTCTGGAGACCGCGCTGTCGGTCGTCCAGCAGACCATGGTCGACACGGGGCTCCTGACCTGGGCGCAGGTCGCCGACAAGATGTCGATCAAGCCGGCCGAGATCGGCCGCGTACGCAACCAGGGGCGCCCCATCGAGGTGGGGGAGCCCGCCAACATCGTGCTGATCGACCCAGCTGCGACGCGAATCATCGACGCCCGCGACACGGCATCGCTGTCGCGCAACAATCCGTACGCCGGGCTCACCCTGCCGGGCGAGATCGTGGCGACGCTCCTGCGGGGCAGGCCGACAGTCCTCGGCCGCGCACTGGTCGAAGGGGTGACGGTATGACTCCGGCGCCAGCAGTTCTCGTGCTCGAGGACGGCCGGGTGTTCCACGGCGAGTCCTATGGTGCCACCGGCGAGACGATCGGCGAGATCGTGTTCTCCACCGGCATGACCGGCTACCAGGAGACGCTGACCGACCCGTCCTACAAGGGCCAGATCGTCGCGATGACCGCTCCACACATCGGCAACACCGGGGTCAACGACGAGGATTTCGAGTCGCGCCGGATCTGGGTCGATGGCTACGTCGTGCGCGATCCCGCCCGGGTGCGGTCGAGCTGGAGGTCCAACGCGAGCCTTGGCGACGTGCTGGAGGGCCAAGGCGTCGTGGGGATCGCTGGGGTGGACACCCGTGCCCTCACCCGTCATCTCCGCGAACGCGGCTCGATGCGAGCAGGCATCAGCTCGGTGTCCGCCGACGTCCCTGCGCTGCTCGCCCGGGTCAACGCGGCGCCGGGCATGAAGGGCGCAAGCTTCATCGCGGACGTCACGACCCCGGAGACATACGTCGTGCCGGCCGTCGGGCAGAAGCGGCTCACCGTCGCAGCGATCGACCTCGGTATCAAGGGCATGACCCCACGCCGCATGGCCGAGCGTGGCATCGAGGTGCATGTCATGCCGGCGACAGCGACATATGACGAGATCGTCGCGACGGGCCCCGACGGCGTGTTCATGTCCAACGGCCCCGGTGACCCGTCGACCGCCGACCACGTCGTCGACGTGCTCAAGCAGGTCCTCGATGCGCGCATCCCCTACTTCGGGATCTGCCTCGGCAACCAAGTCTTCGGCCGCGCACTCGACCTCGGGACCTACAAGCTCGTCTACGGGCATCGCGGCATCAACCAGCCCGTGCAGGACCTGACGACCGGCAAGGTCGAGATCACCGCGCACAATCACGGCTTTGCTGTCGACGCGCCGATCGAGGGGACGTTCGAGACTCCCTACGGCTCGGGGCGGGTCACCCACGTATGCCTCAACGACCAGGTCGTCGAAGGCCTCGCGCTGCTCGACCAGCCGGCCTTCAGCGTCCAGTACCACCCCGAAGCCGCGGCCGGACCACACGATGCGGTCTACCTCTTCGACAGATTCGTGGATTTGATGCAGGGAGTGAATGCCGCAGGCTCACGGCTCGACGGACGATCTCCCTCGAGTGAGCCGCATTTGAAGCCCGACCTCGCTGGACACATCGACGACGGAAGGGGCCTCTGATGCCCAAGAGATCGGACATCAAGTCGGTCCTGGTCATCGGATCGGGACCCATCGTGATCGGCCAGGCCTGCGAGTTCGACTACTCCGGCACCCAGGCCTGCCGCGTCCTCCGTGAGGAGGGCATCCGGGTCATCTTGATCAACTCCAACCCGGCGACGATCATGACCGATCCTGAGTTCGCCGATGCGACCTACATCGAGCCGATCACAGCAGAGTTCGTCGAGAAGGTCATCGCCAAGGAGCGCCCCGACGCACTGCTCGCGACGCTGGGGGGCCAAACCGCCCTCAACGCTGCGATCCAGATGCACGAGGCCGGCGTCCTCGACAAGTACGGCGTCGAGCTCATCGGTGCGTCGATCGAGGCGATCGAGAAGGGTGAGAACCGCGAGTCCTTCAAGGCCGTGGTCGCGACGTTGCCCGAGGAGTGGGGCGCGGAGTCGGCCCTGTCCGTCATCTGCCACACGATGCAGGAGTGCCTCGACGGCGTCGAGGGTCTCGGTGGCTATCCCGTTGTCGTGAGGCCGTCGTTCACGATGGGCGGCTCGGGCTCAGGACTCGCCTACGACGAGGCCGATCTCCACAGGATCGCCGGCTCCGGCCTCGCGCTGAGCCCGACCACCGAGGTGCTCCTCGAGGAGTCGATCCTCGGCTGGAAGGAGTATGAGCTCGAGGTCATGCGCGACACGGCCGACAATGTCGTGATCGTGTGCTCGATCGAGAATCTCGACCCGATGGGCGTGCACACCGGCGACTCGATCACGGTCGCTCCGGCGATGACGTTGACCGATGTGGAGTATCAGCGACTCCGCGACATCTCGATCGGCATCATCCGCGAGGTCGGTGTCGACACCGGCGGCTGCAACATCCAGTTCGCGGTCAACCCGGCCGACGGCCGCATCGTCGTCATCGAGATGAACCCGCGAGTGTCCCGCTCGTCGGCCCTGGCGTCGAAGGCCACCGGCTTTCCGATCGCCAAGATCGCGGCCAAGGTCGCGATCGGCTACACGCTCGACGAGATCCCCAACGACATCACCCGGGAAACGCCCGCGTCATTCGAGCCGACCCTGGACTACGTCGTCGTCAAGGTGCCGCGATTCGCGTTCGAGAAGTTCCCGGCCGCCGATGCGACCCTCACGACGCACATGAAGTCGGTCGGCGAGGCGATGGCGATCGGCCGCAACTTCACCGAGGCCCTGCAAAAAGCCCTGCGGTCCCTTGAGCGTCCTGCAGCGGCCTTCGACTGGCACAAGGAGTGGGTCGATCTCGACAAGGACGCACTGCTGGAGCAGATCCGGGTCCCGCACGACGGCCGGCTCAAGAAGGTCATGGATGCGATCCGTGCCGATGCCACCCCCGAAGAGATCTTCGACGCGACCAAGATCGATCCGTGGTTCGTCGACCAGCTCGCGCTGATCAACGAGGTCGCGATGGAGCTGACGGGTGCAACCGAGCTGTCACCGGTCTTGCTCCGCCGGGCCAAGCGGCATGGCTTCTCGGATGCCCAGATCGGCAAGATCCGCGGGCTGCCCGAGGACGTCGTCAGGGGAGTGCGTCATGCGCTCGGCGTACGCCCGGTCTACAAGACGGTGGACACGTGCGCCGCTGAGTTCTCGGCCAAGACGCCCTACCACTACTCGTCGTACGACGAGGAGACCGAGGTCGAGCCACGCACCAAGCCTGCCGTCCTGATCCTCGGCAGCGGTCCCAACCGCATCGGCCAGGGCATCGAGTTCGACTATTCGTGCGTGCACGCAGCGATGGCGCTGTCGGAGGTCGGCTACGAGACGATCATGGTCAACTGCAACCCGGAGACCGTCTCGACGGACTACGACACCTCGGACCGGCTCTACTTCGAGCCACTGACGCTCGAGGATGTTCTCGAGATCGTCCACGCCGAGCAGCTCGCCGGCCCCGTCAAGGGAGTCGTCGTGCAGCTGGGTGGTCAGACCCCGCTGGGTCTCGCCGCAGGTCTTGAGGCCGCGGGCGTGCCGATCGTCGGCACCCAACCGGCCGCGATCGAGCTCGCGGAGGAGCGCGGCGCCTTCGGCCGGGTCCTCGCGGCGGCCAATCTGCCGGCCCCCAAGCACGGGATGGCCACGACATTCGCCAACGCGCGCCAGATCGCCACCGAGATCGGCTATCCGGTGCTCGTGCGCCCGTCCTACGTCCTCGGCGGCCGAGGCATGGAGATCGTCTATGACGAGGGCACTCTCAAGGACTACATCGACCGGGCGACCGAGATCTCTCCCGAGCGGCCGGTGCTGGTCGACCGGTTCCTCGATGACGCGATCGAGATCGACGTCGATGCGCTCTTCGACGGGACCGAGCTGTTCCTCGGCGGTGTCATGGAGCACATCGAGGAGGCCGGCGTGCACTCGGGCGACTCGGCCTGTGCACTGCCGCCGATCACGCTCGGCGACACTGAGATCCAGCGCATCCGCGAGTCGACCGAGGCCATCGCCAAGGGCGTCGGCGTCCGCGGGCTGATCAACATCCAGTTCGCGCTGTCATCGGACATCCTCTATGTCATCGAGGCCAACCCGCGGGCGTCCCGCACGGTGCCGTTCGTCTCCAAGGCGACCGCCACGCCGCTGGCCAAGGCGGCGGCACGACTCATGCTGGGGGAGTCCATCGCCGAGCTGCGTGCGGCCGGGGTCCTGCCGGCGACCGGCGACGGCGGGCACCTGCCGGACCATGCGCCCATCGCGGTCAAGGAAGCCGTCATGCCGTTCAACCGCTTCCGTACGTACGAAGGTCGCTACGTCGACACGCTGCTGGGCCCGGAGATGCGCTCGACCGGCGAGGTCATGGGCATGGACCATGCGTTCGGTACGGCATTCGCGAAGTCGCAGGCCGGAGCCCAGAACGGGTTGCCGACGTCAGGCAAGGTCTTCGTGTCGGTCGCCAACCGCGACAAGCGGCACATGGTGTTCCCGGTCAAGCGGCTCGCCGACCTGGGGTTCGAGATCCTGGCCACCAGCGGCACCTCGCTGGTCCTCAAGCGCAATGGCGTCAACGCCACGGTTCTGCGCAAGCTCAACGAGGAGCCGCTGCCCGGCCAGGCCCACAGCACGATCGTCGACAAGATCCATGACCAGGACGTGCAGCTCATCATCAACACGCCGCACGGCGTCACCTCGGGTGGAAGCCCCCGGATCGACGGCTATGAGATCCGCACCGCAGCTGTTGCCGAGGGCATCCCGTGCATCACCACGGTGCAGGGCCTCGCGGCGGCGGTCCAGGGCATCGAGGCGCTGATCGAGGGCAAGATCGGCGTCACCTCGTTGCAGGAGTGGGGCGACATCGTCACTGAGGGGCGTCGCCCATGAGCCCCTCGCCACTGCCGGCTGGTCCACGGATCCTTCTGCGTCTGCGTGGCCCTCACCACCGAAACGCAGAACGATCGGTCGGCGCGGGGCTCTCGGTCGGCGCGGGGCTGCCGGAATGACGTTCGGATCTCGTGCGCGCGCGGCGATGGCGGCATACGGGCCGGCGTGCGTCGGCATCGACCCGCATGCATCGCTGCTGGCCGAGTGGGGCCTGAGTGACGATGTCGAAGGCCTCGACCGGTTCGCGACGATCTGCGTCGAGGCGTTCGCCGGCAAGGTCGCCTTCATCAAGCCCCAGTCGGCGTTCTTCGAGCGATTCGGCGCACGCGGGGTCGTGGTCCTCGAGCGTACGATCCAGGACCTGCGCCACACCGGCTCGTTGGTGGTCCTCGACGTCAAGCGCGGAGACATCGGGTCGACCGCGGCTGCCTACGCCGACGCCTACCTCGACGAGGATGCGCCGATGGCCGCCGATGCGATCACGGTCAGCCCGTTCCTCGGCTTCGGTTCCCTACAGCCGTTCTTCGATGTCGCAGAGCGCAACGACGCCGGTGTCTTCGTCCTCGCGCTGACCTCCAACAAGGAGGGTCCCGAGGTGCAGCACGCCGTGCTGGGCCCCGACGCAGGTGGCAGCGGTGAGCGCACCGTGGCCGGAGGGATCCTGGCCCAGCTGTCGGCCCTCAATGCGGGTGAGCACCCGATGGGATCCTTCGGCGCGGTCGTCGGTGCCACGATTGGTGACGCCGACGAGGACCTCGCGATCAACGGCCCCCTGCTGGTGCCGGGGTTCGGTGCCCAGGGGGGCACGGTCGACGACATCCGGAGACTTTTCGGAACCGTCATCGACAACGTCATCCCGTCGACATCGCGAGGTGTCCTGTCGGCCGGCCCGGATGTCCAGGCGCTCCGCGATTCGGTCGCCCGGGTCAATGCCGAACTTGTAGGGTCATAGCGTTCAGGGTTGCCCGCCTCCCAAGGAGTCACTGCATGAAGAGAACCGCCACCGCCGTGATCACGACGATCGTCGGGGTCACGACACTTGCTGGTTGCGGCAGCGGCGATCCCTACTGCGAAGCGGTCGAGAAGGACCGTGCCACCCTCAACACATTCGGCCAGAAGCGCACCGATGCGGCCTACGCCAAGTACGCCAAGGTGTTCGGCGAGGTGGGCAAGAAGGCTCCCGCCTCGATCAAGAAGGACTGGACCGCGCTGGCCAAGGTCACGACCGGCATCATCGAGGCCCAGAAGGACGCCGGGGTCAAGCTCGAGGACATGACCGAGACTGCCAAGATCAAGAAGCTCGACGCGGCCCAGCTCGAGAAGCTCAACAAGGCCTACGAAGCCTTCAACGCCACGACCAAGCAGCGCAACGCAGTCGTCAAGAACGTGCTGCAGGAGTGCGACATCAAGCTCAAGTGAAACAATTCGTCCAACAGATGAGGTGGGGCAAGTGGCACTCCCGATATTGACGCCGGAGCAGCGCAAAGCTGCTCTCGAGAAGGCGGCCGCCGCCCGGCAGCTGCGCGCCGAGGTCAAGAACCGGCTCAAGCACTCACGGGCGAGCCTGACCGAGGTCATCCAGGAGTCGCGGGCCAATGAGGTCATCGCCAAGCTGAAGGTCATCGACCTCCTGCAGTCGATGCCGGGTGTTGGCAAGGTGCGCGCGCAGGAGATCATGGACCGCATCGGCATCGCCGACAGCCGCCGGCTACGGGGTCTGGGTGCCAATCAGGTCAAGGCGCTGATCGCGGAGTTCGCGGATCGAACAGGCCGCTCTGGCCGTGCCTGACGGGTCGGCCGCACCCGTCGCACCCCCTTCTCGACTCGTCGTCCTCGCCGGACCCACAGCGGTCGGCAAGGGCACCGTGGCTGCGTGCGTACGCCGCAGTCACCCCGAGATCTGGATCTCGGTCTCTGTCACGACCAGGCCCGCCCGCCCTGGAGAGATCGACGGTGTCCACTATCACTTCATCTCCGATGAGGAGTTCGATCAACTCGTCGCCGAGGACGGCCTGCTGGAGTGGGCCGTCGTCCACCGGGCCGCTCGATACGGGACTCCCCGCGCCGCCGTCGAGCAGCGTCTGGGTGAGGGCACGCCGGCGCTGCTCGAGATCGACCTGCAGGGTGCTCGTCAAGTCCGCGAGCGGATGCCTGGAGCCTTGATGTGCTTTCTCGCACCGCCGAGCTGGGAGGAGCTTGAACGCCGACTGGTCGGCCGAGGAACCGAGGGGCCCGCCGAACGCGAGCGACGGCTGAGCACCGCTCATACAGAGCTGGCGGCGGAGCCGGAGTTCGATGTGACGATCGTGAACACCGATGTCGAGACTGCTTGCGAAGAATTGGTAGACTTGTTCAGGTCCGGCACGAGTCGGTCACGTTCTTAGTCGAACACCACCCCGGAAACATTCTTTGTGAGGTCATCTGTGTCCACGACACGCTCGGTCGCCATCGGCATCACCAACCCGCCGCTCGACGACCTGCTCGAGAAGGCGGACAGCAAGTACAAGCTTGTCCTCTACAGCGCCAAGCGTGCGCGCCAGATCAACGCCTACTACTCGCAGCTCGGTGAGGGTCTGCTGGAGTATGTCGGCCCGCTCCTGGAGACCGGAGTGCAGGAAAAGCCCCTCTCGATCGCGCTGCGCGAGATCAACGCGGACCTGCTGACGGTCGAGGACATCGATCCCGAGGTCGAGGCAGCGGCCGGCAAGGCCTGAGCCCCGAGGCGCGGACATGTGCGAGCGAGTCATCCAGGTCTCATCTCACCACCGCCGTGTCGTGGGTTTTTGGCGGCGGGGGTGACATGAGTGAGCGCCAGCGAGCGAGTCATCCAGGTCTCATCTCACCACCGCCATATCGTGGGTTTTTGGCGGCGGGGGTGACATGACAGAGATCGTTCTCGGCGTGTCCGGTGGCATCGCGTCCTACAAGGCCGCCGAGCTTCTTCGTCTGTTCACCGAGTCCGGACACCGCGTCCGGGTCGTGCCCACCGCCTCCTCGCTCCATTTCGTCGGCGCCGCCACGTGGGAGGCGCTCAGCGGCAGACCCGTCCAGAGCGGTGTCTTCGAGCACGTCGATGAGGTGGCGCACGTACGCATCGGCCAGAGTGCTGATCTCGTGCTGGTCGCTCCGGCGACGGCGAACATCCTGGCCAAGGCCGCGCACGGCCTCGCCGACGACCTCTTGACCAACACCCTGCTCACGGCCCGCTGTCCGGTCATCTTCGCCCCCGCGATGCACACCGAGATGTGGGAACACGACGCCACGCAGGCGAATGTCGAGATCCTGCGCTCCCGTGGACATGTCGTGATCGAACCGGCGGTCGGCCGATTGACCGGCACCGACTCGGGCAAGGGACGGCTGCCCGCGCCAGCGGAGATCTTTGCTGCTGCCCTCCAGGTGCTCGAGGGACGCCCGCAGGACCTGGCCGGCAAGCATGTCGTCATCTCAGCCGGCGGCACCCGCGAGTTCCTCGATCCGGTCCGGTTCATCGGCAATCGTTCTTCGGGTCGCCAGGGCTATGCACTCGCCGAGGCAGCCGTGGCCCGCGGCGCCCGTGTGTCCGTGGTGGCGGCCAATGTCTCGCTGCCTGATCCGGCCGGGGTCGATCTCGTGCCCGTCGTGAGCACCGAGGACCTGCGGCAGCAGATGCATCTCGCCGCGGCGGACGCTGATGCGGTGGTCATGGCCGCGGCGCCCGCGGACTTCCGCCCGGCCGAGTGGGTCGATTCCAAGATCAAGAAGACTGCCGACGGGCTCGCCCCGGACATACGCCTGGTCGAGAATCCCGACATCCTCGTCGAGCTCGTCAAGGCTCGCACGAGCAAGCGCCCGGTCATCGTCGGCTTCGCCGCGGAGACCGGCGACGCCCACGCCAGCGTGATCGAGCACGCACGCGCCAAGCTCGCACGCAAGGGTTGTGACCTCCTGGTGGTCAACGACGTCAGTGCCGGCAAGGTGTTCGGTCAGGACGACAACGAGGCGGTCATCCTCGGCGCCGACGGCACGGTCGACGAGATTTCGCACGGGCCCAAGATCCAGCTCGCGCACGTGATCTGGGACGCTGTGGTCCAGCGCTTGGACTGACCGGGACCGCCGGGCACATCGCTCGTTAGAATGCTTTACAGCCATCAACCCAGGAGAAAAAGTGAGCCGCTTCTTCACGTCCGAGTCCGTGACCGAGGGTCACCCGGACAAGATCGCCGACCAGATCAGCGACAGCGTCCTCGACGCCCTGCTGGCCCAGGACCCCAAGAGCCGGGTGGCCTGCGAGACGTTCATCACGACGGGTCTGATCGTCGTGGGTGGCGAGGTCACCACCGAGGCTTACGCCGACATCGCCAAGATCGCCCGTGACCGGGTTCTCGAGATCGGCTATGACTCCTCGGTCAAGGGCTTCGACGGTGCGTCCTGTGGCGTGCAGATCACGCTCGATGCCCAGTCTCCCGACATCGCCCAGGGCGTCAACACCGCGTTCGAGGGTCGCACCGAGGGCTCGGCAGATCCGCTGGACCTGCAGGGCGCCGGCGATCAGGGCCTGATGTTCGGCTTCGCGTGTGATGAGACCCCTGAGCTCATGCCGCTGCCGATCACGATCGCCCACCGGCTCGCCGAGCAGCTCACGGCGGTCCGCAAGGACGGCACGCTGCCCTACCTCCGTCCCGACGGCAAGACCCAGGTGACGGTGGAGTACGACGACAATGACAAGCCCGTCCGCGTGGACACCGTCGTGCTCTCGACGCAGCACGAAGACGGCATCGACCTGGACTCGCAGCTGGCTGCCGACATCAAGAAGCACGTCGTCGATGTCATCCTCGCGGGCTTCGACATCGACACCTCGGACTACCGGCTCCTGGTCAACCCGACCGGCAAGTTCGTCATCGGCGGCCCGATGGGCGACGTCGGTCTGACCGGACGCAAGATCATCGTCGACACCTACGGCGGCTACGCCCGCCACGGCGGCGGCGCGTTCTCCGGCAAGGATCCGAGCAAGGTTGACCGCTCGGCGGCATACGCCATGCGCTGGGTCGCCAAGAACATCGTTGCCGCCGGCCTGGCCTCGAAGGTCGAGGTGCAGATCGCTTACGCGATCGGCAAGGCACACCCGGTCGGCTTCTACGTCGAGGCATTCGGCACCGAGACCGTACCGGTCGAGAAGATCCGCGAAGCCGTTCTCGAGGTGTTCGACCTGCGGCCGGCCGCGATCATCCGTGATCTCGACCTGCTCAAGCCGATCTACGCGCAGACCGCTGCCTATGGCCACTTCGGCCGCGAGCTCCCGGGAGTCGTGTGGGAGACCACCGACCGGGCGGACGCTCTCAAGGCCGCTGCCGGCGCCTGATCCTCACCCGTTCCGTCTGAACAGCCCTCGCTTCGGCGGGGGCTGTTCTGCGCGCGCGGGCCCCGCCGGCCGCTCCACCTCGGGGTCAGCACGCGGCTGCATCGTGAGGTGGCACACGGCGATCATCTCGACCATGCCGAAGTCGACAGTGTCGAGGTCTCCGAGTCGGTCGTCGATGATCACGGCGAGGTTGACCGCCATCTTGGTCGAACCCGGTCCGATCTCCTCGCCGACGAACCGCCGGCACACGACCAGGACGCCGACATCGAGCCAGCGTCGTCCCGCGGCGTTCTCACGCACCCGCCTGGCGTCGACCCGTGACCAGTCGAAGTCATCCGGCGGCAGCCACATCACCTGGGGCGGGACGGAGAAGAAGAAGTAGGCCGTGTCGTCAGGTCCGCGCCGCCACGACATCGCGACGCCGTCGAACGGCATGAGCGACTGCAGGTGATCCGGACCGACATCGAGATCGTGGAAGCGAGCTGTTGGTCTGTAGCCGTCCGTCATGGAACTCCCAGGCAGTGTGTCCCTCTCTGTCCGTCACAGTCTGCCGCAGAGGGAGTGTGGGTGGCGGCTGGTAGAACTACACGGTGAACAGCGACGAGGAACCCGAGCAGCTCGCTCTGGTCCCTTCGGCGCCTCCGGCCCGGTCGCGCAGGCTCAAGACCAAGCCCGCTGTCATAGCGGCTCCTCTGCTGCCGGTCGCGCAGGTGGTGGTCGACACGGGGCTGGCTCACCTCGACCGCTATTTCGACTACCTCGTCCCGCAGGAGCTCGACGCGATGACCGTGCCCGGGTGCCGGGTCAAGGTCCGCTTCGCCGGTCGCCTGGTCGACGGCTTCGTGGTCCAACGAGGGGCTGGTTCCGACCACGGGGGACAGCTGGCCTTCCTCGCCAAGGTGGTCTCTGCCGAGCCGGTCCTGCACCCCGAAGTGCTGTCGTTGGCGCGAGCGGTCGCCGATCGCTATGCCGGGACACTCGGTGACGTGTTGCGGCTGGCGATTCCTCCGAGGCATGCCCGCGCCGAGTCGGCGCACGGTGCGCCGGCGGGGGGCACGCTGCCGGTCGGCAGCGTCGCCGGCTGGCAGACATACGTCCACGGGCTCGGCTTCGTGGCTGCGCTGCGAGCGGGCGAACGGCCCCGGGCCTGGTTGACCGCAGTGCCAGGCCCAGACGCCGCTCAGCTCGTTGCTGAGGCAGTGCTGGCCACCCTCGGATCGGGCCGGGGTGCGGTCGTGTGCGTCCCGGATGTGCGCGACGTCGCTCGGTGGGACGCGGTGTTCACCGAGGTCCTGGGTGAGGCCGGCACGTGTCGCTGACGGCTTCGCAACCACCGGCCGAGCGCTATCGATCATTTCTCGCAGCGTCCCGGGGTGAGGTGCAGGTCGTGCTCGGCACTCGGGCCGCGGCCTTCGCCCCGATCGCGGATCTTGGGCTCGTCGCGATGTGGGACGACGGAGACGACCTCTTCGCCGAGCCCAGGTCGCCCTATCCACATGCCCGCGAGGTCCTGCTGGTCCGCGCCGCGGCTCAGGACACCGGAGTGTTGATCGGCGGATACGCGCGAACGGCCGAGGGGCAGTCGGTGATCGACAGCGGATGGTGCACCGAGCTGGTCGCCGAGCAGCGCGAGCGCCGCCGCGCCTGGCCACGGCTCACCGTCACGGACGGGTCGACCGACGGGGCCGCTCCCGTGAGGCTCCCGCAGGAGGCGTTCCGGGCGATCCGAGCAGCCGAAGGAGCGGTGCTCGTGCAGGTCCCGCGCCGCGGCTACCGCGAGTCGCTCTCGTGCCAGACCTGTCGCGAGGCGGCACGGTGCACGACCTGTCACGGCCCGCTCGGGCAGAGCTCGGCGGCCGCGCCGATCACCTGTCGCTGGTGTGGGCAGGGAGCCTCTCCATGGGCGTGCCCATCATGCAGCGGCACCGAGCTGCGCTCTCCGGTTGTCGGGGCGCTCCGGACGGCTGAGGAGTTCGCCCGCGCATTTCCCGACCGTGAGGTCGTGACCTCGGGCGGCCAGACGATAGTGGACAACGTCGTGCCCGGCCGCCGACTGGTGCTCTCGACCCCCGGCGCCGAGCCTCGCGTCGAGGGCGGCTACGACGTCGTGATCCTGCTCGACACGTGGCTCATGCTCGCGCGCGCGGACGTACGCGTCGAGGAGGAGTCTCACCGGCGCTGGTTCAACGCCCTGGCGCTCGCCGGACCCGGCGCCAAGGCCGTCGCGATCGGTGACGCCCAGACGTTGCAGGCGCTGGTCCGCGCCGACCCGGCCGGTTTTGCCGCCCGAGAGCTCGCGGGCCGCGCCGAGACGCACCTGCCGCCGACCGCGCGGCTGGTCACGGTGGGTGGTCCGGATGACGTGCTGGTGGAGCTTGCCCAGCGAGAGTGGACCCCCCACACCGAGATCCTCGGTCCGGTGCCGGCGGATCCCCGCTCAGCCGAGGCGGGAGAGCGGCTGATCCTGCGAGCTCCCCGTCGTGAGGGCGCGGCGCTGGCGCGGGCCCTCGCTGCCCTGGCCGCGGAGCGCAGCGCCGCCAAGATGCCCGGCCTGCGCATCCAGGTCGACCCCCCGACCCTCTGACTCCGGGGAGCGGTGCGCTGGCGTGCAGGAATGTGTCGGGCGGGGCCGCCAACGCATCGCCGCGCGCCGCGCGTGGGCGCTGACGCACCGCTCCGGGGTGGCGCGGGGGTGGCGCCTAGACTCGTCGCCGTGAGAGTCGTCTTTGCTGGTACGCCCGAGACTGCCCTCCCGACCCTCGAGGCGCTCGTCGCAAGCCGTCATGACGTGATCGCGGTGCTGACACGCCCCGATGCGCCCTCCGGCCGCGGCCGAAGCCTGGCACCGTCACCCGTGGCCCAGGCAGCTGCTGCACATGGCATCGAGGTGCTCAAACCGGCCAAGCCCTCCGATCCGGACTTCTTGTCCCGCCTGCGCGAGCTCGCACCGGACTGCATCCCGATTGTCGCCTACGGCGCGCTGATCCGCCGCGAGGCGCTGGACATCCCGCAATACGGCTGGATCAACCTGCACTTCTCGGTGCTCCCGTCCTGGCGGGGCGCAGCCCCGGTCCAACGTGCGATCATGGCCGGCGACGAGGTGACCGGGGCGACGGTGTTCAGCCTGGTCGAGGAGCTCGATGCCGGAGCGGTCCTCGGCTCGATCACCGAGCGCATCCGCGAGGATGACACGACCGCCGAGCTCCTCGAGCGATTGTCCGGTTGGGGCAGCAAGCTGCTCGTCGACGTCGTCGACCACATCGAGGACGGTGACATCGCCGCCGTCCCGCAACCCGAGAACAACATCTCCTACGCCCCCAAGCTCACGACCGCCGAGGCTCGGATCGACTGGGCCCGCCCAGCGTTCGCGATCGACCGACAGATTCGCGGCTGTACTCCGGCGCCCGGTGCGTGGACAGTGCTGGACCCGGCGGCCGGTGGCGCAGATGCAGTACGAGTCAAGATCGGGCCGGCCACGGTCACCGACGAGCGCACCCTGGTGCCCGGAGAGCTGCGGATCGGCAAGCACGAGGTTCGAGTCGGGACGACCACCACGGACCTGGTCCTCGGCGACGTTCAAGCCGTCGGCAAGAAGCGCATGCCAGCACCGGACTGGGCGCGCGGGACAACCTTCGCTGACGGCGCGGCGTTCGCATGAACGAGCGCCAACTAGTTCGCGGAGGGGCGGCATGACCGATCCGTCCAGGGCGATCGCCTTCCATGTGCTGCGTGCCGTGGCCGAGCGCGACGCCTACGTCAACCTGGTGCTGCCGGCGATGCTCGCCGAGCACCGGATCGAGGGCCGTGACGCGGCCTTCGCGACCGAGCTCGTGCACGGCACGATCCGCCGGCAGGGCACTTACGACGCGATCATCGGCACGGTTGCCAGCAAGGGACTCGCGTCGATCGATCCGCCAGTCCTCGACGCGCTCCGGCTCGGCACGCACCAGCTGCTCAACATGCGGGTTCCGGCCCACGCTGCGGTCTCGACGACGGTCGACATCGTTCGCCGGGAGATCGGCCACAAGCCGGTGCACTTCGCCAACGCTCTCCTGCGCAAGATCGGCCAGAAGGATCTCGCTGGCTGGCTCGCGGTCATCACGGCTGGTCTCGAGGGTGACGAGGCCCGCGCCGTCAGCACCTCGCACCCGCTGTGGATCGTGACCGCCCTGCGGGAGGCGCTCGGTGGGCACGCCGCCCAGATCGACAAGCTCCTGGCCGCCGACAACGCACCGCCGAGGGTCACGTTGGTGGCCCGCCCCGGGCTCAGCGAGCCGGACGACCTGCCCGGCAGCACCGGCAAGCTCTCGCCGTATGCCCGCATCCTCGACGAGGGCGGGGACCCCGGCGCGATCCCACAGGTTCGCGACGGCCGCGCCGGCGTCCAGGACGAGGGTTCGCAGCTCGTAGCGATCAGCCTTGCCGAGGCACCGGTCGAGGGCCAGGACACCAGGTGGCTCGACCTGTGCGCAGGGCCGGGCGGCAAGGCCGCCCTGCTGGGAGCTCTCGCGGCGCGGCGCGGCGCCAGTCTCGTGGCCAACGAGGTGCTTGAGCACCGCGCCCAGCTCGTCCGTCAAGGCGTACGCCTGCTGGACAACGTCGAGGTGACGACGGCCGACGGCCGGTACGGCCCGTGGGAGCAGGGCTCCTTCGACCGGGTCCTGGTCGACGCGCCCTGCACCGGACTCGGAGCGCTTCGCCGCAGGCCCGAGTCGCGCTGGCGCCGGTCGGAGGCCGATCTCGACGACCTCGTGCCCCTGCAGCTCGCGTTGCTCGGGCGGGCACTGGAGCTCGTACGGCCTGGGGGCGTCGTGGTCTACGCGACCTGCTCGCCGCATCTGCGCGAGACCCGCGGTGTGGTCGATGCCGTCACCGCCGGGCGCGACGACGTCGATGTGGAGACCACTCAGCAGTGGTGGCCCCACATCGACGGCACCGATGCGATGTTCTGCGCCTTGATCCGTCGAAGCTGACCTGACGGGACCTGGCCTGGTCAGGCCGCGCGCCGCGTTCCTGAGTCCCGACAGTCTCCCACTACGCTGGCCGCATGGGCATCCAGATCACCCCGAGCATGTTGGCCTCCGACTTTGCGAACCTCGAGGCCGAAGCCGCCCGGATCTCCGGCGCGGACTGGCTGCACATGGACGTGATGGACAACCATTTCGTGCCCAACCTGACGTTGGGTGTCCCGGTCATCGAGGCGCTCGCCAAGGTCGCCGTGCAACCCATCGACGCGCACCTCATGATCGAGGATCCCGACCGATGGGCGCCTGCCTACATCGAAGCCGGGGCCGGGAGTGTCACCTTCCATGTCGAAGCGGCCAAGGCGCCGGTACGCCTCGCGCGCGAGATCCGTGCCAACGGCGCGCGCGCCTCGATGGCGCTCAAGCCCGCGACGCCGATCGAGCCATACGAGGATCTGCTCCCCGAGCTCGACATGGTGCTGATCATGACGGTGGAGCCCGGTTTCGGCGGCCAGAAGTTCCTCGACATCTGCTTGCCCAAGATCCAGCGGGCCCGCAGGCTCATCGACAAGCACGGGGGCGACATCTGGCTCCAGGTCGACGGGGGAGTGTCCCTCGACACGATTGAGCGATGCGCCGAGGCCGGGGCCGACGTCTTCGTGGCCGGCTCTGCGGTGTTCAGCGCAGACGACCCGGACGGCATGGTTGCCCAGCTCCGGACGCATGCCGGACGTCACACTCACTGATCGGAGCGACGGGCTAGACTCGGGTCAACGAGCAGAAGTGCTTGCGTGCTCCGGGGTCGGTGCAATTCCGAACCGGCGGTGACAGTCCGCGACCCGCGGCCTTGCAGTTCGAGGCAACGGTTGAGCCGGTGGAATTCCGGCGCCGACGGTGAAAGTCCGGATGGTAGGAGCGCTGTGTCCCGAAGATCGGGACCGTAAGTGGGCACTCCCCACGTGACGGTCGCGCCATGAAGGACGCCACTGACCCCGGGACGCGTGAGCGGATCACACCCGGAGGACTGCATGGCAACCGAGATTGAGATCAGCGCGATGAGACGCGCCCTCGCCGAGGCCCGCACTGTCACACGTACGCTGCCCAATCCGCGGGTCGGCTGCGTGCTGCTGTCGCCCGACGGTTCGGAGATCGCTGTTGGTGTGCATCGTGGCGCCGGGACGCCACACGCCGAGATCGACGCATTGACCCAGGCGGGTGACTCGGCTCGCGGCTCCACGGCGGTCGTGACACTCGAGCCGTGCAACCACACCGGACGTACCGGACCGTGTGCCCAGGCGCTGATCGACGCTGGCGTGGCGCGGGTGGTGTTTGGCCAGATCGACCCCGACCGCTCGGCTGCGGGCGGCGCCAAGAGCCTCCGTGCCGCGGGCATCGGGGTCGAGACCGGGGTACTGGGTGAGGAGGCGACCGACCTCAACCTGGAGTGGACGTTCGCCGTCACCTCCGGACGCCCCTTCGTGACCTGGAAATATGCCGCGACCCTCGATGGGCTGAGCGCGGCCCCTGACGGCACGAGCAAGTGGATCACCAGTGATGAGGCTCGCCGCGATGTGCAGACATTCCGCGCCGAGTCCGACGCGATCGTCGCGGGCACGGGCGCCGTGCTGGCCGACGACCCGCGACTCTCGGTGCGGGACGACAAGGACATCCCGCTGCCGTATGACCAGCAGCCTCTGCGGGTCGTCGTGGGGGAGACGAAGATCCCCAACTACTACCGGGTGTTCGACCGGGTCGCCCCGACCCTCCTGGTGCAGTCGCGCGATCCCGCGGTCGTGCTGCAAAAGCTCGTCGACAACCAGATCCGGCACATCTGGCTCGAGGGCGGCCCCCGACTCGCGGGCGCTTTCTGGAACGCGGGGGTCATCGACCGGGTCATCGGCTACATCGCGCCGGCGATGCTGGGTTCGGGTCGCGCCGCGCTCGAGGGCGAGGCGACGACACTCGCCGACCTGCGCCCAATCGACATCCACGACCTGACGATGATCGGTCCCGACATCCGCATCATCGGGACCCCAGGCCGTATGCAGCGAGAGGACTTCGACTGATGTTCACCGGACTCATCGAGGAGAAGGGCACCATCATCTCTGTCGAGGATCTCGGCGACTCCCTACGCCTGACGATCCGCGGCCCGTTGGTGACGTCCGATGCGCATCACGGCGACTCGATCGCCGTGAGCGGGGTGTGCCTGACCGTCATGGCGCAGGACGCAGGTACCTTCGCGGCGGAGGTCGTGAAGGAGTCGCTCGACAAGACCTCACTGGGCGATCTGCGGGTCGGCGACGAGGTCAACCTCGAGCGGGCGACGCAGGCCGGGGCGCGTCTCGGCGGGCACATCGTCCAAGGGCACGTCGACGGGACCGGCCGGGTCATCGACCGCACCCCCAGCGAGCACTGGGAGGTCGTCCGCATCGGCCTGCCGCCGGAGCTGGCGAGATATCTGGTCGCGAAGGGATCGGTCACAGTCGACGGCACGTCGCTGACCGTCGTCGAGGTCGTGGATCGCCAAGAATCGGACACGAGCGAGCCGTGGTTCTCGATCTCGTTGATCCCCACGACCCTCGCCGAGACCACTCTCGGCTCCAAGGCTCCGGGCGACCGGGTCAATCTCGAGGTCGACATCCTCGCCAAGTACGTCGAGCGCCTCCTGGGCGCCCAAGCAGAAGGGAAGACAGCATGAGCGTCAGGCTGGACAGCATCGAACGGGCCGTCGCGGACTTCCGCGATGGCAAGGCGATCGTCGTCGTCGACGATGAGGACCGCG
Source organism: Aeromicrobium sp. (assembly GCF_037719875.1). Classification (GTDB taxonomy): domain Bacteria; phylum Actinomycetota; class Actinomycetes; order Propionibacteriales; family Nocardioidaceae; genus Aeromicrobium. The sequence goes on along the minus strand of NZ_JBBJMJ010000014.1, from coordinate 26,975 downwards.
AGAACGAGGGTGACATCATCTTCGCTGCCAGCAAGGCGACGCCGGAGCTGATGGCCTTCCTCGTCCGCTACTCCAGCGGCCTGATCTGCGCACCCATCACGGGTGAGATCCTCGACCGGCTGGCGATCCCGCTCATGACCCCGCACAACCGCGAGATGATGCGCACGGCCTACACGATCTCGATCGACGCCCGCGACGGCATCACGACCGGCATCTCGGCCGCGGACCGTGCTCGAACGTGCCGCGTCCTCGCGGATTCGGCGACCGAGCCGTTCGAGCTCAACCAGCCGGGGCACATCCTGCCGCTGCGGGCCAAGGAGGGGGGAGTGCTCGAGCGGGCCGGCCACACCGAGGCCGCAGTCGACTTCGCGCGCCTCGCGGGTCTGACCCCGGCCGGCGTGATCGGCGAGGTGCTCCACGACGATGGCACGCTGATGCGCGCCCCGGCCCTGCGCGAGTTTGCGGACGAGCACGGCATTGCACTGGTCTCGATCGAGGACCTGCAGGTCCATCGCCGATTGCACGAGACGCAGGTCCGCCGGCTGGCGACGACCCGCCTCCCGACCGAGTTCGGCGAGTTCACGGCGCATGGCTACCGCGACTCGATCGAGGGCTCGGAGCACATCGCCCTGGTCTACGGAGACCCAGGCACCGAGGACGTGCTGACCCGCATCCACTCCGAGTGCCTGACCGGCGACGTCTTCGGCTCACGGCGCTGCGACTGTGGCCCGCAGCTCGAGCTCTCCTTGACCGAGATCACGTCGGCCGGCGCAGGCATCGTCGTCTACCTCCGGGGCCACGAGGGCCGTGGCATCGGGCTGCTGCACAAGCTGCAGGCCTATGCCCTGCAGGACCGAGGCACCGACACGGTGGATGCCAACCTGCAGCTGGGATTCGGCGAGGACGAGCGAGACTACGCTGCCGGAGCGCAGATCCTGCGCGACCTCGGCGTGACATCGGCCCGGCTCTTGACCAACAATCCGGACAAGACCATCGCCCTCGAGGCGTACGGTGTGAAGATCAGCGAGCGCCTGCCGCTCAGAATCGCCCCCACGGAGGACAGCTTGCGCTATCTGCAGACCAAGGCCGAGCGCATGGGCCACGACCTGCCCGGCCTGGGGGACATCTCATGAGCACTCCTGGGGCGCCCACGCTGTTCGTCGACGGAGCCGGCGCGCGGGTGGCGGTGATCGCGTCGCGGTGGCACACCGAGGTCATGGACGGGCTGATCGCAGGCGCCGAGGGCGCGCTCAAGGACGCCAATGTCGACGACGTCACGCTCATCCGGGCACCGGGATCGTTTGAGCTGCCGATCCTGTGTCAGGCCTACGCCCGCCAGGGCTTCGACGCAGTCATCGCCCTCGGGGTGATCATCCGGGGCGACACACCGCACTTCGAGTATGTCTCGGCGTCCGCGACCGACGGGCTCACCCGGGTTGCCCTCGACACCGGGGTGCCGATCGGTTTCGGGCTGCTGACCTGCGACGACGAGGACCAGGCGCTCGAGCGCGCCGGGCTGCCCGACAGCCAGGAGGACAAGGGCCGCGAGGCGGTCGAGGCGGCGCTGTCCACCTGGAACCTCCTGCGCACGCTCGGCTGACGTCGCCGATAGACTGCTCTGCGATGAAGACCTTCGATCAACTCTTCGCCGAGCTGTCAGACAAGGCAGCCAGCCGCCCCGAGGGCTCGCGCACCGTCGCTGAGCTCGATGCTGGCGTGCACGCGATCGGCAAGAAGCTCGTAGAGGAGGCTGCCGAGTCGTGGATGGCGGCGGAGCACGAAGGTGCCGAGCGGGCCGCCGAGGAGCTCAGCCAGCTGCTCTATCACGCCCAGGTCATGATGATCGCCTCCGGCCTCACGCTCGACGACGTCTACGCGCATCTGTGACGGGCCGGCCCACGCCCCCTTCCCGGGGCGCGCGCCGATCCGTGCCTCTGCCGTCCGTCACAGAACCTTTGAGAAGAGAACCCATGCTCAAGATCGCCGTACCCAACAAGGGCGCACTCGCCGAGTCGGCCGCCCAGATGCTGACCGAGGCGGGCTACCGCCAGCGGCGCAACGCCAAGGACCTCGTCACGCTCGATCCCGAGAATGACGTCGAGTTCTTCTATCTCCGACCGCGCGACATCGCGATCTACGTCGGCGAAGGGACCCTCGACGTCGGCATCACGGGCCGCGACCTGCTGCTGGACTCACAGGCACACGCGACCGAGAACATCGCGCTGGGCTTCGGTGCCTCGACCTTCCGATTCGCCGCACCGATCGGCGCGATGTCGGCCGTCGAGGACCTTGCCGGCGCCCGCATCGCCACCTCATACCCCGGCATCGTCGAGGCGTGGCTCGCCGAGCGTGGCATCAGCTCGGACGTGGTGCGGCTCGACGGCGCTGTGGAGTCCTCGGTACGCCTGGGGGTCGCTGACGCGATCGCCGACGTCGTCGAGACCGGCAGCACCCTTCGGCAGGCCGATCTCGAGGTCTTCGGTGAGCCAATCCTCTCGTCCGAGGCAGTGCTGATCACCCGCCAGGGTGCCCCCGAACCCGAAGGATTCGCGGTGTTCAAGCGTCGTCTCGACGGGGTCCTCGTCGCGCGGACCTACGTCATGATGGACTACGACATCCGGGTCGAGCAGGTCGATCGGGCGGTCGAGCTGACGCCCGGCATCGAGTCGCCGACGGTCTCACCCCTTCATCGCGAAGGGTGGGTCGCAGTGCGCTCGATGGTGCCTCGCGACACTGCCCAGAAGGTCATGGACGGACTCTACGAGCTCGGCGCCCGCGGCATCCTCGTGACGGACATCCTGGCGTGCCGGATCTGAGGACCTTCCGACCCGGCGGGACCCGCGTCGTGGCCTACGCGGTCGCGGTCATCCTGCTGGTGCTCACCTTCGTGATCGGCCTGTCGCTGCCCGACGAGATCTCGTTCACTCCCGCCGAGACCGTCACGCTGTGGATCATCATCTTGGCCGTGCTGACGCTGCTGCACGGCATCGGACGCAGCTTCGTCCGGGCCGATGACGCGGGCGTCGAGGTGCTCAACGGCTATCGCCGCCACCACATCCCGTGGTCCAGCATCAAGGGCTTCGCGATGAACACCGGCGCGCCGTGGCCGACGCTGGTCACCAACGATGACGAACGGGTGATCCTGTTCGGGATCCAGGGCTCCGACGGGGGCTACGCCCGCGAGGCCGTGACCTACCTCCGCGGTCGGCTCGCGGCATGAACCACGGTCGTACGCTCGCCGAGCCCCAGTTCCCCGACGACGACGGCGCGGTCGAACCCGCGCTCGCCGCGGCATTCGGCGACGACCTCGACGTGCTGATGGCCCTGGGTGACGCCCGGGTGTTCGTGCCGATCGTCGCGCTGCTCGGCGAGGTGCCGGCAGATGGTGACAAGAACGCCGACATGGCCGCCGTGCTGATGACGGGGGCCGACGGACGACAGGGGCTGCTCGCATTCAGCAGCATCACCACGCTGGCTGCGTGGGACCCTCAGGCCCGGCCCGTGCCGATCCGGGGTCGGGATGCCGCCAGGGCAGCCCTGGACGAAGGTGCTGGAGCGATCCTGCTCGACCTCGCCAACGACACCTTCGCAGTGATCGAGACGGCAGACGTCGAGCACCTCGCCGCCGGACACCGCCTCGTGCGGAGCGACGCCGGAGCGGTCTGGATCACCTGAGTGAGTGAGCTGATCGCTTCAGCCGGTGGCGATCGCACGCACAGCCGACAGCGGAACCGTGATCTGGACATTCCCGTCGTGGCGCTCCACCCGGGCGACGAAGCCGGCATTGCCCACGGCTCGCAGCAGCTTGTCGTTCGAGCCGGCCGTGATGAGAGTCAACCGCGCCGCCCCCTGGGCCTTGGCTCGTCCGGCTGCCTGCTTGATCAGGAGCGTGCCGAGTCCCTGACCCTGCCGCGCGTCCTCGATCAGGAGCTGGAACGTCCACACCGCCTCGACGAGCTCGAGCACGCCGTGACCCACGACGTCGGAGCCGACCTGGACGACCAGCGCCAGTCCGGACTCGGGGGCCACCAGGCGCCGAGCCATGCGGGTCGTCATCGGCATCCGAAGTGGTACCTGGTAGCGCTCGTACAGCGTCGCGATGCTGCACCGCTCGTGCAGCGTCGCGACGGCTTCGATGTCGGAGAGCGTCGACTCGCGCACCACCGGAACGAGCGGCTGCACGGACGACGGCGAGATCAGGGGAGTGTCGCTGCCGGCATCGCTCACAAGTGACAACAGGGCCTGGGCGCGAGCCCGTTCGACGGCGGTGAACGGGACGGCTCGGCTGATCCGGATCACGGACCCGCTGCGGCGGGACAGCTCCAACACGTCATGACCGGAGTAGTCGGCGACGTCGGGCGGTTCCGTCTCGAGCAGCTCCCGCAGGACGGACTCGACGTCACGGCCCTCCTCGAGCACCTCGTGCACGCCTTGGAGATAGCGCGTCGGTGCGTCGACGAGAGCCTCGTCGCTGACCCGTGTGGCGGCAACCTGCGCGCCGCCGGCGGTCTCGAAGAGATCCGCGACCTGGACGTCGGTCCAGCCGTCCGGGGCGCTGACCACGAACTCGTCGGTGACCCGCGGGCTCGTGGGGAAGACCTGGAGGCCGAGGATGTTGACCTCGCAGCGGCCACACTCCACCGCGATCTCCGCCAGGATCCCCGGTCGGTCGACCAATGTCATACGTACGCGCCACAGCATGGTCCCAGCATGGGTCGCGCAGTTTTCCGATGAGGGTCAGAGGTGTTTCGACGAAGGAAACGCTCGCCGATTTCTCTTGCGACCGCACCCGCTGATATCCTTGAGGACGAAGTGGAGGTCCACCTCCCACCTGCTTGGTCCACGACCTTGGGGTTACGCCGGTCAGAAGCACCTCGGATACATCGATGAGGTTGCCGATGGTCGGCCGACGGCGTGTTCCTCCGGGAATATGCCTCCGGTGGCTTCCGTTTCGTACGGGGGCCATTTTTTCTTGGCCTCCCACACGATCTCAGGAGGATCCATCACCACAGAGCTGCGCGTCAACGACCGAATCCGCGTTCCCGAAGTACGCCTCGTCGGTCCTGGCGGTGAACAGGTGGGCATCGTCCGCATCGAAGATGCCCTGCGACTGGCAGCGGAAGCTGATCTCGATCTTGTCGAGGTGGCTCCGACAGCTCGTCCGCCCGTCTGCCGTCTCATGGACTACGGCAAGTTCAAGTACGAGACGGCACAGAAGGCTCGCGAGTCCCGCCGCAACCAGACCAACACCATCATCAAAGAGATGAAGTTGCGTCCCAAGATCGATCAGCACGACTACGACACCAAAAAGGGTCACGTCGTCCGATTCCTCAAGGCCGGCGACAAGGTCAAGATCACCATCATGTTCCGCGGTCGCGAGCAGCACCGCCCCGAGCTGGGCTACCGGTTGCTCCAGCGGCTCGCCGCTGACGTCGAGGACCTCGGTTTCATCGAGTCCAACGCCCGCCAGGACGGTCGCAACATGACGATGGTCCTCGGTCCGCACAAGAAGAAGTCCGAGGCCCAGGCCGAGGTCAAGGCCGAGAAGGTCAAGAGCACCGCGGCAAAGGTCGCCGAGAAGGATGCCGAGGCCGCTGAGGTCAAGGCTCATCGCGAGGCCGCCCAAAAGACTGCATCACCCAAGAAGCCACGTCGACGTTCTGAGAACCTCGACCCAGACATGGAGGCATAAATGCCGAAGTTCAAGCCCCACTCGGGGATGAAGAAGCGCGTCAAGGTCACCGGCAGCGGCAAGCTGCGCCGGGAGCAGACCAACCGTCGCCACCTGCTCGAGGTCAAGTCCTCGTCGCGCAAGCGTCGTCTCGAAGGTTCGACCGCCGTCGCCAAGGCGGACGTACCGCGCGTGAAGAAGATGCTCGGTCTCTGACCGCGGCGCACCCCGACATACCGAAACTCTGAAGGAGAACTGAGATGGCACGCGTCAAGCGCTCTGTCAATGCACAGAAGAAGCGCCGCCAGACACTGGAGCGCGCTGCGGGCTACCGCGGTCAGCGTTCGCGGCTCTATCGCAAGGCCAAGGAGCAGGTCACACACTCGCTCGTCTACAGCTACCGCGACCGCAAGGCCAAGAAGGGCGACTTCCGTCGCTTGTGGATCCAGCGCATCAATGCTGCGGTGCGTGCCGAAGGCATGACCTACAACCGCTTCATCCAGGGCCTCAAGGCCGCGGGTGTCGAGGTCGACCGCAAGATCCTCGCCGAGCTCGCAGTTCACGAGCCGGCCGCGTTCTCGGCCCTCGTGCAGACCGCGAAGGACAACCTCCCGGACGACGTCAACGCACCCAAGGACGGCGCCGCGGCCTGACCGCGGTAACCCGGCAGAGCTGAATTCCGAAGCGCAGTGGCGAGTCCGCCCGACAGGCTCACCGTCCGTTCAGGACGTGTGAAGCACACCCGGCGGCTCGCCACTCGTGCGTTCCGGGCTGAGACCGGCGAATTCATCGCCGAGGGTCCGCAGGCCGTGCGGGAGGGCCTCGCCGAGCCCGACGCCGTCGTCGAGATCTTCGCGACGGAGGTCGGCACCGCGCAGCACGACGACCTGAGGGTCGTCGCGGAGCGGGGTCACGTCCCGTGGCACGTCGTCACCGACGATGTCGTCGACTCGATCGCCGACACGGTCCAGCCGCAGGGGCTCGTGGCGCGCTGCCGCATCCCCGATCATTCGCTCGACACTCTGCTCGCAGCGCATCCGACGTTCGTCGTGGTGTGCGCAGACATACGTGATCCCGGCAACGCAGGAGCCGTGATCCGCTGTGCCGATGCGGCCGGAGCCGACGGAGTCGTGTTCGTCGGAGACAGCGTCGACCCCTATAACCCCAAGGCCGTTCGCGCGACCGTGGGCAGCGTGTTCCATCTCCCGGTCGTGACCGACCGGGACACACCGGGCACCTTGGTCCGCCTGCAGGACCTCGGACTCCAGGTCCTGGCGGCCGACGGCGGGGGAGACGTCAGCCTGTTCGACGACACCCTCGACCTGTCGCGACCCACCGCCTGGCTCATGGGCAACGAGGCACGGGGCCTGCCGGAGGCGACGCGAGGTCTGGCCGACCGAGTGGTCTCGGTGCCGATCTTCGGTCGCGCCGAGAGCCTCAACCTCGCGACGGCTGCGGCAGTCTGTCTCTATGCGTCGGCTCGGGCCCGCTCAATCGACTGAAGTCCGCGCTCGGGGTCGTCGCGACAAGTCCGTTCGTACTAGATTCAGCACCCATGGACCTCGACGACTTCCCCGACGGCATCATCATTGCCGGCGCTGACGGGACGGTCGAGTACGTCAACAAGCGCGTCCGCGCGATGGCTCGGGCCGAGGGCGACGAGATGTTGGGCATGCATCTCAACCAGGCCGTGCCGTTCGACGACCTCAACGGCAACTCCTGGTATGACAGCACCCACCCCTACGACGGGATCGCGATCCGCACCCGCATCTCCGAGCAGGCCTGGTGGTCGCCCAAGGGCAGCGAGTACCTCATCACCGCGACACTCGTGCGTGATCGCCCGGCCGGGCCCGTCCAGCGGGTCGTGGTGAGCGTACGCAACGCCCGTGTCCGCAACCAGCGTGACCGCGAGCGTTCCGACCTCGTCGCAACGGTCGCGCACGAGCTGCGTTCTCCACTGACCGGCATCAAGGGTTTCACCTCGACCCTGCTGACCAAGTGGGACAGGTTCTCCGATGAGCAGCGCCAGCTGATGCTCGAGACCGTCGACTCCGACGCGGACCGCCTGAGTCGGCTCATCACCGAGCTGCTGGACGCGGCGCGCATCGACGCTGGTCGTCTGACGCTCAAGCGCGGTCCGGTCAAGCTCGACGAGGTCGTGCGGCATGTGTTGACCAATGTGTCGGGGGGAGCGACCGAGCCGTTCGGGATCAGCATCGGTGACGACCTCGAGCTGATCTGGGGTGACAGCGACCGCATCACCCAGGTCGTGACCAACTTGGTCGAGAACGCGATGAGGCACGGCTTCGGCCTGCGAGAGGTGGTTGTGCAGAACACGCAGCACCCCGAGTTCCAGGGCGGGGTGTCGCTGCAGGTCCACGACAACGGCCCGGGCATTCCCGAAGAGATGCGCCAGCGGGTGTTCAGCCGGTTCTGGCGCGCCGGGCCTGGCGCTGGCAGCGGCCTCGGGATGTACATCGTGCGAGGCATCGTCGAGCAGCATGGCGGCACGATCGAGATCAAGGACGCGGAGGGCGGCGGTGCCCAGATCCGCGTCTGGTTCCCGATCAACGAGCCCGACACGATGACCGACTGATCCGGCCCAACCGCGACCGATAAACTCAAGGCGGTTGCCAACCCGCTACCACGATGTCCTCCGGAAGGCCTGTATGTCCGCGCCCAACTCCTCGTACGATCCCGTCGAGGTGACCCCGTTGCGTGCCGATGAGGTCGAGCGCATGCGCGACGAGGCGCTTGCGGCGATCGCGGCCGCCATGACTCTCGATGAGCTCAAGCAGGTGCGCATCGACCATGTCGGTGACCGCTCGCCACTGGCACTCGCCAACCGTGAGATCGGCGCTCTCCCGCCCCAGGCCCGCAAGGAGGCCGGCCAGCGGGTCGGCCAGGCCCGCGGAGCCATCAGCCAGGAGCTGACGACCAGGACTGCCGAGGTCGAGGCGGTCGAGCAGGAGAGCGCGCTCGCAGCCGAGGCGGTCGACGTCACGCTGCCCTGGGATGTCTCGCCCGCGGGAGCACGTCACCCGTTGACCACGATCCAGGAGCACGTGGGCGACATCTTTGTCGCGATGGGGTGGGAGGTTGCCGAGGGGCCCGAGGTCGAGGCCGAGTGGCTCAACTTCGATGCGCTCAACCTCGGACCGGATCATCCTGCCCGCACGATGCAGGACACGTTCTGGGTCACTCCCGAGCGGGCGGCCATGGTGCTGCGCACGCATACGTCGCCGGTCCAGGCACGCTCGATGCTGACCCGGGAACCCCCGATCTACATCGTGTGCCCCGGTCGCGTGTTCCGCACCGACGAGCTGGATGCCACGCACTCGCCGGTCTTCCACCAGGTCGAGGGCCTCGCGATCGACGAGGGACTGTCGATGGCACATCTCAAGGGCACGCTCGACCATTTCGCTCAGGCGATCTACGGCGACGGCATGACGACCCGGTTCCGGCCGTCATACTTCCCATTCACCGAGCCCAGCGCCGAGATGGACCTGCTCTGCTACGTCTGTCACAACGAGCCGGCCGAGGTTGCGGACTGCCGCACCTGCAAGGGCGAGGGATGGGTCGAGTGGGGTGGTTGCGGTGTGGTCAATCCGCGCGTCCTGATCGCGTGCGGTGTCGATCCGGAGCGCTACTCCGGATTCGCGTTCGGGATCGGCCTGGACCGCACGATCACGTCCCGCTACGACATTGCGGACCTGCGCGACCTGTTCGATGGTGACATCCGCTTCACCCAACCGTTCGGAGTCGAGCTGTGAGCGAGCGCCAGCTGGGGGTACCCCCGCGAGGTCTGCGAGCAGGGGGCAGGACCCACGAGCGCCTGCTCACCGCCCTCACGTACCGTGCCCCTGTTTCTGAAACGTGGGGGTGGTGAGCATGCGAGTACCCGTCAAGTGGCTGCGTGAGCTGGTCGCGCTGCCCGAGTCAGTGACGACCGTGCAGCTGGCGGCCCGGTTGACCGAGTTCGACCTCAAGCTCGAGGAGATCATCTCGTCGGGCATCAGCGGACCGCTGGTCGTCGGCCGGGTCGGGTCGCTCGCCAAGGAGCCGCAGAAGAACGGCAAGACGATCAACTGGTGCCGCGTGGATGTGGGACCTGGGCACAACGACGCCGACGGGGCTCGCGGCATCGTCTGCGGCGCCCACAACTTCGTCGAGGGCGACCTCGTCGTGGTCTCCCTCCCCGGCACGGTCCTGCCCGCGCTCGCAGACTTCATCCCGGGCGGAGAGATCGCTGCGCGCAAGACGTACGGGCATGTGTCGGACGGCATGATCTGCTCTGGCGCCGAGCTGGGCGTGCCAGGCGACGCCGACGGCATCATCGTGCTGGCCGACGGTTCCGCAGAGCCCGGTGACGACGCGATCGCGCTCCTGGGTCTCGGCGACGAGGTGCTCGACCTCGAGGTCAACCCGGATCGCGGCTATGCGTTGTCGATGCGTGGGGTCGGTCGCGACACCGCGCTGGCATATGGACTCGACTTCGCGGACCCGGGTGACATCGAGGTGGCCGGCGTGGGGGAGGGCTACCCAGTCCGGGTCGACGACTCCGATGCCTGCCCGGTCTTCGCCGCTCGCGCCGTCACGGGAGTCGATCCCAGCCTCCCGACCCCCAGCTGGATGGCTCGGCGGATCGAGCAGGCCGGCATGCGCTCGATCTCGCTTGCCGTCGATGTGACCAACTACGTCATGCTCGAGCTCGGCCACCCCATCCACGGTTACGACCGCGCCAAGCTGCGGGGCACGATCGTCGTACGGCGTGCGACCGAGGGCGAGAAGCTCACGACGCTCGATGGCACGGTGCGCTCGCTGTCGATCGAGGACACCGTGATCGTCGACGACCGCGGTCCGATCGGCCTGGCCGGGGTCATGGGTGGAGAGGACACCGAGCTCTCCAAGACGACGACGGACATCCTGATCGAGGCCGCGCACTGGAAGGCGCCCATGATCGCCCGTACGGCACGGCTCCACAAGCTGCCGTCGGAGGCATCCAAACGCTACGAACGGGGCGTCGATCCAGACTTGCCGGCCCGCGCGACGCAGCGAGTCGCCGATCTGCTCGTCGAGCACGGTGGGGGGACGATCGAGGGTGGGCTGACCGTCGTCGGCACTGCCGCGCCCCGGGCCGCCGTCGAGATGGCGATCGACCTGCCCAGTCGGGTGTCCGGCGTGGACATCGACGCGCAGACGGTGGTCGAGGCACTGGAAGGCAACGGCTGCGCGGTCGAGCTCGACCACGCCTCGCTGGCCGCGACGCCGCCGAGCTGGCGATTCGATCTCAATGACCCCAACGACCTGGTCGAAGAGGTGCTCCGGGTCGTCGGCTACGACAAGGTGCCGTCGATCCTGCCGACTGCTCCGGCGGGACGAGGCCTGACGACCGGGCAGAAGCTCCGTCGTCGGGTCGGCAACGCGCTCGCCGGCGATGGGCTGATCGAGGTCAAGACGTTCCCCTTTGCCGGGAACGCAGACTTCGACCGCCTCGGGTTGCCGGCCGATGACATGCGTCGTCGCCAGGTGCTGTTGGAGAACCCGCTCTCGGCCGAAGAGCCCGGCATGACGACGACATTGTTGACCGGTCTGCTCAAGAGCCTCGTCCTCAACATCGGCCGCGGACACGCAGATGTGCACATCGTCGAGACCGGCCGGGTCTTCCTGCCCAAGGCAGGCGAGGTCGAGGCGCCGATCTACACCGTCGCCGACCGGCCGACCGATCAGGAGATCGCGGCCTTTGCGGCGGCGCTACCCGAACAACCACATCACGTCGGGCTCGTCATGAGCGGCGAGCGCATACGCTCCGGCTGGGCCGGACCCGGCCGTCAGGTCGTATGGGCCGACGCGATCGCGATCGTCCAACGCCTGGCCGACGTCCTGCATGTCCACGTCGAGGTCCAGCCGGCGCAGGCCATGCCGTGGCACCCCGGGAGATGCGCGGCGATCGTCCTCGACGGTGTGACGATCGGCCACGCCGGCGAGCTGCACCCGCGGGTCCTGAAGGCATACGGGCTGCCGGCGCGCGTGGTCGCCGCGGAGGTCGATCTCGATGCGCTGATCGCGGCCTCGCCCGAGGTCGGACCGCGGCCGGAGTTCTCGGCCTACCCCGTCGCCAAGGAAGACCTGGCGCTGATCGTCGACGAAATGGTTCATGCGATGAGCGTGCAACGGGCGTTGGCCGGCGCGAGCCCGCTGATCGAGTCCGTACGGCTGTTCGACGTCTACGTCGGTGACCAGGTCGGCGACGGCAAGAAGTCGTTGGCCTTCGCGCTTCGGCTGCGGGCGCCGGATCGCACCCTGACCGACGATGACATCAGGTCGGCCAGGGACGCGGCGATCAGCGCAGCGGCTGAATCGCTGGGCGCCACCCTCCGCACCTAACGCTGACGGGTCACTTGTTGTCTGCCGGCGGGTCACTTCTGACGCGGGATGAGGCCAGCAAGTGACCCGTCACCAGACAAAAACTGACCCGTCAGCGAGGTGGGGAGGGTTAGAAGGTGACGGCGGGCGGGGCATCTTGGCCGTCGGGGGCGTCGTAGAACTCTCGCGCCTGCACGCCGGCGATCCCGGTGAAGAGCAACCACGGGATCGTCCGTACGAGGCTGTTGAGGGTCGCGACCGCGTCGTTGTAGAACTGGCGGGCAAACGAGATCTTGTTCTCGGTCTCGGCGAGCTCGGCCTGCAGGGACTGGAAGTTGGCCGACGCCTTGAGATCGGGGTATGCCTCGGCGACGGCGAGGACGTCGATGATTGCCTTGTCCAGCTTTGCCTCGGCGGCTGCCTTGTCCTGCACCGAGCCGTCCTTCGCCGCAGCCGCGACGCCGGCGCGAGCCGCAGTGACGGCCTCGAAGACGCCCTTCTCGTGCTGGGCATAACCCTTGACGGTGTTGACCAGGTTGGGGATCAGGTCGGCGCGCCGGGTCAGCTGCACATCGATCCCGCCGAGTGCCTCCTGGGCCGCGATGTCGACCCGCCGCAAGCGGTTGAACGCGTAGACCGTGAAAAGTGCGAGTGCCAGTGCGACGACGACCGCCACGATGATCCAGAGCATGGGTTCTCCTCGATGGATGATGAAGTGAGTGTTACGGGCCTACCAGGAACCGCCGCCACCGCCTCCGCCACCGCCACCACCTCCGCCACCGCCGCCTCCGCCACCTGAGGATGACGAGGACTGGGTGGCCGAGTAGGCGCTGATCGAGGAGGCCAGCGAGGATTCAAATCCTGAGAAGGCGTCGTTGTTGCCGAAGAAGCTGTTGCCCGTGGTGGTGGAGCCGCCGCCGTACCAGGCCGGCACGGGGGCCTGTGATCCGGTCGCGAGCTCATACTTCCGCGCCCACCGGTCGGCGCAGTCGAATGCGACGGCAAAGGGGATGAACGCCGTGTAGAGATCCTTCTTGCCGCTGAAGTCGAACCGGTCCTTGGCCGAATCGGTCGACAGCATCCGCTCGAAGCCCCCGGCCCGCGACCAGAGGTCGCGCCCGAGGGTCGTACGCCGGCGACCGGCGCCGGCGACCATGAGGCCGATGCCGCCGATCACGAAAGCGGCGAGCGGCAGGAAGTACACCGTGGTGACCGCGCTGACGAAGATCGCCAGAATGAGGAACAGGACGGCAGCCGCCCCGACTGCGACCCGGGCGAGCGTCTCCGAGCCGGCCGCTCGCTGCGCGCCGACGCCCGTGGCCCAGGCGTTCGTCTGAGCAGGCAGGGCACGGCGAAGCGACTGCAGCTTCATGCCTGAGCTGACCGACTTGGGACTCGACCTGAAATGCGATCCCGGCTGGGTGACGCCGAGCGTCTCACCGACGAATCGGGTGACGTCATCGGTCCTCGCCCACGCCGTCGCGTCGCCGACGCCGGTGACGGTCCACGACTTGCCGCCATTGTCGGTGAGTGTCGTCAGGCCCTGCTCGGCTTGGTAGAGCAAGGTCGCCACCAAGGCACGATCGGGCACGGTCTCGGTCGTGAGGTATGCCGTTTGCACTGGCCCGAGACCCGGCGGCGGTTCGTATGTCACGGGGTAGCCGGGCCGCTCCTCGCGCGAGCGACGGTCGAGGACATAGCCGAGGACGAATGCGGCAAGGGAGATCGCAAGCACGATGAGCAGATGTGTGGTGCTCTGCCCGAGCGTCCGGTCGGCGGCAATGGGCCAGGGCGCGGAGACCCGCTCCGGCGTCTCCAGTGGCAGACCGATCCGGACGGTGACGGGGGTGCGTGCCGCCAGCTGACCGGTCTTGACCGTGACCCGGTCCGTGCCCCCGCCGGTGATGTCGCACGTGCCCGCGCTCTCGAAGCCCGAGGTGCATTGCACCTTGCCGGAGGCGGTCGGCAGGCTGATGTTGATCGTGGACCTGTCGATGCTCATCTGCCAGCCCTGCGCCACGACATTCCAGTAGAACACCGACTGGGCGGGCCGCTCGTCGGTCCAGCTGGACGATGCGAAGGTCCCTGGCCCCGCTGTACTCGGTGCGAGCGCGCCGTCGATCCGGTAGGTGATCGTGTAGACGTGTGTGCCGGGCGTGACGAATGAGTCAGGATCGCCGATCTTGGCGACGCGGAACTTGCGGCCCTTCTGCCACTGCAGCTCGAATGGGGCCGTGCCGCCGTCCATCTGCACCTTGATGCCCGTCGGGTCGAGCCTCACACGATCGTCGGAGGGATCGGCGAGGTCCCAGAACCGGAAGATCCCGTGGCGGCCGGACGGGAAGACGGCCGTGATCTGCTCCTTGGCGACGAGGTCGCCGTTCCTGAGCACGAGATAGTCGGCGGTGTAGTCCGAGATCCGCACGGGGTCGGGGCCTGTCGCCGCTGATTCAGTCGAGGGCGCAAGCGAGACGATGACAGGTATGAAGAGGACTGCCGCGGTGACGACGAGCGCGAGGACTCGCAAGAGGATCCGCTTCATGGCTGCATCCTAGGGGGATGGGGGCGCCGACCGTCGAGGATCGGTGCGGACCCAGCATGCAAGAAATTGCAGAGGTGTGCAATAATGTGAGACATGTCCAAAGTACTCACCAGCCTGCCCATCGGCGAACGCGTCGGCATCGCCTTCTCAGGCGGCCTCGACACCTCTGTAGCGGTCGCGTGGATGCGCGACAAGGGCGCCGTCCCATGCACCTACACCGCTGACATCGGCCAGTACGACGAGCCTGACATCGCGGGTATCCCGGGTCGTGCGATGCAGTACGGCGCCGAGCTGGCGCGGTCGATCGATTGCAAGCGTCCGCTCGTCGACGAGGGCCTCGCGGCCCTGGCGTGCGGCGCGTTCCACATCCGGTCCGGTGGCAGGACGTACTTCAACACGACACCGCTGGGACGCGCGGTCACCGGAACCCTGCTCGTACGCGCGATGCACGAGGACGGGGTCGACATCTGGGGTGACGGCTCGACGTTCAAGGGCAACGACATCGAGCGGTTCTATCGTTACGGGCTGCTCGCGAATCCCGAGCTGCTGATCTACAAGCCGTGGCTTGATGCTGCGTTCGTCGCCGAGCTCGGTGGCCGGACCGAGATGAGCCGGTGGCTCACCGAGCGGGACCTCCCTTATCGCGACAGCCAGGAGAAGGCGTACTCGACCGACGCCAACATCTGGGGCGCGACCCACGAGGCAAAGACCCTCGAGCACCTGGACACCTCGCTGGAGTCCGTCGAGCCGATCATGGGCGTCAAGTTCTGGGATCCCGAGGTCGAGATCGAGACCGAGGACGTCACAGTCTCCTTCGAGGCGGGGCGCCCGGTTGCGATCAACGGTGTGACGTTCGGAGGCGACCCCGTCGCTCTCGTCCACGAGGCGAACCAGATCGGTGGTCGCCACGGGCTGGGCATGTCCGACCAGATCGAGAACCGCATCATCGAAGCCAAGAGCCGGGGCATCTACGAGGCGCCGGGCATGGCGATGCTGCACATCGCATACGAGCGGCTCGTCAACGCGATCCACAACGAGGACACGATCGCCAACTTCCACCAGCACGGTCGTCGCCTCGGCCGGCTGATGTATGAGGGACGCTGGCTCGACCCGCAGGCGATGATGCTGCGGGAGTCCATCCAGCGCTGGATCGCCTCGGTCGTCAGCGGCGACGTGACGCTGCGGCTGCGCAGGGGTGAGGACTACTCGATCCTCGACACCCAGGGCCCCTCGTTCTCCTACCACCCCGAGAAGCTGTCGATGGAGCGCACGGAGAATGCCGTGTTCGGTCCGACCGACCGCATCGGTCAGCTGACGATGCGCAATCTCGACATCGCCGACTCCCGCGCCATGCTCGAGCTGTATGCCGCCCAGCCGCTCGACCAGGGCCAGGTCCTGGTCGAGAACGGCACGCTCTTCGGCGACCTGCCCGCGGGTGGGGCCACCCGGATCGAGGCCAACCCGGCCGTTGACGGCGACGACGAGCAAGCACTCGACGCAGCCGCCATGGAGTTCGGCACCGACTGATCGCATGCGCCCTCTCCAAGACATTTCTGCCAAGGTGGACCGATGACCAAGATCACCGCAGCCGTAGCCGGTGCCAGCGGGTATGCCGGCGGCGAGGTACTGCGCCTGCTGCTGGCTCACCCCGACGTGGAGATAGGCGCGCTCACCGCGGCGTCCAGTGCCGGTTCGGCCCTGGGTGGCCACCACCCGCATCTCCTGCCCCTGGCTGACCGCATCCTGCAGCCGACGACCGCCGAGACCCTGTCGGGACACGGCGTGGTCTTCCTGGGACTGCCGCACGGCCAGTCCGGCGCGGTTGCCGCTGAGCTCGGTGATGACGTCCTGGTCATCGACTGTGGCGCGGACTTTCGCCTGCAGTCGGCCGAGGAATGGGTCGAGTTCTACGGTGGCGAGCACGCGGGCACCTGGCCGTACGGTCTGCCCGAGCTCATCGTGGGCGGCCTGCGGCAGCGGGAGCAGCTGCGCGGCGTCAACCGCATCGCGGTCCCGGGCTGCAACGTCACGGCGATCACCCTCGGCATCCAGCCGGCCGTCGCGGCCGGGCTCGTGGAGGCGACAGATCTCGTCGCGGTGCTCGCCAACGGATTCTCGGGGGCAGGAAAGGCACCCAAGACCAACCTGATGGCCGCAGAGGGCCTCGGAGCCGCGTCTGCGTACGGTGTCGGAGGCGTCCACCGCCACGTCCCGGAGATCATGCAGAACCTTCGGCTTGCGGGTGCCGATGACGTGACGATCTCGTTCACGCCGACCCTCGTGCCGATGGCGCGCGGCATCCTGGCGACGACGACAGCCCGCCTCGCACCGGGAGTCGACATCGACACGGTGCGAGCGGCGTACGACGCGGCGTACGGCGACGAGCCGTTCATCCACCTGCTTCCCGAGGGCCAGTGGCCAACCACCGCGGCGACCTTGGGCGCCAACACCGCCCAGCTCCAGGTCGCAATCGACCGTCGTGCCAACCGTCTCGTCGTCGTCACCGCAATCGACAATCTGGTCAAGGGCACGGCAGGCGCAGCGATCCAGTCCATGAACCTCGCCCTGGGCCTTCCGGAGGCCACGGGCCTCACCACGATCGGAGTCGCACCATGAGCAGATCGCCTGCAGACGGATGTCGCTGCGTCTGCGTCGCCAGGGCCACCCACAAACAACAACATCCATCCCACCTGAGGAGAGTCGAGCAGTGAGCGTCACCGCACCCCAGGGTTTCACCGCCGCAGGCGTTGCCGCCGGCCTGAAGGCCACTGGCGCGACCGATGTCGCGGTCGTGGTCAACAACGGCCCCACCAAGGCCGCGGCGGCGGTCTTCACGAGCAATCGTTGCAAGGCCAATCCGGTCCTGTGGAGCGAAGAGGCCATCAAGACCGGCTCGGCCGCCGCGGTCGTGATCAACTCCGGCGGAGCCAACTGCTACACCGGTCCCGAAGGCTTCGCGACGACGCACCAGACGGCCGAGACCGTCGCCGAGGCCCTCGGGGTCGGGGCCATCGACGTACAGGTGTGCTCGACCGGGCTGATCGGGCTCCTCAACGACCGGGAGGCCCTGCTGTCAGGCGTACGCTCGGCAGTCGACGGGCTGAGTCCCGATGGCGGGCATGCGGCCGCGACGGCGATCATGACGACCGACTCGGTGGCCAAGGAGGCGGTCGCCCGGGGCGAAGGCTGGACCGTCGGTGGCATGGCCAAGGGCGCCGGCATGCTGGCTCCCGCCCTGGCGACGATGCTCGTGGTCATCACGACGGATGCCGACATCGACGCCTCGACCGCCGATGCGGCGCTGCGCAGCGCAACGGCCCAGACGTTCGATCGGCTCGACTCCGATGGGTGCCAGTCCACCAATGACACGGTCCTGTTGATGTCGAGCGGCGCCTCGGGTGTGAGCCCGGACCGGCAGACCTTCACCGATGCCGTCACGACGGTGTGCCGGGACCTCGCGATGCAGCTCCTGGCCGACGCCGAGGGCGCTGATCACGAGATCGCGATCGAGGTCGTCAACGCCGCGACCGTCGACGACGCACTCGAGGTGGGGCGCTCTGTCGCCCGCAGCAACCTGTTCAAGTGCGCGATCTTCGGCAAGGACCCCAACTGGGGTCGCATCCTTGCCTCGGTCGGCACGACCCAGGCGGTCTTCGACCCCGCGGATCTGGATGTCGCGCTCAACGGCGTGTGGGTGTGCCGGCAGAGCGGGCCGGGGGAGTCGCCCGACGGGATCGACCTGTCCGACCGCTCGGTCTCGGTCACGATCGACCTCAAGGCAGGCTCCGCAGGGGGCACCATCTGGACCAATGACCTCACTCAGGCCTACGTCCACGAGAACTCGGCCTACTCCTCATGACAGATGACATCGACAGCCTCGCCCAGTGGCAACCCGAGGAGTGGAAGAAGGCGACCGCCCAGGCCGCCACCCTCGCTCAGGCGCTGCCGTGGCTCAAGAAGTATCACGGCAAGGTCGTCGTGGTGAAGTACGGCGGCAACGCCATGACCGACGAGGCGCTCAAGCACGCCTTCGCCGAGGACATCGTCTTCCTCCGGATGGCCGGTTTCAAGCCCGTCGTGGTCCACGGCGGCGGACCGCAGATCAGTGCGATGCTCGACAAGCTCGGCATCGAGTCGGAGTTCAGAGGCGGGCTGCGGGTCACGACGCCGGAGATCATGGACGTCGTCCGCATGGTGCTGACCGGGCAGGTCGGACGTGAGCTCGTGGGCCTGCTCAACCAGCACGGCGACCTTGCCGTGGGCTTGTCCGGCGAGGATGGCGGCCTCCTGACGGCGCAGAAGACGCTGCCGGTCATCGACGGTGTCGAGACCGACATCGGACTGGTCGGCGAGGTCGTCGGCGTGCGCCCGGAGGCGGTGCAGGACCTCATCGATGCCGGCCGCATACCGGTGGTCTCGACCGTCGCGCCAGATGCGACGGGACAGGTGTACAACGTCAACGCGGACACGGCGGCCGCCGCGCTGGCAGTTGCGCTCGGCGCCGAGAAGCTGCTCGTCCTGACCGATGTCGAGGGTCTGTATGCCGACTGGCCCAACAGCTCCGACGTCATCGGGGAGATCAGCCCCGAAGCGCTCGCCGAGATCATCCCCGGACTGTCGACCGGGATGATCCCCAAGATGACGGCATGCCTCAAGGCCGTCGCGGAGGGAGTCAAGCGCGCCACCGTCATCGACGGCCGCGAGCCGCACGCCGTGCTGCTCGAGATCTTCACCGACGAGGGGGTCGGCACGCAGGTCGTACCCGGTGCGGAGACCCGCATCCGCACCGCGCTCTACTCCACCAGCGTCGACAAGAACTCCGACAACGAGGTCAAGCCATGAGCGTCGACGACTGGATTGCGCGCTACCAGGGTGCCGTCATGAACACCTTCGGCACCCCGCAAGGAGTCCTGGTCCGCGGCGAAGGCGCGTACGTGTGGGACGCCGACGGCACGAAGTACCTCGACCTGCTCGGCGGCATCGCGGTCAATGCACTGGGTCATGGACACCCGGCCATCCTGGAGGCCGTGACGCAGCAGCTCAGCACGCTGGGACACATCTCGAACTTCTTCACCTCCGCTCCGCAGATCATGCTGGCCGAGAAGCTGCTCAGCCTCGTCGGAGGCGAGGGACGCGTGTTCTTCACGAGCTCCGGCGCCGAGGCCAACGAGGCTGCGTTCAAGGCCACCCGCCGGACCGGACGTACGCGGATCGTCGTCGCCGAGGGGTCGTTCCACGGCCGCACGATGGGTGCGCTGGCGCTGACCTCCAAGGAGGCCTACCGCGCGCCGTTCGAGCCCCTGCCCGGCGATGTCAGCTGGGTCCCCTACGGAGACACCGCCGCTCTCGAAGCTGCGGTCGACGACACCGTGGCCGCCGTGCTGCTGGAGCCGATCCAGGGCGAGGCCGGGGTCGTCGTCCCGCCGCCGGACCACCTCGTGGCCGCGCGCGAGATCACCTCGCGGCACGGAGCGCTGTTGTGGGTCGACGAGGTCCAGACCGGTATCGGCCGCACGGGCGCGTGGTTCGCCCACGCCGAGTCCGGCATCAAGCCCGATCTCGTGACGGTGGCCAAGGGCCTGGGCGGTGGCATCCCGATCGGGGCCTGCATCGCCCTGGGTGATGCGGCAACACTGCTGCAGCCGGGCAATCACGGCACGACATTCGGCGGCAATCCGGTCGCCACGGCGGCGGCGTTGGCAGTCATCGCCACGATCGAGTCCGACTCGCTCCTCGACAACGCCCTCAGGGTCGGCGAGGTGTTCCGGGACGGACTGGCCGATCATCCCGCAGTCCTCGCAACAACAGGACGTGGATTGTTGGTGGGCGTCGTCCTGCGCGAGCCGGTGGCCGCCGAGGTGCAGAAGGCTGCGCTGGCAGCGGGTCTCATCCTCAACAGCGCCACACCGAGCAGGCTGCGTCTCGCGCCGCCGCTGATCCTCACGGTCGAGCAGGCCGAAGGTGCGGTGGCGACGCTCCGGGGACTCCTCGACGAGGCGAGTGCGCCGTGAGGCACTTCCTGCGGGATGACGATCTCAGCCCGGCCGAACAGGCCGAGGTCCTGGCGCTGGCGGCCGACATCAAGTCCACGCCTTACGCGCGCCGGCCGTTGGCCGGCCCGCAGACCGTCGCGGTGATCTTCGACAAGGCCTCCACCAGGACCAGGGTGTCCTTCAGCGTCGGCATTGCGGACCTCGGTGGCAACCCACTGATCCTCGACTCGGCCACGACGCAGGGCGCCCGCGGCGAGTCGGTCGCCGACACCGCACGGGTGCTGGGCCGGATGACCAGCGCGATCGTCTGGCGGACATACGCCCAGGCCGGACTCGATGAGATGGCTTCCCATGCCGGCGTGCCTGTGGTCAATGCCCTGAGCGACGACTTCCACCCGTGCCAGATCCTCGCCGACTGGCAGACCGTGATCGAGCGCAAGGGTCGCCTCGCGGGACTGACCGTTGCCTACCTCGGTGATGGCGCCAACAACATGGGTCACTCCTACGTGCTGGGTGGTGCCACGGCTGGCATGCACGTGCGCATCGGCGCACCAGCGGGATATCAACCCGATCCGGTGATCGTCGTCGATGCCGAGAAGATCGCGAGTGAGACCGGGGGCTCGATCACCCTCACGGAAGATCCCGCGGCGGCGATCCTCGGCGCCGACGTCGTCATCACCGACACGTGGGTCTCGATGGGTCAGGAAAGCCAGAAGGATGCCCGGCTCGCCCTGTTCGGCGACTTCGCGGTCACCTCCCGGGCCATGGAGTCCGCCGCGGCCGATGCGATCGTGCTGCACTGCCTCCCCGCCTATCGCGGATTCGAGATCTCATCGGAGGTGCTCGACGGGCCGCAGAGTGCCGTCTGGGACCAGGCCGAGAACAGGCTGCACGCGCAAAAGGCGCTCATGGTGTGGCTGCTTCAGCGGGCAGGTCGACCCTCGTGACGATCCCGCCGACCAAGGCCGCGCGCCAGCAGCTCATCGTCGAGCTGCTGGGCCATCAGCTCGTACGCTCGCAGGGCGACCTCGCCGAGCTGCTCGACACCCGCGGCATCAATGCGACACCGTCGACCATCTCCCGCGATCTCGTCGAGCTCGACGCGGTCCGCGTGCGTCATCCGGACGGTGGGCTGGTCTATGCCGTGCCCGCCGAGGGTGGGGACCGTACGCCGCGACCCGCCGCCGACAGCGCCTCGGCCCGGGCCCGGCTCGCGCGCATCGTCCGCGAGCTGGTCGTGACCGCCGAGGCCTCGGCCAACCTCGTCATCCTGCGCACGCCGCCGGGAGCAGCTCAGTATCTTGCCTCCACGATCGACCACGCCGCCCAGCACGACCTGCTCGGCACGATCGCCGGTGACGACACCGTCATGCTGATCAGTCGAGACCCTGATGGCGGGGCAGACATCGCCGACCGGTTCACGACCCTCGCCGCATCCACACCCAAGGAGCCCATCACGTGACCCAGCCCGAGACTCCCGCCCCCGAGTCAGGGACCAGCCTCTGGGGCGGCCGATTCGCCTCAGGTCCCTCGCCCGAGCTGGTCGCGCTGTCGAGGTCGACACACTTCGACTGGCGACTGGCGACGTACGACCTGGCAGGCTCCCGGGCTCATGCAAGGGTGCTGCAGGCCGCGGGGCTGCTCAGCCGGGACGACCTGAACGCCCTGGTCGCCGGCATCGATGCGCTTGCCGCCGACGTCGAGTCCGGGGATTTCGTCGCCCAACCAGATGACGAGGATGTCCACACGGCCCTCGAGAGAGGTCTGCTCGAGCGGCTCGGTCCCGTCCTCGGTGGCCGGTTGCGTGCCGGCCGGTCACACAACGACCAGGTCGCGACGCTGTTCAAGATGTATCTCCGCGACCACGGCAGGGTCATCGCGCGGCTGGTCCGCGAGCTTGCCGAGGCGCTCGCGACCCAGGCCGAGCAGCACATGGGCACCTCGATGCCCGGGCGCACCCACCTCCAGCATGCACAGCCCGTGCTGCTCTCCCACCACCTGATGGCGCACGCCTGGCCCTTGGTGCGGGACCTCGACCGGCTCTCCGACTGGGACGCCCGCGTCGGCGCCGACTCTCCCTACGGCTCCGGCGCGCTCGCCGGTTCATCGCTCGGTCTCGATCCTGAAGCGGTTGCTGCAGATCTCGGGTTCAGCGGATCGAGCGCCAACTCGATCGACGGCACCGCGGCGCGTGACTTCGTCGCCGAGTTCGCGTTCGTGACCGCCCAGATCGGCGTCGATGTCTCCCGCCTGGCCGAGGAGATCATCATCTGGAACACCAAGGAGTTCGGCTTCGTCAGGCTGCACGACGGCTTCTCCACCGGGTCGAGCATCATGCCGCAGAAGAAGAATCCGGACATCGCCGAGCTCGCCCGGGGCAAGTCGGGGCGCCTGATCGGCAACCTCACCGGATTGCTGGCGACGCTCAAGGCGCTCCCACTGGCATACAACCGCGATCTCCAGGAGGACAAGGAGCCGGTGTTCGACTCGATCGACACCCTCGAGGTCCTCCTCCCGGCCTTCACCGGCATGATCGCGACCCTCACCTTCGACACCGAGCGGATGGAGTCGCTGGCGCCTCAGGGATTTGCCCTCGCGACCGACATCGCCGAGTGGCTCGTCCGCCAGGGGGTTCCGTTCCGTGATGCGCACGAGCTCTCCGGTGCGTGTGTGCAGGCGTGTGAGCAGCGGGGGATCGAGCTGTGGGACCTCTCCGCTGAGGACTTCACGGCCATCTCACCTGCGCTCACGCCAGGCGTGCGCGAGGTGCTGACGGTCGAGGGCTCGCTGGCCTCCCGTGACTCCCGCGGCGGCACGGCTCCGGTGCGGGTCGCCGAGCAGCTGGGCGAGCTGCGCGGTCGCCTGCTCGCGACGCAAGCTCTGTGACCGACGGCGTGGTCGAGCACGCACGCGGGCTGTTGGGGCGCGTGCTGCACGGTCACGACGTCGCGGTTCGCATCACCGAGGTCGAGGCCTACGGGGGAGTCCACGACCCTGCCTCCCACGCCTTCACTCGCACGCCGCGCTCCGAGATCATGTACGGCGCACCATGGCGCTTGTACGTCTACCGCTCCTACGGCATGCACGTGTGCGCCAACGTCGTGACGGGCCCCGCCGAGGAGGCGGCCGCTGTGTTGATCCGAGCGGGGGAGGTCCTCGCGGGCCTCGACGTGGCTCGTGGGCGGCGACCGGCGGTCAAGGACGTCGCGCTGGCGCGTGGCCCCGGCAACCTCGCGCGTGCGCTCGGTCTCACCCTCGACGACCTCGGGACCGATCTGCTCGGACCCGACGGCGTACGTCTGGGGGAGCGCCCGACCGAGGTGCCGCCGATCAGCGACGGCCCGAGGGTCGGCGTCTCCAGGGCGGCAGACGTGCCCTGGCGATTCTGGGTCACGGGTGACCCGACGGTGTCGGCCTACCGTCGCAGTCCTCGCGCCTGACCCCCTGAAGACGACATGATGCTCGCGGGCTGGTGGTCAGCCCTGACGACCCCAGGAGACATCGATGGAGACTGCACCAATCACAGCGTGGACCTTGCAGAACGAGATCCCCGTCCCGGATGACATCGGGCCCCTCTTGGTCGAGGGCGAGCAGGCGGTTGCTGCCTTCAAGACCTTTCGCGACAGCGCTGTCTTCACCACGAAGCGCCTGATCGTGCGCGATGCGCAGGGCATCAGCGGGAAGAAGGTCGAGATCTACTCGCTGCCCTACTCGACCATCAACATGTGGTCCTCGGAGAACGCCGGAAAGCTGGACTGGAACTCAGAGATCGAGCTGTGGACCCGGGCAGGCCACATCAAGATCAAGCTCAGCAAGGGAGCCGACGTGCGCCGGCTCGACAGCCTCATCGCCTGGGCGGTGCTCAACAGCCGTTAGTCACGCGCCGCCGTCACGCCAACCGGTAGCGCCGCTCCGGGCGGCCCGCGCTGCCGTAGTTCAGGCGTACGACCACGCGCTGCTCGTCGACAAAGAACTCGAGGTAGCGTCGCGCGCTGACCCGCGAGATGCCGACCCGCTCGCCGCACTCGGTCGCCGACAGCTCGCCGAGGTCGGCCGTCGGCAAGCGGTCAAGCCCGACGACGCCGACGACGTGACGACCTAGCCACTCAGACGCTACGCTTATGTCATGACAATCGCTGTCGCCTATCGTCCCGACGAGTTCGGGCGTGCCGCCCTCGACTGGGCCGCCGCCGAAGCCCGCACGAAGGGCGACTCGCTCCTCATCATCAACGTGCACCGGGTCGAGCCACGTCTTGACACCGGTCACGCCAAGGGGCGGCACGTGCAAGCCATCACCGAGGCGCTCGCGGTCGACAACGTGCCGTTCGAGGTCCGCCAGGTCGAGGGGGAGAGCATCGCCGGCACGGTGCTGTTCGAAGCCGAGCAGGGTGGTGCCTCACTCATCGTGATCGGCGTACGCCCGCGCAGTCCGGTCGGCAAGATCTTGATGGGGAGTGTCGCGCAGCAAATCCTGCTCGACTCGTCGGTCCCCGTCGTCGCGGTCAAGCCTTAGCGCCGCGGGGCCCGCGCTAAGGTCGCGGTGCATCCCCGACCTCGAAGGACTGACCTGTGACCCACGTACTCGATGACCTCGACGCGCGAGGACTCATCGCGCACTCGACGGACCGTGACGCCCTGCGCGCGGAGCTGTCAGCGGGGCCGATCACCTACTACGTGGGCTTCGACCCGACGGCGCCGAGTCTGCACATCGGCAACCTGCTCCAGATCCTGACGGCCCGGCGGCTCCAGATCGCAGGTCACAAGCCGCTGATGCTGGTCGGCGGGTCGACCGGGCTCATCGGTGACCCCAAGGAGGCCGGCGAGCGGGTCATGAATCCCAAGGAGACGGTCGGCGAGTGGGTCGGCAACATCCGCGACCAGGTCTCCGGCTTCGTCGACTTCGCCGGCGACAACGGCGCCACGGTGGTCAACAACCTCGACTGGACCGCCGGCCTCAGCACGATCGACTACCTGCGCGACATCGGCAAGCACTTCCCGGTCAACCGGATGCTGGCCCGGGATGTCGTCAGCAGCCGACTCGAGTCCGGCATCAGCTACACGGAGTTCAGCTACGTGCTGCTCCAGTCCCTGGACTACCTCGAGCTGCACCGCCGCCACGGCTGCGTCCTGCAGACCGGGGGGAGTGACCAATGGGGCAACATCACGGCGGGCGTGGAGCTGATCCGACGTGCGGACGGCCACAAGGTGCATGCCCTGGCCACGCCCCTCATCACCAAGGCGGACGGAACGAAGTTCGGCAAGACCGAGTCCGGCACGGTGTGGCTCGATCCGAATCTCACCAGTCCCTACGCCTTCTACCAGTCGTGGATCCAGGCTGAAGACTCCAAGGTCATCGAGTACCTCCGCCAGTTCACCTTCCTCGAGCTGGACGAGATCAGCGCGATCGAGTCCGAGCACCTCGACCGGCCCGGGGCGAGGTCCGCTCAGCGACGTTTGGCAGCAGAAGTCACCACGATCGTCCACGGCAACGAGGAGACCGCCGCCGCCGAGCTCGCGTCACGAGCCCTGTTCGGACGGGCCGAGCTGGGCGACCTCCCGGAGCAGACGTTGGCCGCGGCGCTTCGTGAAGCCGGGGCGGTCGATCTGTCGGCTGCCGATCATCCGACCGTCGTGGACGCGTTCCTCGCGGCCGGCCTGGCCGACAGCAAGTCCTCGGCACGTCGCGCGGTGGCGGACGGTGGCGCGTACGTCAACAACGAACGCGTCGTCGACCCCGCAAGGGAGCTCGCCGGCGAGCTCTTGCTGCATGGCAAGTGGGCCGTGCTCCGCAAGGGAAAGCGGTCGATCTCGGGCGTGTCGGTGTCCTGAACCCCGTCATTTCAAGGGCCCGAATGCGTGTGACGTGGACCATACGGAGCCGATTTGACGAAGGGGGAAACGCCCCCGTAATGTTCTTCTTGTTGGACAGCACGGCGGAGCGAAAGGCCGAAAGGCAGGTCGCTCGGAGCTTCCAGCCAGCTCAACCGAAACGGTCAACGGCACGGCGCCTCAGGCGCCCGGAGACGGACCGCGGATAACGAAGCTGAACATGGTGACCGACCCGGTTTGACCGGTGAAAACGAGCCGTGTAAGTTAGACGAGTTGCCCCAAGGCGGAGACCGCGAGGTCGAGGCTGAGGTGAGCGTCTGATCCTTGAGAACTCAACAGTGTGCCAAAAGTCGACGAGATTAATTTGTAATACCCCGTCGAGACCCGTCGGTGAGCTTCGGCTCGCCGATCTCGATGGAATCAATTCCGACAATTTATTTGTCAGCAAATAGTTTGTCAGGTTGAACTGAAGTTGCAGTAAACCAGCCCGGTGCCTTTCGAGGTGCAGGGCTGGCGCACTTTCAACGGAGAGTTTGATCCTGGCTCAGGACGAACGCTGGCGGCGTGCTTAACA
>NZ_JBBJMJ010000013.1:0-82271 GCF_037719875.1 Aeromicrobium sp. | reverse complement strand
GGTCGCGGCGGAGTTCGAGAAGCCGGTACTGATGTTCTCCGGCGGCAAGGACTCGGTCGTGATGTTGCACCTCGCGGTCAAGGCATTCTGGCCATCGCCCGTGCCGTTCCCGGTGCTGCACGTCGACACCGGCCACAACTTCCCCGAGGTCCTCGCCTATCGCGATGCCACGGTCGAGCGACTCGGTCTGCGGCTCGAGGTCGCCAGCGTGCAGGACTACATCGACGACGGCCGTCTGCGAGAGCGCAGCGACGGCACCCGCAACCCCTTGCAGACCCAGCCACTGCTCGACGCGATCACCGATCACAAGTTCGATGCCGTCTTCGGCGGCGGCCGTCGCGACGAGGAGAAGGCTCGCGCCAAGGAGCGCGTCTTCTCCCTTCGCGACGAGTTCGGCCAGTGGGATCCCCGGAACCAGCGTCCGGAGCTGTGGAATCTCTACAACGGACGCCACGCCCCCGGCGAGCACGTCCGCGTCTTCCCGCTCAGCAACTGGACCGAGCTGGACGTCTGGCAATACATCGGCGCGGAGGACATCCAGCTCCCCGAGCTCTACTACGCCCACCAGCGCGACGTCTACGAGCGCGACGGCATGCTGCTGGCCGTCGGCCCGGTCTCGATGCCCCGAGACGGCGAGAGGGTCGAGAAGCGGCAAGTCCGCTATCGCACGGTGGGCGACATGTCCTGCACCGGTGCCGTCATGAGCGAAGCGGTCACGGTCGACGAGGTCATCACCGAGGTCGCCGCGACCCGCCTCACCGAGCGCGGCGCGACTCGCGCCGACGACCGGATGTCCGAGGCGGCGATGGAAGACCGCAAGAAGGAAGGCTACTTCTGATGGCGACTCTCCTGCGCCTCGCGACGGCCGGTTCGGTCGACGACGGCAAGTCGACCCTGGTGGGCCGGCTGCTCTATGACTCCAAGTCCGTGCTGGCCGATCAGTTCGACGCGGTCGAGCGGGTGTCGCTCGACCGTGGCCTCGCGAGCGCCGACCTCGCCCTGCTGACCGACGGCCTGCGCTCGGAGCGCGAGCAGGGCATCACGATCGACGTGGCCTACCGCTACTTCGCCACTGCCGAGCGGTCGTTCATCCTGGCCGACTGTCCCGGGCACGTGCAATACACCCGCAACACCGTGACCGGGGCCAGCACGGCCGACGTCGTGGTGCTGCTCGTCGACGTCCGCCATGGCATCCAGGAGCAGACCCGACGTCACCTCGCGGTGGCCTCGCTGCTCCGTGTCCCCCACGTCGTCGTCGTGGTCAACAAGATCGATCTCGTGGACTTCGACGAGGAGACATACAACCGGGTCTCCGACTCGGTCCTCGAGTCCGCCCGAAGCCTCGGCCTCTACGACGTCGCGACGATCCCGGTGTCGGCCCTCGACGGCGACAACGTCGTCGACCGATCGATCCGTACGCCTTGGTATGACGGGCCGAGTCTGTTGACGTTCCTCGAACAGCTCTCCCCCGTCGGTGAGCCGCAGTCCGAGCCTCTGCGCTTCCCCGTGCAGCTCGTCATCCGACCCCAGTCAGCCGCCGACGAGCGCTACCGTGACTATCGCGGCTACGCCGGTCAGATCGCCTCCGGGCTGGTCCGTGTCGGCGACCCCGTCACGGTGCTGCCGAGCGGTCGTATCAGCGTGATCTCCAGCATTGACACCGCTGCTGGTGAGCTCGCGGAGGCCTTCGCTCCCCAGTCCGTTACTCTGCGGCTCGAGGACGACATCGACGTCTCGCGCGGCGACCTGATCGTGACCTCCCGCAGCGTGCCTCCCGTGACCCAGGACATCGACGGCACCGTCGCCTGGCTCACCGAGCAGAGCCTGGCGCCGGGAGCCAAGGTGCTGCTCAAGCACGGCACCCGCACCGTGCAGGCCGTGGTCAAGGCGATCGGCGGCAAGCTCGACCTCGACGCCGCACGCCTGCTCCCGGCCGAGTCCCTGTCGCTCAACGACATCGGGCACGTCACCTTGCGGCTCGCCGCTCCGATCCCCGCCGAGGAATATCTCCACTCCCGAGGCACGGGCGCCTTCCTCCTGATCGACCCGCAGGGCGGTGGGACCCTCGCAGCCGGCATGGTCGGTGACGCATTGCTCGACACGAAGGCCACCGTGGACGCGATTGCCGAGGCTACAGTTCTCGCATGAGCTCGGGTGAAGGAAGCCTCCCACTCACCCTGCGCGTGACCGGCCGCAAGGTCGTGGTCGTCGGCGGCGGACACGTCGCCACCCGGCGTACGCTCTCGCTGCTCGACGCCGGCGCGCAGGTCGTCGTGATCTCCCCCAGCATCTCGGACTCGCTCGCCTCCTCGATCGGTCGCGGGGATGTCGCATGGATCCAGCGGACCTACGAGTCCGGTGACCTCGATGGAGCCTGGCTCGTGCAGACCGCCACCGCCGATCCGGAGGTCGACGGGCGAGTTGCCGATGACGCCGAGGCCCACCAGATCTGGTGCCTCAAGGGCGGCGCTCACGATCACGCAACCGCCTGGTCGCCCGCCGTTGCCCGCGTCGCCGACGTCACGGTCGCGGTCAGTGGCGGCGGTGACGCCGGACGTGCGGCAGCGCTGCGGGACGGAGTCGCGGCCGCCCTGCAGTCCGGTGACCTGCCGCTGCGTCATCGCACGCATCACCCTGACGGCTTCGTCGCGCTCGTCGGCGGCGGCCCGGGCGATCCAGGCCTGCTGACGACCCGCGGCAGACGGCTGCTCGCCGAGGCCGATGTCGTCGTGATCGACCGGCTCGCCCCCCACAGTGTGCTCGCCGAGCTCCCACCCGACGTCGAGGTCATCGATGTGGGCAAGATGCCCGACCACCATCCGATTCCCCAGGACGAGATCAACGCGATCCTGATCGACCGGGCCAAGCAGGGCAAGATCGTCGTACGACTCAAGGGCGGCGATCCCTATGTCTTCGGCCGCGGCGGCGAGGAGCTCATCGCGTGTCGGGAGGCTGGCATCCCGGTCGAGGTGGTCCCGGGTGTGACCAGTGCAATCGCCGTCGCGGCGGCCGCAGGCATACCGGTCACGCATCGTGGCGTCTCCCGCGGCTTCAGCGTCGTGACGGGGCACGAGTCGCTCGCCGACGTGCCACACAACCGCGCACACACCCTCGTGATGCTGATGGGAGTCAAACGGCTGGCAGAGACCGCAGCAGAGCTGATCGCCGCCGGCCACGACCCCGAGACACCCTCGGCGCTCATCGAGAGCGGGTGCACCGAAGATCAACGTGTCACGGTCGGCACCCTCGCCACGATCGCCGATCGCGCTGAGGCTGTCGGAGCCCGGCCTCCGGCGATCACCGTGATCGGCGATGTCGTGGCGCTGTCACCAGGCTGGCCGCCTGCCTGACCAGCCACCACGACGGTCAAAGCGGGGGCCAGGCATGATCCAGCCCCCGCTCGCCGTCAATCGCCCTTCACGTTGACGATCTGCCGCAACGTGTGCCGCACCTCGACGAGGTCCTTCGCGTCCTCCATGACCACGTCAATGTCCTTGTACGCCGCCGGTATTTCGTCGATGAACGCCGCCGTGTCCCGGTACTCGATGTCGCCCATCGCGACCCGGAGGTCGTCCTGTGTGAACGTCTTCCGAGCCCTCGACCGGCTGTACTCCCGACCCGCCCCGTGCGGGGACAAGTTGAGCGAGACCGGGTTGCCCTTTCCCACGACGACATACGACCGTGTGCCCATCGAGCCAGGAATCAGGCCCGGTGTTCCAAGCGAAGCATCGATCGCACCCTTTCGGGAGAGCCACACATCCTTGCCGAAATGCTTCTCCTTGGACGTGTAGTTGTGGTGGCAGTTGATCTCTTCGATTCGCTCCACCTCATCAACTTCGAGCCAATCCCCAAAGCACGTTGCGACCCGGTCCATCATCTCCTCGCGATTGAGCAGGGCAAACTTCTGCGCCCACCGCAGCTCTCGAATGTAGGAGTAGAATTCCTCCGTCCCGTCCACGAGGTAGGCCAGGTCAGGATCGGGCAGGTCGATCCACCACTGCTTGCACAGCCGTTGGGCGACCGCGATGTGACGCTGAGCGATCTTGTTGCCGACGCCCCGCGAACCCGAGTGCAGGAATAGCCAGACCCGGTCCTCCTCGTCGAGGCTGACCTCAATGAAGTGATTCCCGGATCCGAGGGTGCCGAGCTGCAGCTCCCACGTCGCCGCCCGCGCCGCTGGATCGAAACCCAGCCGCACGGCGTCGGCCGTGAGCTCGTCCAGCCGCGCCCGGGTGTGGTCCCGGGTGATGTCCGCATTGTAGTGACCGGCCGAGAGGGGTATCGCGGCCTCGATCGATTCACGCAGAGCACGCCGGTCAGCGGGCAGGTCCTTTCGCCCGTACGTCGTCCGGACCGCGATCATGCCGCAGCCGATGTCGACGCCGACTGCTGCCGGGATGATCGCACCGAGCGTCGGGATGACCGATCCAACGGTCGCTCCCTTGCCCAGGTGTGCGTCCGGCATTAGTGCGATGTGCGGGTAAACGAAGGGCATCGTGCTGGCTACCTCGGCCTGGGTGCGCGTGTTCGCCTCCAGAATCGAGGCCCAGTTGACAAGCCGCTTCGAGATCTTCTCCATGGTTCTTTCTTTCTCGTGAGTGGATGGAACATACAAAAAGCCCCGGCCGCAGGACGCGGTCGAGGCTCGTGTGCCGGAGCAGGTGGCTAGAAGGCCAGGCCTGTCTCCGGGTACGGGGCGTCGTCCGCGGCGGGCTCGAAACGGCCGTTCTGGCGGCGTTCGGGCATGACGAGGTAGTAGCTCCTGATCGATGCGTTTGACATCTTGAGCCCTTTCCGGTCGTCTGCCCGCGAGGTTCGCGGTACGTGCGAGTGTGGACGATACGCAGGTTCCAGGCGCCGTGTCCACCGTGACGGCACAATGAATCCATGATCCGTGCGTTGGCCGTGCTGAGTGCCACTGCCCTCACGAGCGGCATGGTCGCGTGTGGGGCCGACGCACCCGAGAGGCAGCCGCTGCCGTCCGACGTCACGATGCAGGTCGACCAGACGCGGCTCGAGCGCAAGACCCGCAACGCCTTCGTCCGCGTCGACAACGACTCGGGCCAGACGATGGTGGTCAGCCGATTCGTTCTCTCCTCACCGCGATTCGACGATGTGCAATGGCAGGGCGACGAGACGCTCGAGCCCGGCCAACAGGCAGACCTGGAGTTCGTGATGCCACCCTCACGGTGCGGGAAGGGCGTGGAGGCATCGGTGAAACTGACCTATCGCCTCGGGGACTCTGGCGCTCGGGAGTCCGAGGCCGCGGCCGACGACCCGTTCCAGTCCATCGGGCTCCTGATGGATCGGGACTGCGCCAGGAACACCTTGGCCGAGGCCGCAGATCTCCGCGTCGGCACACCGACAGTGGTGGGATCGGGCGGCACCTCCTTGCTCAACCTGCCCATCACGTTGACCCCGACCGGCAAGCGCGATGACATCCGGTTCGGTGGATTCGAGTCGACACCGCTGTTCCGCCAGGCAGGAGACTCCCCGGTCGACGTCGACACACACATTGACCCCTCCTCCCCGACCGAGATCGTGATGTCGGTCGCCCCGGCACGCTGCGACCCGCATGCGCTCGCCGAGGACAAGGTCGGCAGGCTGTTCGGCATACGGGTCCTGGCCCCCGAGCTCCCTCGTGGGTCGTCGTTCTACCTCCCGTTGGACCGCGATCAACGCCTCGCCTTCTATGACTACATCCGGGCGCGCTGCGGACTCTGAGTCAGTTGTTGCGCGCCGCCAGCCACCGGTTGAAGTGCCTGCCCCCTCGACGCATCACGACGTGGTGTCCGGCGACGAACACTGGGCGCAGGAGCCACGCACTCCAGCGCATCCAGCGCCGGTCGGTGGCGACCCGCCAGTCGATCTCCATCATGGTCCTGTCGTCGTCGAGCTCGACGAAGGTGACCGCTCCCCGACCCCGCAGGTCACCTCGCGAGCTGAACGTCAGCCGGTCGGGCCGGCTGAGCTCAAGGTCCGCCAGCACGAACGACACGGAATACCCCAACCCGCTCGACGCCCGCATCTTGAGGTCGTCGCCGTGATAGTCGGTGACCTGCACCGATGGCCACCACACGAGCGGATCGGTGGTCTCGAGCAACGCCTCCACCACGTCCCACAGCGGCTCACGTCCGAGCTCGACATGCCACCGCGAGACGAGCACGTAGTCCGAATTCATGTGTGCTTCTCCGTGTCGCTACCGGGTCCGGAGGGAGCCCCGGGTTTGAATGGTTCTGGCCCTACGCGGTATGAGTGCGTAGGGCCTTAGCTCTGCCTTGACGAGGCGGTTCGACGCAGCCACCAGAGTCCGAGGATCGGCAGCACGAGCGGGATGAATCCGTAGCCTTCGCCGAATCCGGACCACACCGTCTGGTCCTGGAACAGCGATTCGTCGAGCAGTGACAACACGCCGGTCACCAGCACGCCGATCAGCTCGACACTGATCGTGATCAGGGCCAGCCCACGGTGGCTGCGGGCCAGGGCGATCGTCGCGATGACGTAGACAAGGCCGGCGAGCGCCGACATCGAGTAGGCGAACGGCGCCTCACCAGCCTTGGTCGCCAGCTGGAAGATCGAGCGTGCCGAGGCGGCGAGCGCGAAGACCGCATAGATCGCGACGAGCACTCGGCCGAATCCGTGCGAAGTCTCAGACATACGTGCCCTCCCAGATGCCGAGCAGTCGCACGGACAGCACAGCGACGGTCAGCATCGCGATCACGACGACGCCGGTCCCCCAGCGCGACTTCTCCGCGATGCCCCACAGCACCGCGGCAGGCGGGATCACGACGAGCGTCACCAGGTAGGAGACGAACAGCACCCCATCGACGTCGCGTGAGGTCGAGGCCAGGGCGATCGAGCCACCGACCAGCAGGGCTATCAGCACGACCTCGAGGACGCCGACCGCATAGAACAGCGGGTTGCCGAACGGGAGGCGACGGATCGTGTGCCAGCCGGCGAAGCCGGCGACCAGGACACACGTGATGGCGACGACGTATGCCACGAGGTCGGTCACACAGTGCCTTTGTTCGGGGCCTCCTCGTGCGAGGTGGCATTCAGGATCTCCACGAGCGAGTCTTCCACGAACCTTCTCCACGTCGACGAGCGGCGGAACATGAAGTGCCCGGCACCCTGCAACGCCACCCATGACGCACTCCCCGCGATGGCTCGGCTGCGCTCGACATAGGCCCGACTGGCAGCTGCTGAGGTCCATCTGTCGGCGGTGCCGTGCATGACTCGCAGATGGCGGCCGCTGATCGTCCGTTCGGGCTCACCCGGTGGCAGCCACGGCGCGAGACCAACGACGCCGATGACGTCGGGCGCGTCGGCGGCGCGACATGCCGTCCGCCCGCCCATCGAGTGGCCCACCAGCACGACCGGTGTACCCGGGTGGGCCGTGGTCAGCTGATCCAACGCCCAACGCGCGTCGCGCACGGGCGCGGGATCGGTGTGGGAGTTCCATCCCCGCTCGCGATACTGCAGCAGACTCAGTGCAAGGTCGTTCTTGCGCGCGAAGTGCCTCAGCGAGCTCGCCATCAGTGCCATGCGCCACCAGCTGGCGTGCTTGTCCTCCACCGGCTCGAGATTGCGCTCCTGGCCGCCGTGCAGCATCAGCACGATCGCCCGGGGTGAGTCCGGGGTGCTGTAGTGGTCGAGACGTGGACCTGACATGGGATTGATGCTGACACGCGGCCTGTGAGTCTGCAGGACGAAAGACTGCGGTTTCGGTCACATACGCGGACGGCGGCCGCTTTCGTTCGAGCAGGCGAAGAGCTCGTCCGATGCGGGCCTCGCGGGGTGCGCCACAGCTTGACCGTCGAACTCAACGAGACGCCCGAGCGCCGCGACCAGGTCGCACGTGTGGATCAGCGACTCGGCAACAGGCTCTCCATGAAGCGTGATGGGGCGGGGCACACACTACGATGAGACCGGGAACACGCCGGAAATTCTGGTGGTATGGACCCATCCAGACCAGGAGCAGCGCCGAATGGTTCGTAGAAGATTCCTAGGGCGGGAGAACGACGTGGCATCGAGCGACGCGAGGCTGCGACTGGCCGGCACCGGCGAGACAGCCGATGCCGTCGACCTCAGCGGCCTCTTGGGCCGTGTCGCCCGAGGAGACGAAGCAGCCTTCGCCGCGATCTATGACGCGCTCGGCGCCTCGGTCTACGGATTGGCCCGCCGGGTCGTACGCGATCCTTCACGTGCCGAGGAGATCTCGCAAGAGGTCTTCATCCAGATCTGGCAGTCGGCCGTGCGATTCGACCCGCAGCGCGGCAGCGCCAAGAGCTGGGTGCTGACGCTGGCCCACCGACGGGCGGTCGATGCCGTGCGCCACGACCAGGCCGCGACCAATCGCGAGAACAAGTACGACTGGTCCAACGGCCCCGATTTCGACGAGGTCGAGGAAGCCGTGACGATCAACCTCGAGCACGAGCAGGTGCGGCGTTGTCTGGATGGCCTCACCGCGCTGCAACGCGAAGCCGTCAACCTGGCCTACTACCAGGGCTATACCTACGCCGAGGTTGCTGACGCCCTCGAGGCCAACCCGGCGACGATCAAGACTCGTATGCGCGACGGAATCGTCCGTCTGCGCGACTGCATGGGAGTAGAAGCATGACCACGACCGACCTGCACTCCCTGATAGCGCCCTTTGCGCTCGATGCCCTGGACCCGGACGAACGGTCGCGGTTCGCGGCCCACCTCGACCAGTGCGTGACCTGTCAGGCCGAGCTCGCCGGATTCCAGGCGACCGCCTCGCGCCTCGGCGACGCCGAGACCCTCACTCCACCCGACGGCCTGCGCGACCGCCTGCTCTCGGAGATCTCGCAGACCAAGCAGGAGCGACCCGTCATCGCACTTGCGCAACGCAGTGCCCTGCGGCGTACGCTCCCCCGACTCGCGATGGCAGCGGCGTTCCTCGTGGGCACGGTTGGAGTCGGTGGTTATGCCGTCGAGCATCAGAACGCCGGCGCCGAGCAGGACCGCAATGCCGCGATCACCCGGGTGCTCAGCTCGGCTGACGCCGAGACGGTGGCCAAGTCCATCCCCACTGGCGGCAATGTCCGGATGGTGATGTCCGCATCGAAGGACTCGGCCGTCATCTTCGCCAATGACCTCCCGAGCCCCGGCGACGGCAAGGTCTACCAGGTGTGGATGATCGACGACTCCGGTCCGACCGACCAGGGCACGTTCGTCGAGGACGGCGACATGGTCATGGATGGCATCACCAAGGCCGATCGCATCGCCGTGACGGTCGAGCCAGAGGGCGGCTCTGAGCGGCCCACGACCCCGCCGGTCGCGACGATCCCAGTCTGACCTTCCCCAGCGTGGCTGAGGAGGCCGTTCCCGTCAGCGGGGGGTGGCGAAGGCTTCGAGCGGGGGGCAGGAGCAGGTGAGATTGCGGTCGCCGTACGCCTGGTCGATGCGGCCAACCGGCGGCCAATACTTGTCATCGACCGTCCCGGCGGGGAACGCGCCCGCCTCGATCGAATAGGCGTGCTTCCAGTCGAGCAGCTCTCGCATCGTGTGAGGGGCATGCGCCAGCGGGTTGTCGCCGCTCGGGTAGTCCCCCGCCGTCACGGCATCGATCTCCGCGCGGATCGCCAACATCGCGTCGCAGAAGCGATCCAGCTCGGCCAGGTCCTCGGACTCAGTCGGCTCCACCATCAGCGTCCCGGGCACCGGGAAGCTCATCGTGGGCGCATGGAAGCCGTAGTCGATCAGCCGCTTGGCGACATCGTCGATGCTGAGTCCCGACGCCTTGGAGAGCGGCCGGACGTCGAGGATGCACTCGTGCGCCACCAACCCGTTGTCGCCGGTGTAGAGCACTGGGAACGCGCTCTCGAGCCGCTTGGCGATGTAGTTGGCCGACAGCACCGCGACCGATGTCGCGTCCGTCAGCCCATCGGCGCCCATCATCGCGATGTACGCATAGGGGATCGGCAGGATGCCCGCTGACCCATAGGGGGCCGCGCTGATCGCGCCGACGCCATCACGCTTGGACTCCACAGGATGCAGCGGATGGGTCGGCAGGAACGGCACGAGGTGCTCGGCGACCGCGACCGGGCCGACCCCGGGGCCGCCTCCACCGTGCGGGATGCAGAACGTCTTGTGCAGGTTGAGGTGCGACACATCACCACCGAACTGTCCCGGCGCGGCGTGCCCGAGCAGCGCGTTGAGATTGGCGCCATCGACGTAGACCTGCCCGCCGTGGCTGTGCACGATCTCGCACAGCTCGGTGATGCCGTGCTCGTAGACGCCGTGCGTCGACGGATAGGTCACCATGATCGCCGCCAGGTCGTCGGCGTGCGCGTCGCACTGTGCCTGCAGGTCTGCCAGGTCCACCTCGCCCTGCGCCGTCGACTTGACGATGACGACTCGCATGCCGGCCATGACGGCAGATGCAGCGTTCGTGCCGTGCGCCGAGCTCGGGATCAGACATACGTCGCGATGGTCGTCGCCGCGACTCAGGTGGTAGGCACGGATGGCCAGCAGGCCGGCGAACTCACCCTGCGACCCGGCATTGGGCTGGATCGACACGGCGGCATAGCCCGTGACCTCCGCGAGCCACGACTCGAGTGTCTCGACGAGCTCGATCATGCCGCTGGCGTCCTCGGCGGGCACGAAGGGGTGCAGATCGGCGAAACCGGGCCAGCTGATCGGCTCCATCTCGGCGGTTGCATTGAGCTTCATGGTGCATGAGCCCAGCGGGATCATGCCGCGATCGAGGGCATAGTCGCGGTCGCTGAGCTTGCGCAGGTAGCGCAGCATCTGCGTCTCGCTGCGGTGTTCGTGGAAAACCGGGTGCGTCAGGATCTCATCGGTGCGCAGGAGCGATTCGGGCAAGGACGCCGCCTCTTCACGACCTTCCCCGCCTACGCCGAACGCTTCCCAGACGAGGCGCACGTGCCCGTCAGTCGTGGTCTCGTTGGTCGTCACGCCCACGTGGTCGGCGTCGACCAGCCTCAGGTGGACGCCCGCGGCCCGGGCCCTCTTGACCACATCGGCAGCGCCACCGGGCACGTGCGCGATCACGGTGTCGAAGAATGAGTCTCCGACCAGCTCGATCCCTCCGGCCTTGAGTCCCGCGGCCAGCTGGGTCGCTCTGGAGTTGACGTCTGAGGCGATCTCCCGCAACCCGTCGGGCCCGTGGTAGACGGCATACATCGATGCGGCGACCGCCAGCAGGACCTGCGCGGTGCAGATGTTGGATGTCGCCTTCTCGCGACGGATGTGCTGCTCACGCGTCTGGAGGGCCAGCCGGTATGCCGGTCGGCCTGCGCTGTCGACGGAGACCCCGACCAGGCGGCCGGGAAGGTGCCGCTCGAGGCCGGCACGCACGGCCATGAAGCCGGCGTGGGGTCCCCCATAGAACATCGGCACGCCGAAGCGCTGGCTCGAACCGACCACGACGTCGGCGCCGAGCGAGCCGGGAGAGGCCAGCAGGACCAGCGCGAGCGGATCGGCAACCACGACGGCCAGGCCGCCTGCCGCGTGCGCGGCGTCGATCGCCGGACGTGGGTCGATGATCTGGCCGTCGGTGCGGGGATAGGCGATGATCGTGCCGGCGGCTTCGACCTCGGGCACGCCTGCGGCGAGATCGGCCTCGACCAGCTCGATGCCGAGCGCCTCGGCGCGTGTGTGGGTCACCGCGAGCGTCTGCGGCAGCAGACCCGAGTCGATGATGATCGGGAGCGCGTCCTTGCCCTTGGTCGCACGGCGGATCAGCGTCATCGACTCGGCCACCGCGGTGCCCTCGTCGAGGAGCGAGGAGTTGGCGGTCTTGAGCCCGGTGAGATCGGCAATCACGGTCTGGAAGTTGATCAAAGCCTCGAGCCGCCCCTGCGAGATCTCCGGCTGGTAGGGCGTGTAGGCGGTGTACCAGGACGGATCCTCCAGCACGTTGCGGCGGATCACGGCCGGGGTGACGGTCGGGTGGTAGCCGAGCCCGATCATCGCGACGCCGGGGTTGTTGCGCTCGGACAGTGCCCGCAGCGTCGCGAGCGCCTGGGTCTCGGACTGCGCCTCGGGAAGGTTCAGCGCCGCGCTGCTGCGTATCCCCGAGGGGACGGCAGCGGCCATCAGGTCATCGAGCGAGTCATAGCCGACCCGGCGCACCATGGCATCCTGGTCGGTCGAGGTCGGCCCGATGTGGCGGCTGGCGAAGGCAGATGGCACGAGGATCTCCGGGGGTAGAGGCGTCGAACTACGCCTCCCCTTCTGTCACCCCCGACCGGCATGGTCGAGTGCTTCAGAATCGCCTCGGTCGCGTGGTCCTTGGTGCCTGAGAGGTTCCGGGGAGGAATTGCCCCTTCGGCGCCGCCTGGGCGATCTCTCCCACGCGCGTTCGACAGCTCCCTCAGCCTACCAAGCCCACCCCACCCCCGCTGACGGGTCACTACTTGCGCGCCGGCGGGTCGCTTTTGGTCCTCGTCAGATGGCGTTGTCCGGGAGGAAGTGACCCCTCGGCACGCAAGAAGTGACCCCTCAGCGTTGGGGTTTAGGAGGTGAGGCGGGCACGACGACGGGCGGAGAGCTCGTCGTCGGCGAGCTCGATCTCAACAGCACGCTCGCTCGGGAGCTCGTGGAGCGAGCCCTCGATCTCCTTCCACACACCGCCGATCGCGATGCCGAAGACACCCTGACCACCCTGGAGGAGGTCGATGACCTCATCGGCGGAACGGCATTCATAGACGCTGGCGCCGTCGCTCATGAGCGTGACCTGCGTCAGGTCGTCGGTGCCCCGCACACGCAGATGGTCGATCGCGATCCGGATCTGCTGCAACGAGACACCGGCGTCGAGCAGACGCTTGATGATCTTGAGCAGCAGGATGTCCTTGAATGAGTAGAGACGTTGCGTGCCGGACCCGGTGGCCGAACGAACCGTGGGGTCGACAAGTCCGGTGCGCGCCCAGTAGTCGAGCTGGCGGTAGGTGATGCCAGCGGCACTGCACGCGGTCGGCCCGCGAAATCCGGCGTCCTGCGGAAGCGGGGAGACATCGTCGGTGAACAGCAGGCCCTGGTCGCTGGCCTCAGCCGCCGCCTCGGTGGCGGCTGTGACGTCGTCGCGTGGCTCGATCATCCGGAATGCCTTCCAATGCTGGTATGTAGGGAAGACTACCTCCACGGAACTACATCCGTGTACCTTCGGTAGTTCTCTCAAGGTAAGGGTGAGACTTTGCCGGGTCAACGACCCAGCGTGAGCCTCGGCGTGTCGCGAGCGTCCGCCGACCAAGGGTGAACCCTCAACCTTCACGTAAGACTTAGGGTCCGGCAGGCCCTTCGAAGTCCTCTGGACTGACCTCGTCGAGGAACTCCCGGAACTTCTCGATCTCGTCGTCCTCATCGGTCGTGGCGTGTATGCCCGCAGCATCGAGCACGTCCTCGGTGCACACGATCCGGGCGCCGGAGCGCAGGGCAAGGGCGATCGAGTCCGACGGGCGGGCCTCGACCTCGGCACCTGAGGCGAAGACCAGCAACGCATAGAAGATCCCGTCGCGGACGTCGATGATGCGGACCTCGTCGAGCTCGTCACCGAGTGCCTCGACGAGGTGCTGCATCAGCTCGTGGGTCAGCGGGCGGGCCGTCTCGGTGCCCTGCTGGGCGTACGCGATCGCCGACGCCTCGACCGCGCCGATCCAGATCGGCAGGTATCGGCTGCCCTCGGTCTCCCGCAACAGGACCAGTGGTTGGTTGGTCGGCATCTCGACCCGCACTCCGACAACCTCGACCTCGCGCACGGGTCTAACCGCGCATTCGGCTTCTGACCAGCACGGTCTGCAACCGGATCGAGAGCGCAGCGAGCGATGACACCGTCTGCTCGGCGGCGTCCTTGTCGAGCTGGCGGGCCCGAGGCGTCACGACCTGCTCGAAGAGGGCGACCTCCCGGTCCGCCGCCGCGCGGAAGATCCGCAGATGGCGGGG
This sequence comes from Aeromicrobium sp., assembly GCF_037719875.1. Classification (GTDB taxonomy): domain Bacteria; phylum Actinomycetota; class Actinomycetes; order Propionibacteriales; family Nocardioidaceae; genus Aeromicrobium. The sequence goes on along the minus strand of NZ_JBBJMJ010000013.1, from coordinate 68,345 downwards.
CTCCAGACCGAGCTCGGCGAACTCCCCGACCAACGACGCGATCTGAAGCGCCTCACCGTCATAGTAGGTCTGCTTGGGGCGGCGCACGATCAGACCGAACTCCTCGATCGCCTCGAGCGTTGCGGAGTCGATGCCGGCCGACGCGAGCAGGTCCTCGCGGGACAGGCGCGCACTGCTCCTGGGCTCAGCGAAGGTCTCATCGGTTGGCAGACCGTCAGCTGCGAGGCTCAGGTGCGGCACCCGGGTGGTCGAGCCCTGTTGGGTGTCGGGGACCACGCCCCGGTCCATGTCGTCGAGGACCTGACGGATGTGGCCGAGTGGCCAGAACTTGTCACGCTGCTGACGCAGGATGAACCGCAGTCGCTCGACATCGCCGAACGAGAACTTGCGGTAGCCCGACGACGTACGTTCGGGCTCCAGCAGTCCCTCGGACTCCAGATAGCGGATCTTGGTGATCGTGAGGTCCGGAAACTCCGGCAGCAGCTCATCGAGCACCTTGCCGATGCCGAGCCGCGAGAGCTCCGGCATGGACTCGGTCACGCCATACCTCGGTTCCCTCGCTGCTGCGTCACGCCTCGCCCCTCGAAGCACCGGCGAAGTAGATCAGGCGGTACTTGCCGATCTGCACCTCGTCGCCGCCTGCGAGGACCACGTCGTTGTCGATACGGTCCCGGTTGACGTAGCTGCCATTGAGACTGCCAAGGTCCGCGATCGCGTAGCCGGACCCGCTGCGGGTGAACGTCGCATGGCGACGCGACACGCTGATGTCGTCGAGGAAGATGTCGCTCTCGGGGTGCCGGCCGACGGTCACCACATCGCTGTCGAGCAGGAACCGGGCACCCGAGTCTGGGCCACGCTGCACCAGCAGCATCGCGCTCCCAGCGGGGAGGTTCTCGACCGCGGACACGTCGGAAGCGGTCATCTCCTCGGTGTCGGCATCGAGGATCGGGATGTGGGTCGTGTCGTCACTCGGCGGCCGGGGGGCCGGTGCACCGCCGCCAACCGCTCCGGCGGTTCCGTCGGGCTCGTGGTCCGGCGTTGACATCGGGTTCACTCCTCGTGGTCGTGGGGCCTTGAGTGCGGGTTGAGACTCCATGGCCAACTTAGCACCCGGCGGTTCACGACACGCCGGGATCTCACGGCTGGATCAGTCGGCGACGAGAGCCGAGTACGCCTCAGCCTCGAGGAGCGAGGCAGTCGGGTCCTCCTCGGTCGGTCGCAGCTTGATCAACCAACCCTCGCCATAGGGATCGGAGTTGATGACCTCGGGCCCGCCGTCGAGGGAATCGTTGCGCGACACGATCTCGCCCGAGAGCGGCGAGAAGATGTCGGAGACCGACTTGGTTGACTCGAGCTCTCCGATGACGGCGCCGGCTTCAACCTTGTCGCCCACGGCAGGCAGCTCGACATAGACGATGTCACCGAGCTGATCCTGGGCGAAGTCGGTGATGCCGATCGTCGCAATGTCCTCATCGAGACGCACCCACTCGTGCTCTTCGCTGTAATAGAGGTCCTCAGGGATCACTGCGTGCTCCTAGCCGGTTCAGGATGTGGGTCGAGCGTACTCGGGGGTCTTGACGTCGGCGAGTGCTGTGATGGCCACCTTTTCCACCTCGGTCACAAATGCTGAGCCGCCTCGCGTCGAGACCCGATCGACGAGTCCGCCGGGAAAGCGTACCGCCCCGGCCAGCGTCGAGGAGTCACCTATCGCTTCGATGCGATAGGGCCGCTTGATCTCGCGGCCGCCCACGAGGATCTTGTCCTCCTCATCGAGGAAGTAGGTCTGCGCGACGACCCGCGCAACACCGTTGATCACGATGGCCTCGGCGCCAGCGTCGCGCAGCTCCTCGACCGCGTCGAGGATTGCAGCAGCGTCGAGGTCATCCTGCGGATCGTTGATGACCACCTCGACGCCAGGGCCTGTGGCGCCCCTGGTGCCGGCGAGGATGCCGAGCTCCTCAGCTCGCTTCTTGGCCTCCTTCTTGGCCTTGTCGGACAGCTGGGTGCTGCTGAGGAGGCCGTTGCGAGTCGCCGTCAGCTCCTCGATCTGGGTGCTGAGGCGCTCGTTGGCCGAGTCGAGCGACTTGAGCAGCTCGACGAGGTCCTCACCGCGTACGCCGGAGTAGTCGTCAGTGCCGTCGTCACGGACCTGCACCGTGATGGCGAAGGCGAGACCGCCGATCAGGAGCGCTACCGCGATCTGCGAGACCGTCGGTCGCAGCAGCGAGCGCCAACCTTGCTCAGGCATGGAAGATCCGCCGCCTGATCGCCGCTGCGTTGGCGAAGATCCGGATCCCGAGCACGACCACGACACCGGTCGAGAGCTGCGATCCCACGCCCAGCTGGTCTCCGAGGTAGACCATGAAGGCCGCGATCACGACATTGGAGATGAACGACACGACGAAGACCCGGTCGTTGAACCGCCGCTCCCCCAAGGCCCTCAGAGCACCGATGACGGCATCGAGCGCCGCCACGATCGCGATCGGCAGATAGGGCTGGAGCTCGCTCGGTACGGTCGGCTGGAGTATCAGACCGGCAAAGATGCCGACCACAAGCCCGATGACCGGGATCATTCTTCCCCCTCGATGGCTGTCGCATGCCGAATGTTCACGCGCCCCTTGGGGGCGGGATCGACGGACAGGTCAGACGATGCTGTCACGCCGAACCCCACTCCTGCTTCCTTTTGGCGTGCCGCCCAGTATCGTCCCGCCGGATTGTCCTCGAACCGCTGCTGGAGCGACTCGCTCGAGCCGATCGCGATGACTCTGAAGGGCGGCGCGATGTCGCGGTAGTTGACGTTGATCACGCCGTTCGCCGCGTGGATCGCGGTGAGTGTGCCGATGCGTTGATCGTTGAGCGACACAGCTTCCGCACCGGCGTACCAGAGCCCATTGATCAGCAGCTGCAGGTCGCTGTCGGTGATGCGGCCCTTGTCGTTGCCGAACTGATTCGGGCTCACGACGACCTTGATCCCCGGGCCCGAGGCGCCTTCGTCCGCTGCCTGGAGACGGAGGTTCTCATAGGCCGGATCGAACCGGTCGACCGACGCCGACAGCGTCTCGACCTCAGCGCGGAGCTTGGCCGCACTCGCCTCGCGATCAGCCTGGAGCTCCTTGCGCGCAGCAACGTCGCTGATGAGAGTGCTGCGCTCGCGCTCCGTCGCCGGCCGGTCGTTGCGGGTCTGAAGGGCCGCGATCGTCACGAGCAACGCGAACACCGCCATCACGAGCGCCGTCAGCACGGTGTTGAACTTGCGGGACGGCGCGAGCTCTCCGGCGCGTACGACGTAGTAGTCGTCGTCAAGCGCGGTGTTGGCGATCTGTTCGAGCAGCCCCTCGGCCCGCTGCGGCGCACCTGGCTCGACCATGTCAGCTCCGGACGACCGGCGACGTCGAGGTCATGAGCCGGCGCACCTGGAAGGCATACAGGACGCCGCCCCACCAATACAGCGCCACGCCCCACACCGTGAACGCCCAGCCGAACACATTGGCGAGGTCGGCGACCGTGCCGGTGGCATCGCCGAGGAGGAGGAGCGGGAACGCATACAGGAGGCTTGCCGTGGCCGCCTTGCCGAGGAAGTGGACCGGCAACGAGCTGTAACCGCGAGTGCGCAGGAATGGGACGAGGCTGAACAAGAAGACATCACGCAGAGGCAGGATGATCGCGAGCCACCACGGGATGATGTCGCGGTAGCCGAGCCCGATCACCACCGCAAGGATGAAGAACCGGTCGGCGACGGGATCGAGGATCGCACCGATCTTGGAGGTCTGGTTGAACTTGCGGGCGAGCTTGCCGTCGAGGTAGTCGGTGATGCCGGACACCATGAGCACGGCAAGTGCGAGCTCGTCGTGCTTCGGGCCCAGCACGAGCCACAGGAAGACCGGGACCAGCAGCAGCCGTACGAAGCTCAGCGCATTGGGGATCGTGAGGATGCGATCCTCCATCTCCAACCGCCTCCTCGCATGTCGTCGTCCCCCGGAATGCCCACAGACAGAGTAGGACATCGCGGTTGTGTCGCCGGGGTCGGACACGGGCCCGGCCGCTCACGAGGTGGCGCCGCCGTTGCGCATGGGAACAGGACTGACAGACTGGCGGTTGAAACCCTCACAACTACACACCGGGCATCAAGAGGTGCCCACGTCCCGAGGAGGATCGTGGCTGACTACACACTTCCGGATCTGCCGTACGACTATGGCGCACTGGATCCGCACATCTCAGGCAAGATCATGGAGCTGCACCACTCCAAGCATCATCAGGCTTATGTCACAGGGATCAACCAGGCGCTCGAGCAGCTCGAGGAGGCTCGTGCCAACGAGTCCTTCGGCAACATCAATCTGCTGGAGAAGAACCTGGCGTTCCATCTGGGTGGTCACATCAACCACTCGATCTTCTGGAAGAACCTTTCCCCCGAGGGCGGCGACAAGCCCACGGGCGAGCTGGCCGCGGCGATCGATGAGCACTTCGGCTCCTACGACGCATTCCGTGCGCAGTTCGAGGCAACCGCGCTGGGTCTTCAGGGCTCCGGCTGGGCGATCCTGACCTGGGACACCTTGGGTCAAAAGCTCGTCGTCGTGCAGCTGTTCGACCAGCAGAACAACATCCCGGCGACGCTGATCCCGATCACGCAGCTGGACATGTGGGAGCACGCGTTCTATCTCGACTACCTCAACGTCAAGGGCGACTACGTCAAGGCGTGGTGGAACATCGTCAACTGGGCCGATGCCCAGGAGCGCTTCACCGCAGCAACCGCAGGCGGCCAGATCATCTTCTGATCGACCGCTGGCGCACGGCGGGATCCCTCCCACTTCGGGCTAGGGGTCCCGCCGTTTGCCGTGCTCGGCGAGATCGCGGAGCCGCGCGTTGTAGGCCTCGAGCTGCTGGTCTCCGGTTCGACTCTCGGAGCGGTCGAACCGCTTGGCCTCACGGGAGTCCGAGCGGTACCACTGCACCAGGATCGCGCCCATCACCAGGATCAGCGGGACCTCGCCCATGGCCCAAGCCATGCCACCGCCGAGATACTGGTCAGCGAGCAGGTCCGTCCGGTAGGGCCGCTCGAGTGAACGCCAGTAGTCACCGGCGAACACCGTGTTGGACGACATCACCGCGATCGCGAAGAACGCGTGGAACGGCACGGTGACCAGGAGCATCCCGAACCGCACGAGCGGCACGATCGCCCGTGGCGCGGGGTCGACGCCGATCAGGACGTAGTAGTAGAGCACGCCGACTGTCAGGAAGTGCAGCTCCATGATCGAGTGGCCCCAGTGATTGCCCATCAGGGTCTCGAACGCACCGCTGAAGTACAGGCCATAGAGGCTGCCGACGAACAACAGCGGACCGACCAGCGGGTGGGTCACGAAGCGGGAGAACCGTGAGTGGACGAACGAGAGCAGCATCGCCCGCGGGGACACCTCCCCCGGCTGGCGCGGGCCCGGCAACGTGCGCAGGGCGAGCGTCACGGGAGCGCCGAGCACCAGGAAGATCGGTGCCACCATCGACAGCAACATGTGGGTCGCCATGTGCGCGCTGAACAGGACGTGCGAATAGACGCCCAACCCGCCGAACGTGGCCCACGAGATGATCGCCATGCCGGCCAGCCACGAGATCGTGCGCCCGATCGGCCACGGATCGCCGCGCCGGCGCATCGCCCGCACGCCGCCGAGGTAGAGAGCGGTCCCGAGGCCCACGATGGCCAGTCCAACGCCGTTGCCCGACCAGCCCCACAACACTCGTAGGAGTGTCGGCGCCACCGGTATCGGACCGCCCAGCAGCTCCTCGATCGGGGTCTTGAGGACGTTCTCACCGATCGGCGTCGGTGTCCGTGACAGGGCGACAGCCAAACCGATCGTGGCGCTCATGATGAAGAGCTCGGTCAACGCGAGCCGGAGGAACCCGGAGCCCTGCTCGACGATCCGGCGGCGTTGCCACACCCCGATCACGCCGAGGGCCGCGAGCGCGGCGACCTTGATCAGGACCAGTCGACCGTACGCAGATCCGAAGACCTCACCGAGTGATCCGAGCCGCACCGCGGCATTGGTCAGACCCGAGACTCCGATGATCACGAACGCCCAGACCGCCAGGCCCGAGAAGCGGGCGATGGCCGGCTCCAGCCGCTTGCTGCCGCGCAAGGCGACCCAGCCCAGGGCAACCAGACCCCCGACCCAGAGGGTCACTCCGACCACGTGCAGCAACAGGCTCGTCGTCGCCAGATCGTGCGAGCCCGACGATGCGGTGTGGCCGGTCAGCGCGATCGGCGCCATGGCTGCCAGAGCGAGACCCAGGATCGCGGCGAGCGGCATGGTGCCGAGAGTCCATCGGGCGGCCACGGCGACAAGTCCTGCCGCCAGCGCCTGCAGCAGGACGGCTCGTCCCTCCGAGGTGTCGGCGTAGCCTGTGATGAAGGCCGAGGTCAGGCCGGTCAGGGGTGCTGCGAAGGTCTCTGCGACCTTCACGAAGAAGTAGAAGATGCTCGCAACGGACCACACGATGGCCCACCGGGCAGCGATGCGTACGGCCTGCACCGACAGCCCCTCGACCTCGGGCCCGGACGACGGCAGCAGGAACACTGCCGCCGCCAGGAAGCCGATCACGATGACCGCAGCCGCATCGGTCAGGACCTTGGTGAGGGGCACGGCCCAACCGACGAACAAGCCGGGATCGGGGATGTCGGAGGACAGCGGCGGCTGCGGCGCTCCTCCCCCGAGCTCGAGGAACAGGACGAGCACTCCGCCGGCCAGCAGGAACGCCAGGATGACGTCACGCGTTGCTCGAGTCATCTCGCCTCCTCAACGGCGCCAGCAACAGCACGATCGCCACGGCTGCCGCAAGAATGCCCCAGAACAGGTGGGCACTGTGCCGGTGGATGAATGCCTCCTGCGTCGGCGGGTCGACCTGCGTCACTGCCCGCCCCGACGTGGCCGTGTAGTCGATCAAGCCCTCGACCGGGTGTCCATCTGCGGAGACGACCCTGAACGTCGCGGTGTAACGGCCTCTTTGATCGGGGTCGGCGAGGGTCGCGGTCACCTCTTTGTCGACCGCCGTCACCTCGCTGACCTCGATCTTGCTGCCGTCCGGCGCGGTGACGGCGACATACGCGGGCGACGCGATGTTCTCGTTGAACGAAAACGTCAGCGCGGACGGGGCGGCGGCGATCGTGGCCCCGTCCGCGGGGTCGGACCCGACGAGCGACGCATGCGCCGACGCCGGGCCCGACCCCATGAGGAGCAGGCTGAAGCTCAGGAGAGCCACACGGAGGAGGACGTTATGCACGATGTCGATTCTGCCGTAGGGCCACCAACAGCGCTCCGACTGCCGTCACCAGCGCAGACCCGGAGAGCCATGTCGCGAGGCTGTTGCCAGCATCATCGGCCTCCGACTCCACCGTGCTGGCGGCAGGCTTGGCGTCGGACGCTCCGTGACCGCCCTCGCTGGCTGCCGCGAGGGCCAAGGACGGGGCAGGGTGCTCCGGCTCCTCGTCACCTGACTGGACGTCGTCCCACCTGACGACCTCGCCGTCGCTGTAGGTCTGCTCCGCGGTGAACGCGATCGCATCGGCGTCGGGAAAGGGGCCGCCGGAGATGGCGAACTCGTCGAACTGGCCGGGTGCGACGCCGCCGCCGGTCGACGTCCAGGTGACGGAGCTGACCGCCTCGGTCAGCTCGAAATCGCCGACCTTGGTCTTCTCGTCCAGCTTCTGCTTGGCGATCGTGACCTTCCAGCCCGGCTTCGCGCCGGCACTGACGAACGCAAGCGGGGTGCCCTGGGGCAAGGTGACGACCAGCTTGGTCGTCGACGCTGTCTCGGACTCGGTGGGCACGCGGAACACCGCCTTGCCGAACCCGCCCTTCGCGGCGTCCGTCGACGAGACGCTGACGTGGGCGGACGCAGGAGCCGCGATGCCCACGAGGGCAACGGTGAAGAGCGCAGCAGACAGCCGCGCGGTCGTGCGAATCATGAAATGGAACCTTCTGTTGAGAGAGATGTCGAAACGGGTCAGCACCCGTTCGGTGGACCTCTCTCGGCGCGCGAGTGCGCAAGGCGTATGTCGTGCAGCGACCGCGGCTCGACCACTGGGCTGAGCGGGCGCCCGTACGGCGCCGGCACTGCGCCGAAGGTGTGCAGGACGACCCGGAGCCCGAGCCGTTCGGCGAGCCGCCATACGAATGCCTCGCCGTGCGCGAGTGCCAACGCGCTGATCGCGGTGGCCGCTGCGTGCCCGGCAACCATCGAGATCGACATCGTCATGTTGCTCGTTGCCGAACCGAGATGAACGCAGGTCTGGCACAGGATCAGCAGCCCGACCATCTGGCCCGGCGTCACGCGGCGCGCCGACAACAGCCAGGCAATGGCCGCAGCTCCGCCGAGGACCAGCAGCAGCGATGCGGTGGGGATCTCTCCACCCGCGCTGGCATGGCCGACCGATGCGGTCAGGGTGCAGACGAGCGCCACGGCAACTGACCGAGCGAGTCGCACGAGTCCACCAGCGGGACGCAGCGCGTCACTGAAGGCGGGTCCGGGCACCGCCACAGGGTATCGACCCGGACTTCGCTCTCGTACGTCAGGCAGGCTCGTCGCCGGGGACCGAATGCACGCACGCCAGCGACCCAGCGGGTATGTACCGTGGCCCTCATGGCAACAACCCCACACGAGACCGCATCTTTCATCACCCTCGACGAGCAGTGGGGCGCCCACAACTATCACCCACTCCCGGTCGTCATCGCCGAAGCCGAGGGTGCTTGGGTCACTGACGTCGACGGCAACCGCTATCTCGACTTCCTGTCCGGGTATTCAGCGCTCAACTTCGGCCATCGTCACCCCGCCCTGATCGACGCCGCACGCGGCCAGCTGGACCGGCTCACGCTGACCTCGCGCGCGTTCCACAACGACCAGTTCGGCACGTTCTGCCGCGACCTGGCCGCGCTGACCAGCACCGAGATGGTGTTGACCATGAACACCGGGGCCGAGGCCGTCGAGTCCGCGATCAAGGTCGCGCGCAAATGGGCCTACGAGGTCAAGGGCGTGGAGTTCGACCGTGCCGAGATCATCGTCGCCGCCGGCAACTTCCACGGTCGCACCACCACGATCGTGTCGTTCTCCGACGACCCGGCCGCCCACGACAACTACGGGCCGTTCACTCCCGGTTTCGTCACGGCCCCGTACGGCGACCTCGACGCCGTGCGCGCCGCGATCACGCCCAACACCGCCGCAATCCTGATCGAGCCGATCCAGGGCGAGGCCGGCGTCATCGTGCCGCCGACCGGATTCTTTGCCGGCGTCCGTGAGCTCTGCGACGCCAACGACGTCCTGCTGATCGCCGATGAGATCCAGTCCGGCCTCGCGCGGACCGGCAAGCTCTTCGCGCTCGACCACGAGGACGTGCGGGCCGACCTCTACACCCTCGGCAAGGCTCTCGGCGGCGGCATCATCCCCGTCTCGGCGGTCGTGGGCCGGGCAGACGTGCTCGGCGTGCTCAAGCCGGGCCAGCACGGCTCGACCTTCGGTGGCTACCCCGTCGCCTGCGCCGTCGGCCGTGCCGTCGTCGGTCTGCTGGAGACCGGCGAGTTCCAGGAGCGCTCCCGGGACCTCGGCGACCACCTGCACGGCCGGCTCGACGGCCTCGTGGGCAAGGGCCTCACGACGGTCCGCGGGCGAGGCCTGTGGGCCGGCATCGACATCGACCCGGCCGCCAAGACCGGACGCGAGGTCTCGATGGCGTTGCGCGATCGCGGTGTCCTGTGCAAGGAGACCCACGAACGTACGCTCCGCATCGCTCCCCCGCTGGTCATCACCCGCGACGAGATCGACGATGCGGTCGACGCGCTGGCCGAGGCCTTGCACGCCTGACGCGCTCTGACGTGCCCTGCCGCTCAGCGGAAGAAGGTCGAGCCTCCCGGTGGCGCCGGCGAGCGCTGGGTGTCGGCGTCGGTGAATGGGGACTTCGCGGCGAACTTCTCGATGACGTCGCTGTATGGCAGCACCCGGTATGGGAACGGTGAGCTCGCAGCACGTCGCGCCAACGCCTGCCACGGCAACGGGTGCTGTGACGCGGTGACGAGCACGTTGCCGAATCGGCGCCCCTTGAGCGTGGCCGGCTCGGCGCTGATCATGACCTGCCCGAAGTGGTCCCGCACACCACGCACGACCCGCCGGACATAGGGGAACGGGGCGCGGTCGGCAAGGTTGAGCACGACGACGCCGTCGCTGACGACGACGCGCGCGAGGTCCGCGAAGAACTCCGACGTCGCCAGCTCAGCAGGGATCTGCGCACCATCGAACGCATCGAGGATCACGACATCGGCGAAGTCCGGCCGCAGGGCGGCGACCCCTGACCGCCCGTCGAGGGGGCGCACCTTGATGCCGCTCTTGCGTGGAAGGGGCACGCTCTCGCGCACCAGTGCGGTGACTCGCTCGTCGGGCTCCAGGACGATCTGCGCCGATGTCGGCCTGGTCGCCGAGACATACCGCGGGATCGTCATCGCGGCTCCTCCGATGTGCACGAATCGCAAAGGTTCGCCTGCAACGCCGAGAGCATCGATCACGTCAGCGATTCGCTGCATGTAGTCGAACTCGAGTCTGGTGGGGTCCTCGAGGTCGACATGTGACTGATCCGTGCCGTCGATCCGCAGGGTGTGCCCCGAAGGGCGGTCCCGGTCCTGCACGATCTCGATCGAGCGCTCGGTCACCGGGCCACTGTATGGGAGTCGACTCGCGGACACCCGCGCCGCACACTACCGTCGTGGTCTGACCTTGGAGGGAAATGCGACGATGACCAGACGCCTGCTCGGCATCGCGGCGTTCCTGGTTGCCCTGGGTGGAGCCGTGTGGGCCGGCACGATCGTGCGCGACCAGCTCGAGGGACCCGGCCCGGTCGAGACCGTCCGCATCGCGACCACGGCGTATGCCCGGGGTGATTGTGAGGGCCTGCGCGCGGTTTCCGCACGTCCCAAGGCCGTCGAGTGCTCGGCGGTGCGTGACGTCCAGCGGGCCTACCGCGACGAGGGCCTCAAGCCGGCTGAGTTCACCTTCGACCTGGCCACCCAGGACGGCAGCACCGCGATGGTCCGCATCTCATACGTCAGCGGCGGCCAACCGCTGTCGGAGCTGGTCCCGGTCGAGAAGGACGGCGGCGACTGGCGGATCAGCGAGGTCAGTCGCTAGCCCACCGGGATCATTCGTGCAGGCCGGCAGCCTCGAAATCGATGCCGAGCTGCCGGCGGATCTCATCGGAGGCCTCCAACGAGATGATCGACGACTCGAGTGTGCGCAGCGGCGTCTGGGTCTCCCCCGCCGTGATGCGACGCGCCGCCTCCGCCGCCTGGAAATGCAGCCCAGCGACCTGATCGCCCACCGGCTCGTCATATGACAACGTCCGGCTGCCGTCGGCAGAGGTGATCGAAAGAGGTCCGGGACCGTTGTGAACCGGCTCGACGGTCAGCACCGCCTCGGTGCCGACGATCTTGACCTCATTGCTCGTCGTGCCGTACAGCGTCGTGGAGATGACCGACTGGGTGCCGTCGGCATGGGTCATCGTGGCGCCGATCTGCCCGTTCACACCGCGTGGATCGGTCTGACCCAGCGCGACCAGGCTCTCGTGCGCGCCGAGCAGCGAGGTCACGAAGGCCAGCGGGTATGTCCCGAGGTCGAGCAGCGGACCTCCGGCCAGGGCCGCGTCGAAGATGCGATGGCCGTCCTCGAAGTACTCGCCGTAGTCGCTGTAGACCGCCTTCACCTCGCCCAGCATCCCCAGCTCGAGAACCTGGCGAAGGACGTCCCACTTCGGGAGGAACATCGTCCAGAGCGCCTCGGCGCAATAGAGACCCGTCACGGCAGCCTTGTCAGCGATCTCCCGCGCCTGTGCCGCACTGAGGGCGATCGGCTTCTCCACCAGGACGTGCTTGCCTGCGTCCAGACACAGCAGGGCGTGCTCGAGATGCGCGGGGTGGGGCGACGCGACATAGACGATGTCGACGTCCTCGCACTGCGCCAGCTCCGCATAGCTGCCTGTCGCCGTCGCGATCCCATAACGCTCGGCGAAGTCCTGCGCCCGGGGCAGAGCCCGCGAGCCGACCGCGACGACCTCCTGGCGAGTATGTGCCTGCAGCGACTCGACGAACTTCTCGGCAATCCACCCCGGACCCATGACTCCCCAACGAAGCGGTGGAGCATCCATCGCGTTCGGGGTGCGCGGGCTGGGGAGCGAGGTGCGCTGGTCTGCCATGTGCAGAACTCTAGGCCCCCAGCTCCTCGTGCACGATCGGCGCGACCTCGCGCCCGTAGAGCTCGATGCTTCTCACCAACTTGTCGTGCGGGAGGGTGCCGTTGCTGAACTTGAGATCGAAGCGATCGATGCCCAAGACCTTGGCGTTGCGCACGATCTTGTCGGCGACGGTCCGCGGCGAGCCGACATACAGCGCACCCTCGGGTCCAGCCGAGGCCTCGAACTCCTCGCGGGAGGCCGGCGGCCAGCCGCGTTCGCGGCCGATCCGCGTGCGTTGCACCTCGTAGTGCGGCCACAGCTCCTCGCGGGCCTGCTCGTCGGTGTCGGCGACGTGCCCCGGTGAGTGCACCCCGATCGGCAACAGCGGCTTGCCGAGCTGCTGGAGTGCCTGGCGGTAGAGGTCGGCCAACGGCGCGAACTGGGCCGGCGGTCCACCGATGATCGCGAGCATCAGCGGTATGCCATAGCGCGCTGCGCGGACGACCGACTCGGGGCTTCCGCCCACGCCGATCCACGTCTTGAGAGAACCCGCGGCTGTTGTGGGAAACACCCGCTGGCCATCGAGCGGTGGCCGGAGACTGCCCGACCAGGTGATGGGACCCTCGTCACGCAACGCCGCGAACAGGTCGAGCTTCTCGCTGAACAGCTCCTCATACTGGCCGAGGTCATAGCCGAAGAGCGGGAACGACTCGGTGAACGATCCGCGCCCCAGGATCACCTCAGCGCGACCGTTGCTCAGTGCGTCGAGCGTCGCGAAGCGCTCATAGACCCGGATCGGATCGTCCGAGCTCAACACCGTCACCGCTGTACCGAGGTGGATGTTGGTCGTTCGCGCCGCGATCGCCGCGAGCACGACCTCCGGAGCCGAGACGGCGAAGTCCTCGCGGTGGTGCTCCCCCACGCCGAAGAACGCCAGGCCCAGCTCGTCGGCCAGCACGGCCTGGTCGACGATGTTGCGGATCACCTGGTCATAGGAGAGCGGCTGCCCGTCGCGACCGAACGTGACGTCGCCGAAGGTGTCGAGACCGAGCTCGAGGGGCATACGTCAACCGACCTTCGCGGCGAGTGTCGTGCTGGGCAGCTGCACCTCGATCAGCATGCCCTTGGCGAGCTGGCGGCCCCGCCTGGTCTCGACCTCGCCGTCGACCCGCACGTCACCGCCTTGGATCAGCTCGCCCGCGGCGGCGCCCGAGTCCGCGAAGTTGGCGAACTTGAGGAACTGACCCAGCCGGATCATGTCACCGGTGATGGGCACGATGTCGATGTCGTCGGAGGCCATGTCGCAAGCATAGAGTTGGGGTATGCACCCGACCGCCCGCGCCGATGTGTGGGTGTCGTCGGTGCGGCTTTACCGGACCCGGTCCATCGCGTCCTCGGAGTGCAAGGCAGGCCACGTGCGCATCAACGGCGCCAAGGCCAAGCCTGCGCAACCGGTCAAGGTCGGTGACCGCATCGAGGCGCTGACCGAGGGCGGAATGCGCATCGTCGAGGTCAAGCGGATCATCGTCAAGCGCGTCGGCGCCGCGATCGCAGTCGAATGCTATGTCGACCACACTCCCCCGCCGCCGGCCAAGGAAGAGATCCCGATCATGCCGAGGCGTGACCGTGGCGCCGGGCGACCCACCAAGCGCGACCGCCGCGCCCTCGATCGCCTGCGCCGACGCTAGCCGGGCAGCTGGCTACGCAGCAGCGGAAGCAGGCTCCTGGTGCTGAGCGGTGCGAGGTCAAGGTCTCCCGGATCGGCCGGATCGACCCAGACTGCCTCCGCGATCTCAGCCCCCACCACTGGCCTCGCAGCGTCGATCGTGAGGCAGAACACCTCGGCGAGCACGCGATGCCCCGGTTCGTTGGCGGCGTCCTCCTCGTATGTCCCGAGCCAGACGAAGTCATCCGCAGCCAGGTCGAGACCAAGCTCCTCGAGCAGCTCGCGACGCACGCAGTCCAGCGGGCTCTCTCCCGGCTCGATCTTGCCGCCCGGCTGCATGAACACTGTGGTCCCGAGTTTGCGCACCATCAGCGCCCGCCCCTGCGCATCGACGGTCAGCGCGGCCGCGACGTGGATGACCGGTGGGATCACGGCTGAGGACTCTCGTCGGTGGCCCGACCCCACTTGTCGGTCCATGACGGCGGGGCCTGGAGCATGTCGAGCAGCTCGTCGAGATCGTCCGAGAACGAGACGATGCCGGACTGCTCCTCCCGGACGAACCCCGCGCCGACCATGCCGGCCAGCTGGTCGCGCATGGGCGCCCAGAATCCTGCGACGTCGAGGAAGCCGGACCGCTTGGCGTGGATCGTCAGCTGGGCCCAGGTCCACTGCTCCGCGATCTCCTCAAGCGTTCCCGCGCCACCCGGGAGGGCGATGAACGCATCCGAGAGCTCAGCCATCAACGCCTTGCGCTCGTGCATCGACTCGACGACGTGCAGCTCGGTGAGCCCATGATGTGCGAGCTCACGGTCATCGAGCTGCCGAGGGATGACGCCGATGACCCTTCCGCCTGCTTCGAGGGCAGCATCGGCCACGGCTCCCATCAGTCCGACGTGGCCGCCGCCATACACGACATCGATGCCCCGCTCGGCGATCGAGCGTCCGGTATGGCGTGCTGCCTCGGCATACACCGGATCGTGGCCGAAGCTCGACCCGCAAAAGACTGCGACAGACCTGAGACGACCAGAGATGCCTAGTCCTCGCGCTTCCACTTGCCCCGGCCAAATGCGCGGCCGAAACGGTCGGCCATCGAGTTGCCGGTGTCGTCTCGCGCATCCGCGCGATAGATCGCTGTGTCGTCGGGCTCTGGCAGGTCCGCCGCCTCGTCTGCCGAGAGCGTCGTGCGTACGTAGGCCGTGGTGATCGTCCCGACGTGGTCGGCGTCGACGAACCGGTTGCCGGAGGCAGTCTCAACCACGATGCCGTCAAAGACACTGACCTCCTCGACCACCAGCACGGCGGTCACCGTCCCAAACGGCTGGCCGTCGCTGGACTGCACCGGGGTGCCCGGCTGGAGCGCTGTGTACGCGATGGGATCTGCTTCGTCAGTCATACCGCAACCCTAGGCCCGACCGTGCCAGCGTGCGCGTCCTGACCACGCGCACCAACTCCTCCTACGGATTGAACCGGCGGCCAATTTCTGGGTAGTCGACCACCAGCCCTGACCGGTCGAACTCCAGAGTGCAAGCGAAATCGAAGGTTGACGACCGGTACTCGAATATGTGTCCGGTCGGCGTCGCTGTCAGATGTCGATATGACTGCTCCAGACGCTGGACACGCAAGTCGTCCGCGCGCACGAAGGCCGCCGGCACGCTCGTCTCCGCTCCCGTTGCAAACTCCAGACGGTGTATCGGCAGGGTGTTTGTCACCACGGAAGATTCGAAATCGATATCGACACATCCGGTCAGGTCGGGCCGATGCGTCCCATCAACATTCCAGCTATCCCCTTCCAACCGCTGGATCATGGTGTTGAGATCGCCGTCGAGAGCCCGCACTGTCGCCTCGGCCGTCAAAGTGCGCCATTGGGAGTCGGTTTGCACCACGTAGCCGACGGACCACGCCGCTTCGGCCTCCCAGGCGCTCGTGTTTCCACGAATCGTCGACCCTCCGGGGTGGGACTCGAAGAAGGCGGTCTCGAATCCACACCTGATGCCCCAGTGATGCCACGCGGCTTGGGATGGAAGTCTTTCAAGATTCATCGGACTCCTGAGTGGGATGTGGCTGACCACCGCAGCGCGTTTCAGTATGCCGTGCGGCAAGGGTAGAGGCTTGACTCGAATCTTCATAAGTTTTAACTTATGTTCGTCATGACTTATGAATCAGACGCAATGTGGGCGGTTCTCGCGGACCGCTCGAGGCGGGCCATCGTCACGGGCCTTGCCGAGGGCGAACGCACGGTGGGCGAACTTGCCGCGGCCCTGCCCATCAGTCAGCCAGCCGTGTCCCAACACCTCAAGGTGCTCAAGGACATCGGGCTGGTCACTGACCGACCCGATGGCACCAAGCGCAGGTACCGCCTGAACGAGGCCGGGGTCAGTGCCCTACGAGACCAGCTCGACACCTTTTGGAGACAGACCCTGTCGAGCTTCGAGCAGCACATGGAGGAGGACCGATGACCGACGACACCCGGGTCAATCGCCAGGTGGTGGTGCGCGGAACACCAGAGAGCGCGTTCGCCGCCTTCACCGAACGCTTCGATGCCATCAAACCCCGCGAGCACAACCTGCTCGGCTCGCCCATCGTCGAGACGCTCTTCGAGCCGCGTGTCGGTGGCCGGATCGTGGACCGTGGACAGGACGGCTCGGAGTGTGCGTGGTCCCGAGTTCTCGTCTTCGAGCCGCCGCACCGGATCGTCTTCACGTGGGACATCGGCCCGATGTGGCAGCTCGAGAACGATGCGAACAACGCCAGCGAGGTTGAGGTGCGGTTTGTGCCTGATGGCCCCGAGCACACGAGGGTCGAGCTCGAGCATCGATTTCTCGACCGGCACGGCCCCGGGTGGCGATCACTGCACGACGGTGTCGGCGATGACCAGGGTTGGTCTCTCTACCTGGCCCGATACGCCGCCCTCCTCGAGCCGGCATGACCAAGCCCGATCTGATGAGTTTCGCCACGGACGAGCGGACCGACCTTCTCGACTTGCTACGGGGACTCACCGTCGCCCAGTGGGAGGCTCAATCCCTGTGTACGGCGTGGCGGGTGCGCGACGTCGCCGTACATGTCGTCAGCTATGACGAGCTCTCTAATCGGGACCTCGCGGCTACGTTCCTACGCGGCGGACCTCGGGTGAGCATGGTCAATCAGGTCGCCATGCGACGGTACGCAGATCTGGATGCTCAGGCGATCATCGACCTGGTTGCCCGATGCCTACGACCTCGAGGGTTGACAGCCGGCTTCAAAGGCGGGATCGCCCTCACGGACAGCACCATCCACCAGCAGGACATCAGACGGGCCATCGGTCTGCCTCGAACGATCCCCCCAGAACGTCTCGCTCGGGTTCTGGACTTCGCCATGACCGCTCCGACTCTGCCAGCAAAGAAGAACGCGCGGGGCCTCCGGCTGATCGCGACGGACATGGACTGGACGACCGGGTCCGGACCAGTCGCGTCGGGGCCGGCCGAGGCGCTGCTGATGACGATCGCGGGCCGACCTGACGCCCTGGCCGACCTCGACGGAGATGGTACAGAAACGCTGCGCCAGCGGATACACACGCGCTAAGACCGACATCACGTTCGGGGAGACATGCGGCGGTGCAAAAGACCGGAGCCATGACGCTGCGCGTCAACGGCAAACTCCACCAGAGCTCACCATCGATCCGATGCGGGACTATCAGCCCCGGAAATAGAAAGTCCCGAACCCACTTCCGCAGGTTCGGGACTTGCCTATCTCTCGCGAGTTCACACGGTCGGGCTGACAGGATTTGAACCTGCGACCCCCTGGAGTGATCAGGGGCTCTGCCGCCGTTACGTCAGACTTCGGGAAAACTAGGAATCTCTTGGAACAACAAGGAATTACTGTGCGTGCTGCTGCCAAGTCTATCGGGTCGGCTCGGAAGAGGTTGCGTCCCACCGAGTGGTGTAGTTCCTGGCTTATGAGCGTCGTTCCGTCGACGTAGTGAGCCATCGTGCGATGGTCAGTGAGAACCGTTCAAAGTTACTCACATTAAGGACACAACACACGATGGCTCTTGACCAGTCTGCCCTGCTTGATCTGCTGGCCCAACTCAAACTCACCGATGTCTCCGATCGGATCCGGTCGGTCACCGAGACGCTCTATCAGGAGCTGATCGACGCCGAAGCCGAGAACGTGATCGGCGCCGGCAAGTATGAACGCACCGACGACCGCACGACCATGCGCAACGGCACCCGGCCCCGGACGTTGTCGACCACGGCCGGGGACCTGGAGTTGAGGATCCCGAAGCTGCGGCGAGGCAGTTTCTTCCCGTCGCTGTTGGAACGCCGGCGCCGGGTCGACAAAGCGTTGTTCGCGGTCGTCATGGAGGCCTACTTGCATGGTGTCTCAACCCGCAAGGTCGACGACCTCGTCAAAGCACTCGGCGCTGACACCGGAATCTCCAAATCCGAAGTCTCCCGGATTTGTGCCGACCTCGACCTCGAAGTCGGAGCGTTCACCGGTCGCGACCTCTCGGCCATGGGCTTCCCCTACGTGTTCCTCGACGCGACCTACTGCAAGGCCCGAGTGAACCATCGGGTCGTGTCCCAAGCGGTCGTCGTCGCGGTCGGTGTCGCTGCTGACGGGCGCCGTGAAGTCCTCGGGTTCGACGTCGGTGACACCGAGAACGAGGTCTTCTGGACCGAGTTCCTCCGCTCCCTGAAGACCCGCGGGCTGGGCGGGGTCCAACTGGTCATGTCGGATGCCCACACCGGACTGAAGGCCGCGATCGGCACGGTCCTGCAGGGAACAGCATGGCAGCGGTGCCGGGTCCATTTCATGCGCAACGTGCTGTCTGTGGTCCCCAAGGGCACCCAGGACATGGTCGCCTCGATCATCCGCACGATCTTCGCCCAGCCCGACAAAGAGCACGTCCGGAACCAGTTCGACGAGGTCGCCAGGATGCTGCAGCGGTCTCATCCGAAGGTCGCGGTCATGCTCGACGATGCCAAGGATGACCTGCTCGCGTTCACCGGGTTCCCGATCAAGCACTGGCGCCAGATCTGGTCGACGAACCCACTCGAGCGGGTCAACAAGGAGATCAAACGCCGCACCGACGTCGTCGGCGTCTTCCCCAACTCCGCAGCCCTACTCCGCCTGGCTGGCGCTGTTCTGGTCGAGCAGCACGACGAGTGGGAAGCCGCCGACCGGCGCTACTTCTCCGAAGCCTCCATGGCCGAGCTCGCCGCCATGAACAACCCGATCGAGGAGGTGAACGTCATGCCCGAGATCACTGCGGCATAAACTGAACCAGCTGACCCGCACGGTGTCGAAAAACTCCACCACTCAGCGGGACGTGACCCTCGGAAGATCCACGAATGTTTGTGGCGAGTAGATGGCGACCTCTCAAGACTGTCGTGCTCCGGCGTAGCGGCAGCGCCTATCCGTCGAAGGCCCACGGGTCGAAGCACGCGACACCAAGTGGTTCGAAGTGTCGGATGTTGCGTGTGGCCACGGTCATGTCGGCAGATTGAGCGATCGCCGCGATGAGGGCGTCGTCGAGTGGCGCATGCTCTGGGACCCGGTAGCCGGCGAGCACCCGGGCGGCCGGAAGATCGAACGGCAGGACCCGATCTGCGAAGGCGGGCAAGACCTGACCGTCGAACCATCGGCGAAGGATCGCGCCTTGAGCGTGGTCGGATCGTTCTTTGGAGATGACGCCGCGTTCGATTTCGCTGATGGTGAGGGCGGTGACGAACTGATCGGTGATCGGGATGGAGATCGCCCAGGCTTCGACCAGAGGGTTGCGGCCTCGTACCCGAAGAGCGGACACGACATTGGTGTCCAGTACGAACCTCACGGTGCCCCGGACCATTCGCTCGCCGCCCAGCTCACAGGTCGGGAGTGCGGACGGTCATTCCCAACCGCTCGGGCTCGAAGTCGATGTCCGCGCCCTCGTCGCTCGCCAATAGGTCCACCAAGGTGAGGGGCTCACGTTCCAGCGCGTCGGCAAGGATCTCGCGCGCCTCTGCCTCGACCGAGCGGCGATGCTGCTCGGCCCGGGCCTTGAGCGCTGCTTTGGTTCCTGCAGGAAGATTGCGGATCAGGATTTGTTCCACGATGATCACCTCCGATATCACATCAACGATATCACTATGACCCAGGATGCGGAACGGTCAGACTTGCCTCTGGACGCCGTGCTGACCCATCCGGCGACTGCCACGGGAGGCTGGTTGACTTGGTGTCGTGAATCAGCCATCCGTTGTAGAAGCCCTCGTCAAGCAGTTGCTGGCCGGAGCGACGCCCGAGGAGGGCCGCGCGCTTCTCGATGGCCTGCTCAGCGGGCAGGTCTCCAGCATTTTTGAGAAGCTGCACACCGACCAGGCACCCACTCTCCGCCCACCGCCGGCCGACGTTCGAGGGTTCCGGGTGCGTCTTGACCTACTCCACGCGAAGCCTCCGGTGTGGCGACGACTCGACCTGCCCGGCGACCTGACACTCCCTCAGGTGCATGACGTGATTCAAGCCGCGATGGGATGGACCGACAGCCACCTGCACCGCTTCCGCACCGGCAGCGACGTCCGGGCGCCGTACTTCGTGACCACCTTTGACATTGAGGAAGGCGAGGACGGCCTGCTCGAGGACGACGTCCGTCTCGACCAACTCCTTGCCGGCGACGGCGACAGTCTCTGGTACGAGTACGACTTCGGTGACGGCTGGGAACACCTATTGAAGGTCGAAGAGGTGCTGGACGAACCGCCTGCGACGGTGCGCTGCCTCGCGGGCAGGATGGCCTGCCCGCCGGAGGACTGTGGTGGCATCGGCGGATTTGAGGAGCTGGCGGCATGGGTTCGCAGCGGGTACGACGACACCCTGCTCCCAGAAAACTTTGACGACGCCGCCCACGCCCGTGAGTGGGCGCCGATGGATTGGCATCCGGACCATTTTGACGTGGACGAGGTGAACAGCGCGCTGCCGTTGGCTTTGGCCGAGCCGGGCGCAGTCACCGGCGAACTCGCGCATCTGCTCGCGCAACGGGGCAGCCAGGGCCTGCGCGAGGTGCTCAGCCGGCCGCTCTCGCACTGGCCGACCGACGTGTCGGATGACGAGGCCGACCGCCTGACCGAGACCTACCGTCTGCTCCTGGAGGTTGTCGGCGACGGTGTGGCTTTGACGTCTGCAGGCTACTTGCCACCCACGGCGGTTGAGCGGTTCGCCGTGGACGCCGGTGTCACCGGGTGGTGGATCGGCAAGGCCAACCGGGAGGACTTGACGCCCCCTGTCGCCGCTGCCCGTGAATCAGCGCGAGCCCTTGGACTGGTGACGGTCCGCAAGGGCCGCCTCAACCCGAGCGCCGCTGGTGCTCGCGCTTGCCAGGACCCGCAAGCATTGCTGCAGCACATCGTGGGGCGACTCCCCCTCGGCACCAAGGACTTCGATCGCCAGTCCGGCTGGATGGCACTGGCCGTTGCCGCCAGCGGAGCACCGGCCGAAGACTGGCACGCGATGATCAGCGACCTACTGTTCGACATTGGTTGGCGAACCAGCCGAGACTCCTACTCACCGCCGACCGCTCACAGCACCACGCTGACCGTGCTGGAAACCCTGGCCGGCGCGACCCGTGCCGGGTGGCGGGTAACAGGCACCGACCTGGCCGTCGCAGCAACCAGTCGCCGGGTGATCCGCGGACGCTGAGGGCGACAATGATCCCGATCCACGGGAAGCACTCGGAGAAATCGGCCACATAGACACACCGTGGGCGAACGCCGGGCCATGATCTGCGCGCCCAGTGCATCAGCCTCATCGGTCCACTGCTTGTCGACCGCCAACACGTCGATGCGGCGTGGCGGCGGTCTGGTCAGGTGGCCAGTCCCGGCGGTCCTGCCTCATCGAGCAGATTGTTAACTGGTCCAACCAGTTCGTTCAGGCTCTCAGTGGCAATGCGCCAGACGGTGAGGTCGTTCACCTCCGCGTACCCGTGGATGAGGATGTCCTCATGCCGACGACCTTGTGAAGGTTCGGCACGCGGTCGGCCGTTTCTGGGTCGATTCGCCGAAGTGCGGTCATCGCTTCGCCAGCAATCTCAAACTGTCGCTCAACACCCAATCGGAGCAGGAGGTCGTTGCTGTAGTCGTCCCAGGACTTTTCTGCCACGAATCCCTGGATCCGCTTCACCTCGATGAGACATCCGTCCAAACTCTCGGTGCCTACGCCCTCACCGCTTTCGGATGCGACTTGGAAACCGGTGCCGGAGCGCTGTCTTTGATTTCGACGACCATCGTCAGCGGTCGGCGCGACCGGCTGGCATCAGTCCGCGGCGGTCGCGCGTTGGCGGGCGCCATCCCCGAATCGACATACATCGAGCTCCCAGCAGTAGGCCACATGATCCAAGTTGAGGCACCCGAACACGTTCACCGACTCCTCGACGACCTCATCTCGTCTGTATGAACCAGTCAGCCGATGTCTGGCGGGGCCTGGCCCGCCAGGCGCTAAAGGACCCGCCGTCAATGCATCACTCGATCGACACGGGCCAAACGCTTCATTGCGTCGGAAGCGCGCGCCGGAAGCACCGTGAAAAGGCGTCCCTGCAGTCCGACCTCCTTGGGCACGTACACCTCCGGCGTGCCCTTACGCAGCGCGGAAAGGATCGCTTCGGCCACCGCCTCCGGGTCCACTACACGAACCCCGAGGGCTGGGGCGAACTCCTGCGTCATCTCGGTGCGGATCACGCCCGGCATGACGATGGTGGTCCGCACAGCGGTGCCTCGCAATTCACCGCGAACTGCTCGGGTGAGGCCGAGAACGGCGTGCTTGCTGGCGGAATAGACCGCGCCGTTCGGCGCCGCGACCATCGAGGCACTCGATGCCATGTTGACGATGTGACCTTCGCCCCGGGCGATGAACCGCTGCATGGCCAGCCGTGTCCCCGTGACAACTCCACGCACATTGACATCAAGCTGTAGCCGGACATCGTCGGCTGTCGCCTCCGCCAGTGGGCCCATCCGTAACACCCCAGCGTTGTTGATCAGCACGTCCAGTGAGCCGAAGTGATCCTCCGCAGCATCCAGAAATGACGCGAAGGAGTCCTCGTCGCTCACATCGACGACCACACCTACGGCATTCGGCCCCAGCTGCTTGGCCACGTCGTCCACAGCCCGCGCGTCGAGGTCTCCGATGACCACGCGCATACCGGCGGCCACGCAACTGGTCGCGACGGCCAGACCGATTCCTCTGGCGCTCCCGGTGACCGCCACGACACGTCCGTCCAATTCAGTGTTTGCCACGTTGGACTCCCCTTTCAATATCTCAACTCAATGATGATCCGAGCCAACGGTTGCCATGAGCTCATGAAGCTCCGACAACCGAACCACGGCCGGTCAATACAACCACCGCCGACCCCACCGACCGTTGCCGCACTAGGCGACTCCGACCGTCTTGTTCGACACCAAGCCCAAAGCGCCGCCCGGCAACTCGAGGGACCCCGACACACACGACCGGATCCGTCACGACCACATCGACAAAACCGGTGCCGTGACGCTGCGCGTCAACGGCAAACTCCACCACATCGGCGTCGGACGACCCACGCTTGAACCCACATCATCCTGCTGGTCCAAGACTTCGAAGTCCGCAGCGTGAATGCCGTCACCGGCGAGCTACTACGGGAACTCATCGTCGACCCAGAACGCGACTACCAACCCCGAAAATAGAAAAAGTCCCGAACCCACTTCTGCAGGTTCGGGACTTGCCTATCTCTTGCGAGATCACACGGTCGGGCTGACAGGATTTGAACCTGCGACCCCCTCGAGTGATCAGGGGCCCTTTCGCCGTTGCGTCAGACTTCGGAAAACTAGGATTCCCTTGGAACAACTGGGAATCTCGTGACTTGATGCTGCCAAGTCTATCGGATCGGCTCGGAAGATCCACGGATGTTTGTGGCGAGTAGATGGCGACCTCTCAAGACTGTCGTGCTCCGGCGTAGCGGCAGCGCCTAACCGTCGAAGGCCCGCGGGTCGAGGCACGCGACACCCGGTGGTTCGAAGTGTTGGGTGTTGCGCGTGGCCACGGTCGTGTCAGCAGACTGAGTGATCGCCGCGATGAGGGCGTCGTCGAGCGGCGCATGCTCGGTTACCCGGAAGATCGAACGGCAGGACCCGATCAGCGCAGGCGGTCAACACTTGACCGTCGAACCATCGGCGCAGGATCGCGCCTTGAAGGGGGTCGGATCGCTCCTTGGAGATGCCCCCCCCCCGTTCGATTTCGCTGATGGTGAGCGCGGTGACGAACAAATCGGCGGCCGGCACAGAGATCGCGCGGGTCAACTCTTACGGACTCGGTCGAGGTAGGCCTGGCGGGCCGCCGTGTCGACGTCCTCGAGAAACACCGAGTCCGCACCGAGCGCTGCGCCGAGCCCGGAAGCCAGTCGCCTGGGAACAAACTTCGTAGCGGCTACCACGCCACCAGCTACCCGCGTAACGCGGACAAAAGGACGGGGGTTCTCGATCAAATTGGCTGTTGCGCGAGCGATCTCTTCTGGCTCTGCGTTGCGCAGCCCCTTGGCTCCGGACGTGCCGGCCACGAGCTCGGTGTTGGTGAACGTGGGCCGGACGGTCGACAGGTGAACGCCGGACTTGCGGTACTCCTGGCGGGCGGACTCGGTAAACCCGATCACGGCGAACTTGGTGCCGCAGTAGGTCGCGAGACCCGGGACGGCAAGCTCCCCGGCCAACGACGCCGTGTTGATGATGTGCCCGGAACGCCGTGGCAGCATTCGTTGCAGGGCGAACTTGGTCCCGAAGATCACTCCGAGGAGGTTGATCTCGACCTGCCGACGAGTCACGTCGTCGTCCTCTTCATGGGTCCTGCTGGTGGGCATGACCCCGGCGTTGTTGACGAGCACGTCGAGTGGGCCGAGTTCGGTCTCGACCATGTCGAGGAACTGCTTGAAGGAATCGGGGTCGGTGACGTCGAGACGCGTGACTACCGTGATCCCGAGCTCGTCAGCGGCTTGCTTGACGCGTGCCTCGTCGATGTCGCCGATGGCTACGCGGTGGCCTCGTCGGATCAGTTCCTCTGCAGTCCGGTAGCCGATGCCTCGGGCTCCGCCGGTGATTGCCACTGTCTTGGCAGTGGTTGATCTGGTGCGAATTCTCATGTGCGGTACTCCTTGATAAGTCCGAGGCGCTGACGTAAGCCGCGACCGGCGACCGCGCGCAATACCGTCTCGGCGATGGCCGTACGCCGGGTGGAGTACGGGTACCACGTAATTTCTCTTGTCAGAACGGGGACTCGCGGCTCGGTGACAGCCTGGACGCGGCAGTACTTGTGCATCCCGTAGGCGCCTCCCAGTCGGGACCCGATCCCCGAGGCCTTCCAACCGCTGTGGGGCAATGATGTGGCGAAGAGGTTGCTGAAGACATCATTGATGTTCACCGCACCCGCCTGCAGGTGGCGGGCGATTCGCTGGCCCCGTGCGTGATCACGGGTCCACACCGTCGCCGACAATCCGTAAGGGGAGTCATTTGACAGGCGAATAGCCTCGACTTCGTCAGCGACCCGCATGACGGGAATCGTGGGACCGAACGTCTCGTCGGTCATGCACGCCATCGTGTGGTCTACGTCGACCAGGACGGTTGGGGCGAAGAAGTTCCCGACCGCACCCCGGGCGCCGCCGGTCGTGACCTGAGCGCCTGCCGCCACCGCCTCGCTGACGTGTCGGTTGGTGATCTCGACCTGTCGTGCGGTCACCATCGCGCCGACGTCGTCGCCCGGCGCCGTGCCGTTGGTCAGTGTTTGCACTCGCTTGGTCAATTGGGCGACAAACTCGTCGTAGACCTCAGAAACCACGTAGACCCGCTCGACGGAGATACACACCTGACCTGCGTTGAACAGGCCGCCCCACGCGATACCTTGCACGGCGCGACTGAGGTCAGCGTCCTCGAGCACGATGGCAGGGTCCTTGCCGCCCAGCTCCAGGCTCACGGGCTTCAACTGTTCGGCGCAACGCACCGCAACGGCGCGCCCCGTCGCCGTTGAGCCGGTGAATTGCACGTAGTCAGCAACATCGACCAGCGAGGCACCGGTGTCGCCCGCGCCCACGACATGGGCCAGGACGTTCGGAGCACCGATCTCCCGCCAGCCTTCGACGACCCGCGCACACGTCAGCGGCGTCTCCTCTGAGGACTTCGCAAGGACCGCGCACCCTGCGGCCAACGCGGGTGCGGCGTCCATGAGGAACAGGGTGATCGGGAAGTTCCACGGCGTGACCAGGCCGACGAGCGGGTACGGGTGGTAGCTCTTCGAGAGCCGCTTCGGGACACTCAGCAGGCCCGAGGGCCGGACCTTCTCGTCGGCGAGGAACTCCGCGGCGTGGTCTGCGTAGTAGGTGATGAACTCGCACGAGGCCGTCGTCTCCACCACTGCGTCGGGTCGTACCTTGCCCGTCTCGGCCTGGAGCAGCTCGGTGAGCTCGTCGGTGTGAGCCAGGATCCAGCCCCGCCACCGGCGCAGCCAACGTGCCCGCTCTTGGGGGCCGGCCTCTGCCCACGCGACCTGGGCGCTGCGCAGTTCTGCCGCGACGCGGTTGACGTCCTCGCGATTGTCCACAGGGACAGTCCGGACCAGTCGGCCGTCCGACGGGCTCCTGACCTCCAGGGTGCTGACGGTGGGCATGGTGCTCATCGGTTCTCCTGTCGAGGTCGGGGCTGCGCATCACGTGGTCGGCTGGCGGCCCAAAGGTGACCGACCATCGGCCCGCGGTGCTTCCACGTTCGGTGCGGGCCGTGGCCCACGACAGGATGGCGACAGTGAACCGGTATGAGCATCGTCAAACAAAATGGGTCATTTTGTCAATAGCGCGACAATTCTGCCATTTTGATAGAACCTCGTCCCTGAGCGGTGGAAGGCGTCTGCCCGGCTCGGCGCCGGACGCGTCGAGCGCCGACGAGGTGCCTTGACCTTAGTCCTGACCGGGCACGTGACCGCGGAGACCGAGGTACCGCAAGGCCACCTCGGTGATCCGTCGGCCGGTGTCGTCAGCGTCGGCACCGGGGAGGGCCAGGTGGCTGACGGTGAGGCGGACGAGGGCATCTGTTGCGTCCAGCACGTCAGCGCTGTCCAGCTCGGGGAACTGCTCGTGGATCCAGGCCGCCAAGGTGTGGCTCGCGACGTGGAGCAGCCTCGACGAGGTGGTGATCAGTGGCAGCATCCCGGAGGCTGAACCAGGAGCGGGGTCCCGGGGCGACACGAGCACCGCCCGCAGTAGGGGGCTGTCCTCCGCTTCGGCGAGCGTGTAGCGGACCGATGCCTGGATCCCTCCGGCGGCATCCTCGCGGTACTGGCCGAGGACGTCGCTGATGCCGGCCAGGAAGCGGTCGGCCTCGTTGAGGACGAGTGCCTCGCCCAGCCCCTGCTTGTCGCCGAACTCCGTGTACAGCATGGCGCGGGGGACACCGATCGACGTCGCGATGTGTCCAACGCGGACCTTGTCCCACCCTTTTTCGACGGCTTCTTGAAATGCGAACTCCAACGCCTGTTGCCGCAGGTGCGCTCGGAAGGAGTCCCTCAGCGACGTCGTCATCGGCAAATCGTATCGCGCTGTCGCGGCTGCGACAGTGTCCAGAAGTTGTCCGAGCGTCAGGTCCGTTGCACGTGCCGGAACTGGCTCGGCGACTGGCCGGTCCATCGCTTGAACGCGTGGGAGAAGTTGGTGAGGTCGCCGTAGCCGAGGTCGGTGGCGATCTGGCTCACTGACATCGACCGGTCGACGAGCCGCAGCATCGCGCGCTCACGCAGCGACGACTCGCGCAACTCGCGAAAAGTGGTCCCGTCCTCGCCGAGGCGCCTCTTGAGAGTGCTGGCGGAGACGGACAGCTCGTCGGCGACCGACTGGCTACTTCTCAGTCCGGGGCCCTCGTCCAACAGCCGTTTCACGTTCCATGAGAACGACTGGATCCCGCTGCGGTGTTCAAGGGTTTGCTGCAGATCGGCAATCGCCAGGCGATACGAGGTGGGATCGGAGAATCGGCAGACCTCGGTGAGGGTCGCAGCCGGAATATGTAGAAAGGCCATGGGTGCATCGAAGACCAGGCGCCCGGCAGGCAGCTCCTCATCGGGGGGTCCGGAAGTGGGCGCTGGCCAATTTGTGTGCAGTGTGACGGGAGACATATCACCGGCGAGCAACTCAAGCAGCCGTAGCAAAGTCGCGCCGCCGTAGGTGACGACGAGACAGTCCAGATCCGGATCGCCTGTGTGTCCGGTCAAACCGATAGTGAGGCCGACTTCGCTTGGATGAAACTGCGGACTGAGAGCTGTCGAGATCAACGGGAGATAGGTGAGCAGCTCCACGATCTCGGCTACCGACCCGGCGCTGACCAACGGGAGGCTCAGCTGGCCGAAGGACGTCAACTGGGCGTGTTCTGCCCACGCTTGCCCGAGCTGGACCGCCTGGGCGGTGTCGAGCTCGGGGTAGACCTCCCCGAACCACCGCAGAGGCGCCTGGGCGTCGAGCCGGATCATCGTGGCCTCGTCGGTCCGTTCGCGGGCCATGATGCTGCGGAACCGCGCGATGGCACATGGGTCGAGTGCCTCGCTCTCGAGCAGCTGCACGAACGTGAGCGGGGGCACGCCCGCGGTACTGATGTTCACTGCACCTGTCTTCGCTGAGCCGAATTCACAACATGTTGACTCGGGCAACCATAGCCACACTGCTCACCGGCGACAAGAGTTGAGTCACGTTCTCACGCTCAGGTCACTGCATCAGGAGTTGGATATGTCAGTAGTCACATTTGTCTCGCACGACGGCGAGGAGTACGAAGCGCCTATGGAAGAAGGACAGTCGCTGATGCAGGTCGCCACCAACAACGTGGTGCCCGGCATCGATGGCGACTGTGGGGGTGAAGCCGCGTGCGGCACCTGCCACGTCGTCGTCGACCCGCAGTGGTCCGAGCAGGTCGGCCTCTCCGGGTCGGTCGAGGAACAGATGCTCGCGATGAACCCGGAGCGCGAACCGACGTCGAGGCTCTCGTGCCAGATGGCGGTATCTGCCGCGTGGGACGGACTCACCGTCCGGCTGCCTGAATTCCAGCTGTGACGACGAGAGACCGGTAGACGCGATGAAGATTCCTGATGCCATCACCGCCAAGGCCCAGGCGGCCATCCCGATGGAACGGCTGATCCAGGGGGCGCACCTCTACGACAAGTCCCGCCGGTGGGTGACCCGCACGAACGGGCAGAAGCTGTTCGTCGAGCAGCACATCCCCCCGGTGGAGGACGTAGGACTCGCTGACATCGACGTCAGTAACCCGTTCCTCTACCGGCAGGGCCGATGGAAGTCCTACTTCGCGCGCCTGCGTGACGAGGCCCCGGTCCACTACCAGCCCACCAGCCCGTTCGGGCCGTTCTGGTCGGTCACCCGGTACGCCGACATCGTCGCCGTCGACAAGGACCACGAGCTCTTCTCCGCGGAGCCGCTCATCGTCATCGGGACTGCGCCCCGGTTCCTCGACATCGAGATGTTCATCGCGATGGACCCGCCACGGCACGACCTGCAGCGGCGGGCCGTCCAGGGGGTGGTCGCACCGAAGAACCTGCGCGAGATGGAGGGGCTCATCAGGGAACGCGTCCGAGAGGTTCTGGACGACCTCCCCGTGGGCGAGACGTTCGACTGGGTGGAGCGCGTCTCGGTCGAACTGACCGCGCGCATGCTCGCGACCCTGCTCGACTTCCCGTTCGAGCAGCGCCGCAAACTCGTCGAGTGGTCCGACCTCGCGTCCTCGATGGAGCAGGCCAACGGTGGTCCGTCCGACAACGACGAGGTGTTCCTCGGGATGCGCGACATGGTGCGGGAGCTTGGTTCCCTCTGGCACGACAAGGCCGCCCGGAACTCCGCCGGGGAGGAGCCTGGCTTCGACCTCATCACGATGCTGCAGAGCAGCGAGCACACGAAAGACCTGATCGACCGCCCGATGGAGTTCATCGGCAACCTGTTGCTCCTGATCGTCGGCGGCAACGACACCACCCGGAACTCGATGAGCGGCGGTGTCCTCGCGTTCAACCAGTACCCGGATGAGTTCGAGAAGTTGAAGGCCCATCCCGAGCTGATCCCGAACATGGTCTCGGAGGTCATCCGGTGGCAGACGCCGCTGTCCTACATGCGTCGGATCGCCACTGCTGACACCGTGCTGAACGGGCAGTTCATCCGCAAGGGCGACAAGGTGGTGATGTGGTACGCCTCGGGCAACCGCGACGAGCGCCAGTTCGAGCGGCCCGACGAGCTGATCATCGACCGGAAGAATGCACGGAACCACGTGTCCTTCGGCTTCGGTGTCCACCGTTGCATGGGCAACCGATTGGCCGAGCTGCAGCTGCGGATCCTCTGGGAGGAACTGCTGACGCGCTTCGAGGACATCGAGGTCGTCGGCGAGCCCGAGTACGTGCAGTCGAACTTCGTGAGGGGAATCAGCAAGATGATGGTGCGTCTCACGCCGAAGCCCGGCGCATGAGCTCCCAACGCGCGGTCGTCGTCGGTGCCAGCCACGCGGGGGTCCAGCTCGCGGCCAGCCTGCGGAGCGAAGGGTGGGTCGGCGAGATCGTGCTCGTCGGTGACGAATCGGTCCTGCCCTACCAGCGTCCCCCGCTGTCGAAGGCGTACCTGTCCGGCAAGAGTGCGCTCGACCAGATCGTGATCCGCAGCGCGGAGTTCTACGCCAAGCAGGGAATCGTCCTGCGGGACGCGAAGGTGGAGGAGATCGACCGCTTGGCAGGGAACCTTCGTCTGAGTACCGGCGAAGCGTTGCGGTACGACAAACTTGCTCTGTGCACCGGGGCCCGTCCCCGCCAGCTTGCCGTCCCGGGAGCCAAACTTCGCGAGGTCTACTACTTACGCACAGCCGCAGACGTCGAATTGATCAGAGCTGCCGCGACCCCGGGACGGCGAGCGGTGATCGTCGGCGGCGGCTACATCGGGTTGGAAACAGCGGCCTCGTTGACCGCTCTGGGCGTGGACGTGGTCGTGCTCGAGGCAGCCGAGCGGGTTCTAGAACGGGTCACCGCACCTGACGTGTCAGCGTTCTTCACCCGGATCCACCAAAGTGAGGGAGTCGAGATCCGCACCGGCGCCATGGTCGAAGCCTTGACCGGCGAAGGCACAGTCCGCGAGGTGGTCCTGGCCGGCGGCGAATCCATCCCCGCTGACCTGGTCATCATCGGCATCGGCGTGGAGCCGAACACGGAACTCGCGGCTGCAGCAGGCCTGATGGTAGACGACGGGGTGCTCATCGACTCAGGCGCGCGCACCAGCGACCCGGAGATCGTGTCCGCCGGTGACTGCACGCGCCAGGAAGTGACCCGTTATGGCACGAGTGTTCGCCTGGAGTCCGTCCCCAGCGCTGGCGAGCAGGCGAAGGTGGCCGCCGCGACCATCTGCGGCAAGTCCAAGGAAGTATCGGCGCTCCCGTGGTTCTGGTCAGACCAGTACGATCTCAAGCTCCAGATCGCCGGTCTTAACACAGGTTATGACGAAGTCGTGCTGAGCGGGGATCCCGAACAAGACCGTGACTTCAGCTGCTTCTACCTCCGATGTGGTGAGCTGATCGCCGCAGACTGCGTCAACAGGCCACGCGACTTCATGTTCTGCAAGCGGGTCATTGCTCAACGAACGCCGTTCGAGCGGTCTGAGCTGGTTACTGCCAACTGACTTGGCGAGTGCACGGCCGTGACGAAGGTGGTCTGTGTGTCAACCGAGGTCGCGACAGGTCGGTCAGTTCGGCCAGTAGATGGCGACCTCTCGAATCTCTACTGGGATCGGAGACGACGAGTCGGCACTGCTCTTCACCAGCTTCAATCTTCCGGCATGTGCGGCTCAGACGCCTGCGCTGAATCAGGGTCGGAGACTTAACTGCCTTGGGTGCGACCACAAGTGCCCGAGCGAGTCGTGACTCTCCGCCAACGTCGATCCGCAACTGCAATGGCGGACTGCACGCTCAGAGACGTTTGGCAACCGTCAACAGGACCACGGAGTCCTCGACAGCATCGAGTGCGTGGCGGGCGTCGGGAACAAGCAGCAGGTCCCCGGGTGATCCGTTCCATTCGACGTCCCCCGAGGACAAAGTGACCCGACCCATGAGAACTTGGATCGTTGCTTCGCCGGGATTCTCATGCTCGCTCAGCTGCGTGCCCGCACGCAGGGCGATCATGGTCTGTCGGAGAACGTGTTCGTGTCCGCCATGGATCGTTTCAGCGCTCCGACCGCTCGCCGCTCCCTGGGCAATCTCCAGCTGGTGCCTCATCATGGCTGTCAGCGATTTCTTCTGCACGCGTGGCCCTTTCATCGATTCGCCTGCCAGATCGCCGTGTCGGCATCCGGAACTGTCCACTCTCGTTTGCATCCGCCACCTGGGCCAGAGACTTTGGTCCTTGGAGAATATGAAGAACGTCGCCGGCCAGCTGAGAGGTCTTGCCGTGATGGCTTGGGGATCGCGACTCGATGTCGACGTCGGAGCAGAATCCCGTTCGACGTTGCTTGAGGCACACCAGGCCGAGCAAGGATCCGTCGACTGCGACCACTGCTACGCGCCGAACTCCTTGGTCCATCAGGAGGGCGTGCACGGCAACTGTCGAAGCATCTGGTGAGACAGTCCTGCCCACCAGCTTGGACCAATTCAGTGCCGGGTCCAGGTCGTCAGCCTGTGGAAGATCGCTCCGCGTCAGAGTTCCGACGAGAGCTCTGCCTTCGGTCAGCAGCACCATGTGCATGTGATCGTCGCTGAACGCTGCACGCGCTTCGCCGATCGAAACGTCGGCGGACAAGGTCTTCGGCTGCCGGAGCATGACGTCGCTGGCCGTTGTGCGGGGGCTCACTTTGAAACTCGGTCCCAGCCGCGCCGTGGCCGGTGGCTGCCCAGCTGGTCGTCGCGGCTGCGGTAGACGATGTATGGCCGAGTCACGTAGCCCACCGGCGCGCTGAACACGTGCACGAGTCGGGTGAAGGGCCACACCGCGAAGAGGCCGAAGGCGACCAACGCGTGGAGCTGGAAGCCCAGCGGTGCCTCGGCCATCAAGCTGGCGTCGGGCTGAAAGGCAAGAAAAGAGCGGTACCAGACGGAGACTCCTTCGCGGTAGTTGTATTCACCTCCGATTGTCATGATCGATCCGGCAATGGTGTTCCACATGCCCAGGACGATCGCTGCGGCTAGGAAGGCGTACATGACCTTGTCCATGACCGTGGTGGCGGAGAAGACCGGGCCGACGGTTCGGCGGCGGTAGATCAGAATCGTCATGCCGACAACGGTCGCGAGGCCCGCAAGCAGACCGCCGGTCACCGCGACCACGTGGTAGAGGTGCTCACTGACTCCGATCGCGTCCGTCCACGACTGTGGCACCAGGAGCCCGATGATGTGGCCACCGATGACCCCGAGCATCCCGAAATGGAACAGGGGGCTACCGATGCGCAGGAGCCGGTTCTCGTACAGCTGAGAGGAACGTGTGGTCCACCCGAACTTGTCGTATCGGTATCGCCACGCGTGCCCGACGACAAAGCTGGTCATGCAGATATAGGGGAAGACAACGAAGAGGAATTCGTTCATGCGCGTGCTCCGGGAAATGACGGCATGGGCAGGAGCGTGGCCTCCGGAGCGGCGCCGCTGGAGGCACCCGGGCTGAACTGAGGGTTGGCGAAAGGCGCGAGCCCGACCTCCTCCTCCGGTGGGCCCTCGGCGGCCAGCCGACGCACGGCATCGCGCTCGTCGCCGCGCAGAGGCGGCAACGTCGCAGTGACGGCGTCGATCAGGCTCGCCCACGGTGATCCCATGTCCCGCAGAGACAGTCGGAGCAGCTCGAGTCCCGCGCGGTGGTCCAGCATCAGGTCCCGGCCGAGATTTCGGTCAATCGTGGCCGCGAACTCGAGCACGACGCACAAGTGGTCGGGCAGCTCAGCGTCGTCGAGCACGAACCCGGCCTGCAGGTAAGTCTGTTTGAAACGCAGCAGTGCCATACCTCGCTTCCGGGTGTCGCCGTGGGCGAAGTACGTCAGGAACAAATTGCAACGCCTACGGTTGTCGAACGTCTCGACGTAGTCGGCCTGGATGTCCGGCAGTGGCGTCGACTCGAGGTGCGTCAAGAAGTCCCGGATCGAGTCTCCAATCGTGACCGGCAACGCCCGGGAGGCTGATCCGACCAGAGCTGTGTGACCGAGCAGATGTTCATCGGGGTAGTCCAGGAGCAGGGACACCGACTGCCACACGGTGGTCAGCTGATCGGGTGACAGGGTCTGCTTGGTTCGGCGGCCGCTCACGAGCCTGGATCCTTGGGTGGGAACATCCCGGCCGGCGGCACCTTGCCATCCCAGTTGAGCAGGTTGATCCGGCCGTCCTTGTTCTCAGGCCCGGCGACCGAGTCGGCGGTCTGGCGTTCCTGCAGCATCTGGAAGTTCTCGACCGCGATCGGCGTCGGCGTCCCGGATCCCTCGCCGAAGACGTCTTGCTGACCGCCACCGTAGTTGGACACTGAACACTCAGTGGACAGTTCCTCCAGCGAATGCGCCTGCTCGAGGTGTGCCGGGGGGATGACGTAGCGCTCGTCATACTTGGCTATCGCGAGGAGGCGGTACATGTCGTACATCTCCTCCTCGGTCATCCCGACCGCCGCGGGGATGGAGGCATCTGGATCCCGCCCCATGTTGATGTCGCGCATGTAGCAGCGCATCGCAGCCAGCTTCTTGAGCACCAGGTCAACCGGTTCGACCTCTCCGGCCGTGAAGAGCTCGGCAAGGTACTCGACGGGGATCCGCAGCGCGTCGATCGCGGCAAACAGGTTGCCCTTGTCCTCGGCGTCCTCGCCGGTCTCCTGGACCACCTCGACCACGGGCGAGAGCGGGGGGATGTACCAGACCATGGGCATCGTGCGGTACTCCGGATGCAGTGGCAGCGCGACCTTGAAGGTGTTGATGAGCGCATAGATCGGTGAGCGTTGGGCCGCATCGACCCAGTCACGGGCGATCCCGGCAGCTTCTGCCTCGCGCATGACCTCCGGGTCGAAGGGGTCGAGGAACACGTCACGTTGGGCCTCGTAGAGCCCGTGCTCGTCCTCGGTCGAGGCGGCCTCGAGCACCTTGTCGGCGTCGTAGAGCATCAGGCCGATGTAACGCAGCCGGCCCACGCAGGTCTCAGCGCAGACAGTCGGGAGTCCTACCTCGATGCGCGGGAAGCAGAAGGTGCACTTCTCGGCCTTGCCCGTCTTGTGGTTGAAGTAGATCTTCTTGTAAGGGCAGCCCGACACGCACTTGCGCCAGCCGCGACACGCGTCTTGGTCGACCAGGACGATGCCGTCCTCCTCGCGTTTGTAGATCGCGCCGCTGGGGCAGGACGCCGCACACGAGGGGTTCAGGCAGTGCTCGCAGATCCGTGGCAGGTAGAACATGAAGGTCTGCTCGAACTCGAACTTCACCTTGTCGGCGATCTTCTTGAGCATCGGGTCGAGGTGCGCGGTCTCGGTGGATCCCCCGAGGTCGTCGTCCCAATTGGCCGACCACTCGATCTTCATGTTCTTGCCGCTGATCAGGGACTTCGGCCGAGCGACCGGGGTGTGCTCCTGGGCGGGGGCGTCGGTGAGCGTGGCGTAGTCATACGTCCACGGCTCGTAGTATTCGCCGATCGAGGGCAGCTTGGGGTTGGAGAATATCGTCATCAGGTTCTTGAAGCGGCCACCGGCCTTGAGCTTGAGTCGGGCACGCTTGGTGAGCTCCCAGCCGCCCTTCCACTTCTCCTGGTCCTCGTACGTCCGCGGGTAGCCGAGACCCGGCTTGGTCTCCACGTTGTTGAACCAGATGTACTCCGTGCCGGTCCTGTTGGTCCACGCCTGCTTGCACGTGACCGAGCAGGTATGGCAACCGATGCACTTGTCGAGGTTCATCACCATCGCCATCTGCGCCATGACCTTCATCAGTACGTCACCTCCTGGGAGCGCTTGCGGATGATGGTGACCTCGTCGCGCTGATTGCCTGTGGGGCCGAGGTAGTTGAAGGCGAAGGTCAGCTGGCCGTAACCACCGATCAGGTGCGACGGCTTGACCAGCAGGCGGGTCAACGAATTGTGGATGCCACCGCGCTTGCCCGACGTCTCGGCGATCGGTACGTCGATGAGCCGGTCCTGTGCGTGGTACATGTACACCGTTCCTTCGGGCATGCGGTGCGAGACGATGGCCCGGGCCACGACGACGCCGTTGCGGTTGACCGCCTCGATCCAGTCGTTGTCCTTGATGCCGACCTTGACGGCGTCGCGGTCGCTCATCCAGATGTTCTGCCCCCCGCGGGACAGTGACAGCATGAACAGGTTGTCCTGGTACTCCGAATGGATCGACCACTTGTTGTGCGGGGTCAGGTATCGCACGGTCAGTCCCTCGACCTGCCCGGCCGAACCGTCCGACAGATTTCCGAGCTTGGGCTCGGCGAAAAGCGCCGCCATGTTCAACGGAGGCCGGTAGACCGGCAGACCCTCGCCAAGCTCGGTCATCCAGTCGTGGTCGAGGTAGAAGTGCATCCGGCCGGTCAGCGTGTGCCACGGCTTCTTGCGCTCGACGTTGATCGTGAACGGCGAGTAGCGCCGTCCTCCGGTTTCGGAGCCTGACCACTCCGGCGAGGTGATCACCGGCACTGGTGGACCCTGGGTGTCGGCGAACGTGATCTGCTTGCCCTCGTGCTCCGCGGCCAGGTCGGCCAGCTTGACGCCCGTGCGCTTCTCGAGGGTCTTGAAGCCCTGTGTGGCCAGATGACCGTTCGTCGTGCCCGACAGGGCAAGGATCGCCTCGCAGACGTCGACGTCCTTCTTCAGTGACGGCCGACCACCGGCCACCCCACCGCGGACGGCGCCGTTCTTGCGTCGCAGGTACTCGACCTGCTTGCCCAGCTCGAAGGTGACCCCCTTGGTGGTGGCGCCGAGCGTGTCGAGCAACGGGCCGAGCGCGTTCATCTTCTCGGCCACGGCACCATAGTCACGCTCGACCTCGACCAGCCTGGGCATGGTGACGCCGGGGATGGGTTCGCACTCACCCTTCTTCCAGTCGCGGACGACGCCGTGCGGGTTGGCCATGGCGTCGGGGGTGTCGTGTGTGAGGGGCACGGCGACCACGTCCGTGCGCACCCCGAGGTGGGTGGCCGCGAGCTCGCTGAACTTCTCGGCGATCGTCTGCCACGCGTCCCAGTCGGTCCGGGTCTGCCACGGAGGCGCGATCGCGGG
Organism: Aeromicrobium sp.; assembly: GCF_037719875.1. GTDB lineage: Bacteria > Actinomycetota > Actinomycetes > Propionibacteriales > Nocardioidaceae > Aeromicrobium. The sequence goes on along the minus strand of NZ_JBBJMJ010000013.1, from coordinate 31,309 downwards.
GTTGAAGGAGTGCACGAACGGGTGCATGTCGGTGGTGTTGAGGTCGTGCTTCTCGTACCAGGTCGCCGCGGGCAGGACGACGTCGGAGAAGATCGTCGTGCTGGTCTGCCGGAAATCGATCGTCATCAGCAGGTCGAGCTTGCCTTCGGGTGCCTCGTCTCGCCAGGTGACGTCGACCGGCCGCTGGTCTTCCGGGGTCTCGGTGGCACGTACGGACGAGTCGGTGCCGAGCAGGTGTTTCAGGAAGTACTCGTTGCCCTTGCCGGACGACCCGAGCAGGTTGGCGCGCCAGATCGACAGGATCCGTGGGTAGTTCTGTGGCGCGTCAGGGTCCTCGCCAGCGAAATCGAGCTCGCCGGACTTCAACTGGTCGACGATGTACTCCCCCGCCGGTTTACCGGCAGCAGCAGCGTCATCACTGAGGTCGAGTGGGTTGCGGTCGAAGGTGGGGTAGGACGGCATCCAGCCCATCCGGGCGCTCTGCGCGATCACGTCGGCGGTGGACTTGCCCGCCAGCTGGCCGCTGCCAGTGGTCGCAGAAAGCGTGTCGGCGCCGAACTGGTCGTAGCGGAACTGGTTGGTGTGCAGATACCAATAGGCGGTCTGGATCATGTTGCGCGGCGGGCGGTTCCAGTCAAGCGCATTGGCCACCTGGTTGTAGCCGGTGAGCGGGCGGACCTTTTCCTGGCCCACGTAGTGCGCCCAGCCGCCGCCGTTGACTCCCTGGCAACCCGTGAGATTGGTCAAGGTCAAGAATGCGCGGTAGATCGTGTCGGAGTGGAACCAGTGGTTGGTGCCGGCCCCCATCACGATCATCGATCGTCCGTGTGACTCCTCCGCGTTCGCGGCGAACTCCCGCCCGATGCGGGCCGCGGTTGAGGCCGGGACACCGGTGATCGCCTCCTGCCATGCGGGCGTGTAGGGCGACTCGGCGTCGTCATAGCTGCTGGCCCACTCCCCCGGCAGTCCTTCGCGGCCCACGCCGTACTGAGCGAGTAGGAGATCGAAGACCGTCGTGACCAGGTGTCCGTCGATCCGACGAACCGGGACACCGCGAGGCAGGTCGGCCGCCGCACCGTCCGGGGTGTCAAAGCGCGGCATCCGCACCAGTACGGTCTCGTCCGCGCCGTCGAGCAGCGAGAGCTGCGGGGCGATGTCGCCGAGCTCGAGGTTCCACTTGCCGACGCCTGCATCGCCGTAGCGGTGACCGAGTGAGCCGTTGGGGACGACGGGCTCGCCGGTCGCCGCGTCGATGAGAACGGTCTTGAACTCGGCGTTCTCCTCCGCTGCATCCGTCGAAGCCAGGTCGGAGGCCGTCAGGAACTTACCTGCGGTGAATGCGCCGCCGCCAACGTCGTCGAGCTTCACGAGATAGGGCAGATCGGTGTAGCTCTTGACATAGTCGGTGAAGTACGGCGTCTGCCTGTCGATGAAGAACTCTCTGAGCACGACGTGCCCCATCGCCATGGCAAGGGCAGCATCGGTGCCCGGTTTGGCCGCCAACCACTCGTCGGCGAACTTCACGTTGTCGGCGTAGTCGGGGGCAACCGCGACGACCTTCTGGCCGCGGTAACGCGCCTCTGTCATCCAGTGCGCGTCAGGCGTGCGGGTGACTGGGAGGTTGGACCCCCACATGATCAGGTAGCCGGCGTTCCACCAGTCGCCCGACTCCGGCACATCAGTCTGGTCGCCGAAGACCTGTGGGGAGGCGACGGGCAGGTCGGCGTACCAATCGTAGAAGCTCAGCATCGAGCCGCCGATCAGGTTCACGAACCGTGCACCCGACGCATGCGAGACCATCGACATGGCCGGGATCGGCGAGAAACCCGCGACCCGGTCAGGCCCGTACTTCTTGATCGTGTGGACGTGCGCGGCCGCAATGATCTCGCTGGCTTCCTCCCACGTGGCACGGACCAAGCCACCCTTGCCACGGGCCGACTTGTAGGCCTTCGCCCGCTGCGGGTTCTCGACGATGTGCTCCCACGCGCGCACCGGGTCACCGTCGTGCTGGGACTTGGCCTCACGGAACATCTGCAGCAGGACACCGCGCACGTACGGATAGCGCACCCGGGTCGGCGAATAGGTGTACCAGGAGAACGCCGCACCGCGTGGGCAACCACGGGGCTCGTACTCCGGGGAGTCCGGGCCGACCGAGGGGTAGTCAGTCTGCTGGGTCTCCCAGGTGATGATCCCGTCCTTGACGTAGACCTTCCACGAACAGGACCCGGTGCAGTTCACACCATGGGTCGAGCGCACCACCTTGTCGTGGCTCCATCGGTCCCGGTAGAAGTCGTCAGCCTGGCGACCACCCACCTTCGACAACGTCCGGAGGTCCTCTGAGACCGTGCCGCGGGTGAAGAACCGGCGGCTACGCACGAAGGCGTCGCTCAATGGGCCGTCCAGACCCGGCGGACCGGAGCGTCCTGAGCTGTCCGCATCGCCGGATGCGGGGCGATCCCGGGCGGTCGTCATGCGTTTGCCATCTCCTCGTCGTGTCGATGGGCAGTCCCGCGCACCGTGGTCACGGTCAGCAGCAGCGTCAAGGCAGCGGTCACCGCCAGCATCACCAACCCGATGGCGTACGAATCGGTGCGGCCGTAGATGTAGCCCATGACCAGTGGCGGGACGAATCCACCCAATCCACCCGCGGCGCCCACCAGGCCGGTCACGCCGCCGACCCGGGACGGGTCAGTCACCTGGGCGATCAGCGTGAACGTGGCACCTGTACCAGAACCCAGTGCCATCGCCATGACCAGAAAGGCGACAGCTCCCACCGGTTCGAGGACCGGCGTCGTGGACGCGACAGCGGCACCAACCACGACCACCCCGTACCCGGCGGCCAGAACCGGGATCGGGCCAACCCGGTCGGCAAGCCACCCTCCGACCGGCCGCATGATCACCGCGAGCACCACGAAGCCAGCCATCCGGTTGGCCGCGGCGGCAGGCGTGAGCTCATACGCCGTCTTGAGGTAAGCGGGCAGGTAGACGGAAAACGCGACGTACCCGCCGAACGCGACGGCATAGAGGATGCTGGCCTGCCAGGCGATCGGCAGGCGCGCATTCGCCTTGAGACGAGACGTCAACGACGTGGTCGGCGCCTGCCGCCCGGGTGCGTCCTCGAGGAGAAACCACGCCACGACTGCAAAGATCGCCAGGCCCGCAGCCGCGAGCAGGAACGGGGCCTGGTCGTCGACGGTGGAATAGAGCCTGACCGTCGTGAGCGCGCTGATCGCGGTGCCGCCCATGCCTGCCCCGAATATCCCGATGGCCAGTCCTCGCCGTTCCGGGGGGAACCACGCATTGACGAACGGCACCCCGACCGCGAAGGAGGTTCCGGAGATGCCGAGGAAGAATCCGCCGAGCAAGAGGGCCGGGTAGCTGGTCTGGCCGTAGACACCGATGAACAACACCGGCACGATGGTCGCGATCGAGACAGCCACGAACATCTCACGTCCGCCGTACTTGTCGGTCAGGGCGCCGACCGGGATCCGTCCGAGTGAGCCCACGATCACCGGCACTGCCACCAGGAGAGAGATCTGGCCCTCACTGAGGTCCCCCAATGTGCCGTTGTCGCCGAGCAGCGGTCCGAGCGGGCTGAGGAGTGCCCACGCCCAGAAGTTCACCGCAAAGCCCACGGTGGCGAGGACGAGCATCAGCCACGGTCGGCCGGCGTCGACGCTCAGTTGTTGCTGCGGCTCAGTCACGGAGTCGTTCACCGCTGTTCTCCCAGTCCTCGATGACCGGCGCAGCACATGACATGTCGCGTTCGGTGACCTGTTGACATGTCGCGTGCCTTCCGTCCGGACTTCTCACCATCCGGGAGCCCCTTCCGTGGTAGCCAGAGTCGAAGGTCCCTTGACGTCGTGGATCCGCCGATCACGAAGTCGTCAGCCACGACGATCCGGAGGCCTAGAGGCGTGGCAGCGCCGACTCGGCGCCGGGCCCAGCCGGCACGTCTGGTGGCCCTGCCTACGCTGGCTGCATGGACGCCGACATCAACTTCTACTTCGATCCGGTCTGCCCTTTCGCCTGGATGACCAGCAAATGGGTGCGACAGGTTCAGGACCAGCGCGCCTACACCGTGGACTGGCGATTCATCTCGCTGCGGCTGATCAACGCCGAGGTCGACTACGACGCCCAGTTCCCACCCGAGTACGAAGCCGGCCACACGGCAGGACTGCGACTGCTTCGCGTGGCCGCACGCGCCCGCGCGGAGCACGGACGTGAGGCCATGGCACCGCTGTATTCCGCCTTCGGGGCCCACATCTTCGACACCGCCGTCCACCCCGACGACCATCACGCCGAGGGCGAGGTGCGGGAACGGCTTGGGACACCAGAGTTCGCGGAGCAGATCCTCGCCCAGGCCGGTCTGCCCCTCGAGCTGGCGCAAGCCGTCGACGACGCTTCATGGGACGCCGAGATTCGGGAGGAGACCGACGAGGCGCTCGGGTTGACCGGCAAGGACGTGGGCACGCCTATCATCCACTTCGAGCCTCCGGCTGGCGTCGCCTTCTTCGGGCCCGTGATCAGCCGGCTGCCAAGGGAGGAGTCGGCAGCCGAGCTGTGGGATCACGTGGTCGGGCTAGCCCGGTTCCCCGGTTTCGCTGAGCTCAAGCGCAGTCTGCGCGAGCAGCCTCAGCTGGCCGCGCTGGGCGGCGACCCCGACACGGCCGGCAAGCAGGAGGACTGGCACGGCGGTAGCCGGCGCCAGAAGAAATGACCCCGCCCATGACGCCTACGGACATGAGCGCTCCGGGTCCTCGCCGTCACGAGGCGTCCATCGGCGTCATCGCGCCGGCCGAGACCCTCTACGACATGGTCTCCGACATCACCCGCACCGGGGAGTGGAGCCCGGTCTGCGCATCGTGCTGGTGGGACGACGCCACCGAGGCGGGCCGGGTCGGCGCCTGGTTCACCGGGCGCAACGTCCTCCCGAGCCGGACCTGGGAGACCCGTTCGATGGTGGTGGCGGCCAAACACGGACGCGAGTTCGCGTGGACCGTAGGCGGCAATTTCGTCCGGTGGGGCTTCACCCTGGCCCCCGCAGGGACTGGGACGACGCTGACGGAGTCCTGGGAATTCCTCCCGGACGGGATCGCCATGTTCGAGGAGAAATTTGGCGATCAGGCGCCCTTCCAGATCTCAGATCGAACGCAACAGGCCCTCCACGGCATCCCCTCGACCCTCGCCGCAATCAAGCGGATCGCCGAGTCCTCGATCGAGGTTGGTGACGAGGCTGGGTCATGACTAGACCCGTCGGCGACATTGATCTCCAGTACCGACCGCCGACCACGTTGGTCCAAGCCTCCTGACGGAAGTGCTCTTGCCCACTCACTGGGTTTCCGAGTCAAGATCGCGGCCACGCGTTTCGATGTGGAACCTTGGATCGAGCCAACCGCCGCTCTCGCTCGGCTCGTACAAACCTCGTCGATGCGATTGTCCCGATCCTCGTGGGCTCCGTGCTGGCCGTCGGGGGCGCGCTCGCTGCCCTGTCGCTCTACGTCCAGCTGGGCTTTACCGACCCGTCCCCGGCGGAGCTAGCTGGCGGCGCGACCCTCCGCGAAGGTGGCGATCTGCGCCGCGAGGGGTCCAGCCTGGTCCTCCTGAAGGAAGTGCTTTCCGGGGAGGGTGACCGCGGAGCTGAGCCCCGCCGCGCGCAGTGCGATCTGGCCGTGCTCGTGCAGTTTCAATGCGGGGTCCAGCTCGCCCCACACGACCTGCACGGGGTAGCGGTCGCTGCCGACCACCGTGCGATACAGCGCTTGCTTCTGCGCTGTGCGTTCAAAGCCGCGCATGATCTTGAGGAATGCGACGCCGTTGTCCTCGCGCTTCAGCAGGTCGACATACGCGTCAAGCTCCTTGCCGGGCACGGCTTTCATGTCCGCCACCCCCTGCAGGCGCATGAGGACTCGGAACAACGGCTTGTTCAGCAATGAGAGGTAGGGGCGCCCGACGTATCTGCGTGCAAAGGGCTCCATCGACCACGGCCGCTTGAAGTCGTCGACGTCGATCAGGGTGTTGAGCACCGTCAATGAGGCCACGCGCTCGGGCAGCGCCGCAGCCAGCTCGAACCCCACCGGGCCGCCGATGTCGTGAACGACAAGATGGAAGCGCTCCAGACCCAGCGTCTCGACCGCGGCAACACTCCACCTCCCCAGTCCCGACCAGGTGTAGTCGAAGTCGACGGGACGCTCCGCCAGCCCAAGGCCGGGTAGGTCGAAGGCGATCCCGCGGAGCCCACGCGCAGCGAGCTCGGGGACGACCTTGCGATAGAGGTACGCCGACGCGGGCACGCCGTGCATGCATACCACCGGGTCACCGGTGCCATGGTCGAGCACGAAGCTGCCCACTCCGTTTGCGCTGAAGCGTCGTCCGGTTGCCTCGTAGGCCTCGAGAATGCTGGGGCTGGTCATGCGCTCACTCTCCCATCCGTGCTTCTCCGCGAGGTCTGGAAGGACTGTGACGGCCGAATCGGTCAGGCCTGGGGCTTGGAAGAGTCGGGCACATCGGAAGAATGCCCGCCCCTGGGTTCCGCGCGTTGCCTGGCCGGCCACGACGTCTCGGATCACGTCGAGGACATGCTTCATCGGCAAGGGCGTGGCGGCCACCCTCAAGTGTCGATTGGTCACGGCCGCGGGGTGCCACCAGGCGCCATCGGCGGTCAGAGTGGGCGCGGGTTCGACGGAGTCCAGGGTGATCTCGACACCATTACATTCCCGACCGGTGGTCCGTGAGCACCTCGATTGGACTGCCCTCAGCTGGCCAACCAATCAGCGATCACGCGCCCGATCTCGTCGCCTCTGTCCTCTTGGAGGAAGTGACCAGCGCCTTCGATCAGGTGCAGCGGCTCCTTGAGCGGGAGCAGCTCCTCCATCTGCCGTCCCGGGCCGTCGAGTGGGAGGACGGTGTCGTGCTCGGCCCACAGCAGCAGCATTGGTCGGGTGTCGGCCGCCAGCGCCGCGATCACGGCGCGGCCCTCGGCTGCGCCGGGAGCGTCGGGGGTTTGCGGGATCAGCCCGGGCAGAGTGCGCGCGCCGCCCTTCGCGTCGACGGAGTCGAACGGCGCCTCGTACGCCGCGACGACCTCGTCGGCGAGGTCCTCGTGGACCCCGGCCTGCACGAGGAACCCAATGGGAAGGTCGGGTGTCGCATCGACGAAGGAGCGGAACGCCTGCCATGTCTCCCCCATCGGCTGGGTACCGGTGAACACCCCGGAGTCCATCACGACGATGCGGCTGATCCGATCGGCGATCTCGGTGGTGGCCACGCGCAGGCCGACCGGGCCGCCCCAGTCGTGCACGACGAGGGTCACATCACGCAGGTCCAGCTGCTCAAACAGGTCAACGACCGAGGCAACCAGGTGGTCGTACGTGTACCAGTCGTCGGCGGGCTTGTCGGAGCGGCCGAAGCCGGGCAGGTCTGGTGCGATGCAGCGGTTCCCGGCCGGCACCAGCTCGTCGATGACCTTGCGCCACAGGAACGACCACGTTGGCTCGCCGTGCAACAGCACCACAGGACGACCGTCGCCCACATCGATATGGGCGAGACGCATCCCCTCCCAGTCGCGGTAGTGGGGCTCGTGCGTGAACCCGGGCAGGTTGGCGAACGATTCGTCAGGGGTGCGGTGGACCGTCATGGATGGGACTCGCTCTCGTCTGGATGGTGACCAGCCCGGCCGAGCGCGCGGCGTCCGGACTACTCACGCACCCATCATCGCAGTCGCACGCGGTGGGCGTCCTCGCGAGGATCGTGCGCTTCGTGCTGTCACGACGCATTCGTGCCCTGGAGGGTGATGTGCTGATTCTCGCGACCCCGAAGTGACCTCCCGGGACTGCAGCCCTCAAGCCAGCGACAGGAAGAGCTTCTCCATCTTCTTGACATTGACGCTGCCCGCGCCCTCGCCGGTGGAGAGGCACTGCTGGAGGCCGGTCGCGACGATGGCGAAGCCGGCCCGGTCCAGCGCTCGAGAGGCGGCCGCAAGCTGGGTCACCACGTCCTCGCAGTCGCGACCGTCCTCAATCATGCGTAGCACGCCCGCCAGTTGCCCTTGGGCGCGTTTGATGCGGTTGATGACAGGCTTCATGTCCGAAGGATCGAGCTCCATCAGTTCTCCTCATTCAGGGCGGCGAAGGCCGCATTGATGCGCTGCTTGGCGTCCGTTGCGATCACGTGCAGCGCCTCGTTGTCCGCAAGGCCCATCATGGCGTCGGGATCAAACGCCTCGACCACCGTGGCGCCTTCATCCACGGACCTGACAACGACGTTGCACGGCAGGACTGCCGCGATGGACGGTTCAGCCTGGATGGCTTCATAGGCCAACGCGGGGCGGCAGGCACCGAGGATGATCTGCGGCGCGATGTCGACGTCGAGTTTGTCCTTCATCGCAGCCTTGAGGTCGATCTCGGTGAGCACGCCGAATCCTTGGTCTGCGAGCGCGACCCGAACGACCTCCACCGCCGCGGCGTACGGCTGGTTCAAGGTCGTGGTGATCGTGTAGCTGCTCATCATTGGCTCCTTCGCTGGTCGATGGTGTCGACAGGGTCGACAGGGCACGTGAGCTCAGTTCCCAGTATACCCCCTGGGGTGTTCTTGCGAAATGGTCAAATACCCCCTACCGTATAAATGAGGCGAGGATCCACTTGCGAGAACGACACGTCGGAGGAGTACTGACATGACCACGACCGATGTGAAGATCGTCCCCATCGAGACTCCCACTCTCGGCAATCGCACCTACGTCGTCCACGATGGCGAGGTTGCCTTCGTCGTCGATCCGCAGCGTGACATCGATCGAGTCCTGGGCATCCTGGACGAGCATGGCGTTCGATTGACTGACGTCTTCGAGACGCACATCCACAACGACTACGTCACGGGAGGCCTGGCGCTCGCGAAGCGAACCGGCGCGGCGTATCACGTCAACGCCGATGACGACGTCTCCTTCGACCGAACGCCGATCCGTGACGGCGACACGGTGCAGGTGGGGTCGCGCATGCTTGTCACCGCGATTGCCACCCCCGGCCACACCTTCACCCACCTGTCGTACGGCCTCAACGAGTTGGCCCCCACCGAGACCGCCACCGGGATCGGGTCCTCGGTATGCGTCTTCTCGGGCGGCTCCCTGCTGTTCGGAGCCACGGGTCGACCAGACCTCCTCGGCGAGGAGCACGCCGACACCCTTGCACGCCACCAGCACGCCTCGGCTCACAAGCTGGCCGACCTGCTCCCCGGCGACGCAGACGTCTTCCCCACCCACGGCTTCGGCTCGTTCTGCGCGGCCACGCAGTCAGATTCCACCGAGTCCACGATCGATCAGGAGAGGGAGTCCAACCCGGTCCTGACCCAGGACGAGGCGGACTATGTGCGCGAGCTCCTCGACGGCCTGGGCGCATGGCCGTCCTACTACGTGCACATGATGCCGATGAACGCCGAGGGCCGTCCCAACCGGACCTGTCCCCGCCGACGTCTGCCGACGCCGTCGAGCTGCGCCGCCGCATCGAGGCCGGGGAATGGGTCGTGGACCTGCGCAACCGTACGGCCTTCGCGACCGGACACGCGCCGGGTACCCTCAACTTCGGGATCGAGGGTGCTTTCGCCACCTACGTGGGTTGGCTGATTGTGTGGGGCACCCCAATCACCCTGCTCGGTGAGACTCCTGACGACATCGCCGCGGCTCAGCGCGAGCTCGTCCGGATTGGCATCGACCGCCCGGCGGCGCAGGCCACCGGCGCCCCACAGAACTGGTCCGATCGCGACCTGGCGAGCTTTCCCACGGCCACGTTCGCCGATCTCGAGCAGGTCCGCCACCATCGCGACGTCGTGATTCTGGACGTTCGCCGCGCCGACGAGCACGAGGCGACCCGCATCAAGGGTGCCCACAACATCCCCATCCACGAGCTTCCTGGACGTGTCGCCGAGGTGCCGGCGGGTGAGGTCTGGGTGCACTGCGCTTCTGGCTACCGCGCCTCGATCGCCGCTTCGTTGATCGACACGGCAGGTCGAACGCCCGTCGCCATTGATGACTCCTTCGACAATGCCGAGAAGGTCGGACTGCACCTGGTGGGTGACGACGCTTGACGATCGACCTTGTCCTCGCGCTCGTCGCTGGTGCCCTCATCGGGCTCAGCCTCGGCGCACTGGGCAGCGGCGGATCGATCCTGGCCGTCCCCGTGTTGGTCTACGCCCTCGACCAGAGTCCCGGTCAAGCAACGACCGGCTCGCTGGTGGTGGTCGGCGTGACCGCCCTGACGGGGGCTGTGACCGCGAACCGCGCCGGCAACGTCCTGCTTGGGCGGGGCGTGCTTTTCGGGCTGATCGCCATTGGCGGAGCCGCCGCCGGGGCACTGGCAGCCGCGCGCGTCTCCGACCCTGTGCTCCTGTCAGCGTTCGCGGCGCTGATGCTGCTCGTCGGCGCGCTGATGGCCGTACGCCTGCTCCGTCCGGGCATAACGCAGCCGCACACGGCGGCCACGCTGGACGATCCGATCATCACCTTCAGCCCGACCTTCGCGTGCGCGTGCCCGAGAGCCCTGAAGGTACTGGTCACCGCCACTGTCGTCGGCCTGCTGACCGGCTTCCTCGGGGTGGGCGGCGGCTTCCTCGTCGTCCCTGCCCTGATGCTGGCACTGGCGCTGCCCATGGAGTACGCCGTCGGCACCTCCCTGCTGGTCATCGCGCTCACCAGCACATCTGCCCTCGCCGTGCGCGCCGGCTCTGTGGCCGAGCCTGACTGGTGGCTGGTCATCGTCCTCACGGGAGCCTCGGCCGCAGGAGCCTTCGCCGGCGCCCGGCTCGCCACCCGCGTCGATACCCGCAAGCTCACGAGCGCCTTCACCGTCCTGGTGGTGGCGACAGCGGTCTACACCGCTGTCCGCGCCATTCCCGCCTTGATCTGATCCCCTTGCCCTCTGCACCGAAAGAGACCCCCATGACATCAACGCACAACCCACTGCGCCTGGCGCCGACCTCCAGTCAGCCACACGCGACCCGTCCCGGCTCACTCGGCCGGGTTGGCGTCTGGGTCGCCGATCACGCCCGCCTGACCAGCGCGGTCTGGATCCTCGTCATCGTCGTTCTCGGCGCATTCGCGCCGCGGGTCGAGTCCGAGCTGTCCGGCGCCGGCTGGCAGGCCAACGGCTCCGACTCGGTCACCGCTCGTGAGCTTGCCACGGAGCACTTCGGCGGCAATGCGTCCACTGCGATCCAGGTTGTGGTGCACTCCGACGACGGCTCGGTCACCGAGGGTGACGGCAAACAGGTACTTGCCCGCGCGAAGAGCATTCTCGCCGACGACCCCCGCATCGCCGACATCGTGGACCCCCAACCAGGCGCAACGCTGAGCAATGACGGCACGACGGCGGTCCTGATCGCGGGCGCGAACGCCGACCCGAACGAGATGGTCCGGGTGGCCGACGACCTCAAGGGACCTCTGGAAGACCTCTCGACGCCGCAGATCCAAGTCAATCCGACCGGGGCGTCGCTGCTGTGGTCGGACTTCAACGAGGCAAATCTGTCCGCGATGCTGAAGTCCGAGATGATTTCTTGGCCCGGGACTTTGGCCATCCTGGGCCTGGCCTTCGGCGCCCTCGTCGCGGCCGGGCTGCCGCTGATCCTCACGCTCGCCGGCCTCGTCGCCTCCGCCGGCTCGCTGGTGCTGATCACCCACCTGGTGCCGGTCTCCATCTGGGCCATGAACTTCGCCATGATGTTCGCCCTCGCCCTGGGCATCGACTACGCCCTCTTCATGGTGGTCCGCTACCGCGCCGCGCGAGCTCGGGCTGGTAGCTCGCCCCGGCTCGCGGTCGCCGAGACCATGGACACCGCGGGCAAAGCTGTGCTCCTCTCAGGCGCGACGGTGCTGATCTCGCTGTCGGCCGTGATGCTCGTGCCCTCGCCGTCATTTCGGTCGATGGCCGGCGGCATCATGCTCTCGGTCGTGTTCGTCCTCGCCGCGACGCTCACCCTGTTGCCGCTGGTCCTCGCCAAGCTGGACATGCGCATCAACAAGCTGTCCCTGCCCTGGTCTCGTTCCAGCGAGCACAGTTCGCCGAAGTTTGCCGCCTGGGGTGAGCGGTTGTGGAGGCGTCCACTCGCGTTTGGTCTCGGGGCGCTCGTCGTGCTGCTCGTGCTGGCCGCGCCCGTCCTGGGCCTGAAGACCGCTATGCCGTCCATCAAGGTCCTTCCCGATGACGCCAGTGCCCGCGTGGGCTACGACCGCGTCCAGACGAGCTTCGGCGCAGGCGCTCCCGGAACCCTCACCGTCGTCATGGACACGTCCGACGCCCAGGCAGCCTCGGCCGTGCTGTCCGATGACGCCGGAGTCAGTGGTGCTACGCCAGCAATGCCCGCGTCCGATGGTTCGTCGTACACGCTGATCCAGGCGGTGCCAACGGTCGACCCGTCCGATCCGGGCCTGAGCGACACCGTCGAGAGGCTCCGCGCCGACCTGCCGTCCTCGGCTTATGTCGGAGGTGCGGCCGTCGAGAACCTCGACCTCAAGACCCAGCTCGACGACTCGACCCCGTTGGTCATCGGCGTCATCCTCGTGCTCGGCTTCCTGTTGCTGCTCATCGCCCTGCAGGCCCCGCTGATCGCGCTGCTGGGGACACTGGCAAGCCTGCTGTCAACCGCTGCCGCCTTCGGCGTTGCGCGGCTCGTGTTCCAGGAAGGCTGGGGCGCAGGCCTCATGGGATTTGAGTCGCAGGGCTTCCTCGACGCCTGGGCACCTGTGTTCTTCTTCGCCATGATCTTCGCCATCGCGATGGACTACACGGTCTTCCTGCTGGCCTCGGCCAAGGAGCACTTCGAGCACAACGGCGACCCGAAGGAGGCGATGATCGGCTCGCTGGCCCACTCCGGGCGAGTGATCTTCGCCGCCGGCGCGGTGATGGTCGCGGTCTTCTTCACCTTCGCGCTGTCCGGCCCGCTGCCACCCAAGGAGATGGGCATCGTGCTCGGCGTGGCCGTCCTGCTCGACGCCTTCTTAGTACGACTCGTGCTGCTGCCGGTCCTGCTTCGGCTCACCGGCCGAGCGGCCTGGTGGGCGCCCGCGTGGCTGACACGCGTCCTGCCCCACATCCGATTCTCACACGCCTGACCAGACCCGCCCGCCCCGACAGAACGGAGATCCATCATGTGCCGAGCTATCCGCTGCACGACCTGCGGCAAGACCACCTGGGCCGGCTGCGGCCAACACGTCGACCAGGTCCTGAACGGTGTTCCGCGCGCCGATCGTTGCTCTGGCCACCCGAAGCAGGAGCAACAGCGAACCGGCTTCCTCGCCAAGATCTTCGGCAGCCGCTGACTCCAGCCGACCAGCGCCAGTTCCGACTTCGCCAACAACAGCACTCACCGGTTTTTGGTGAAAGTGTGGCCTCACGATCATTCCCCTTGCTGCGTGGGTTACCGAGCTCGGTGCCGTCAGGCCGTCACCGCGAGATGCCTTTACTGAATCGCGGGGTAAGCGCACGATCCCCTCCACAGGCAACGACTTCGAGACCGTGGCAACGCTGCTCCTTGTCGCGTACGCCGCTACGTCGCCCAACGCTCCCATCCCCCAGGAGCAGGTGGCCGCTTCTCTGTCGGACCTTGGCTGGCGCCACCGCGACGGACGGCCACTGACGTCATCATGCTCATCGACGACCTCCACGTCCGAATCGTCAACGCCATCACCGGTGAACTCCGGGGCGAGCTCACCATCGACACCACCCGCGACTACCACCCACGCAAACAAAGACACCCGAACCTGCTTCCGCAGGTTCGGGTGTCTCCTATCTCTTGCGAGATCACACGGTCGGGCTGACAGGATTTGAACCTGCGACCCCCTGACCCCCAGTCAGGTGCGCTACCAAGCTGCGCTACAGCCCGTTGTACCGAAGAGGAACTTTACCGCAGTGCGCCGCACCTCAGACACGCGGGACGTCATCACAACAGTGCTCGATGAAACACGGTTGTGATGACGTAAGCCAAGCCGGGATCAGCGGCGCTCGCGCTTCTTGCGTGGGCGCTGCTGCAGGTGGATCGGTGTACCGACGAAGCCGAACTCCTCGCGGAGACGGCGCTCGATGAATCGCATATAGGACGCCTCGAGCTTGCCGGTTGTGAACAGGACGAACGTCGGCGGTGCCGTGGTGGCCTGTGTGCCGAACATGATTCTTGACTGCTTGCCACCGCGAACCGGGTGCGGGTGCTCGGCGACCAGACGGCCGAGGAATGCGTTGAGAGCACCCGTGGTCACGCGGGTCTCCCAACCCTCCAGAGCGGCGTCCAGAGCGCGTACGAGCCGGTCGACATGCCAGCCCGTGCGGGCGGTGATGTTGATCGTGGGAGCCCACGGGACCTGGACGAGCTCGCGCTCAATCTCCCGCTCCAGATAGAAGCGACGCTCGTCATCGACCAGGTCCCACTTGTTGAACGCGACAATGAGCGCGCGACCAGCCTCGGCGACCGAGCTGATGATGCGGGTGTCCTGCTCGGTGAGCGGCTGGCTGCCGTCGATGATGACGACGGCGACCTCGGCACGGTCGATCGCCGAGCTCGTACGCAGGCTCGCGTAGTACTCGTGGCCGGACGCATCACGTACGCGCCGACGGATGCCCGCGGTGTCGATGAAGTTCCAGGTGCGACCGCCCAGCGTGACGATCTCGTCGACCGGGTCGACCGTCGTGCCGGATGCATCGTCGACCACGACCCGCTCCTCACCCGCCAGGCGGTTGAGCAGGCTGGACTTGCCGACGTTGGGCTTGCCGACGATCGCGACTCGCCGTGGGCCCTGCGGAGCATCGAAGTCCTCAGGCGGCGGGTCGGGCAACGCCGCGAGCACGGCGTCGAGCATGTCGCCACTCCCCCGGCCGTGCAGGGCCGAGACGGGCCACGGCTCGCCCAGCCCGAGGTTCCAGAGCCCGGCGGCCTCGGCCTCGGCCCGCTGGTCGTCGACTTTGTTGGCGGCGAGCACGACGGGCTTCTTGGCGGCGCGCAGGATGCGGACGACCTTTTCGTCGACGTCGGTGATGCCGACCGTGGCATCGACCACGAACAGCACGGCATCGGCGACCTGGATGGCGATCTCGGCCTGCGCGGCAATGCGCTCGGCGAGTCCACGGGCGTCGGGGTCCCAGCCACCGGTGTCGACGACCGTGAAGGCCCGGCCATTCCAGACCGCGTCGTAGGAAACGCGATCGCGGGTCACCCCGGGCACATCCTCGACGACAGCCTCTCGGCGCCCGATGATGCGGTTGACCAGAGTGGACTTGCCGACGTTGGGGCGCCCGATCACTGCGAGAACGGGTACGGCCTCAGCCATCAGTTGATCCTGTCGG
Organism: Aeromicrobium sp.; assembly: GCF_037719875.1. GTDB lineage: Bacteria > Actinomycetota > Actinomycetes > Propionibacteriales > Nocardioidaceae > Aeromicrobium. The sequence goes on along the minus strand of NZ_JBBJMJ010000013.1, from coordinate 15,998 downwards.
AAGGGGGCCCGGGAGGTCGCGCTCGAGCGCGGAGGTGGACCAGGAGACATGGGAACGCAGATGATCGTGGATCTGATCGGCTGCGTCTGCCATTGTCCCACGATCTCGCGGCCAAACCTGCATCGGGAACTGGATGGGTGGCCCGTAGACGACATCGAGCCGCGCCCCCTTGTCCGGCCGGGCGTCCGCAGCTTCGCCGGCGCGACGGGTCCCGAGGATCGCCACCGGCACCACCGGTGCACCCGAGACCAGCGCGAGGTATGCCACGCCGGCCTTGAATGCCGTGAAGTCACCCGGGCCCCGCGTGGCCTCGGGATAGATCAGCACGACCTGGCCGGCTGCCAACGCCTGCACTGCCCGCCGGACGGCCCCGGTGTCGTTCCGGGACCGGCTGACCTTGATCTGGCCGACGAAACGCAGGAGGCGGCCGGTCCGGCCGGCGAACTCCTCCTCCTTGACCAATGCATGCGCGGGTCGGGGGGACGTGACGAACAGCAGCGGACCGTCGAGCCAGCCGATGTGGTTGCTCGCGAGGATCACCGGGCCCTTTGCGGGCACGTGCTGACGGCCCTGCTCGTGAACGTCCCAGCGGCGGGTGAGATAGGGGCGCGCCAGACGACGCATCAGCCGCAGGCCGCCCTCCGGAAGCCCGTTCGCCGCGTCGCTCATCTCGCGGCGTCGACGATTCCGACGATGGCCTCGATGACCTCTTCGAGGGTCAGGAACGTGCCGTCCACCACGACGGCCCCCTCGGACCTGACCAAGGGAGAGGTCGAGCGGGTGGAGTCGATCTCGTCCCGACGCGCCAGCGCCAGCTCGGTGGCGGCAGCATCAGGAGAGCCGGTCTCCGCGGCACGGCGAGCCGCGCGAGCCGCGGGATCGGCGACGAGATAGATCTTGACCGGCGCATCCGGCGCGACGGTCGACCCGATGTCCCGACCTTCGACGACGATGCCACTGGACCCGCCGATGGCTTCGCGTTGCAGATCGACCAGCAGCTCCCGCACACGCGGCACCGCGGCGACCAGGCTGACCGAGCCGGTGACCTCGTCACTACGAATCGGTTCGGCGACATCAGTGCCGTCGACGTGGATCGTGGGGTTGGACGGATCGGTCCCGGACGTCAGCCGTATGCCTTCGGCTGCCGCGACGATCGCCGCGGGGTCGTGGAGGTCGACGCCACGCTCGAGCAGGGCCCACGTCATCGCGCGATATATCGCACCGGTGTCGAGGTAGTCCAGCGACAGCCGATCCGCGACGCCGCGAGACGTGCTCGACTTGCCCGAACCAGAAGGTCCGTCGATCGCCACGACCAGGGACTTGCTCACGTGTGCCACTCCTCGATGCTGATGTTGTGCGGTGCTAGCTGTATGCGGACCAGCCGCGCGCGGTCAGGGCCTCAACGAGCGTATCGGCCGCCACCGGCAGAACCGCGATCTCGACCTGGCCGACGGGGCGTCCGAGCTCGTGGTCAATGCGCATGTCCTCGATGTTGACTCCGGACTCGCCGACGTGCGCCATGAGCCGCGGGATCTCGCCGGGCTGGTCCGGCACCGACACGAACACGGTTGACAGGTCCACGACCCTGTCGCCGTGCTTGCCCGGGATCAGGCGTGTCCCGTCCTGTCCGGACTGGAGCACCTCCCCCAGGGAGTCCGCATCGGCGCCGATCGAGACGATGACACGGTCGAGGTCCTCGCGAACGGCCTGCAGCACGGCACGTACCTGCTCGGCATTGGCACCCAGGATGTCCTGCCACAGCGCGATGTCGCTGCCGGCGATGCGAGTGACATCGCGCAGCCCCGGACCGGCCAGCGCGAGGTGCTCGCCGGGAGCGCCGTTGAGCTGTGCTGCGGTCAGCACCGACAAGATGTGGGGGACGTGAGAGACCAGCGCCACGGCCTGATCGTGCGCCTCGGCATCCATCACGAGTGGCACCCCGCCGACGAGCTCGGCAAGCCGGACGACGAGCTCGACGACGTGCTGGTCGGTGTCAGGACCCGTGGTGACGGCCCAGGGTCGGCCCTCGAACAGCCGCGCGGAGGCCGCCATGGGGCCCGAGCGCTCGCTGCCTGCCATCGGGTGACTGCCGACGTAGCGGGCATTGCCGCTCAGCGATCCGATCCGCACGTGCAAATCGGCCTTGACGCTCGCGACATCGGTCACCGCCGCTGCCGGCCACTCGCTCAGCACCCGCTGCACCGTCTCGACGACCTCGGCCGGTGGTACGGCCACGATGACGAGGGCCGGCGACTCAATCGGGTCGGACGACCCGGCCCCCCGGGAGACGGCGAGCTCGAGATTGGCCGAGCGGATGTCCTCGAGATGCACCACGACCCCCGACTCGGTCAGCGCAAGCGCCGCGGAGGTGCCGATCAGCCCACAGCCGATGACCAGGACGGGACCAGGCAGTGCTGTCTCAGCGGAGACGGTCATGCCTGCTCCACGCTGTCGAACAGGGCCCCGAGCTCGTCGCGCTTCAGGTCGCGCATCGTGCCGGCCGCCAGCCCGCCAAGGCGCAACGGGCCGAATGCCGTACGGGTCAGCTCGCGCACCGGGTGGCCGGCCGCGTCGAGCAGCCGCCGGACGATCCGGTTGCGCCCCATGTGGATGTCCAGCTCGACCAGCGACCGCCCCCGCGAGGTGTCCTTGACGAGGAATCGGTCGACCCGGGCCGGGCCGTCGTCGAGCTCGATGCCCGCCTTGAGCTTGGCCCCGAGCCCATCGGGCACCGTGCCGTCGACGAGTGCCACATAGGTCTTGGTGACCTCGAACGACGGATGGGCGAGCTTGTGCGCCAGGTCCCCGTCGTTCGTCAGGATCAGCAGTCCGGAGGTGTCGGTGTCGAGGCGCCCGACGTGGAACAGTCTGACGGGATCCTCGCGACCTGCCACGATCGACGAGAGGTCAGGACGGCCGCGCTCGTCAGCCATCGAGGTGACGATCCCGCGCGGCTTGTTGAGCAGGACGTAGGCATGGTCGTTGGGCGGGGGTATGCGCGACCCGTCGACCCGGATGATGTCCGTGAGCGGGTCGACCCTGGCGCCCATCGTGTCGATGATCTCGCCGTTGACCTCGACCCGTCCGCCCGCAATCATGTCGTCGCAGCGCCGACGGCTGCCGAGGCCGGCCTGCGCGAGGACCTTCTGCAGCCTGATCTCAGCCACGCGCGTCGTCGCCCGGCTCGGGCGCAGCACCGGACTGCTCATCACCGATCGGTTCCTGCGGTTCGAGCGCGCCCGCGACCTCATCGTCGCCGGACCCGATCTCGTCGTCCATGTCATCGAGATCCGGCAGGTGGCCGGCGATGTCAGGCAGCTCGCTCAGGCTGCCCAGGCCCATGCGCTCGAGGAAGTAGCTCGTCGTGCGATAGAGGATCGCGCCGCTCTCGGCGTCGACACCACCCTCTTCGACCAGACCGCGGGTCACGAGCGTACGAACGACTCCGTCGACGTTGACCCCACGGATCGCCGAGATGCGGGTGCGGCTGATGGGCTGCCGATAGGCGACGACAGCCATGGTCTCCAGCGCGGCCTGCGTCAGCCGGGCCTGCTGTCCGTCGAGGATGAACCGCTCGACCGCTCCGGCATACTCCTCCCGGGTGAAGAAGCGCCAGCCGCCGGCGATGTTGCGCAGCTCGAAGCCACGTCCCTGGTCGGTGTAGTCCTGAGCCAGCTCGGCGAGCGCATGCTCGACATCGACCGGCGGGTGACCGACGGCTTGTGCCAGGGTCAGGTGATCGAGCGGCTGGTCGGCCACCATGAGCACCGCCTCGAGCGCCGGTGCGAGGTCGAGCATCTCCAGCTCGAGCTCGTGCGGTCCGGTGGGAACGTGCTGGTCAGTCATCGCTGCTCTCGGGTTGGTCTGGATCGGGGGCGCCTCCCGCAGGAACCTCACGTGCTGGATCGTCGGGCGCCACCATCGGCACGTCGAACTCGTCACCGACATCGATGTCACCGTCATCGGTGCCGGTCCAGCGTACGTGCAGGTCACCCAGCGGAGTGGCCTGCTCGAACGCGATGACCCCCTCGCGGAACAGCTCGAGGACAGCAAGGAAGCGTGCGACCTTGGTCATCAGGTCGGGAGCATCTGCCGTCAGCGCCCGAAAGGTCATCTCGCCCCGACGACGGAGCTGGTCGACCACGAGGTGCGCCTGTTCGCGCACGCTGACCTGAGGGGCGTGAAGGTGAGCCAGGGACAGGATAGGCACGGGTTTGGCCTCGAATGCAGAGGCTGCGAGCTGTGCCAGCTCGTCCGGACCGACCGAGATCAGGACCTCAGGCAGGAGCTCGGCAAATCGGGGTTCAAGCGTGACGATGCGCGCGAAACGCTTCTGCTCATGGGCGAGGCGCTCCGCAATGACGCCGGCCACCTGCTTGAACGCGCGATATTGCATGAGCCGGGCGAACAGCAGGTCGCGGGCCTCGAGCAACGCCAGATCCTCCTCGTCCTCCACCTCGGCCTGCGGCAGCAGCCGGGCGGTCTTGAGGTCGAGGAGGGTCGAGGCAACCAGCAGGAAGTTCGTCGTCTGCTCCAGGTCGTCGCCGAGCACCTTGATATAGGCGATGAAGTCGCCAGTCACCTTGGAGAGGGCGACCTCGGTGATGTCGAGCTGATGCTTGGAGATCAGCTGCAGAAGCAGATCGAAGGGGCCCTCGAAATTGGTGAGATCGACCGAGAAGCCCGCGGGCGCAGATGCGTCGACGTCTGCGACCGTCACGACTCGCTCAATCGCCGGGCCACGTCGCTCTGCGTGCCGCGGGCCTCCAGGTCGGCAAGGGCGACGGACAGCGCAGCACGTACGAAACGTCCCCGGTCGACGCTGCGGCCGAGGTCGCTGCGCAGCTGGAGCCTGGCCTGCTCCACCGCGAGCAGCTCGGCGGCCGTGACGTAGACCGTCATCTTCTCGTCGTGCTTGACCCGGCCGCTCGTAGAGGCGGCCGGTTCGGGCGCCTCCTCCTCGGGGGCGGCCGCAGGCACCGTGGCCCGGAAGAGCTCATCGGCTCCGGGCATGGTGGGCCGTTTGCCGGGCCCGCCAGCCGGAGAGGTCACGCGTCGGGGCATCGAACGAGGACCTCCCGCGCGAGCTGACGATAGGACTCGGCGCCCGGCGACGTCGTTGCGTACTCGGTGATCGGCTCTCCGGCAACGGTCGAGTCCGAGAACTTCACGGTTCGCCGGATCACGGTGTGAAACACCAGGTCGCCCCAGCCCTCGACGAGGGTTGCGAGCACTTCCTTGCCGTGCAACGTTCGGCTGTCGAACATCGTGCCGAGCAGCCCGATGATCTGCAGCTCGTCGTTGGTCCGGTCGCGCACCTTCTCGATCGTGTCCTTGAGCAGCGCGACACCACGAAGCGCGAAGTATTCGCACTCCAGAGGCACGAGCACGCCGTGCGCAGCGGTAAGCGCGTTGACCGTCAGCAGGCCGAGGGACGGCTGGCAGTCGATCAGGATGACGTCGTAGTCCATGCGGATCGGCTTGAGCACCCGCGCGAGCACCTGCTCACGGCCGACCTCCGTGACGAGCCGCATCTCGGCGGCGGAGAGATCGATGTTGGACGGCACCAGGTCGAGGCCGTCGACCGCGGTCGGCATGATCAGGTCCTTGATCGAGATCTCGCGGTCCATCAGCACGTGGTAGATGCTCTGGTCGAGCTCGTGGGCGCTGACACCGAGACCCACGGTCATCGAGCCCTGCGGGTCGAAGTCCACCAACAGGACCTTGCGGCCGGTCTCAACCAGTGCCGCGCCGAGGTTGATGGTCGTCGTGGTCTTGCCGACGCCACCCTTTTGATTGCACATCGCGATGATCGTCGCGGGCTTGCCCTGCTTGCGCGGCCCGGGCATCGGGAAATTCGGAAGTGGCCGTCCGGTCGGTCCCAGTTCCTTGCTCATCAGCTACCCCTGCACTCGACCGTCGGACAGCGTCACTCTACCGCCAGAAGTCGACTTATCTCGACGCCCGAGGATGGGCCGTCGCATAAATCTCCCGCAGCTTCTCCACGGTCACGAGGGTGTAGATCTGGGTCGTCGTCACGGAGGCATGACCCAGCAGCTCCTGGACCACACGGACGTCAGCCCCACCGTCCAGCAGATGCGTGGCAAACGAGTGGCGCAGGGTGTGCGGCGACACCTCTGCGGTCACTCCGGCTCGATGCGCGGCCTTCGTCAGGACGGTCCACGCGCTCTGCCGCGAGAGCCTGCCACCACGGGCATTCAGGAACACCGCGGGGGTGCTGGTCCGGACCGACATGAGAGCCGGCCGGGACGCAGTCAGATAGTCCAGCAGCGACTGTCGTGCGTACGACCCCAGGGGGACGATGCGCTGCTTGCCGCCCTTGCCCCGCAGGAGCACCGTCGACTCCTCCAGATCCAGGTCGTCGACGTCGAGGCCGACTGCCTCGGAGATGCGCGCCCCCGTGCCGTAGAGCACCTCGAGCAAGGCGCGATCGCGCGATGACAAAGTCGTGCCGGGTGCGCCTGCCGCCTCGAGGATCGCCTCGATGTCCGACAGCGGGAGTGCCTTGGGCAGCCGCGATGCCGGCCGCGGGGGCTTGATCGCCGAGGTGACATCGGTCGGCACGACCTGCTCCCGCAGGAGGAAGCGGTGCAGGCCACGAACAGCCACGATCGTGCGGGCCGCGCTGGCTGTCCCGAGTGACACGTGGTCGGTACTCCCCGTGCGTAGCGAGCCGAGGAAGGCCACGATGTCGTTCTCCGTGATCGTCGCCGGATCGGCCAGGTCGCGGGAACCCAGGAACTCGAGATAGCGCCGCAGGTCACGACGATAGGAGTGGAGCGTGTTGGCAGCGAGGCCGCGCTCGACGCTCAGGTGACTCAGGTAGTCCTGAACCCCCCGCTCCACATCGGTTGTCATCTGGTGCGAAGCACCTGCGCTGCGAGAATGCCAGCCACGGTCAGTGAGTCGGTGATGCGGCCGGCGAGCACGGCGTCGACCGCTTCGTCGAATGGCAGCCACCACTGCGCCATGTCGGCCTCTTCGGCCTCGCGGGTCGTACGCTCGTCGTCGGGCACAGCGCTGAGCTCGGTTGCCTGGAAGACCTCCCAGGCTTCTGTCGAGTAACCCGGGGTCGCCAGCAGGTGCAGGATCGACTCCCATTGCACGGCCACCACGTCGGCCTCCTCGGCGAGCTCCCGCGCCGCAGCGTCCGCAGCCGACTCGCCGGCCACATCCAAGGTGCCGGCCGGGAGCTCGAGCAGCCGGCGGCCGACGGCGTGCCGATATTGCTCGACCAGCAGGATCCGGTCGCCCTCATCGATCGCCAGGATGCCGATGGCACCGTTCGGCTGCACGATGGCTCGCGGGTGCTCCCCTCCGGTCGGGTCGACGATCGTGTCGACCCGCAGGCTCACGTAGGCGCTCTCGTACTTGGTGTCGCTCGAGCTGACCGGCCACGAGTGGTCGGTGTCGCTCAACAACCCGTGCGCAAGCTCACCCGGCAGTCGCGGATGAGCCGTCCGCGGACGCTCGCTCATGCCTCGGCTCTCGACTGCTCGTCGACCGGGAGCCTCATCTCCATCTGCCGGGCCAGTGCAGCACCGATGAGGCCGGAGAACAGCGGGTGCGGCCGGGTCGGGCGCGAGCGCAGCTCGGGGTGAGCCTGGGTGGCGACGTAGTAGGGGTGCACCTCACGCGGCAGCTCCACGAACTCGACGAGGTTGGCGTCCGGGGAGGTCCCGCTGAACACCAGTCCGGCAGCCTCCAGCTGCGGCCGATAGGAGTTGTTGACCTCGTAGCGGTGCCGGTGGCGCTCCTCGACCTTGTCGGCACCGTAGGCCTCGGCGACGATGCTGCCGGCCCTCAGCTGGGCCGGATAGAGTCCCAGGCGCATCGTGCCGCCGAGATCGCCTGCACCGTCCACGATCTCGAGCTGCTCGGCCATCGTCGCGATGACCGGGTGGGGTGTCTGCGGATCGAACTCCGACGAGCTCGCGTCCTGGATCCCGGCGACGTTGCGGGCGTACTCGATGACCATGCACTGCAGGCCGAGGCACAGACCGAGCACCGGGATGCCGCGCTCGCGGGCATAGGTCAGGGCGCCGAGCTTGCCCTCGATGCCACGGATGCCAAAGCCACCCGGCACACAGATGCCGTCGACATCGTGCAGGTTGTGAGCAGCGCCAGATGGCGTGGCGCAGTCGTCCGACGGGACCCAGCGAAGGACGATGCGGGCGTCGTGGGCGAAGCCGCCGGCCCGCAGCGCCTCACCGACCGAGAGATAGGCATCGGGCAGGTCGACATACTTGCCGACCAGCGCGATCGTGACCTCTTCGGCGGGGTGGTGGACACGCCTCAGCAGCTCGTCCCACTGAGTCCAGTCGACATCGCGGAACGGCAGGTCGAGGCGCCTCACGACGTAGGCATCCAGGCCCTGGCGGTGCAGCACCTTCGGGATGTCATAGATCGACGGGGCGTCGCTCGCAGTGACGACGGCTTCCTCGTCGACGTCGCACATCAGCGAGATCTTGCGCTTCATGCTGTCCGGGATGTCTCGGTCGGCGCGACAGACGATCGCATCCGGCTGGATGCCGATCGAGCGGAGGGCAGCGACCGAGTGCTGGGTCGGCTTGGTCTTGAGCTCGGCCGACGGGCCGATGTAGGGCACCAGGGAGACGTGCAGGAAGAAGACGTTGCCGCGCCCCACGTCATGGCGCACCTGTCGCGCGGCCTCGAGGAACGGGAGGGACTCGATATCGCCGACCGTACCGCCGATCTCAGTGATGACGACGTCGACGTCGGGGCCGGCCATCGCCCGGATGCGGGACTTGATCTCGTTGGTGATGTGTGGAATGACCTGGACAGTGTCGCCGAGGTAGTCACCCCGCCGTTCCTTGGCGATGACCTCCGAATAGACCTGCCCGGTGGTCACGTTGGCCTTGCCGGACAGATCGAAGTCGAGGAAGCGCTCATAGTGCCCGACATCGAGGTCAGTCTCCGCGCCGTCGTCGGTCACGAACACCTCACCGTGCTGGAAGGGGTTCATCGTGCCGGGGTCGACGTTGAGATAGGGGTCGAGCTTCTGCATCGTGACGCGCAGGCCACGTGACTTGAGCAGCCGCCCGAGGCTCGACGCGGTCAGGCCCTTGCCGAGCGAAGAGGCAACCCCGCCGGTGACAAAAACATGCTTGGTTACCGCGCTACCTGCCAAGGTGACTCCCGTGGTCGAAAACCGATGTCGAGCGCTCGTGATGCACAAATTGCATCAGGCCTCCACGGGATTCCAGCCTACCAACAGGAAGGGGGTTATGGACAACGACACACGTGTCGGGTCTCCCACACCGGTGCTAGTTGGGCACGGCCCCGCTCGCGCTGCGTGAGGTGCCCCACGCGCCGGGTTGCCCATCGGCCTGCGCGGCAGCGACGAGCGCGGACACGACACGGCCCGCTGAGGTGTTGGTGACGTCCACGGTCGAGACCTCGGTCGCCGAATCTCCGTCGCGTACGGCCTTGACCGCTCCTCCGTCAGTGCTGGCCGACGACGGCCCCGCGACCACGACGCCCTTGCCGCTGCTGTTGAGGGCTCCTGCCAGGGCAGCGATCACACTGCTCTGATCCGCTCCGCCTGCGCGCTCGGGCCCGGTCACGAGCACCGCGAGGGTGGCGACCTTCTTCGGGGCGGTGTTCAGCGTGATGAGCTTGCCCTCGGTGAACGCCGATCGAATCGTGCCGGCCGTCTGGTCCGGGGCGCCTGCTTTGTCGGCAATGAAGGCTCGACCGAGCGCCGCGCCGATACGGCCATAGCTGTCACCAGCCTCACCGACACCCGCAACATCCTCAGCGGACTGCTGGGCGACGCCTTCAGCGAACTGACGCCCCGACGAGTCGAGGAGCTTGCTGGTCAGGGCGACCTCCCCGGTGACCTCGGCGCCAGCGGCCTGCAGGTTGGACGCGACACCCTTCGCCTCGGCTGCGCTGGTGCCGGGCACCGTCATGATGACGACGGTCTGCCCCTTGAGCTTGCCCTTGAGCAGCGCCGCCGACGTACGGCCGGCATAACCGGACTCGAATGCCGCCAGTGCGGGGTCGGCGATCTCTCGTGTGGTGCCCTCGTCGCCTCCCAGCGCGGCGCCCGTGTCGTCGAGGGGGCCGGAGCCCAGCGCGACGCCGGCCGCCAGGGCCAGCAGGATCGCCGCGATGGAGACGAGGTGGAAGCGGAAGTTGATCATGAGCCAAGTCCTTTGATCCAGGTGCCGAGGTCGGCGAGCTGATCGCCGAGAGATCCGAACCAGTCGCTGCCGACAGGCGTGACAGCCACCGCCGCCGCGACGGCGATGACGCCGGCTGCGAGCAGGAGGAGGACCGGCCACAGAGCAAAGCGCTGAGAGGTGAAGTGATGGACGGCCTTGGCGTCGACGATCTTGGCACCGGCGCGCAGGCGCGCCACGAACATCCGCGCGGCCTCGGTCGGCGGACGCTCCAGGAACTCCGACAGTGTCGCCGGCGCACCGACGTGCACGATCACCGCGGCGTCATTGGTGTCGGCCAGCACCAATGCCAGGTCGTCGTCCGAGCCGGTCGACACGAAGGTCACGACCTCCTTGCCCTGACGCTCGAGTCGCTCAGGCATGTCGAGCTTGCCCGACGACGTCGTCACGACAACCTCACCAGCGGCCCTGATCGCGGCGTCCGACAGGTTGTCGAGGGCACCGACGACGATGGCCGGCACGTGCCCGGCTTTCAACAGGGTGTCGGCGCCGGGGCCGGCGCCGATCAGGATGGGGTCGTTGTCGCTGATGTAGCGGCGCAGGCCGCGCAGGTCCGCCACATCGTCATACGCCCGGGAGACCACGACGACGGCCCGGCCGCGCAGCTTGGTGCGAAGCCGCGGCACGTGGGCTCCGGCGAGCAGCATCGCGTGCTCGCGGTGGATGTGGTCGGTCGCATTGGCCGCGAGTGAGTCAAGCCGTGTCGCGAGGCCTGACTTGGCCTCTGCCAGGTCTGACGTCGTGCGACTCTCGTCGAGCTCGACTCCGCTGACGACCAGGATCTCGTCGCGGAAGACCCGGCCGTCCTCGATGCGTACGCGATCACCGCTCTTGAGCTTGGACCAGACATCCGTGCCGGCGATGTCAACCAGCAGGATGCCGGCGCGAGACAACATCTGGGGGCCCACATTGGGCACCCTTCCGCTGCTCGACGGGGTCGCATTGAGCACCCCGCGCACTCGGCGGTCGATCAGGTGCTGGGCCTGCCGGGCATCGAGCTCGGGGTGATCAACCACGGCAATGTCACCCTCACGCAGGGACGCGACATCACTGTCACGCCGCGCGAATCTGACGGTGCCGACGATCCCCTTCACGTCTCCTGAGACAGGAGTCTTGCGCTTCCAGATGGCCATCGCCGACCATGCTTCCCGCTGACCCTGACGCATTTGTGCGCAGCGTCGGCGTGTCGGCGCAAAACCGTAACTCTCAGCGGGGGCTCAGGTCAGGATCGGGCGAGGTCAAGAAGCTCGCGGGCGTGCGCCTGGGCGGTTGCCGAGTCTTCCTGGCCGGCCAGCATCCTCGCCAGCTCGTCGACTCTGCTGTGCTCGTCGAGCCCGATGACCGAGCTGCTCGTGACGGTGCCGTCATCATCCTTGGACACCACGAAATGATGGTCGGCGAACGCAGCCACCTGGGGCAGATGTGTCACGGCGATGACCTGGGCATGCTCGGCAAGCCGCGAGAGCCGGCGACCGACCTCGACCGCGGCCTTGCCGCCGATGCCGGCATCCACTTCGTCGAAGACCAGGGTCGGCACGGTCGTACGATCGGCCAGGACGACCTCCAGAGCCAGCATCAACCGGGAGAGCTCACCGCCGCTCGCCCCCTTGTGCAGGGGCCGGAGACCGGTCCCGCTGTTGGCCGCGAACAGGAGCTCGACGTCATCCAATCCGTGCGGCCCGGGCACCGCGTCGGTGTGAGTCGTCACGTGAACCTCGAGGCGGGCCGAGGGCATCGAGAGCTGCGCGATCTCCTGGTCGACCAGGCTCGAGAGCCGGTCAGCGGCCTCGCTGCGGATCGACGACATCCGGGCTGCCAGACGCCGGACCTCGGGCACGAGCTGGGCCTGCTCGGCCTCCAGCTCGGCAACCGACTCGTCGTCATGGCCGAGGTCACCGAGCCTGGCCGAGCTCTTGTCGGCCCAGGCCAGGACATCGTCGAGGGTCGGACCGTACTTGCGCTGCAGCCCGGCCAACGCCGCTCGCCGATCCTGCAGGGCCGCGAGTCTTTCGGGATCGAGCTCGACTCCCGCGGAGTAGGCGCCGAGCTCGGCGCCGACGTCATCGAGCAGGATGCCCAGCTCCAGCACCCGCTCCCCCAGCGCGTCGAGCGAGGGATCGTGTCCCGCTGCCTCGCGGAGTGCAGCCGATGCCGCCGCGACCTGAGTGCGGGCTGCGTCGAGGTCGGCCTCGCCGACGAGGGAGCGATGGGCCTGATCGGCTGCAAGGGCCAGGGACTCGGAGTGCGCGAGCCGGCTCTCCTCGATCTTGAGATGCTCGTCCTCACCCGCCTGCGGCTCGACCTCGTTGATCTCATCGAGTCCGAATCGCAGGACATCAAGCTCGCGGGCGCGCTCCTGGGCGTGGGTGCGCAGGTCGTCGAGGGTACGTTCGACCGTGCGCCATCGGACGTAGGCGGGTGCATATGCCGCTGCAGCCGCGGCGAAATCATCCCCGGCGAAGCGGTCGAGAGCGGCGCGTTGTTCGCCGGCTCGCAACAGTCTGTGCTGGTCGGACTGCCCGTGCACCGCCACGAGCTCGTCGGTGACATCTGCGAGCAGGGCCGCCGGCACCGTGGCGCCCCCGGCCAACGCTCGCGATCGCCCCTGCGCGGACAGCACACGTCCGAGGATGACCACGTCATCGTCGATCCGGCCTCCCGCCTCCTCGACCGCGGCGGCGGCGGCCGCGCCGGAGGAGACGCCGATGCTGGCCTCGACCCGTGCCTGGTCAGACCCACGGCGCACAAGACCGAGATCAGCCCGCTCTCCGCGCAGCAGGCCGAGCGCCGTCACGACCATGGTCTTGCCCGCCCCGGTCTCCCCGGTGATGACGGTGAATCCTTCGGACAGCTCAAGCTCAGCCGATTCGATGACACCCAGAGAGGAAAGTCGCAGGTGCTGCCACATCAGCCGTCGTCCCCACGCCGACGCTCGGCTGCCCCACGCCAGCCCGTCACTGGCAGGTCGAACTTGCGCACGAGCCGGTCCGCGAACGATGCCGGACGGATCCGAGCCAGCCGGACCGGCGTCCTGCCCTTGACCACCTCGACCCGAGCACCGACCGGCAGCTCTGCAGCCCGGCGACCGTCGCACCACAAGACACCGGTCGACAGCTCCCCCACGATCTCGATCGCCAGGGTGGAGTCCGGCGAGACCACCAGTGGCCGCGCGAACAATGCGTGTGCACTGATGGGCACCATGAGCAGCGCCGAGACCTCTGGCCACACGATCGGACCGCCTGCGCTGAAGTTGTATGCCGTCGAGCCGGTCGGTGTCGCACACACGACTCCGTCGCAACCCCATCGGGACACCGGCCGGTCGTCGATCTCGACGACGATCTCGAGCATCCGTTCGCGCGCAGCCTTCTCGACGGAGGCTTCGTTGAGGGCCCAGTTGGTCGCCACGATCTGGCCTGCCACGGTCACGGACACGTCGACGGTCAGGCGTTCCTCGACCGTGTAGCTCCCGTCGACGACGCCCCGCACGACGTCATGGAGGTCCTCGACATCGGCCTCGGCCAAGAATCCCACGTGGCCGAGGTTGACGCCCAGGACTGGCGTGCTGGTGCCGCGGCACATCTCGGCAGCCCGCAGGATCGTGCCGTCACCGCCGAACACCACGGCGAGCTCGCAACCGTCGGCCGCCCCCGGCGCAGCCTCGACGACGCCCGGACTCTCCAGACCGGCCGCCTGGAGGGTCTCGGCCTCGGCATCCAGGACGCAGACCTCGACACCTTCAGCACGCAGGTCTGCGGCGAACGCGACCGCGACCTTGCTTGCCTCGTCTCGGGCGATGTGGACGATCAGCAGGACTTTCCTCATGTGGTCGCCTCGGATTGTTGGGTCGCCCCGTCCAGAGGTCCGGCGGCCACAACCGCGTGCGCGGCAGCCTCGCTGGGCGGATCGGCGTCGCTGCGCAGCCAGCAGAAGTATTCGACGTTGCCGGCCGGGCCGGGCAGAGGACTCGGCGCGAGCGCCTTGGTGCCCCACCCGAGGTCGAACGCCGAACGACATACTCGGTGCACCGCGTCGGCGTGCAGGAGCGGATCGCGCACCACGCCGTTCTTGCCGAGGTTGCTCCTGCCGACCTCGAACTGCGGCTTGATCATCAGCACGATGTCACCTCCGCCTTCTGGGCCGCTCGGCTCGCACACCCGTGTCAGGGCGGGCATGACCACCGTAAGGGAGATGAACGACAGATCCGAGACGATCAGCTCCACCTGGCCGCCGATGTCCTCCGGACGAAGGTTGCGGACGTTCGTGCGATCGAGCACCACGACCCGATCATCGGACTGCAACGCCCAGACGAGCTGTCCATAACCGACATCGACGGCACACACCTGGCGCGCACCCTTGCGGAGCAGGACGTCGGTGAATCCGCCCGTCGAGGCGCCGGCGTCAAGGCACCTTCTGCCCTCGACCGTCAAACCCATCGGCTCGAACACCGAGAGCGCGCCGAGCAGCTTGTGGGCGCCGCGCGAGGCATATGTCGGTTGGTTGCTCGCTCGCACGACGATGGCCTGGTCGGTCGTGACACCGGTTGCCGCCTTGGTGGCAACCGATCCCGCCACCTTGACCTGGCCCTCCTCGATCAGGGAGGCAGCCTGCTCTCGGGACCTGGCCAGCCCGCGACGAACGAGCTCGGCGTCGAGCCGGAGCCTTCTGGTCATGCCGGTCCCGGGAGGTCTCCGTCGCGGCCTGCGTTGGCGAGCGACTCCCGCAGCACGCGATGGATGGCGTCGAACTCCGCGGGATGGTCGGTGATGTCTCGCTCACCCAGCCCGTCCAACCGCTCGAGCGCCTCATCGATCCGTGGATCGCCGGTCGACTCCGCCGTTGGCGCCACGATGTCGGGCAGGTCGTCAGTCGACCCCTCGCGGATATCCTCAGGATGCTCGGCTCCCGAGCTCGTCGAAGGTGCACTCATGCGTCCAGTGTCCCATCCAGGGTCACCGACGTGCCGGAGCGATCACGCAACGACCAGGCGAGTCCGACCGCAGCCCGCAACGCATCCGTGCTCCGGCCAGCACCTTCGCCGACTCCCAGCAGTCCGTCGCGCACGACGGCTTCGGACTCGCCACACCTGGCCCGGTCACCGTCGATCTGGATCTCCGCGTGCGCCTCGTTGAGGCCAGCCAGGTCGGCCGACACGAACGTCGGTCGATGACCGGGGGCGGCGTCGATGATCTCCTGCAGCGTGCTGACGCCGGTCAGCACCGCCAGGCTGTCGGTGCCTGCGCGGATCGCGCCATCGATGTCGGTGTCCAGACGATCGCCCACCATCAACGGCCGCTCGCCGCCGACCCGCTCGATCGTCTCGTCGAACAGCGCCTTCTCCGGCTTGCCCGCAACGATCGGCCTGGCCCCCGTGGCGTTTCGGACCGCCTGGACCAGTGACCCGTTGCCCGGGGCAATCCCACCCGTCGTGGGGATCGTGAGATCGGTGTTGCTGGCAAACCACGGCAGTCCCGCCTGAATGGCGAACGAAGCCTCCGCGAGCTGTCGCCATCCGACGTCGGGATGGAACCCCTGGACCACCGCGACCGGGCCCTCACCCATGGTCGACACGCACCGCAGCCCACGTTCCTCCAGAGGTATGCGCAGGCCCTCACCGCCCACCAGCAGAACCGGCGACCCAGCCGGTACCGCATCGGCGACGAGGTGCGCGACCGCCTGCGCCGAGGTCACGACGTCGTCGTCGCTGACCTCAGGCATCGACAGCTCTCGAAGGTGATCGGCGATCTCCCGCGGAGTCCGCGATGCATTGTT
>NZ_JBBJMJ010000012.1:0-84192 GCF_037719875.1 Aeromicrobium sp. | reverse complement strand
ACGGCGCCGGCGTCATCTACACCGACCTGGCGATGATGGCCGGCGTCGCCACCACTTGCGAGGAGTGCGAGGGGAAGCGGTTCCAGGCCGAGGTCCTGGAGTACAAGTTCGGCGGGAAGGACATCAGCGAGGTGCTCGCGATGCCGGTCACCGAGGCCGAGGCGTTCTTCGCCGCCGGCGAGGCGAAGACGCCGGCAGCGCACAAGATCCTCACCCGGCTCGTCGACGTCGGCCTCGGCTACCTCAGCCTCGGCCAGCCGCTCACGACGCTGTCCGGCGGCGAACGGCAGCGACTCAAGCTGGCGGCACGAATGGTCGAGAAGGGCAGTGTCTCGAGTGTCTACGTCCTCGACGAGCCGACCACCGGCCTCCACCTCGCCGACGTCGAGCAGCTGCTCGGCCTGCTCGACCGGCTCGTCGAGTCCGGCAAGTCGGTCATCGTCATCGAGCACCACCAGGCCGTCATGGCGCACGCCGACTGGATCATCGACCTCGGTCCCGGAGCCGGCCAGGACGGCGGCCGGATCGTCTTCGAGGGCACGCCAGCCGATCTCGTCGCCGACCGCTCGACCCTGACCGGCGAGCACCTGGCGACCTACGTAGGGAGCTGAACCCGGCAGGGATGAGTGAGCGCCGCGAGCCCCTCGATGCTCACATACCGACCCCCATGTAACCTCCGTCACGTTGGGCTGGTTGGCTAGCCCACGGTATGTCCTGCCCCCACTCATGGAGGATTTTTCATGGCGAACGCGACTTTTGTTGCGGCAGCCACTGACCTCGATCTCTCGAACGACAACACGATCATCGTGGCTGTCGTTGCGGGAGTCGGCGTCATTGCGCTGATCATGGCGGCGGTTTTCCGCGCCGAAGTACTCAAGGCCTCTGAAGGCACCGAGAAGATGCAGGAGATCGGGCTCGCGGTCCAGGAGGGCGCATCTGCCTACCTCGGCCGTATGTTCAAGACCCTCGCAGGATTCGCGGTCCTCGCCTTCGGACTGCTGTTCCTGCTGCCTGGCGACGCAGACATCAGGATCGGCAGGTCGCTGTTCTTCCTGCTCGGTGCCGGGTTCTCAGCCGTGATCGGCTACCTCGGCATGTGGCTCGCGACGCGCGCGAACATCCGCGTCGCCGCTGCTGCCCAATATGAAGGTCGCGAGAAGGCCATGCGCATCGCCTTCCGCACCGGTGGCACGGTCGGCATGCTGACGGTGGGCCTCGGCCTGCTCGGCGCAGCTGCGGTCGTGCTGATCTATCAGGGCGAGGCACCTTCTGTGCTCGAAGGCTTCGGCTTCGGCGCCGCGCTACTCGCGATGTTCATGCGAGTTGGCGGCGGCATCTTCACCAAGGCTGCCGACGTCGGCGCAGACCTCGTGGGCAAGGTCGAGCAGAACATCCCCGAGGACGACCCGCGCAACGCCGCGACGATCGCCGACAACGTGGGCGACAACGTCGGCGACTGCGCCGGCATGGCCGCCGACCTGTTCGAGTCCTACGCCGTCACCCTGGTCGCCGCGCTGATCCTCGGCTCGGTCGCGTTCGGCGAAGAAGGTCTCGTGCTCCCGCTCGTGATCCCCGCAATCGGTGCGATCACAGCGATCATCGGCGTCTACATCACCCGTCCGCGTGTGGGCGAGCCCGGCCTGACCACGATCAACCGGTCGTTCTACATCTCGGCCGTGATCTCCGCGATCGCGACGGCCGGCTTCGCGTGGGCCTACCTGCCGACCAAGTTCAGTGAGCTGTCGTTCGCCTCCGGCGAGGAGTCGAGCCAGCTCGTGACGCAGTTCTTCGGGAACTCCTCGACCGAGAACCTCGACGGCAACCCGCGCCTCATCGCGATCGTCGCGGTCCTGATCGGCATCGTGCTCGCTGCCCTGATCCTCGCCTTGACCGGCTACTTCACCGGTACCGAGACACGTCCGGTCAAGGATGTCGGCAAGACATCGCTCACCGGTGCGGCCACCGTGATCCTGTCCGGCCTCTCGGTCGGCTTCGAGTCCGCGGTCTACACCGCGCTGGTCATCGGCGCGGCGGTCTTCGGCGCGTTCCTGCTCGGCAGCGGCTCGATCATCGTCTCGCTGTTCGCGGTCGCGCTGGCCGGTTGTGGTCTGCTCACGACCGTCGGCGTCATCGTCGCGATGGACACCTTCGGCCCGGTGAGTGACAACGCACAGGGCATTGCCGAGATGTCGGGCGACGTCGACGCCGAAGGCGCACAGATCCTCACCGAGCTCGATGCCGTGGGCAACACGACCAAGGCCATCACCAAGGGCATCGCGATCGCCACGGCTGTCCTGGCCGCGACCGCGTTGTTCGGCTCGTTCGCCGACGGGATCAAGGACGAGTTCTCCCGCATCCTGCGTGGCATCAACATCGATGACCCCACGGCAGTCGAGAAGTTTGCCAAGACCCTCGAGCCCAGCGATGTCACGGCTCTGCAGGGCGTCCTCAACGTCGGCGATCCGAGCAACCTGGTCGGACTCATCATCGGCTCGGCGGTGGTCTTCCTGTTCTCCGGACTGGCGATCAGCGCCGTCGGCCGGGCCGCCGGCGCAGTCGTCTATGAGGTGCGCCGCCAGTTCAAGGAGATCCCGGGCATCATGGAGGGCACCGGCCGACCCGAGTACGGCAAGGTCGTCGACATCTGCACGCGCGACTCGCTGCGTGAGCTGGCAACGCCCGGCATCCTGGCGATCTTCGCCCCGATCGCGGTCGGCTTCGGCCTCGGCGTCGGGCCGCTCGGCTGCTACCTGGCCGGTGCGATCGGCACGGGACTGCTGATGGCGGTCTTCCTCGCCAACTCCGGTGGCGCGTGGGACAACGCCAAGAAGCTCGTTGAGGACGGCAACCATGGTGGCAAGGGATCGCCCGCCCACGAGGCGACGATCGTCGGTGACACCGTCGGTGACCCGTTCAAGGACACTGCTGGACCGGCGATCAACCCGTTGCTCAAGGTCATGAACCTGGTCGCTCTGCTGATCGT
Source organism: Aeromicrobium sp. (assembly GCF_037719875.1). Classification (GTDB taxonomy): domain Bacteria; phylum Actinomycetota; class Actinomycetes; order Propionibacteriales; family Nocardioidaceae; genus Aeromicrobium. The sequence continues at coordinate 81,209 of NZ_JBBJMJ010000012.1, read as the reverse complement.
CCCGCTGATCATCAAGTACTCCTACGGCGAAGACGAGAGCGCGTGGCTCCGCTACACGATCGCCGGCGTCTCAGCGGCGATCATCGCTATCGCGGTCTACGTCTCCAAGCGTCGCCCGATCGCGCTCGAGGCAGGACCGGTCGAGGAGACCGTCACCGTCTAGACGGATCATCCGCGAACGGCGCAGACCTCGGGGTCTGCGCCGTTCGCGCGTCCGGGCCTCTCTGACAGGCTGGGTGGATGCTTGACCTTCGGTATGCCGACCAGCTCCGCGCGGCCCTGACCCGGGCCGACTTCACGGTCGACGCGGTCTTCGCGCTGCTCGGCGAGGACGCGCACCGGGCCCTTGCGCGCAATCAGACCGTCCCCGCCCGCCGGGCGACCAGGGGTGGTGGCGCCCTGGCGACCCTCGTCCGGCTGTTCGCCCTTCAGGTCGGTGTCGACCGTCATCGCGCCGACTCAGCACTGCCGGGACTCGTCGACCCGCTCATCGCGGCCGACATGTTGCAGGCCTCGGGCAGCGAGGTTCGCGCGCTCGTGGACGTACGCCCCTATGGCGACGAGGGCCACGACTGGTGGATCGTTTGTGACCCGACGCCGGGCCTGGACGAGCGGCCGACCCCGATGAACCCCGAGCATGTGCTCGGCATCAGCGAGGCCTCGTCCTCGCTGGCCCAGTTGACGGTCCGCGAGCCGGTTGGCACGGCGCTGGACCTCGGAACGGGTTGCGGCGTGCAGGCCCTGCACCTCGCGCAGCACGCCGAGCGAGTCGTGGCCACGGATGTGAACCCCCGAGCGCTGGCGATGGCACGGCTGACCGCGGCGCTCAACGGTCTCGACATCGACGTACGTGACGGGAGCCTGTTCGAGCCGGTCGCGGGAGAGGCCTTCGACCTCATCGCGACCAATCCGCCGTTCGTCATCTCACCGCCTGGCAACGAGGTGCTGGTCTATCGGGACTCCGGGATGCCCGGCGACAGCGTCGTGCGGCACCTGGTCGAGAATGCCGCGACACATCTCAATGACGGCGGTTGGTGCCAGGTCCTGGCCAACTGGGCCCACCGCGCCGGCACCGATTGGCACAGCGGCCTCGAGGAATGGTTCACCGGTCAACCCCTCGATGCATGGGTCGTGCAACGAGAGCTCGTCGATCCTGCGGAGTACGTCGAGATGTGGCTGGCCGATGCGGGCCTCGCGTCGGCGCCGGACCATGCGCAGCGCTACGACGCCTGGCTCGACTGGTTCGCCGAGGTCGGCATCGAGGCAGTCGGCTTCGGCTGGCTGAGCATGCGCAGGACCGATTCCACGCCGGTCCGACGTCTCGAGGAATGGGCTGGTGAGATTGCGCCGCCGGTCGCCCCTGCCGTCGCAGCCTGGGGCCTGCGGACCGACCTCCTGCGCGGGCTCGGCGATGACGAACTGCTCGGCCGCGCGTTCGTCCAGGCCCCCGATCTCGTCGAGGAGACCCGCGGCCCGGTCGGCGCAGAGCACCCCGAGGCCATCGTGCTGCGACTCCAGCAGGGCGTCCGCCGGGCGCGACAGGTCGACACGGTCGAGGCCGGCCTGGTCAGTGCGAGCGAGGGGGACCTGACGGCGGGTCAGATCCTCGACGCGCTGGCCTCGCTGCTGGATCTGGACGCGGCCACGGTGCGGCGGACATATGCCGGCTCGGTCCGCGAGCTGGTCGCAGATGGCTTCCTGAGCTGAGGGAAGCAGCGTCGGTGACCGAAGGGCTGGCTACTCGACCGGCGATATCTCGTTGACCGACGCATAGTGCTCGGGCCGGTATGCCGGGATCAGCTGACCGCCCCAGCAGATTAGCGCGATCCCGGTGGCGATCGCACCGCCGACGACGAACGCGCCCCAGGCGCCGACGCCGTCGATCGCCACACCGACGACCGGGGAGCTCGTGGCGGCGCCGATCGTGAACGCCGTGCCCTGCCAGCCCATCGCCTCGCCTCGGCGCTCCTCGGGCACGAGCTTGGCGATCCACTCGGCGGCCGCGGTCATGGTGGGAGCGCACAGGAAGCCGGTGGGGATGACCCACAACGAGAGCGACCAGACCTCGCCGCCGAGCCCCACCGGGATCGTGGTCAGGCCGAGCGCGAGCAGGAGATAGGTCGGGCGGATCGACCGGCTGAGTGAGCCGTAGATCAGACCCCCCACGAGTGAGGACAGGCCCCACAGGGCGTAGGTGAAACCGATCGCGCCGACCTCGTCGAGCTCGCGCAGCTCGGCGATGATGCCGAGGTCCGTGCCGATCAGCGCCGCCATCGTGCCGCCGGAGATCAGGAAGAGGAAGACCACCGGCACGGACATGAACGGCGTGCGCGTGACGACGTGACCAGGCTCCGCGGGCGGGGTGCTGCCGCCGGGCGAGCGGGTCGGCGGGTTGAGCCGCCAGAAGATGAGTCCGGCGAGGACCTCGCACCCGCCGATCGCATAGAGCGCCACATCCGCACCGGCCTGGGTCACCAGCAGCACCCCGGCAGCCGGACCGATGATGAAGCTTGCCTCGGCGATGATCGAGTCGGCCGAGAAGGCCGTCCGCCGCCGGCTCTCCTCGACCATCACGCTGAGGGAGAGGCGAACGATCGAGAAGACCGGGATGAGGAAGCGCCCCATCAGCAGCGACAGCGGGATCAGCCAGACATACGTCGACAGCGTGGCCACGGGATAGAGGATTGCCACCGCGACGATTGACGGCAGGATCGCTCGCCGCATGCCCAGCCGGTCGATCAGCCGGCCGCGCCAGGGGGAGCCGATCGCGGCTCCGACCGTGGTGGCGGCGGCGATGATGCCGGCCTGTGCGTACGTGCCGTCAAGGTCCTCGACGACGTAGAGCGTGAACACCAGCGGGGCGGCCAGGGCCGGGATACGTGCGAAGAACGCGGCGACGAACAGCGCACGCACACGGCGGTCCGCCCACAGCACCGCATATCCCGAAAAGGCCACAGGACATTCTGTCACCGACAGCCGACAGCTCTGACCGGCGAGCGGGGATCTGACCCTGCGGTGCATGAACTCTTGACAGGACGCGTTAGCGTATGGCGCGTCCCACCCTCACAGGAGTTTCCTTGACCAGTCTCGTCATCGTCGAGTCCCCCAACAAGGTCCGCAGCATCGCGGGCTACCTCGGGGACGGCTACGTCGTGGACTCCTCGGTCGGCCACATCCGCGATCTGCCGCGTGGTGCCGACGAGGTGCCGGCCGCGTTCAAGGGCGAGACCTGGGCCCGGCTCGGCGTCAACATCGACTCGGAGTTCGAGCCGATCTATGTCGTCTCGGCCGACAAGAAGTCGCAGATGACCAAGCTCAAGAAGCTCCTCAAGTCTGCTGACGAGCTCGTGCTCGCGACAGATGAGGACCGCGAGGGCGAGGCCATTGCGTGGCATCTGCTCGACGAGCTCAAGCCCAAGGTGCCGGTCAAGCGCATCGTGTTCAACGAGATCACGAAGGAGGCGATCCTGTACGCCATCGCCCACCCCCGTGATGTCGACATGGATCTGGTCGACGCCCAAGAGACCCGCCGCATCCTCGACCGCCTCTACGGCTACGAAGTCAGCCCGGTCCTGTGGAAGAAGGTCATGAGCGGTCTGTCCGCGGGCCGCGTGCAGTCGGTGGCGACGCGGCTGGTGGTCGAGCGCGAGCGGGAGCGCATGCTCTTCCGGGTCGCGTCCTACTGGGACCTCGAGGCCAGGTTCGACGCTGGCGAGGGATTTGATCCGCGCCAGTTCCCGGCCAAGCTCGCGAGCGTCGATGGCAAGCGGGTCGCTGCCGGCAGCCACTTCGACAACACGGGCGAGCTGACCTCCGACAAGGTCGTCCATCTCGACGAGGGCAGGGCAGGTGCCCTCGCCGACGCCCTCGCCGATCGACCCTTCACGGTCCGGTCGGTCGAGGAGAAGCCCTACACACGCCGCCCCTACGCGCCGTTCCGCACCACGACGATGCAGCAGGAAGCCTCGCGCAAGTTCGGCTTCGGCGCCGCGCGCACGATGCAGGTCGCACAGCGGCTCTACGAGGGTGGCCACATCACCTATATGCGTACGGACTCGACAACCCTGTCGCAGACCGCACTCAATGGCGCCCGGGCCCAGGTCAAGGAGCTCTACGGAGCGGCCTACCTCCCGGAGAAGCCCCGGATCTATGCCAGCAAGGTCAAGAACGCGCAGGAGGCCCACGAGGCCATCCGTCCCGCGGGGGAGAAGTTCAAGACCCCCGAGCAGACCGGGCTGAGCGGCGACGAGCGCCGGCTCTACGAGCTCATCTGGAAGCGCACGATCGCCTCCCAGATGGCCGACGCCAAGGGCAACTCGGTCTCGATCCGCATCGGCGCGACCGCTTCGACCGGTGAAGAGGTCCTCTTCGCCAGCTCGGGCCGTACGATCACGTTCTACGGATTCCTCAAGGCATACGTCGAGTCACACGACGACAGCGACACCGAGGGCGACGACCAGCAGACCAAGCTGCCGAATCTCTCCGAGGGCCAGACCGTCGAGGCCGCCGAGCTCGGCAAGGCCGGCCACGAGACCAAGCCGCCGTCGCGATTCACCGAGGCGAGCCTCATCAGTGAGCTCGAGACTCGGGAGATCGGTCGCCCATCGACATATGCGTCGATCGTCGGGACGATCCAGAACCGAGGCTACGTCTACAAGAAGGGCACCGCGCTGGTGCCGGCGTGGATCGCGTTCTCGGTCATCCGCCTCTTGGAGCAGCATTTCGGCCGGCTCATCGAATACTCCTTCACCGCCGAGCTCGAGGACGTGCTCGACGAGGTCGCGGGCGGCCGTGAGGACCGGCTCAAGGTCCTGACCGATTTTTGGACCGGCGAGGGCGAGGGCAACACGGGCCTCAAGCGCCTGGTCGAGAACCTCCCCGACATCGATGCCCGTGGGCTCGCGACCTTCCCGCTCGGCGAGGGCATCGACGTGCGGGTCGGTCGCTACGGCCCCTATGTCGAAGGTCCTCCGTTCACCGAGGACGCCGAGGGCAAGCAGGTTCCAACCCGTGCCAACGTGCCCGAGGATCTCCCGCCGGACGAGCTGAACCTCGACAAGGCCAGAGAGCTTCTGGCGACGCCGGCGGGACTGGAGAAGGAGCTCGGCCAGCACCCCGAGACTGGGCTGGCTGTCGTGGCCAAGAACGGTCGCTATGGTCCCTACGTCACCGAGGCTCTGCCGGCCGACGCCAAGAAGGCCGACAAGCCCCGGACCGCGAGCCTGTTCAAGGACATGGACCTCGACTCGATCACGCTCGAGCAGGCGGTCCAGCTGCTGACGCTGCCGCGCGTGGTCTACGTCGACGACGGCACCGAGGTCACGGCGCAGAACGGTCGCTACGGGCCCTACCTCAAGAAGGGCACCGACTCCCGCTCGCTGGATCGCGAGGAGCAGCTCCTCACGATCACCGAGGACGAGGTTCGAGCGATCTACGCGCAGCCCAAGACATACGGACGTCGGGCCGCCGCTGCTCCGCTCAAGGAGCTCGGCGCCGACCCGGTCAGCGGGTCGCCGGTCGTGGCCAAGGACGGGCGATTCGGGATGTACGTCACCGATGGCGAATACAACGCGACGCTCCGAAAGGACGACTCGCTCGAGACCCTGACCCCGGAACGAGCGTTCGAGCTGTTGGCCGAGCGTCGCGCCAAGGGCCCGGCCAAGAAGGGCGGCAAGAAGACGGCGAAGAAGTCGGCAGCCAAGAAGAAGACCGCCGCCAAGAAGACCGCGAAGAAGGCTCCGGCCAAGAAGGCCGCAGCGAAGAAGACCCCGACCCGATAGCGCTCGCAGGAGGAAAGCCCCGATGATCGCACCGATCCTCCGGCCTCTCGCGCGGCGTGACCCGCAGGAGCAGCACCGCACGGCCTCACCGCTCGAGCTGTTCACGGATCTTTGCTATGTCGTCGCGATCGCGCAGGCCGCGCTCTCGCTGCACCACGAGGTCTCGGCGGGCCACCCCGGCCACGGTCTGGTCTGGTTTTCGATCTCGTTCTTCGCGATCTTCTGGGCGTGGCTCAACTTCGTGTGGTTCAACTCCGCCTACGACCCGGACGACACCACCAATCGCCTTCTGACGCTGCTGCAGATCTTCGGCTCGTTGGTCCTGGCCGCCGGCATCCCCAGGATGTTCGAGGAGGACCTCACCCTCGGGATCATCGGCTACGTCATCATGCGGGTCGGGCTCGTCCTGATGTGGGTGAGGGCCGCGGCGGGTCATCCCGAACGTCGCCGGACGGCGCTCCGCTATGCGATCGGTTTGATCGCAGTCCAGACCGGTTGGGTCGTGGCGCTGCTGGCGACGCAGGGCCACCTGCCGATCTGGCTGTTCGTCATCGGCGTCTCGCTCGACTTCGCCGTGCCGTTCTATGCCGAGCGGGCCGGAGCGACGCCGTGGCACCCGCACCACATCGCGGAGCGCTACGGGCTGTTCTTCATCATCGTCCTCGGCGAGACGATCCTCTCGGTGACGATCGCCCTGCAGGTCGCATTCGATGAGGGGAAGCCGCCGCCCGAGCTCTGGTATGTCGTGGGTGGTGGCGTGCTCGTCACGTTCGCCGGGTGGTGGCTCTACTTCGCTCGCGACAACGCCGACATCCTGAGCGGCAACCGGGTGGGATTCGTGTGGGGATTCGGCCACTACGTGATCTTCGGAGCCGCTGCCGCGGTCGGCGCGGGACTGGCCGCGCGCGTGGACTTCTACACGGATCACTCCAAGGTGTCCGATGACATGAGCAGCGCCTTCGTGACGGTCCCGGCCGCGGCATTCCTCGCGGCCCTGTGGCTCGTCTCCATCCGCCTGCACGACTCGTCGGCGCGCACCCTCGTGCCGTTCGGCCTGGCGGTCGCGGCGCTGCTCGCGACCACCTATGTGCCCTACTCCGAGCTCTGGGCCGGCCTGATCTTCGTGCTGTTGCTCGTCGCGGAGCTGCGTCTGACGACCGGATCGGATGAGACTGTCCGAGCCGCGTCCTAGATTGACGGCATGCCTGATGTCGCACTGGACGTGGTCGAGCGTCTGCGTGCGATCTGTCTTGGGCTCCCCGAGGCATACGAGGAGACGGCCTGGACCGGTGTCCGGTGGCGTGTGCGGACCAAGACCTTCGCCCATGTGTTGGTGATCGACGACGGCAAGCCTGGCCCCTATGCACGCTTCGTCTCGACCGATGGCCCGGTGACGGTGGTGACGTTCCGGGCGCCGGGTGAGGAGCTCGAGGCGTTCCGGCAGTCCCCGCAGCCGTTCTTCGTCGCCCGCTGGGGTCGTGACGTCGTGGGCCTGGAGCTGCACGGCGACACCGACTGGGATGAGCTTGGCGAGCTGCTGACCGACAGCTTCCGGGTCATGGCCCCGCAAGGACTCGCCGCTCGGGCCAACCTGCCCACGGTCCAGGCGTCGACCTTCGACCCGACCAACGGTTGAGGACGAGCCCGTCAGGGTCGCCGACTAGGCTCACCTCCATGGATCCGCTCTTCACCGAAACCGGGGTGTTCCTCGCCCTCGAGGGAGGGGAAGGTGCGGGCAAGTCGACCCAGGCCGCTCTGCTGGTCGAGTGGCTCGAGACCCTCGGCCACCGCGTGCTGCTGACCCGGGAACCCGGTGGCACGGAGGTCGGCAAGATCTTGCGCCACATCGTGCTCGACAACGACACGGGTGAGCTGTCGCCACGCACCGAAGCGCTGCTCTATGCCGCCGACAAGGCCGAGCACGTGGATCAGGTGGTGCTGCCGGCCTTGGCCGAGGGCACGATCGTGTTGACCGACCGCTACGTCGACTCGACCCTCGCCTATCAAGGCGCCGGCCGACACCTCGACATCGCCGAGGTCGAGCATGTCGCACGCTGGGCGACCTCGTCGTTGCGGCCACACCTGACGGTCGTGCTCGACATCGATCCGACGATCGGGCATGAGCGATTCGAGGGGGCGGACCGCATCGAGGCCGAGCCGCTGGAGTTCCACCAGCGCGTACGCCAGCACTTCCTCGACCTCGCCGCCGCCGACCCCCAGCACTATCTCGTGGTCGGCGGTGGCGGCACTCCCGCCGAGATCCATGCCACGATCCGCGCTTCCGTGGAGCCGTGGCTGGGTCAGGCGACGGCATGAGCATGACGGTGTGGAGTGACCTGGTCGGGCAGGAGCCGGTGGTCGAGACGCTGCAGGGTGCCGTCGCTTCGGCCGGCGGTGATGGCCGGTCGATGACCCACGCCTGGCTGTTCACCGGTCCTCCTGGTTCGGGCCGCTCCAATGCCGCCGGCGCCTTCGCCGCTGCTCTGCAGTGCCAGCGGGGCGGTTGCGGCGAGTGCCACTCCTGCACGACGGCACGGGCCGGAAGCCATCCCGACATCACCAGGATCTCGACCGACGGACTGTCGATCGTGGTCGACGACATCCGTGAGTATGTCCGGGCGTCGTCGTTGCGACCGGCGCTCGGCCGGTGGCAGGTGCTGATCATCGAGGATGCCGACCGGCTCACCGAAAAGGCGGCTGGCGCTCTGCTCAAGGCGATCGAGGAGCCGGCGAGTCATACCGTGTGGATGCTGTGCGCCCCGGCCGCCGACGACGTCATCATCACGATCCGCTCCCGCTCGCGGCTGGTCACGCTGCGCACTCCGTCGACCGCTGCGATCGAGGGACTGCTGGTCGGGCGTGACGGGGTTGAGCCTGAGCTGGCGCACGCGGTCGCGGCGGCGTCCCAGGGTCACATCGGCAGGGCCCGCGGCCTCGCGCGCGACTCCGGTTCACGCGAGCGTCGCCGCGCCATCCTGGCCCTGCCCGCATCGATCCACGACCTGGGCGACTGCCTGCGTGCGGCAGGTCAGATCAACGACGAGGCGACGACCCGCGCCAACGCATACTGTGACCCGACCGACGAGCGCGAGCTCGCCGATCTGCGCCAGGGCTGGGGTGTCGAGGAGCGAGGCAGACGGCCCGCCGGATTCGCTGGCGCGTTGTCGGCGCTGGAGAAGGACCAGAAGCGCCGCCGCACCCGCCTCGCCCGCGACTCGATCGACGGGGTCCTGCTCGACCTGCTGTCTTTTTGCCGTGATGTCCTCACGGTCCAGTGCGCGACCGGTGTCGAGCTGGTCAACGCCGATGTGTCCGCCGACATCCACGAGATCTCCCGCGTGTGGACCCCCGAATCGACGATCCACACGATCGATGCGATCGTCGAGTGTCGGGCTGCCCTGACCGCAAACGCCGCTCCGCTGCTTGCTCTTGAACGGATGATGATGGGACTACGCCGGTGACCCGCTCCAGAACTCTGATCGTGATCTCGGTCGTGGCCGCCCTCGCCCTCCTGGTGGGAGTCGTGGTCGTCGCCGCCGTGATGACCCGGGCCGACTGGAAAGCGCCCGAACCGGCGGCGAAGTCAGCACCGTCCGGGCTCGAGAAGTTCTACGACCAGAAGCTCAGCTGGTCGGACTGCGAAGACTCCGCCAAGTGCGCGTGGATCAAGGTGCCGATCGACTATGCCGAGCCAGCGGGTGCCACGACCCGGCTGCGAGCTGTCGTGCATCCGGCGACCCGCGGCACCGCAAAGCGCAGCATCCTGGTCAATCCCGGTGGTCCCGGTGGTTCGGCGATCGGATTCGCCTCATCGATGTCGTCGAGCTTCGGCGCGGACGTGCGGCGCACCTTCGACATCGTCGGTGTCGACCCTCGCGGGGTGGGCAGGAGCACCCCGCTGAAGTGCCTCCCGGCCAAGGGCTTCGACGCATTCACCACGACCGACCCCGATCCCGACGACGACGGGGAGATCGCGGCGCTGCGCCAGAGCATCACCGACCTCGGCGATGCGTGTGCGGACAACTCCGGTGACCTGTCCGCTCACGTGTCGACGGTCGAGGCGGCCAAGGACATGGACGTCGTACGCGCGTTGCTGGGGCGCTCCAAGCTCGACTGGTTCGGAGCCTCGTACGGGACCCAGCTGGGCGCGGTCTATGCCCAGCTGTTCCCCACCAAGGTCGGTCGCATGGTGCTCGACGGCGCCGTCGATCCGACGTTGGACGCGGCCGGATCCAGCCTGGGCCAGACCACCGGTTTCCAGCGGGCGCTCGATGCCTATGCCGAGGACTGCGTCGAGCAGTCGTCCTGCCCGCTGGGCAAGGATGTCGATGCCGGGCTGGCCAAGATCGCTGACCTGATGAAGGCACTGGAATCGGCGCCCATGAAGGCCACGGCAGATCGCCAACTCACCGAGGCTCAGGCGTTCTACGGCATTGCGGTGACGCTCTATGACAAGACCTCGTGGCCCTATCTCTCCGATGCCCTCACCGCGGCGTTCAACGGTGACGGCAGTGTCCTGCTGGGGTTCTCCGACTTCTACTTCGATCGACAAAAGGACGGCAGCTACGGCGACAACAGCGGCCAGGTGATCTATGCGGTCAACTGCCTCGATGCGTCCAAGCCGCTGACCCAGCCCGAGACCGAAGCGCTCATCCCGCGCTTCGAGAAGGCCTCGCCGGTCTTCGGCCGGGCACTCGCCTGGGGTGCCCTCGCGTGCGCTGACTGGCCCATCAAGGCGACGAACCCGTTGCCCAAGATCACGGCGGACGGCGCGCCCTCGATCCTCGTGCTCGGCACGACCCGCGATCCGGCCACCCCTTATGAGTGGGCCGAGGCGCTGGCGTCGCAGCTGTCGTCCGGTGTGCTCGTCACCCGAGTGGGCGACGGTCATACGGCCTACAACTCCGGCAACGAGTGCATCACCGACGCGGTCGATGCCTTCTTCACCAAGGGCACGGTGCCCAAGGATGGTCTGACCTGCAAGTAGCCGGTCGATCGCCTCGGGACATGCCCGGGTGGTCAGCCGCGGACGGCCTCGTGGTGGTGGATCACTTCGTCGATGATGAAGTTGAGGAACTTCTCGGCGAACGCCGGGTCCAGATCGGCCTCTATGGCCAAGGCTCGGAGCCGGGTGATCTGCCGTGCCTCACGCTCGGGATCGGCAGGCGGTAGGTCGTGCTCAGCCTTGAGCTTGCCCACCCGCTTGGTGTACTTGAATCGCTCGGCGAGCACGTGGATCAACGCGGCATCGATGTTGTCGATGCTCGCCCTGATCTCGTTGAGCTCGGCCTGCGTCGTATCGGTCACACGTGCGATCCTACGGTGCGAGGCCGATGTGATGTCGGGGCGATCAGCCGCTAGACTCAGTGATCGGTTCGGCGGGCGATCCCCGGCGAACCTCGGCCGCTTTAGCTCAGTTGGTAGAGCGTTTCACTCGTAATGAAAAGGTCGTCAGTTCGATTCTGACAAGCGGCTCCACGAATTATTGATCTTCCCCCGCGGACCGCGCGCCCCCACCGGTCCGAACCGGCTCAATCCGGTCTCGTCGGCGCTGGTCCCGAGGTAGTGAAAAGATACTTCTGCGTCGTGCTCAGGTCAGCGTGTCCGAGCCAAGCCTGGACGGTCGTGGGGATACACCGGCCTCGAGCCACAGGCGCGCCTCGGCGTGTCGCAGGTCGTGGAGTCGTCGATGCTCGGCCTGTCGACGCGGTTCTTCCAGAGAGTGATCCAACCAGACACCGCTGGGATGTCAGGTCCCGACGTTGAGGCTACTGGCCGCCGGGGCGACCGAGTGTGATGAGCTCGGGTGCCACCGGAGTCCCGCAGCAACCGCCGCTCTGCTCGGTCTCGTCGTCGAAGACGCCGGCCCCTCCACACACACCGGTGTCGGGAAGTGTCAGCTCGACGCGGGCGGCGGCTTGGTGGTCGCCGGCGATGGCCGCGGCGACCGATCGGGTCTGTTCGAAACCGGTGAGGGCAAGGAAGGAAGTCGCGCGCCCGTATGACTTCATCCCGACGAAGAAGAAGCCGACCTCGGGCTGGGCCAGCTCCTTGGCGCCGTGCGGATAGACGGTGCCGCAAGAGTGCTCGTTGGGGTCGATGAGTGGCGCGAGGTCGCGTGGCGCCTGCAGTACCGGGTCGAGGTCGAGGCGAATCTCCGAGAGCATCTGAAGATCGGGCCGGAAACCGGTCAGCACGATGGCCTCGTCGACGCGATCTACGGTCTGGCCGTCGAACGATCTGATTGTCAGTAGGCCATCGGCATCACGGTCAACTCTTGCCGTCCGGAAGCCGTTGAGAGTCGTGACGGGTCCCTTGGATACTGCTTCCTGTGCCAGCTGACCCAACGCTCCGCGCTCGGGCAGCTCGTCCTGACCGCTGCCGGCGAACGCGTCGCCGACGGTCGCACGTCGCACCAGCCAGCTGACCCGGGTGCCAGGCGCATCTTTCGCCAACGCCGTCAGCGCGATGAGTGCCCCTTTCGCGGATGCTCCGGTGCCGGCGACCACGACGTGTTTTCCCGCATATCGGACAGATTGGTCGCGCAGGTCCGGGATGCGGTAGCTGATTCGGTCAGCTGCCTCCGCCTCGCCGATGGCGAGCACGCCGTCGCCGCCGAGCGGATTAGGGTCGGTCCAGGTGCCCGAGGCATCGACGACCGCTCTCGCCACGATGTGTCCAGCACCCTCGGGGGAGCGGACGTGGACCGTGAATGGTGCTTCATCGCGGCCGGAGCTGACGAGGCGGTCCCGGGATTGCTTTGCCACGGAGGTGACAGTCGTGCCGTACCGGACGGCATCGCCGAGCACGTCGGCCAGCGGCTGGAGATAGCTGCGGACCCAGTCCGAGCCGGTTGGGTACCGCTTGAGGTCTGGCGTGGCCCACCCTGCATCCGCCAGAAGTTTTTCGGCCGCCGGGTCGATGAGCTCGGACCACGCCGAGAACAGGCGCACATGACCCCACTCGCTCACCGCTGAGCCAGCAGTCGGCCCCGCCTCGAGCACGAGCACGTCCATCTCGCGACTGCGCAGATGCGCGGCGGCAGCAAGACCAGCAGGTCCGGCTCCGATGACGACGACGGGCGGGGGGGGTGGTGTCGAGCTCAGGCATTTCGAAACTCCTCGAAGTTCATTGACGTTTGTCGATGGAGTCGACTCTACCTATACATCGAAGAATGTCAATCTATGGCTTACACTGGCACTCATGGCGACCACGATTCCTGTCCTCGACGCTTCGACCGCCGCGTGCTGCTCACCCATCACCGGTGGCGTGATGAGCGCCGAGGAGGCAGCGGAGCTGGCTGCGAAGTTCAAGGCAATAGGTGACCCGACGCGGCTGCGGCTACTGTCGCTCGTCGCTGCGGCCGAGGGCGGTGAATCTTGCGTGTGCGACCTCAACGAACCGCTCGATCTGTCACAGCCAACGGTTTCGCACCACTTGAAGATCCTCGTCAACGCCGGTCTGCTGACACGGACCAAGCGGGGAACATGGTCGTACTACTCGCTCGTTCCCGGCGCGCTGCCGACACTCGCGGACACGATGCGCGTCTAGGGCCGCCTACGCGTTGTGTGGGCCGTACATGATGACGGCGACGCCGACCAGGCAAATGAGTGCGCCGGACACGTTCCAACGATCTGGTTTGAGACCGTCGGCGACCACCCCCAAGCGAGGGAGCCCGCGACGAAGACGCCGCCGTATGCGGCGAGGATGCGGCCGAAGTTCGCATCCGAAGGTCAATCCTTGCGGACGGTCAGGTGAGCGGTTGCGACAGGCGGGCAGTCGATTTCATCAGGAGTTGCTAGAAGGTCGGGTCAAGGTGATCTCGACATCCTGCGGGCCAGGTTCGGCGGCGCACGTTGTTGTCGCGTTCCCGCGCCGAACAGGTGCCTGTCCTTCAGTGAGACTTCACGGGCTGTCCCCTTTCGGGCCTGCGCCTATGTGGACAAAAGGAAGTGGGCAGCAGTCGGACTGGGCGCACTGGGCCAAGTCGTCGCAGCCAGCGTCCCGCGCTGCAAGGAGGCTGGCGCGGATGGCGTTCAGGTCGGCGATCTTCTGGTCGACCTCGGCGAGCTTGGTTTCGGTACGCGACTGGAGGCCCGCGCCGTGGTGGTGCTTGCCCGCCTCGAGCAGATCGGCAACCTCATCGAGGGTGAAGCCAAGACGTTGCGCCGCCTTGATGATGCGCAACGTGGTGACGGTCTCCTCGGGGTAAAGGCGATGACCTCCCAACGAGCGTTCGGGCTCTTCGATGATGCCGCGCCGCTCGTAATATCGAAGTGTCTGCACGTTCACACCGACTGCCGCGGCGACCTGACTGGAACGAAGTGAAGTGGTCATGCCGACCGCCCGACAAGCGATGTAGCCCTGGCTGCGATGGCGTCGAGCACCTGCCGGTGGGTGTCGCCTGTCGATACGGTCATGGTGACCCGGCCGTCAGTGATCGTGAAACCGAAGGTGAAGAACGAGCAGCATCCGGTCTCCGATGTAGCCAGCTCGGCTGCACGTGCAGCTACAACGGGTTCTGCTCGCAAGTTGAATGTCACGACGTGTGAGGAGGTGCGTTCGACACCGAGAACGTCATGCGTGAAGAGGTCATCGAATTCAGCGCGACGCAAGGGTTGCTCGGCCGTGGGCATCGTGCAAGCGGCCGGTATCCAGTCATCCTGGCCAAGAAGATTCGAGTCCATATGTTGACTGTAAACCTGTACCTGAGTACAGGATGCAAATGAGGCGCCCTCAGGGATTTGAAGGAGTCACCCGCGGTCACCACCAACGAGCGATTCGATCAGGCCCTCGATGCGGACCGTGACGAGATCGAGCGAAGGGTGCTCGAACTGCTACCCAGTCTTCGCTCGCACGGGTAGGCACTTCTGACAGTCAGCTGAGCCCTACCGCGTCGCTCCTTCGCTCGATCAGCACGGTGTCGCGCCACTGGCCCGAGTGGGGTCCGGTGGCTGACTTGGCTATCCGGTGACGGGTTCCGACTGCGCGAAATCCGTGGCGCTCGTGAAGCGCGGCGCTGCTGAGATTCTCGGGAAAGATGCTCGACTGGATGGTCCAGATTCCACCTTCCTCAGTCGAGCTGATGAGCTCGGACAAGAGGACGGATCCGATTCGTTGGCCTCTCGCCAGCGGCGCGACGTAGATCGAGTGCTCGACCACGCCCGCGTACGCAGATCGACTTGAGATGGGTGAGCAGGCTGCCCATCCCACCACGTCGCCATCGTGGCTGACGGCGACGAGCCTATGGTCATTGAGTCTGGTGCGATCGAACTCGGCCCAAGATGGGGTGGTCGACTCGAAGGTCGCGTTGCCCTCTGAGATGCCGGCCGCGTAGATCGACTCGACGGCTGGCCAGTCCGCCTCGGTCATCGGAACCACGGGCATGTCAGCGATCTTCATGTCCACCATTGTCGCCGCCGAGTGCGTCCCGCGCGCCCAGGGCTTACGCCAACTGACCGACACTCCCGCTGGACCTGCGGAAATGTGGTGAGGGGCGCTGGGTGGCTTGATTCACCCGGCGCCCCTCTCATATTTCTCTCACGACGTGCGCGCCTGAACGGCCCTGCTGGACCGCCGCGAGCGCTGTGCCCGAAGCCACAGCCACGAGCGCCCCGAACCGCCGGGACCCTACGAACCGCTCAGCGCGCGGCCGAGCTCGGCGCCCTTGCGCGACAGTCCCCTCACCCCGGTGCTGTCGAGATTCAGGGCGACGCTGCCGCTGGCCTTCGGTCCGCCGGCCATGATCGAGAGCTGGTGGAACTGGCCCGCGGCCTCGATCGTGCCGATCTTCTCCAGCGGCGCGCCGATGATGAGGCTGCCCTGGGTCTTGCTCTGCACATTCGCGATCGAGACGGCCCTGCCGAGCGCATCCTGCAGCTCGGCCGTTCCGGCGACGTCGGGCGTGTTCTGGTGGTACCGGGCACCACCCTCCCCGGCAGTCGTCAGCCCAGATGAGCTGCCGAGAAGGATGATCGCCGAGCCGGCCCCACGTTTGCCGTCGATCGTGTCGAACGGGACACCGATCGCCAGGTCGTCGGTCGGTCCGGCGTCGAGCCTGCCCATCGCGAGCGCTGCGCCGAACGAGTCGTCCTCCTCGGGGGTTCCCACGACGCCCGTGTCGCCTTGGTCCCAGCTCGTGACGCCTGCGGAGGTCAACCCGCTCGGCGAGCCCTTGACGACTGCCACGGAGCCGCCCAGCCCCTTCTTCGGCATCCCTACGGCGAGATCGTCCCGGCCATCGGCATTCACGTCGCCCGCGGCCATGATGTTGCCGAAGACGCGTTGCTCACCCTCTCCGTCGTGATCGGGGATGAAGTCGTCAACCCCGAGAGCAGGTCCATTGAGGGGGCCTTGGCTGGGGACGAGGCCGCTGGACGTGCCCTCGACGAGCTGCACCAGGCCCTCGCCGTACGCGATCGCAAGCTCCTCGACCCCGTTGCCGTCGAAGTCGCCGATTGCGAGCGTCTTGCCGACCTCCCCCTGATTCGCGGGGATCCCGGCGCTGCTCCGGTCGAGCACCAGCTTCTGGGTCGTGCTCAGCCCGCCGCTCCCTCCGAGCAGCACGGCGACGGTCCCACGACCGCCCTCGTTCCCGACCGGCTTCACCGGGACGCCAAGCGCGAGATCGGTGACATTGTCGTCGTTCAGGTCACCGGCCTGGAGGATGAAGCCGAAGCCTTGGTCCGCGGGAGTGCCCGGTGCGCCCAGGAGCTGTTCGTAGGTGATGCGCGTGCTTCCTATCGTCTTGAGCCCGGTCTTGGAGCCGTAGAAGATGAAGAGGGATCCGGAGTTGGCCTGCGCCGTGGCTCCGACTGCGAGGTCGGCGCACCCGTCATTGTTGTAGTCGCCGAACTCCACGCCGCTGCCGAACTGCTCGTAGTCCGACGACGAGCCTGCCACGCCGGGCTCGGCCTGGTCGAGGTACTGGTCGTCCAGCGCCGTGCCCGACTGGGCAACCGCGAGTCCCTTCGGGCGACCGTAGAACACGTGCACGGCACCCTTGCCGAAGGACCTGCCGGCCTCGCTGACGGCGACCTCGGCGTAGCCGTCACCGTTGACGTCACCTTCGACGCCAGACGTACAGACCGCTGCAGCGGCAGGGGAAGCGAGTGCCAGCGTCAGGCCGCCGACCATCAGGCCGCCGGCGGTCGCCACTCGCAGAAACGAAGAAGAGGTCAATCGGGCGAGTATGCCTCGGGATTCCGGCCGCGTCGACAGGGCTTTCTGCTGCTTCATGACGATCTCCTGGTCTCGGTGCTCCCCATGGAGCGCCGTCATACGCAGAGATGCACGGGACTGCGCAGAAGTTGTCGACAACGAGTCCCCAACTTCTGAAGTCCGGAGTCTGAGGGGCATTGTCGCCTCGGCGGGGTATGAGGTTGAGGCTCTGATCGTCAAGCGGCCTCTCACCTTTTGTCTCACACACGGTCTGGTATCTCACGAACTCGTGCGGACGCTTGTCTGGCCGTCCTCCGGCTCTTCGGCCGACGTCCGGAGGTAGTGAAGATATCGCTGGGTCGTCATCAGATCCGCGTATCGATCCCTTGCCCTCGGTCATCGACGTCACCAATGGCCACCTGGCGTCCAAGGGCCCGCCCATTGCACATCACAATGGGCGGGCCCCCGGCGCGCCGGGGCAGGTGCTCCACCCTCAAGACGGCGTTTGGAGCAGATAGGTCCCGGTTGAGGTGAGCGGCATGTGCGGCGTCAGGTGATAGGTGTCCCATCTTGGTGTCCCGACCTGCGGCGCTCTCGCACGACCGCAACGGCAACCAGGAGCAGCCCCAGGATGAGGAGCCCGAGCGGGAGAATGGTGTCCACGAGGCGAATCAGTTGGCCGGTCGATGCTGCATCGTTGGACAGGCTCTTGACACTCTCCGGGGTCATGGATGCCTTCACGTCGAACACCGGCATGATCGGCACCGCGGTTCCATCGACTTCGAGCGCCATGGTCGTCTTCAGCTGCAGATCTTGGCCGACTGGGAATCCGGTCGCTTGGTCGGCTGCGACCTTGATGTAGGTGTCGGACAGGTAGGTCATCGGGACGGGGTCCGGAAGGGAATCGAGGGAGGCCCCGAGCTGCTCCTGGAGGTCTTTCGGAAGCGTGCTGGCGATGCCTGCCACAGCCTGCTTCGGCAGCACCGGGGGTAGGTTGGCGAGAATCTTCGGGTCCTTGGTGGGGCCGGTCGCCGTCACCGTGTAGTTGTGGACTTCGAGGTCTCGCACGGAATCGGAGCTCTTGTAGTCCGCCTTGAAGCACTTCTGCGTCGATGGGTCGTAGAACGTGTACGAGTCGTTGGCCTTCGGCGCCAGCGGGAATCCAATCGCTAGGCACCCGGAAGACTTCTCGACCTTCGTGTCGTTGAACGAGGAACGCATCTGCAACGAGCTTCGGTCGACGGCATACGTGTGCTCGATGGGGCTGGTGACCTGTTCACCCTTGATGATCTGATCGTCGCTGACCGCGGCCGTGTCGCCGGTCGCCTTCTCCACCTTGATCCGGCGTTGAATGGTGATGGGCACGTCTTGCAGGAAGATCTCCTGCATGTCGCCGGCCTGTAGCGCCTCGGCGTTCAGCAGGCTGGCTGTTCTTGCATAGGCGAGCTTGATGTTGGTGTCGTCGGGAAACTTCGTGAGCTCAGGCGCGAGCACGTACTCCACCGCGGCGGCTCCCACGATCAAAGCCGCGCCAGCGACCCCCAGTACTACTGAAAAGCGTCTTGCCATGTCTATGTCCCTCCTCGATGTGACCGCGCGCGTGCGCGGTCAGGCTCGACCAGCCCGGCCGAACACAGACGCATCTAATCAATAACTACGGATATGATCAATAGCCTCGAAAAAGGGGTATGCTCGCTCGAGTTGGGGGAGGCAGGCCACTTGTCGGGACCGGGACCATCCCTGGCTCCCTGGCTCGCCAGATCTGTTGGCCACATCTGCATCCGAAAGGAACTGAACCGATGACACTTGGATCGACCGCGAGCGGTCACACGGAGGCCGAGTTTGACGTCGTCGTGGTGGGCGGTGGCCCTGTCGGCAAAATGGCAGCGCTCATGCTGGGACGTCGAGGGCACTCTGTCCTTGTGCTCGAGCGCAAGGAAGAGACCTACCCGCTTCCCAGAGCGGTCGCCCACGATGCGGAGATTGCTCGGCTGCTACAGAGCGTCGGCATGCCCGTGGACTCGATCCCCGACGCCATCGAGCCCTACGACGACCTCTACGTGTGGGTCAATGCCGCCGGAGAGACCCTGCACCTCGTCGACTGGCGAGGCTACGACACCTCCGGCTGGAACAACACGTACTTCTACAACCAGCCAGCGGTGGAGCGACACCTGGAGGCGGAACTCGAGAATTGCACGGGCGTCACCATGAGACGCGGATCCGTGGCCACGGTCGGCGCGCAGGATGAGAGCGGGGTGACAGTCACCTCGGGCGATCAGACATATCGTGCTCGGTACGTGGTGGCAGCGGACGGCGCCAACAGCGCAACCCGTCGCCACGTTGGTATCGAGTGGACCGATCTCGGCTACTTCTTCGACTGGCTGGTGGTGGACGTGATCCCCGGCGCCGACATGGAGGAGCTGACGATCGCCAAGCAGGTCGCGGACCCGGTTCGTCCGGTCACCGTGGTGCCCGCCGGCCCGGGACGTCGGCGCTGGGAGTTCATGCGGCTTGAGGGTGAGACCAATGACGAGCTGACTGATCCCGATCGCATCTGGCAACTGCTCGAACCATTCGGCGTGCACCCTGACAATGCACAGATTGAGCGCGGTGTCGTGTACACCTTCGCGTCGGGGTGGGCCTCCAGTTTCCGCCAGGGTCGGGTGCTGCTGGCAGGCGACGCTGCGCACCTGATGCCGCCTTTCGCCGGACAGGGCCTTGCGGCCGGTCTGCGTGACTGCATGAATCTTTCGTGGAAGCTTGATCTGGTCCTTCGAGGTGTTCTCGACGACGAGGTGCTCGACACCTACGGTTCCGAGCGGTCGGCTCACGTGTCGGACTTCATCGACTTTTCAATCATGCTCGGCAAAATCATCTGCATCCTCGATCCCGATGAGGCAGCCCAGCGAGATGCGGCGATGATCGCCGAGCTTGCTTCGGGCCGGGAGCCTGAGCCGCCGCCGCGGCCCCGTCTGGGTGCTGGTCTTTACCGTGGAGACCAGGGCGGATACCTGTCGTGGCAGGGGCGTATCGACGTCGAGGACCGAACAGACGTGCGGTTCGACGACGTGTTCGGCGCTGCCGCGCTCATCATCCGTGATCGTGAGGACGCTGAGAGCCTGTCGGGGGAGCAGATCGGGCGACTCAACCAGCTCGGCATCACCGTGACCTGCTTCGATGATGCATTCGCCGGCGCCGAAGGCGTGCAGGCCTTCGGTGATGCGCGGGGAACGTATGCCGAGTGGTTCACGTCAATCGATGCCGACGCAGTCCTTGTCCGACCGGATCTGTATGTCTTCGCAGCCGAGTCGGGGCCGGGCGCGGCGCCCCGCCTGGCCGATGCCTATTCGAGCGCTGTCGGCGCACCAGCGTCTGTCTCCCAGGCATCTTCATGAGCATCCTGACCCGCCCATCGCATCCCAACGAGGAGAAGGCCACATGAACAGATGGATCGGCACCTGGGACGTCGAGCAGTCATCGATCGTCGGCACCTTCGTCATGGACATGATTGTCACCGAGCACCAGGGTGGAGTCGACGTCGCATTCCAGTCGCCGCAGGTCGTGGCGACGGTGTCAGACATCGTGTGCGACGAAGAGACCCTCACCATGACCATCAACCTGACCAAGCCGCTCAAGGGCAAGGCAGCGGCGGACTTGGCGCTGACCGGCCCCGACTCCTTCGGGGGCACCGGCAAGATCAAGTTCCTGCCTGCCTCGAAGTTCAAGGGCGTGCGCCGCGCCTAGGGATCGGAAGGCATTCATGAGACGAGGCGTGCCGGGGGGCTCTCATCGCGGGTGCCTGACATGATGGTCGCGATGGACAGCCTGGAGCACGGCAGCGAGAGTCTGGAGCGACGTCCGGACGTCATCGGTGCCGTCGCGAACGCCCTCGAGCTGCTCCAGCTCTTCACGGACGGGCCCAGCATCCAGGTCGGCCAGGCCAGCAAACGACTGGCGCTCTCGCGGTCCACCGTCCACCGGCTCCTGAACACCCTCAGCACCTACGGCTATGTCGTGCATGACCCGGCCGCTCGTGTCTATCGACCGGGTCCCGTGCTTGCCGGCATCGGACTGGTCGCTGTGCGGAGCAGCGACCTCCGCGCGATCGGGCAGGCTTCGGTGTCGAAGCTTGCTGCGCAGACAGGTGAAACGGCCCACCTGAGTGTGCTGCGTGGCGCCGAGATCGTCTGCATCGACAGCGTCGAAAGTGGCCAGACGGTTCGCACCGGCAGCCGCATGGGATGGACCCTGCCCGCTCACGCCACGGCCGCGGGCCGCGCGCTGCTCGCAGAGCTGTCTGATCGTGAGCTGATGGCCGTCTTCCCGAGCGAGACCATCGCCAAGACCGGCCAGACGCCCGCCATGCAGAGGGTCGACCTGCTCGCCGAGCTCGAGCTGGTGCGCGCGCGTCGCTATGCCACCAACTTCGGCGAGAGCGAGCCCGACGTGAGCGCCGTGGGAGTGGTGCTCAGGGACCGCCGGGACCGCGCGAGGGCCGCGCTCTCCGTGACGGCCCCCCGCACACGAGGCGATGAGAAGTGGATGCGTCGAACGGCTGAGATCGCGGTCGCGGTCGCCGACGAGTTCCGAGGAGCCATCGGCTGAGAGACGCACCCCTGCGTCCCGTGTCAGCATGGGTGAATGTTTCGTAGAGACACCCGGCCCATCGACGAGCTCATGTTCGAGATCTTTCGAGTCAACGATCGCCTGATAGCGGCAGGGGACGCAACGGTCAAGACCGTCGGGCTCACCAGCGCCCGGTGGTTGGTGCTGGGCGCGATCGCGCTGTCGAACACACCACTTCCCGTGGCGCAGATCGCCAGGAACATGGGACTCAGCCGGCAGGCAGTCCAGCGGTCGACCAATGAGATGGTCGCTCTCGGACTGGTGGAGACCCAGGAGAATCCTGAACGGCGGGGTTCCAAGGTCATCGCGATGACGGACGCGGGCCGGTCCTCCTACGAGGCAGCCCTGGAGCTCTGGCGTACCGAGTGGACGGGGGCGATGGAAGAAATCCTTACCGACGACGAGATCATCTCGACGATGCGCCTGCTCCGCCGACTTCGCGGGCTGGTCCAGTCTGAGCACCGCAAAGCCCTCTGACAACTACTTGTCATTTCTTCCCGTCGCAGAGGCGGGTATTGGCGGCCCATATGGGCTGCACGCGGTGGTAGAACGTCGCACAGAGACCCACGACAATTTTTGTGCGAGTTTTTCGTCTGTCCAATTCCACTGCAATCGCAGGCACAGTTGAGAGTTGATGCTGTCGGCCGCTCCAACGACCCGAAGAATGCCGTGAGGCTTGCCACATCGCGAAGCGCGGGTTACAGTCGTTTCAGAAAGTGCTTGTATGTGTCGTTCTGCGCGACATGTCCAGATCAAAGGAGATCCCCGTGTCGTTGGTCGTTGACACCCCAGGTGCCGCAGTCCTGCCAGAGATCGCGGCCACCCGTCACGTCGAACCGCCCTCGGGCGAACGTGAACCGTTGAAGGTCAGCATCTACGAGCGCATGTCGAAGTCGAATGCGCAGCTGATGCCGATATTCCCCTACGACGAAGCGGGGGCCATGGTTCCGTGCGGTGCTGTGCTCTACGGGGGGGCGGATCGGACCCACCCGCACTTCTTCCACTGGAACACCGTGTCGGAGCTCCTCGTCGCCTGGGGTTCGAACGAAGCGATGATCGCCAGCGGATCCCTCATGGCGACGCAACCTTTCCACGGCGTCAACTCGTTCCTGCGTGATGAGAAGAAGGAGGGCACGTTCGCGTTGGTCACGATCACGCAGCGGCAGTCGTCCGAGGCTGGTCAGCGCGAGGCCCTCACAGCCAAGTGCGAGAGCTGCAAGAAGGACATCCTCCGGTTCGAGTACGAATCCGCTCCTCACGGTGCCCCCGACTTCGAGGCCGCGGCCTACACCGAGGCCGACGACGTGTTCCGCCAGTTTTCGACGCAGTGGGGAGGTGTCGAGTTCGTGAGGCAGCGTAACTCCGATGCCGTGCGCATCTGCGAGCACTGCGGCCACGAGAACTCGGTGTTCGAGATGTCGGCGTGGGGCTGGGACCGCATGGTGAGCCAGACCTCCGTCGCCAACGCCGCCTATCAGTCACTCAAGGCGAGCGCCGAGGAGGTGCTCGGCTGATGGCGCGGCGGAGGATGGTGCAGGCGTTCCAGGCTGCGAAGGACATCGGCAACTACGCGGACGTGCCGGTGATGCCGGTCGACGTCGACCCCCAGATCACCCTTTCGCGAAACTCCGAACAGCAGCCTTTCTTCATCGCGTTCGAGGAAGACACAGTGATCGCCCTGATGTCAGGGTCCGCGACAGTCCGCATGCGCGACTCGAACGTCAACAGCTGGTCGATGATCACCGGGGACCACGTCTATGTCCCAGCGGGCACACCGCACCTGCTCGAGCCGAACGAGGAGAGCGTGCTGCTCCGCTACATCGGCAACGAGCCCGCCTACCGGGCAGCCGTCTTCGCCTGCGAGGCCTGCGGAGGGGAGCTGCACCGCCTCGAATGGCAGCAGGACCTCGAGGTCGACGCCGTCGCCATCTATTCGGAGGTAGTGCGGCGCTTCAACGAGGACTCCACAGTCCGGACCTGCCGATCCTGCAGCACCGTGGCCGCCGAGATCTCGGTCGAACGGCTGGGCTGGCCGGCCGAGGTCTCGACCGGCTGAACCCTCCCACCTGAACGAAGACCCCCGCTTCATCCCATCGCAGGAAAGAGACACCCATGACCGTTTACGTCAGCGTCCACCAGGCCCCCCCGCTTGCACCTGAGGAGGTCTCCTCCTACGTGCCCGAGATCAAGCAGAACACCTACGCCGAGTTCCAGCAGTGCTTCATCAACATGGAGCTGGGATACATCGTCACCGTCTACGAGTCCGAGTCCGAGGAGGAAGTCCGCAAGGAGTTCGACCGCATCGGGTGGCCCGTGGACACGGTGACCGAGGTCCACTTCTCGGTCGATGCGGCCGGGCTCAACGCGATCCCGGACGAGTGACCGCGGCAAACACTCAGGCGGCCGGGCCTCATCTCTCGTCTCCGGTCAACCTGAGGTTCAAGGCTGATTGGGGGCAGGCCAACCTCACCCGGATATCCGGGTGGCTCGCGCAAGAGGTCGGGGACCGCTCCCCCCGCGAGTCTCAGTTCTCGATCCACGCAGGCCGTGGTGGGATCGACGCGGTCGATGCGCTGCGCGACGGTAGCGTCGACATCGCGCTGGTCACACCCGCCGCGGCAGGACGCTTGCTCCTCGAGGGTGCCGGACCCACCGATAACCCGGCGGCGCCGTGGCTTCGGTCCCTCGGCAAGATCGCGCACCGGGACCGGCTCGTCGTCGCCGTGGACGCCGCACTGCCGGTGCACTGTGTCGCCGATCTGGCCGCCGTCGCGGCTGACCTCGTCATCGGCACATCTGCCGACGACGGCGTCAACGCGATCGGCTTGGCAGCACACCACGGACTGAAGCTGGCGGGCGCCGACCCGGCGCAGCTCCGACGGGACGGCGCTGCGTTCGTCTACGAGGAGCGACCTTTCCCGCTCATCCATGCGTTCGCCACCGGTTCGATCAACGTGCTGATCCAGGAGGCCGTGATGATGCCCGCGTGGCAGCGGATCACCGAGCGTCGCCCGGTCCGTTATCTCGAATGGGGTGACGACGTGCTCGACGGGTTCGCAGCACTCGGGTGGCCGAGCGCCGTCGTGGAGGCGGGATACCTCCCATCGCTCGACAAGGACCTGCTGACCCTCGACTTCGCCGACTTCCTGTTGTTGTGTTGCGAGGACCTCGACGACGAGGTTGCCTACCTGACGACCTGGTGCATGGTCGAGACGAGACTCGCGCTCGAGGGGCAGTACAAGCACATGCCTCCTGACCGGACTCCCGTCGGATATCCCCTCGATCCCGCCGAGATGCAGAAGACGCCAGTGCCCCTCCACGCCGGGGCCGCACGGGCCTACCTGGACCTGGCGGATTCGGGCCCACTCACCGACGGATTGATGTGGACCTGAGTCATGATCCGTTGTGACCTCCTGATTGTCGGCGCAGGGCCAGCGGGCCTGTTCGCGACCTACTACGCCGGCATGCGCGGCCTCGATGTCGTGCTCGTCGACAGTCTCGCCCACCTCGGTGGACAGGTCGCGGCCCTCTATCCCGAGAAGCTCATCTACGACATCGCCGGGATGCCGGCTGTGAAGGGGCGAGACCTGATCTCCGGGCTTGTCGAGCAGGCCCGGAGCGCACAGCCCCAGATCATGCTCGGCGAGGAATGCGCCACGATTGACGACCAGTCAGACGGCTCCGTCGTCGTCACGACCTCCACCGGCACCGAGATCGGTTGTGGCGCAGTCCTCATCACGGGGGGGATCGGACGCTTCACGCCGCGACCGCTCCCCGCGGTGGACGCCTACACGGGCGACGGCATCCACCGCGTCGTCGCTCCTGCCGAGGAGTATGTCGGAGAGGACGTCGTGGTCGTCGGTGGCGGCGACAGCGCAGTCGACTGGGCCAACATGCTCGTGGACAGTGCGAACACGGTCACGTTGGTCCACAGGCGCGCGCGCTTTACGGCACACGAGAGCTCTGTCGATGAGCTGCGCACCTCCGGCTGTCGCATCATCACCGATGCCGAGATCCTGGAGATCACCGGGGCGCCGTCCGTTCGGCGGGTTCTGGTGAAGGCGGCCGATCAGGACGGCATCGAGACCGTTCCTGCGTCGATCGTGATCCCGGCTCTTGGCCACATCGCATCACTCGGACCGTTGCTCGACTGGGGACTCACGATCAAGGGACGTCAGATCGAGGTGGGCACGGACATGGCGACCGGCCGTTCGCGGGTCTATGCCGCTGGTGACATCACCGACTATCCGGGCAAGGTCCGGCTCATGGTGGTGGGCTTCGGCGAGGCAGCGACAGCCGTCAACAACATCGCCGTCGTCCTGCGTCCGGACGAGGACCTATTTCCCGGGCATTCATCCGAGCTGCCGCGGATGTTGGCGACAGAGTCGAGGGGATAGACGTGACGTACGTGATCGGTGAGGCCTGCATCGACGAGATGGATGGCTCTTGCGTGGACGTCTGTCCCGTCGACTGCATCTACGAGGGTGAGGAAAAGCGCTATATCCAACCGGTGGAATGCATCGACTGCGGCGCGTGCCTCACGGCGTGCCCGGTCAGCGCAATCACCTCGCCGAACGACGGGCATGATCGGGTCTGGGCCGTCGACAACAGCGACTTCTTCGAGCTCGCTCTTCCCGGCCGTGGCGAGCCGATCGGGAGTCCTGGCGGCGCGTCGAGTCTCGGCAAGATCGGTGTGGACACCCCGCTTGTCACCCAGCGGGGAGGGGAATCGTGACCACTTCGCACCGTCAGATCGAGGACGTCGTTGCCGCCTGCTCAGCCCTCGCCGCAGCGGGGCTCGCCGACATGATCTGGGGACACCCGTCCGTCCGCGACAGCGGTGGACGGGGTGTGTGGATGAAGGCCTCGGGGCATGGCTTCGAGGAGGTCGACAGCGACCGGGTGGTCCTCGTCTCCTGGACAGGTGAGGTGCTCGAAGGATCGGGCCGCCGGCACCTCGAGCACCCGATCCATACCCAGATCTACCGAGCCCGTCCTGACGTGAACGCGGTCGTTCACACCCACGCGCCCGCCTTCGCGGCCTTCGCGTCGCTCGACGTGCCGCTGCACCCTCTGTCGCACGATGGGGTCCCCTTCACATATCCCCAGATCCCACGGCTCACGACTGTTGGGGGATCGTTGATCTCGACGGCCGCCCTCGGTGACGCCACGGCCACGGCGCTCGGCGATGCGAACGGACTGTTGTTGCCCAGCCACGGAGCGGTGACGGTCGGCCCCGACGTCGCGACAGCGGTGATGTACTCGGTGTTGCTCGAGCGTGCGTGCCGCATCGAGCTGACCGCGCTCGCTGCTGGGGGCCCGAAGATCTGGTCAGATGAGCAGGAGACGGTCCACAAGCGCAGCGAAGTCTGGAACAACTCCCAGCTCGAGGCCGGCTTCGGCTACCTCACCCGCTCCGGAGCGGCACGATGAATCACGCGCCCGGACCGACCCTCGCCGTCGAGCAGGAATTGGTCATCCGATCGATAGACCGCGAGACGCAGGCGCTGCTCGCGAGCGTGCTCGGCGGGTTCCTCGAGATCGATCTGCAGTTCGCACCTGTCCTGGACGGGTTCACCGGCGGTCACGTCATCACCCATCTGTCTCGCGAGGCCGATCGGATGGCAGATGCCCTCCTCGAGGCGACCGGGCTTCCCGTGCCGCCGCTCGACGGCGAGAGGCAGTGGGAGGTTGATCCGGGCGGATTGCGCCCTGCTGCCGTGCTGATCGAGGACTTCGTCGAGTCGTCGTCGCGTCTCAAGGCGGCAATGGCGGGCGTGCACGACTGGTCATCGCTCGCTCATGGCGTCCGCGAAGTGCCGGCGCGGCGTCTCATCCAGCTCGTGGTCCACCATGCCGACCTCCAGCGATCCTGGGAGTCCGTCTCGCACGAGGAAGCTGCCGTCGCAGTGTCACGACTTTCCTCAGTGTTTGCGGCCGAGATGAGCGACCTACTTTTCGTCGTTCGACCGGACCAACCGCTGATCTCGAGTGCACGGGAGGACGGAAGGACGGTGCTCACCGGCGATGCTCGGGCGCTGCTCGCATGGGCCTCCGGTCGCCTCGCCCAGATCAGCTCCGGCTCCGCCGCAGACCTGCCCCCTCGGGACCGCCGAGTCTGGTTCTGAACCCACAACATGCAACTTGGAGGAGACAGATCGATGAAGATCACCCACTTCGGACACGCCGCCGTGCTGGTGGAGACCCCGAGCGGCGTCAGGGCGTTGTTCGACCCTGGGGCATACTCCACCGGTTTTGAAGATCTCGAGGACCTCGATCTGATCCTCGTGACGCACGCTCATCCCGACCACGTCGACGCCGACCGACTCGTCGCGCTGCGTGACGCCAATCCGAACGTCGTGCTGGTCGCGAATGCCGATGCCTCCGCCGAGGCTGGCGCCAGTCGTGACGGCGACCGGCAGGTGTCTGACGAGGACGCACTTGAGGTCGCAGGGGTGCGCATCGAGCTCACCGGTCAGACACATGCGTCCATCCATCCCGACCTTCCCTCGGTGAGCAACACGGGTTTCATCCTCGATGGCGAGGTCTGGCATCCCGGCGACGCCTTCGACGCAGAGCCGAGGAAGGTCGACGTGCTCCTGCTGCCGGTCGGAGGACCGTGGATGAAGATCGCCGAGGCGGTCGACTTCGCTCGGGCGGTCGCTCCCCGAGTGATTGTCCCGATCCATCAGGGCGGTCTTGCCGACGTGCACCGTCAGCTGCACTACGGCCTGCTCCGCAACCTGGTTCCGTCCGAGCTCGTCGTCCTGGAGGAAGGAGTCGAGCGTGAGTTCTGACATGGCCGACCTGCAGAACGCCGACTTCGAATCGACGCCGGAGCTCGAGCGACTTTACGCGGACTTCTCTGCCCATCACCTCGCCCCGCTGTGGACCCAGGCGTCGGAAGTGCTGTCGTTCCATCCGCGCTCGGATGCCGTGCCCCACGTCTGGCGGTGGGACGACCTGTATCCGCTCGCAGAGCGATCCGGCAATCTGGTGCCCGTCGGCCGTGGGGGAGAGCGGCGCGCGATCGCACTCGCCAATCCCGGTCTCGGGGGCGTCCCATACGCCACTCCTACGATCTGGGCGGCGATCCAATACCTCGGTCCGCACGAGACTGCGCCAGAACATCGCCACTCTCAAAATGCCTTCCGCTTCGTCGTCGAAGGTGAAGGAGTCTGGACTGTCGTCAACGGCGATCCAGTCGCGATGCGACGAGGCGACTTCCTGCTCACCCCCGGGTGGAACTTCCACGGGCACCACAACGGCTCCGACTCTCCGATGGCCTGGATCGACGGACTCGACGTGCCGTTGTCCGACCACATCGACGTCGGCTTCTTCGAGTACGGGACCGAGCGGGTCACAGATGAGTCAAGTCCGGAGTTCTCGCGGTCGGAGCGACTGTGGGCCTACCCCGGGCTGCGACCGCTCTCAGGGCTGGACGATCGGGTCAGCTCGCCGATCGCCGCCTACCGCTGGGAATACACCGACAAGGCTCTGGCGGAGCAGCTCAGACTGGAGGACGAGGGGCACCCTGCAACGGTCGAGCAGGGACACGCGGCGATCCGGTACGTCAACCCGACTACTGGTGGGGATGTCATGCCCACCCTGCGAGCGGAGTTTCATCGCCTGCGAGCGGGAGCGACGGCGCCAACGCGGCACGAAGTGGGTTCCTCGGTCTGGCAGGTCTTCGAGGGCAGCGGAGTCTTCGTGATCGACGGAGCCCGACATGTGATGGAGAAGGGAGACCTCGCCGTCGTCCCGTCGTGGGTCCCTTGGTCGATTGAAGCGGAGACCGAGCTCGACCTGTTCCGTTTCAACGACGGCCCCGTCATCGAGCGACTGGGATTCGCGAGAACCCACATCGTGGATGTCGAGCAATGACGGGAGCACGCACGGCGCTGGGCGGACCGAGGAACGACCTGATGCTCGCGCACCGTGGCACGGCCTATTTCCTGCGCGTGCTCGCGCAACTGCCCGAGCGGGCCTACGACGAACCGGGGCACCCAGCCGCGCCGCATGATCGTCGTACGACGATCGCGACAGTCGGCTGTGACGCTCGTGGGTGGGCCACCCTAGTCGAGGCCGTTCGTGAGAAGCGTCGAGAAGCCATCACCTTCGCCGTCGGCGAGCGAGAGGCGGCGATCTCCTCAGGTGCCACCCTTCCTCCACGTGCGCTTCGGCACTTGGTCGAGCACACCGCCGTTCACCTCGCGGTCGAGTGGCGCGACCTGCCGGCCGCCAACTGGAGCGGGGAGGGGGTCGATGATGAGGGTGCTCCCTTGCCGATCTCGCGCACTCCGTGGCTTCGTGCACGGCAGACGTGGCTCGCGGCAGTCGACCTGGGCTCGGGCGGCACATTCGGCGACTTCCCGCCGGCACTCATCGATCGTCTCGTCGCCGAGCAGAGCGCATCGATCAACAGGCGTGGTGATGACCATCAGGTCGAGTGGCGGGGGGCGACGCTGAGCGGATCTCCGGCCTCGATCGTTCGCCGCATGTTGCGCGGTTCCAGCCGCCATCAAGACAAGCCGACCACCTCGCCGGTCGGTGCCCATCTGTCCAGCGTGGAGGAGCCGTCATGACCCAAGAAGCTCACGATGTCATTGTCGTCGGCGGAGGGATCGGGGGGCTTGGCACGGCGCTTGCGCTTGCACGCTCCGGCGTGCCCGCGCACGTCCTCGAACGGGCACCTGAGTTCTCCGAGGTGGGTGCGGGACTGCAAGTGGGCCCGAACGCTGTGCGCGCACTCGATCGACTCGGGCTGCTCGACGAGGTCTATGCCACCGCGGTGTTCCCGCGGCGCGGGGTCGTCTCCAGTGCGCTGACGGGCGAAACGTTGACCACGCTGGACCTTGGTGACGGATTCCGCGAGCGTTTCGGTTATCCGTACGTCGTGCTGCATCGCAACGACGTGCTCTCACCTCTGCTCGAGGCATGCCGCGCGCATCCCCTCGTCTCGCTGGAGAATGACCGCACCGTCGCCCAGGTCGTCGACACCGGCGACCGGGTGCGAGTCTGTTGCGACGACGGCCACGAGCTCACGTCCAAGCTGGTGGTGGGCGCAGACGGTCTCAACTCAAGGGTTCGCACGCTCATTGCTGACGACGACCCCGTCTTCAGTGGTTATGTCGCCTTCCGGGGCGCAACGCCGATCAAGGCGACCACCGCGGCGGAGGACGAGTCCGATGTCAGGCTGTGGATCGGTCCGAACGTGCACCTGATGCAATACCCGGTGCGGAGCGGCACGATGTACAACCAGGTTGCCGTCTTTCGCGTCTCGGACGCGAGCGAGGAGCAAGACGGGTGGGGCAGCGACGCGTTGCTCGAGCGTTTCAGCCCCATGTGCGACGAGGTCCGCAGCACGGTCGCTGCACACGCAGAGGCCACGGCCTACCCCAACTTCGACAAAGAGCCGCTGGGCACGTTCGTGGCGGGGCGGGCGGTTGTGATTGGCGACGCTGCGCACCCGATGCTCCAGTACTTGGGTCAGGGAGCCTGTCAAGCACTCGAGGACGGCCTGACGCTCGCAGCGACGCTCGGCGGACAGGTCGACGACCTTTCGGGATTGGCACGCTATGACGCTCTTCGCGTGCCTCGGACGACGCGCTGTCAGCGTTCGGCCCGGCCATGGGGGGAGTCATGGCACACCACCGACCCGATCCTGGGCGCCTATCGCGATCGCTACCTGCGAATGCGGGCGCCCGATGACTACAACGAGCTGGCATGGCTGTACGACGACGCACTCGCGAGCCTTCTCGGCCCCGTGGAACAAGAGATGGAGACCCGACGATGAAGCTGACCACCTTTTTCGGCCCGGACGAGAGTTACCGATTGGGCGTGGTCGACGGTGAAGACGTCGTCGACATGACCCACTGTGTCGAACGACAGGCGCCTCTCGGGCTGGTGAGCCCGATGCGGGCCTTGCTCGCAATGACCGACTCGCCCGCAACCTTCCTGGGCGATCTCGACGGCGAGCGGCTGCCGCTGTCATCGGTGCGGCTGGCACCGATTGTGCCCGATCCCGCCAAGATCATCGCCGCTCCAGTCAACTACCGGGCCCATCAGGCGGAGATGCAGGAGGACTATCACATCGATGCGCTGGGCATCTTCTTGAAAGCCACGTCATCAGTCATGGGCTCCGGGGGCACCGTGCGTCTTCCGTACTCCGACCGCCGCTTCGACCAAGAGGGTGAGCTCGCGCTGGTCATCGGTCGCACGGCCTCGCATGTGTCTGCCGACGACGCGCTCGGTTACGTGGCCGGCTACACGATGCTGCTCGACATGACGATGCGCGGCGGCGAGGATCGGTCCACCCGGAAGTCCTTTGACGGCTTCACGCCGGTCGGTCCCTACCTCGTGACCCCTGATGAGGCGGGCGCTCCGGACGACATGCGGCTGCAGACCTGGGTCAACGACGTCCTACGCCAGGACGCCGATGTGAGCGACCTGATCTGGGACGTCCCTCGGCTCGTCGAGTACGCATCGTCGGTCATGACGCTCCGACCGGGCGATATTCTCACGACCGGGACCCCGGCCGGTATCGGGCAGGTCTTCGACGGCGACCGCATTGCCGTCGAAGTCACCCATCTGGGCCGGCTCGAGGTCGCAGTCTCGAGTGACGGAGCGGTGAGCTGTCCGACTCGAGGCGCGCAGAGGGGCCCCAAGCCGCCCGAAGAGGTCACACCGGTGCGCGCCCGATGAACCACCCACTCCGCACGCTGCGAGTCGAGGGGCGTCGATGACAACGGTCGAGCGGGTCGCGGCCATCGTCATGCTGGTCCCGGCGGCGATCTGGGCGGGCATCATCGCTTGTTTCGCCGTGGAGCGTGTGAACCTCTGGTCGCGCATGCCGACCGACCAGTACGTCGTGGACTTTCGGCGTTCTCTTCGTCGCGTTGATCCGCTGCAGCCGATCCTGGCAATCGTCTCGATCGCCGGGTCGGCGGTCTATGCAACGAGCACCGGTGGAACGGCGTCGATGTTCGCTTGGGTGGGAGCGGCGCTGATCGTCGTGGTGATTGTGATCTCCCTCGCCGTTCCCGAGCGCATCAACGCGCAGTTCCGGCGGCGCGAGGAGGGCGAGGCTCCGCCGAACGTAGAGATGTTGCGTGAGAGGTGGCGGGCCTTCCATCTCGCCAGGGTCGTACCGGCGGTTGCGGCGCTGATCGCGCTGGTCCTCGCAACCACCTTTGCCGGATGAGGACCTGCTTGGTGGGGCGGGGCCCACGAACCGAAGGGCGATCAAAGGGTGTCCGGATATATAGGAGTTATATCCTGTTAAACAGGAAATGTGCTGGATTCGTGGTAATTTGGGATTGCGCGTCATGACACCGATATGGCGATCGGGCGGCTTGAATGTGAAGGAGGTTTACCCGTGGCATCAGTGAGGAACTCGCCTGCACTACGCCACGCCGGCGACTTCTTCGCTCTGTCCGGGGACTCCATCCGGGCAATCTTCCGCCGGCCGTTTCCGACCCAGGAGTTCCTCGAGCAGACGGTCTTCATCGCGAGCGTTTCTTTCCTGCCGGTGATCTTCGTGACCATCCCGTTCACGATCCTGGTCCAGTTCTTCCTCGGCCAGCTGCTCGCCGAGATCGGGGCTGTCGATCTGTCTGGGGCCGGAGCGGGATTCGCGGTCATTCAGGAGCTCGGCCCGTTCTGTAGCGTGCTCGTTGTCGCAGGCGCCGGTGCGACGGCGGTGTGTGCCGATCTGGGATCTCGTACGATCCGGGATGAAATTGACGCGCTCCGGACGCTCGGTCTGGACCCTGCGCACCGCTTGGTCGCTCCGCGAATCGTGGCTTTCGTACTGGTCTCGGTGAGCCTTTACGGGGTCGTGGCCGTAGTCGGTCTTGTCGGAACATTCATATTCTCGACGCTCGTGCTCGGCGCAAGTCCGGGTCTGTTCGTTTCCAATCTGACGCTCCTCACCAGTTTTAGCGCCTTCGTGCTCAGTCTCATCAAGACCGCTGCCTTCGGTCTGACCGCGGCTCTCGTCGCGTGCTACCTCGGGCTCAACGTCAAGGGCGGAGCCAAGGGCGTTGGCGAGGCGGTCAACCAGACTGTGGTGTTCACTCTGATGCTCCTGCTCGTGATCAACACTGTGCTGACGACGGTCTTCCTACAGATCGGCGGCGGCACATGACCATCGACGAAGAGGCCTTGCCACCTTCGACCTATGAGTTGAGGGATGGACGGATCACCGCGGGGGTGCGGACCGTTGCCAAGGCCCCCGTCAGGGGTCTGGACGCGGCCGGGGACCAGGTCCACTTCTATCTTGCAGCGTTCGCGGGTATCCCCTATGCGCTGACCCGACACCGACGCGAGATCGTGCGGCTGATCGCTGGCGTCACTTTTGGCACCGGCGCCCTCGCGGTCATCGGGGGAACAGTTGTGACGGTCGCCTTCCTGACGGCGTTCACCGGCATAGAAGTCGGCCTCCAGGGATATTCCCAGCTGTCCGACATCGGAGTGGAAGCGCTGTCCGGTTTCATCTCGGCCTATATCAACACGCGCCTTGTCGCCCCTGTCATCGCGGGGATAGCCCTGGTCGCCACAGTCGGCGCCGGATTCACTGCCCAGCTCGGCGCCATGCGTGTGGCTGAGGAGATCGACGCTCTCGAAGTGATGTCGGTGCGCAGCATCCCGTTCCTGGTAAGCACCCGCATCATTGCGGGCTCCGTGGCGATCATCCCCATTTTTGCCGGGGCGCTGCTCTCCTCGTGGGTGTTCACGCGCCTCATTGTCACGGTCGGATTCGGTCAGTCCACTGGAGCCTACGACCACTATTTCAGCACCTTCCTCATCCCCACCGACATCATCATCTCGTTCGTCAAGGTCCTCGGGATGGCCCTGGTCATCATGACGATCCATTGCTATTACGGGTTCACTGCCTCGGGTGGACCTGCCGGGGTCGGCCAAGCCGTGGGTCGAGCCGTGCGGTTGTCGTTGGTCGTCATCCTGTTCACCGATCTGCTCCTCAGCTTCGCCCTGTACGGGTCGACCGACACGCTCAACATCTCGGGTTGATGACGATGACTCTGGTTCGTAGACGCCTGCTCGGCCTTGCCGGGATCGCCCTCGTCATGGCTTTTGTCGTGCTGATGCTCGGGATCTATGAGAAGGCATTCGTATCGACCACGATGGTCACCGTCGATGCTGATCGCGCTGGCCTCTTGCTCGACGAGGGGTCGGATGTGCGTGCTTTCGGAGTGCCGATCGGGGAGGTGCGGTCAATTCGCTCGGTCCGCGGCCGGGTCAGCATCGAGGTGGCGCTGGACCGTGACATGGCCAAGGACATACCAAGCGGTGCCACCTCGACGATTCAAGCCTCGACTGTGTTCGGCTCCAAGTACATCTCGTTGGATGTTCCGCGCGGCAAGACAGGGCCATCGATCCGCTCCGGCGAGGTCATTCGAGCCTCCGATACGACCGTCGAGGTCAATGACGTGTTCGAGTCAACCCTCGACCTCGTGAGTTCAATCGACCCGGCCCAGCTCAACTCGACGCTCACGACGATGGCCACAACGCTTGATGGGCGAGGCGAGAGGCTCGGAGAACTCCTCGAAGGGTCGCGCGACTACCTCCGTGTGTTCAACCGGCGGCTCCCGCAGCTGCGGGAGAACATCGAGCGTTCTGACGATGTCTTGCGAACGTACAAGCAGGCGTCCCCAGAGCTCATCGACACTTTGAGCCAAGCCGGGACCACAAGTCGAACCGTGGCGTCCAAGCGTGGAGCGCTTGACGACCTTCTGGACGACTCCGTCTCATCAGCGGGCACGATCGAAGAGTTTGTCGACACGACTGAAGAGCCGCTCGCGGCGGCGTTGAGACAAGCGCGTCCGGTCACCGGTCTGCTCAGAGACTTCGCGCCCGCCATCACCTGCATCATCACCAGTCTGGATGCGGCGCAGGCAAGCCTCGAGGACGTGCTGGGCAAGGACGTGCCGGGAGTCCAGACGACATCTGGCTTCCTGCCCGCCCAAGATCCCTATCGGACGAGCAAGAATCTGCCGAAGTTCATCACCGGAGTCGGCCCCACCTGTCAGCCCCTGCCAACCGCGGCCAAGCCCAACCCACCCCACATCAACTTCAAGGACGGAACCGAAGGGGTGTACGACAACGACCCGGGTGCCGACCCACAGACCCCGGTGCAGGTCTACGAAGGCGGCTTCGCGGACTTCTTCGGCGACAGTGGGCTGCTTGTTCTTCTGGACGACCTGGCGAACAGAGACGTGCCGTGAGGATCCGGGGTCGCACGTTGCTGGTGGTGCTGATTTTCGTGGCGGTCACCAGTCTCATGACGACGATCGTCGGCCTCACCTTCGCCCGAGTGCGGCTGGACGACTCCGGCACCTACCGCGCAGTGTTCTCAGACGCTTCGGGGCTGCAGACCGGGGTCGACGTGAGGGCTGTGGGGGTGCCGGTCGGCACCGTCAAGTCAGTCGAGTTGAACCGTGGCGGGGGAGTTCTGGTGACGATGACAGTGTCCTCCAAAGTGCCGGTCACGAGTGCGACGAAGGCCCGCATCCGCTATGCGAATCTCACGGGCGACCGATTCCTCGACCTGCGGGAGGCGGTTGGCCGAAGTGGTCGCCGACTTGCGCCGGGCACGACGATCCCGCTTTCACGCACCCAACCGGCCTTGGATCTGGACCAGTTCTTTGCTGGCTTTGATCCCTTGATGCAGGCGCTCGACCCGGACGAGGTGAACCAGTTGACGTCCAGCATCATCTCCGTCACCGAGGGACAGGCGGGATCCGTTGAGAGCCTCCTTGGGAGTGTGGGCTCGTTTACCACCCACATCGCCGAGAGGGACGCGCTGATAGGCGACGTCATCACCAACCTGTCCAGTGCGCTGGGTGTCGTGGACAACCGCCGCGGCGACCTCGACGACCTCATCGTCGGTCTGTCAGACCTCCTCGATGGACTCGCAAAGGACAGGAAGTCCATCGGGGCATCGCTTGCGTCCATCAACACATTGGCCGCGGACACCGCGCGAGTGGTCGGCGACAACCGGGCCGACATCAAAGCGAACGTCAATCAACTTGGAAAAGTGTCGCGGAACGTGCTCCAAGAGCGAGATGTCGTGGACAGAGCGCTCGGCGAGCTGCCGACCGTTATCCAGAAGCTCGGCCGGGCCGGCGCCTATGGATCGTATTTCAACTTCTTCCTCTGCGGCGCACGCGTACGCATCGATACCGGTGACGGTAGCCCCGTCTATCTGCCCGGTGCCGAAAGCACGGCCGACCGCTGCACGTACAAGGCGGGAGAACGATGAAGGCGTTGTTCGACGGCCGCCAGCTCCGCGAGCTGCCCGCTGCGAACATCGGCTTGGTCGGTCTGACGATGGTTGTCCTCGTTGTGGCGTTGGCGCTGAATGTCTCCAACCTGCAGGTCCTGTTCGCCTCCGGGCAGTACACGGCCGACTTCATCGAGGGTGGCGGAGTGCGTGAGGGCGACGACGTACGCGTCGACGGCGTCAAGGTCGGTTCTGTTCGTGGTGTCACGCTGGGCGAAAAGTATGTCGAGGTCTCGTTCACAGTCGACGGCGTCGACCTCGGCGACGGCAGTCGGGCAGAGGTCAAGAGCGCCAACGCGCTCGGGCGCAAGTTCATGGCCGTCAGCCCGGGTGGGGCCGGCAAGATTTCGTCCATCCCCGTCTCACGGACCGACCCGGGCTACTCCGTCAACACTGCTCTGGGAGATCTGACGACCAACAACGCCGAGCTCGACGTCGATCAGGTTGCCGAGTCATTCGAGTCACTCAGCACGATCCTGGCCCAAACCCCCGAGGAGTTCCGCTCAGCCCTGAGCGGTGTCACTGATCTCTCACGCAGCATCACCAAGAGGGACGAGGCGTTGGCCCGTCTTCTACAGCGTTCGACACGTGTGTCGCGGGTGTTGGCAGATCGGAATGAGGAGATCACAGCCATCATGACCGACGGCAGTGCCGTGCTGGGTGAACTGCAACAGCGACGCGAAGTCGTGCGTGCGCTGCTGCGCAACACTGAAGCAGCAGCGCGGCAGCTCGAAGGACTCGCCGACGACAACGCCAAGACACTCAAGCCAGCGCTCACACAGCTGAAGATGGCGGTCAAGATCCTTGAAAAGAATCGAGACTCGCTCGAGTTCGCCGTGCAGAACGTGGGCAGCTTCGTGCGCGGCCTCGGTGAGGCCGTCGGTTCGGGTCCATTTTTCGCGGCTTATGTCCAGAACCTCACCGCCACCAATGTCGTGCCCATCCTTCCTGACCTTCTCGGCGACATCGAGCAGACGCCATGAGGCGGCACGTGACCTGGTTTCGGACCGTCGCCGTGACCGTGGCCGCGATACTCGCTGGCGCCGCCCTCGTGGTGATGCAAACCCCGAAGATGACCGTCGTTGCCCATTTTCCATCGGTCAAGGGGCTGTATGTGGGAGACGACGTCACCGTGATCGGGGTTCCAGTCGGAAAGATCACGGCGATCGATTCGCGCCGCGGCGATGTTCGGGTGGAAATGGAAGTCTCCTCCGATGAGCCACTGGCAGCAGATGTCAAAGCGGCACAGGTTGCGACTTCGTTGATCTCTGTGCGTGCCATCACCCTTGGTCCCCGTTACACGGGAGGGCCAAGGCTGCGTGACGGTGATGTCATCCCGCAGTCGCGCACCGCGGTGCCGGTCGAGTGGGACGAGATCAAGAACCAGCTCATACGTCTCAGCGAAGCCCTCGGACCAAACGGTTCGAACCAGAACGGCGCACTCAGCGATCTGGTCGGGACAAGCGCTACCTTCCTCGACGGGCAAGGCGATGACATCCGAACGACGATCACCCAAGTGTCAGAGGCGCTCTCGACGTTGTCCGACAACCGCGGTGAACTGTTCGCGACGGTGCGCAATCTCCAGGTGTTCGTGACGGCGCTGAACAGCAGCGATCGTCAAGTGCGCTCGTTCAATACCCGACTGGCAGACGTGTCAGGTGTCCTGGCCGAGGACCGAACCCAGCTCGCAGCAGCCCTCGCTCGTCTGCGTTCAGCGTTCGTCGATGTGCGGAAGTTCTTGAAAAGCAACAAGGACGTCACCGCGAGCACGCTCCAGACCCTGCGCAGCACGACGTCGGTGCTAGGCGAGAACCCGCAACCGCTGGCCGACCTCCTCCAGGTAGCGCCGGGCGCCCTGTCGAACCTCTACGGCATCCTCGACCCGCGTGTTCCGGGGCCCACGGGCATCTTGACACTGTCCAACCTCAGCGATCCCGCGAACTTCGTCTGTTCGGGTTTGTACTCGGTCGGCGGAACCGAAGAGATGTGCCGGCAGGCTCTCGGGCCGATCCTCAAATACTTCAAGGTCAATGCCCCGCCCGTCGGCTTGCGTCCCCCCACGGACGGCGGGACAGGCGGTGGCGTGGTCGAGCCCGGCGAGGCTGGAGCAGGATCGGGCGCCAACCCCAACCCACAAACTGACCGTGCAGACATCCTGAAGCAACTGGAATCGGCCCTGGAGGGATCGCCGTGAGGCCACTACGGCAAGCGATAACCGGTGTTGTCCTGTCGGCGCTTCTCGCCGTTTCGGGATGTGGCTTCACGGGGGTCAACTCCATTCCACTTCCGCTCAGCAAAGGTGGGGGATCGGATGCCACCACCGTCACGATCTACCTCGCGGATGCAGCCAACCTGGTGGCGAACTCCGAGGTCCGGTTCGACGAGGTGGTCGTTGGCTCCGTCCGATCGATAGTGTTCGATGGGTGGAAGGCGAAGTTGACGGTAGGCCTCGAGTCCGATGCGAGGGTTCCGGCTGACGCCACAGCAAAGATCGGGCAGAAGAGCTTGCTCGGGGCCGAGTATCTGGAGCTGTCGGCGCCCTCGAACGCCGATGAAGCGTTTCTGGCCAAGGGCGACGTCATCGACCTCGACCGCACAGGCCGCTACCCCGAGACGGAGGAGGTGCTCGCCGGTGCCGCCATGTTGCTCAACAACGGAGGACTGCCTCAAGTTCGCACCATCACGCGAGAGCTGAACAACACCCTTGGTGGACGCGAAGACGTCGTTCGTTCCTACGTCAGTGAGCTCCGCACCTTCGTGCGGACTCTCGACGACCAGCGCGAGAACATCATCGCCACCCTCGCAGAGCTGGATGCGTTCGCAAAGACGGTCTCAAAGCGTAGCGATATCGTCGACCAGGCCCTCGTCGATCTGCCCGACGGCGTCAGAACTCTTGCTGCCGAGCGGGAAGACTTGGTCGCTGCGCTGAGGGCGATCGGGAAGCTAGGTGACACGACGCACCGTGTCGTGACGACCGTCGAGGAAGACTTACGGGCGAATCTGAGGTCTCTGACCCCGATCACCAAGGCGGTCGTGGACGGCGGCACGAGCACCGGGCGGGCGTTCAACGCTTTGACTCTCCCCTTCTCGGTGAGTGGTGCCAACAAGATATTCCGAGGTGACTACGCCAACCTCTTTGCCACATTCAACCTTTCTGTTCCCGAGCTCGACAGATTCTTCCTTGGCGGCACACCTCTGGACGGCCTGTTCACCGGCCTTCTCGGATCAGTGCCCACGGGCGTCATCGACGATGCCGAAGATCCGCTGGCCGGCTTCAAGGCCCAAGGGGGCGAGGCCGGGAAGATCCTTGGGGATCTCGCGGACAAGCCGAACTCACGCAGAGATTCTCCCGGCACCGCCAGCACGCCCAAGCCCGCTCCCAAGGGTCTCCTCGACACGCTGCTTGGGGGTTCGTGATGCTGTCAAACCTCGTTCGGCTGCAGCTGATCGCCTTCATTGGCGTCACTGTCCTCACCGTTGTCATCATGACTCTCAACTACATCAAGTTGCCGTCCATCCTGGGCTTCGGCCGCGATGACGTGCAGCTCGAGCTCGCTGAAGCCGGCGGTCTGTATCCGCGCGCGAAGGTCAGCTATCGCGGCGAGGAAGTTGGCACCGTGACGTCGATCGATGTCCGCGCAGGCGGGGGGGCCGTGGCTGCCCTCAGCATTGACGACGAGGCCGACATACCCGCGGACGCGCAGGCTCAGGTTCGCAGTGTGTCCGCGCTGGGCGAACAGTACGTCGACTTCGTCCCGCCACCTGCAGGTGCCACCCGAGCGTCCCTGACGGACGGCAGTGTCGTGCCTGAGAGCCAGACCGCCCTTCCCACCAGCACGGGTGCGCTCCTCACCTCGATCGACGACCTCGTGTCCTCGGTTCCGCAGGACGACCTCCGAACCACTGTGGACGAGCTGGGTACGGCCTTCGCGCAAAGCGACGACGATCTTGAACTACTCATCGACTCGAGCCTTGCGCTGCTCGACGCCGGCAATGAGAACCTGCCACAAACACTGGCACTGATCGAGGACGCTCCAAAGGTGCTTGCCACCCAGCAGGACCTCGATCCATCGATCCGGTCGTTCGCCACCAGCCTGGACAGCTTCACCGCAGAGCTGCGGCGCAGCGACGGCGACCTGCGTGCGGTGCTGGAAACAGGTTCCCCACTCGTGAAGGAGGTCGCCGCATTGTCGACAAAGCTGCAACCAGTGCTTCCTCCCTTGCTTGCTGACTTCGCAACCGTTGGCGAGGTTCTCCGCACCTACTTGCCAGGCCTGGAGCACATCATCACCATTTTGCCTGCAATCGCCGCTGGTACGGTCGCCTCCACGCGGCCGGATCAAGACCTCGAGGCCGCCGGTCGCAAGGAGCTCAATCTCTACTTCAAAGGCAACGTCAACGACCCCCAACCGTGCACGACCGGCTTCGAAGACTCCGGCAAGGAACGTTCGCCGTATACCGACACTGGCCCTGCGCCCATTCCGCAGGACTCATACTGCAAGGTGGCGGCCGACGATCCGCGGGTCGTCAGAGGCGCGCGAAACCAGCCCTGCCCGAACAACCCCGCCCGACGCGGGGCCACCGCGGTGATGTGTGGCCTGGTGTTCGACAAGGCCTCCGTGAGGCGCACAGCATTTCTCGAGGCGGAGGGCCTGGGCGATGCCGGCGACGACATGGCCAGGTTGATTGCGCCACATGGCCGCCTGTTCCTCGTGGACTCCAGCGGAGACGCGCCCGCGAATTCGTGGCAAAAGTACGTGGAAGGATTGATCAAATGATCCACCGGATTCTCAACGTCAAGCCGGCGGTGTTGATAGTGGTCGCCGTGGTCCTGGTCGCCCTGTTCGTGTGGCAGGGAGCCGCATGGAACTCCCATCGGCGTGAGGACACCCGACGAGACTCCGCCCTGAAGGTCGCCAGAGCCCAAGTCGTGGATCTCACATCTTTGAGCGCAGGCACCGTCGAGGAGCGGCTGGCGGACATGTCGTCGCGTACAACCGGGAGCTTCAAACGCCAGCTCGACGGTATTGCGCAGTCCTTCTCGAGCACAGTGACCAAGAACAAGATCGAGGCTTCGGGAAAGGTCGCCGCGCTGGGTGTTGTGAGCTTCGGTGACGACAAGGCTGAGGTGCTCCTCGCCGCCGACGCGGAGGTCGACAGCGACGAGGCCGAGGCGACAACGGCTCGCGCCTACCGCATCAAGGTCTCCCTCGTTCTGTCCAGCGGACGCTGGCTCGTCAAC
Organism: Aeromicrobium sp.; assembly: GCF_037719875.1. Lineage (GTDB taxonomy): Bacteria > Actinomycetota > Actinomycetes > Propionibacteriales > Nocardioidaceae > Aeromicrobium. The sequence goes on along the minus strand of NZ_JBBJMJ010000012.1, from coordinate 39,097 downwards.
GGCATGGAGTTCGTCGCGTGATCGGGGTTGAGCAGCTCGTACGAGGCAAGGTCACAGAGCGTCCAGACAACATGCCCGGCGGTGGTGTCCGTCTCAGTTTGACCATCGCGGTCGGTGTGCTCATAGTCGCATTGGCATCGGTCGCGTGGGTCAACCTGCGACATGACCAGAGAATCAAAGCGTCAGCAGACGCGCGGGACGCGAGTATCTCCAGCGTCGAGAAGTTGCTGAGCTACGATCCGGGAACTGTCTCCAAGGAACTCGACAGCGAGCTGGCGCTGCTGACCGGGTCATTCCGGACCGAGTACCGCTCGCTGGTCAAGACCACGATTGCGCCGGCAGCGACCAAAGGGAACGTGACCACTGATGCCTCGGTCGCGGCTTCTAGCACCGTCGCGCAGGGGCGTGACCGCGTCGTGTTGCTGACCTTCGTCAATGTCACAACGCGAAGCGACGAACTCGCCGACCCCCGCGTCAGTGGTAGCCGCCTGCGCCTGACGATGGACAAGGATGGCGATCGGTGGCTCATCAGCAAAATGGAGCCGGTGTGACGAGGTCGCCAGGACGACCGGAGCAGAGGCCGAGACCAAGCGCGCCCCGACCCACCGCTATCCCGCGCCCCCGGGGACCTGCCGCGCGCTGGCTGCTACCGCTCCCAGTCCTCCATGTCAGGACGGCCTTCGCGCCAAGCGAGTGACTCTGATTGAATGAAAGTGTGACCTCTGGTAGTGGCTATCGCGAACGCAACAGCACGGCGGACCGGGCGCTGACCCTGCTTGAGATGTTCACCGACGATCGCCTGGAGGTGTCGGCGGCTGAGGTCGCAGAGAATCTCGGCGTCGCGCGTTCCACGGCGTATCGATATCTTCAGACGCTGGTGCAGTCACAGTTCCTCTCAGAGGACGGGCGAGGCGGATTTCGGCTCGGGATGAAGGTTTTGCAGCTAGCGCGCCTGGCGCGCCAGGGTTTTGGGCTCTCAGAGATGGCCTTGCCCGTCATGCGGGAGCTCGCAAACGAGTTCCACCAAACGGTGCTCCTCACCAGACAGATGGGCAGCGCCATCATCTGCCTGGAGCGCGAGGAATCGTCGGCGCAATATGTGCGGTTCTCGTTTGAACGAGGCAGCATACTCAGCCTCAACGCTGGCGCGTCCGCCATGGTGCTGCTCGCTTGGCTCCCCGAGTCGCAGGCTCGGGAGCTGCTGACGACCGTCAAGCTCCAACGGTTCACGTCTACGACCCTCACCGATCCGGACGAGATTCTCGCAAGGCTTCGGCTGATCAAGGCAGAGGGTCACGCATTCAGCGTCGGCGAAGTCGACGCGACATCCGCAGGAATCGCGGCGCCGATCTTCCGACCGAATGGCGAGGTTCTTGCGGCCGTCAGCGTGGCGCTGGTTCGGTCTCGGGTCTCAGACCTGGACGTAGATCGGATCACCGCCAGGGTGGTCGAATCAGCGGCCCTACTCACCGAGCAAGTTGCTGTTCTGGATGTATAGGCCGCGACGTGAATGGCGGGGTCCCGAGCCAAAGCGCGCATGACTCGGGCGGACAGTCTTTCCACGCCGTCAGAGTCGTGTCAGCCGCGGTCACTGGTGTTGTGCTCGATGATGAGCCGCTGCGCCTCGTCGCGGTCGCGGGCACCGATGGCGTTGACGAGGCGCTCGTGCAGAACAAATCGAGCGGAGATGTAGTCAGGAAGTGGCTCGGCGTCACTGGCGGCGACTCCACGGGTGTGCAGCTGGATGAGCTCGAGGAGGCTGATGTAGACCGATCGCAAGATGGCGTTAGGGCTCACCTCGGCGATGCGCCGGTGGAGTGCCCAGTTGGCATGGACGAACGCGACAGGATCGCCGGCGTCCCGCGCCACGGCCATCTCCTGCAGGCATGTCCGCAGATCGCGAAGGTCGGAGGCGGAGGAGTGCCAGAGGGCGTCGTCGACGAGCAACGGGTCGAGCGCGTCACGCATCCGGACCGCGTCCGCGACGCTGGTAGCACTGCCGTCCAGCGCCAGCACAGAATTGCCCAGACGCACGATGGGTGAGCGCTCGGTGGCAAAGAGGCCACCGCCGGGCCCCGACCTCGAGCTGACGTACCCACGGCTCTGTGCAAGCTTGACCGCCTCGTTGAAGGTGCCCACCGAGACGTTGCACCGGTCTCTCAGGGCCACCTTGGTCCCAAGGTGCTCACCGGGCTCGGCGTGGTCGGCCAGCTCCTGGAGGATGCGTGCGGCGTACTCCGCCCGACTCTCGGGACGAGCGACGGGTCGCGATCCGGCGACGCTCACCAGGTCGGTCATTATGGGCCTCCGGTTAGGGTCGACAGATTCCGACCTCATTCATCATCATTGATGTTATCGCACGCCTTGACAGTGGCCGGCAGTACGCGCATGATCGAATCCATCATGATCGATCACATCGATAAGCGATGAGCGACCGAAGGAGTCGGGCCGCTCACGGCACGTCGTTGGCCGCACAAGGAGAGGGACCAGCATGAGAATCGCCAACGTGGAGGGCCGTGCCTTTCTGCTGACTGCCGACGACCGGGGGCTCGACGTTGCCGAGGCTTCCGAAGGCAAGTTCGGCCCCGATCTGACCTCGCTGTACGAGGACTGGGACGGCTTTCGTGCTTGGGCCGAGCAGACTCCTGAGGGAGTTGAAAAGAACTTCTCGCGGAGACAACTGGGATCGCCGTCACCGGCGCCGCGGCAGATCGTCGCCATCGGGCTCAACTACCGCGCGCATGCCGCGGAGTCGGGCTTCGATGCGCCGGACCGGCTGCCCCCGACCTTCACGAAGTTTGTCTCCAGCCTCACGGGCCCTGACGCTGAGGTCGTGATCCCACAGGGCGGAAACGTGGACTGGGAGGTCGAGCTGGTGGTGGTCGTCGGGCGTACGGCCACAGCCGTCGCCGAGGACGAAGCCTGGGAGAGCGTCGCAGGGGTGACGATCGGCCAGGACATCTCCGAGCGGGTGTCGCAACTGGCGGGTCCGGCCCCTCAGTTCAGCATGGGCAAGTCATTTCCGAAGTTCGCCCCGGTGGGACCGTGGCTCATCACGCCAGACGCTCTGGTGGACAAGGACGATCTCCCGCTTGGATGTGCTGTCGACGGCGAGACGATGCAGGACGGAAGCACACGCGACCTCATCTTTCCAGTCGCGCGTCTGGTGGCAGAGCTGTCCCGCACCATCACGCTTTATCCGGGGGACATCATTTTTACTGGCACCCCGGCGGGTGTCGGCGTCGGACGGGATCCGCAGCGGTTCCTGCAGCCCGGTGAGGAGCTTGTCAGCTGGATCGAGGGCGTCGGGGAGATGCGGCAGACGTTTGTCGCGGCGGATGACCTCGCGCGCAAAGGCTCCTGACATGGCGCTACACAGGTTGACCAGGGTGACGATGGGCGTGCCCAATGTGACGGAGACCATCGCGTACTACAGCGACTTCGGTCTCACGCACCTGGGCAGCGGCTCCTTGGCCACCGAGGACGGGGGCGAGCAGTTGCGCGTCGTCAATGCGCCGTCGCGACGGCTCGTGGAGCTGGGCGTCGGGGCCGACGACCAAGATGACCTCGCACGAGTCGCCGCCCGACTGGAGCGACTGGGGGTCCCGCGCAGCGTCGAGGGTCAGGCACTCACGGCGGTCGAACCGGTGTCTGGATTCACCGTGCGGATCGAGGTGGCGCCCCGGCTGGACCAGCAGACCGTCGCGCCCACTCCCTACAACGGTCCCGGCCGCATCGACCGCTTCGGGCGTGCTCCGGGGGTGGTGCGCGATACTCCGATCAAACCCAAGAAGTTGGGCCACTGCGTGGTGGGGACAACGAACCTCGAGGCAACGATGGGCTTCTTCACCGAAGGTCTCGGCTTCAAGGTGAGCGATCACATCGGCGGCAAGGGTGTTTTCATGCGCTGTTCGGTCGATCACCACAACGTGCTCGCCCTGGCAGCGCCGGTCAACTTCCTGCACCACACGTCGTGGCAGGTCAATGACATCGACGACATCGGTCGAGGCGCCAAGGCGATGCTCGAGGGCAATCCGGACCGTCATGTCTGGGGTCTCGGCCGACACCACGCTGGCTCCAACTTCTTCTGGTACCTCAAGGATCCGGCCGGCAACTTCAGCGAGTACTACTCCGACATGGACTGCATTCCCGAGGAGGAGCTGTGGGAACCGGAGGTCTTCCAGGGCGCTGAGGGCTTGTTCAACTGGGGTCCGCCGCCGCCTCCCTCCTTCCTGGAGCCAGACGACTTGGCGGCGCTGATGACCGGTCAGCACGCGCCGGTGCACTGAGCCAGCCGGAGGGTCAACGCCTGGAAGAAGGAGACAGGTGGGGCTCGTTGTTGCGACTGCGCAATCGTTCGCAGTGGTCTGAGGCGGAAAGCCTGCGAGGCGGTGCGCCCAGGTCAGACCAGGATCAGAAGTTGCCGCGCTTGGCCTGTTCGCGCTCGATCGCCTCGAACAGAGCCTGGAAGTTGCCCTTGCCGAAACCGAGCGATCCGTGTCGCTCGATCAGCTCGAAGAACACTGTCGGGCGGTCGCCGATCGGCTTGGTGAAGATCTGCAGGAGATAGCCGTCCTCGTCGCGGTCGACCAGGATCCCGCGCTGCTGAATCTCCTCGATCGGGACTCGCACCTTGCCGATGCGCTCCCGCAGCTCGGGGTCGGTGTAATAGGAGTCCGGGGTGTCGAGAAACTCGATGCCTGCCGCGCGCAGCCGGTCCACGGTGTCGAGGATGTCGTTGGTCGCGAGCGCGAGGTGCTGGGCGCCAGGGCCGCGGTAGAACTCGAGATACTCGTCGATCTGTGACTTGCGTTTGCCGACCGCGGGCTCGTTGAGGGGGAACTTGACCCGGTGGTTGCCGCTGGCGACGACCTTGCTCATCAGAGCGCTGTACTCGGTCGCGATGTCATCACCCACGAACTCGGCCATGTTGGTGAAGCCCATGATCCGGTTGTAGAAGTCGACCCACTCGTCCATGTGGCCGATCTCGACGTTGCCGACGACATGATCGAGGGCCTGGAAGATGCGCTTGGGCGCGTCGGCCGCGCGGACCAGCGTGGACGCGCGCTCGACATAGCCGGGGAGATAGGGCCCGGTGTAGGCACTGCGGTCGACGATGGTGTGACGGGTGTCGCCGTATGCCGCGATGGCGGCGATGCGGACCGTGCCGTGCTCGTCGGTGAGGTCGTGCGGCTCCTCGAGGATGGTCGCGCCCTCGGCGCGCGCGTGGTCGACGCACGTGTCGACGTCTGGCACCTCCAGAGCGATGTCGATGACACCGTCACCGTGCGCACGGTGATGGTCGAGGATCGGGCTCGCGGGGGCGACCCCGCCCGTCAGGCCGAAGCGGACGGCCCCCCAATCCAGGCCGGAGGAATGATGGTCGCGGTTGCCGGTCACGGGACCTGAGTAGGCGACCAGATCCATCCCGAACGCGGACATGTAGAAGTGCGCAGACTGCGTGGCGTTGCCGACCGCCCAGACCACGGCGTCCCATCCGGTGACTGGAAAGGGGTCGGTGGTCGTGTCGTACTCGACCAGACCGACCAGTTGCTTGAGCTGGGCGAGGTCGAGCTCGGCAAGGCGTTCGGCGTCAGTCAGGTCGATGGTCATGCGACCAGCCCACCCCATCGTGCTGCGATGGGCAAGCGGCACAGTCGGCGATGCACACATGTGCCATGAACGAGGCATAGACTGCAGATCTGGTAGACAATCTGCTCAGCCGGAGGCGATATGGATCAGCTCGATGCGGCACTCATCGATGCGTTGCGCGAGCACCCGAGGGTCGGGGACCTCGAGCTGTCCCGGCTCACCAAGGTCGCCCGCGCGACTGTGCAGTCGCGACTGGCGAAGCTCGAGCGGTCCGGCGTCATCACCGGATATGGTCCCGACATAGACCTGGTCGCCGCCGGCCACCCGGTTCTGTCGTTCGTCACCCTCGAGATCGCGCAGGGCTCGCTCGATGCCGTGACCGATGAGCTCGAATCACTCCCCAATGTCCTCGAGGCCTATGTCACGAGTGGGACAGCCGATGTGGTGTGCAAGATCGCGGCAACCTCGCACGAGGACCTCCAGGCCACGCTGCTGCACATCAGTCAGTCCGGTTCGGTCGTACGCTCGACCAGCGTCATCGTGCTGTCTGAGCTCGTCCGCCCGAGGGTCCAGCCGATGCTCCACAAAGGGGTCGTCGCGGGCACCGGCCGGGCGCCCAACTACCGCTGACCACGTCCCGCGCAGCGAGCGGTGACCTAGCGACCTTTCCGCCACTTTGATAGGTCGCCAACTCACCGCCGTACGGAGGTGGGAGCGGCCAACTCACCGCCGTATGGTGAGGCCGGTCAATCGGTCGAGCGCCTCGGCGATGACCTCGGGACGTTTGCAGAAAGCCCAGCGCACGAGCGGCCGGCCCGCCTCGACGTCGTCGTAGAACACCTGATGGGGGATCGCGACCACGCCGACCCGGTCCGGCAACATCCGGCAGAACTCCAGCCCGTCCTCGAAGCCGAACGGCCGGATGTCGGTCGTGGCGAAGTAGGTGCCCTCGGGAATGTGCACTTCGAAGCCGATGTCGGCAAGACCGCCGCAGAGCAGGTCGCGCTGGACCTGCAGCTGGGCGGTGAAGTCATCGAAGTAGGCGTCGTCAGCGCCCAGAGCCTGGGCGATTGCCGGCTGCAGGGGTGACCCGGAGGTGTAGGTGAGGAACTGCTTGGCACCGAGCATCGCCTGCACGAGCGGCTTGGGGCCGGCGGCCCACCCGATCTTCCACCCGGTGAAGGAAAAGCTCTTGCCGCCGCTGGAGATCGTCAAGGTCCGATCCGACATGCCGGGCAGGGTCGCGATCGGGATGTGGTGAAGGCCGTCGAAGGTGAGGTGCTCGTACACCTCGTCGCTGATCACGACGAGGTCGTGCTCGATGGCGATGTCGGCGATTGCGTCGAGCTCGTCGCGTCGCAGCACGGTTCCGGTGGGATTGTGCGGCGTGTTGAGCAGGATCGCCGTGGTCCGCGGCGACACGGCAGCTCGCAGCTCGTCGAGCGGCAGTCGGAAATCCGGTGCGCGCAGGGTCACTGGACGGCGTACGGCCCCCGCCATCTGCAGCACCGCGACGTAGGAGTCGTAGTAGGGCTCGAGCACGATGACCTCGTCGCCGGGATCGATGAGCCCGAGCAGGGCGGCCGCGATCGCTTCGGTCGCCCCGGTGGTCACCGCGATCTCGCTCTCGGGATCGTGGTTCAGGCCATAGAAGCGACGCTGGTGGTCGGCAATCGCCAGACGCAGCTCGGGCACGCCGGCGCCTGGAGCGTATTGGTTGCGGCCGTTTCGCAGCGCATGGACCGCCTGGTCGATGATCTCCGACGGGCCGTCGGTGTCGGGAAAGCCCTGACCGAGATTGACCGAGCCGGTCCGGCTGGCGAGGGCACTCATCTCGGCGAAGATCGTGGTGCCCAACCCTGCGATGCGTGCGCTGGAGGTCTTCATGTCTCCTCGACCCTAGCCGCGCCTACGATGGCGCGATGAATGCCGACCTCACCCGGACGCGAGTCGCAGTAGCCGCCGGCTTCTTCGTCCAGGGCCTCGTGTTCGCGGCGATCGTGACGCAGGCCCCGCGGATCAAGGACACGTTCGACATCGGCGACGGCGGGTTGACCGGCATCCTGGTGCTCGTCGCAGTGGTCTCGGGCGTTGGCAGCGTGTTGGCCGGCATGATCGCCGAGCGCCGGACGAGCGCCATGGCATTCAGGCTGGCTCTGCTCACGATCGGCCTGGGCGCGCTGCTGGTCGGCATCGCACCGACCCTTCCGCTCGTCGTGATCGCGTTCATCGTCTACGGCCTGGGGGTCGGCGCGGTCGATGCGGGCATGAACATGCAGGGCGTACGCGTGCAGCATGCCTACGGCCGAAGTGTCATGGCGAGCTTTCACGGGCTGTGGTCGGTGGGTGGAATCGTCGGCGCCCTGTTTGCGGCCGGCGCGGCCGAGGTCGAGCTGCCGTTGGCGGTCTCCCTCGTGGTGATCGCGATCTTCGCGTGGATCGTCGCCATCGCGGCGGCTCCGCACTTCATCGAGGTGCAGGAGCATGACGCGGGGTTGTCGGCGAGGGGACTGGACCTGCCCTTGCGACCGATTCTGGTGTTCGGCCTGGTGATCCTGCTGTTCTATGCCGCCGACACCGGGATCCTCACGTGGAGCAGCGTCTATCTCGAGGACGCGCTCGACTCCACCGCCAGCGTCGCCCCGCTGGCCTATGGGGCATACCAGGCCGGGGCGCTGATCTCTCGATTCGGTGGTGACATCGTGGTCCGCCGGGTCGGTGCGACGACAGTCGTTGCTGTCGGTACGGTCACCGGCATTGCGGGCTTGGCGGTGGTGGTCTCGGCAGCATCGTCGGTGATGGCGATCGTGGGCTTCTTCGTCGCTGGACTCGGCCTCGCGATCCTCGCTCCGTTGTCCTTCGCCGCCCTGGCCGGCGCCGTTCCGCCCACGGCCCTGGATGTGGCGATCGCCCGGATGAACATTGCCAACTACCTCGGCGCGATCCTCGGAGGAGGGCTCATCGGGGCGGCGGCGTCGGCCGACCACCTGCGCTGGGCGTTCGTCATCCCGCTGGTCCTGATCCCGTTGGTCCTGCTGTTCGCCAGGTCGTTCCGGACGGCGGATGCGGCGAGTCTCGACGTCGTGTGATGCGGCGGTGTCGTCAGGCAGTGTCACACGGCTGGGGACATAAGTCGCCCCACCGTTCTCGGGGGGTGAAACGGTGGGGCGACAACAGGCGCCAACAGCAAAATGTGCCCGTTGACCCTGCGGTCATAATATTACGGCAGTAGGACAAGCGCGAACACCGTTTCGACAATTTTCAAGTATTTCTTTGCCACTTTCGAGGAGCGGCCGAGGAGCGAAGTGACACAATCACCCCATGACTGTCACGACGACCCCGACGCGGCCGCGCAAGGGCGCCGGGCGCCGCCTTGCGACAGTCCTCGGCATCACCTTGATCCTCGCAGGACTCGGGGTCATGCTCTATTTCGCGTGGCAGTACTTCGGCACCAACATCGTCGCCAAGCAGCGACAGGCCGACATCAAGCAGAGCCTCGAGGTCGACTGGGGCAAGGGCATCGATGGCAACGCGATCGGGCTCCTGCGGGTCGAGCGCTTCGGCGACGACTACGAGGTGCCGATCGTCAAGGGGTTCGATGACAAGGCATTGGCGCGCGGGATCGGCTGGGACACCACGTCAGCCAAGCCTGGCCAGATCGGCAACTTCGCGATTGCTGGCCACCGCGTCACGCACGGCGAACCGTTCAGCAAGTTCCCCAAGCTCAAGCGGGGCGACCTCGTCGAGGTGGAGACCCGCCGCAACATCTACACCTACAAGCTTCGCAACTCCGGCACCTCGATCACGGTCGACTTCGCGGTCGGCTGGCCGTTGTGGCCTGTGCCGGACCCGAAGGCGCGCGCTCAGCGGCCGACCGAGGCTCTCATCACGATGTTGACCTGCTCCGAGCTGTTCCACACCCGCAACCGCAACGTCGTGATCGGCGAGCTCATCGAGACGATCGACAAGAGCAAGCCCCGCCCCGTCGACCAGGACTGATCGCCCTACCCTTGCTCCCATGCAGGACTACCAGCGCGAGTTCATCGAGTTCGCCCTCGAGCACGAGGTGCTCCGCTTCGGCGAGTTCACGCTGAAGTCCGGTCGCACGTCGCCCTACTTCTTCAATGCCGGGCTGTTCAACACCGGCGAGCGGCTGGCCGGCCTCGGCCGGTTCTACGCCGCCGCGATCGACCGGAGCGGCATCGAGTTCGATGTGCTGCTCGGCCCGGCATACAAGGGAATTCCGATTGCTTCGGCTGCCGCTGTGCAGCTGTCCGAGCGGTATGCCCGTGACGTGCCGTGGTGCTTCAACCGCAAGGAGCCCAAGGATCACGGTGAAGGCGGCCTGATCGTCGGATCGCCGCTCGCCGGGCGGGTTCTGGTCGTCGACGATGTCATCACCGCCGGTACCGCGATCCGTGAGGTCATGGAGATCATCGAGGGGGAGGGCGCCCGCTCCGCCGGGATCCTGGTCGCTGTCGACAGGCAGGAGCGTGGTCGCGGCGAGCTGTCGGCGATCCAAGAGGTCGAGCGTGATTTCGGCATCCCGGTTCTGTCGATCATCGACTTCGGTCAGATCGTCGAGTATGTCGAGCAGACCGGACACCATGCCGAGCACCTCGACGCGATCCGGGCCTACCGCGTCGAGTTCGGGATCGTGGCACCGCCGGCATGACCGAGCCTGAGGCCGGCGTCGGCGTCGGCCCATGGGAGGGCGTGGAGCCGGACGGGGATCACTACGATCCGGAGCTCCTGCGCGATGGCGACCGCCGCAACGTCGTCGATCGTTACCGCTACTGGAAGCTCGAGGCGATCGTCGCCGACCTTGACCTGCGCCGGCACCCCCTGCATGTGGCGATCGAGAACTGGCAGCACGACTTCAACATCGGATCCATCGTGCGCACCGCCAACGCATTTGCCGTCGCCGAGGTGCACATCATCGGCAAGAAGCGCTGGAACCGTCGGGGCGCCATGGTCACGGACCGCTACCAGCACGTGCGCCACCACGTCTCGGTGGCTGACTTCGCGGCCTGGGCCGGCGATTCGAAGCTCGCCGTGATCGGTATCGACAACGTCGAGGACTCGGTGCCGATCGAGTCCGCGGAGCTGCCGCACGACTGTGTGCTGGTCTTCGGGCAGGAGGGGCCGGGGCTCTCGGCCGAGGCGCGCGACGCCTGTGGACGTACGCTCTCGATCGCCCAGTTCGGCTCGACGCGTTCGATCAACGCTGGCGCGGCGGCCGCGATCGCCATGCATACCTGGATCCGTCAGCACGCGGACCTCGGACCGGAGGTCTCGTGACAGTCGTGATCGACGTCGTCGACGTGAGGTCGCCATCCGCGCGGACCGCGATCGGGGCATACCTGCGGGAGCTGGACGAGACATTTGCAGCGGGCTTCGATGTGGCTGAAGCGGCCGCCGACGAGGAGGCGCTGGGCGGTCGGACGGGCCGCTTCGTGGTCGCCAGCAGCGATGGGGTGGCGGTCGGCTGCGGTGGCCTGCAGGCGTTGGCAGATGGCGCCGCGGAGATCAAGCGCATGTGGGTGCACCCGCAGTGGCGGGGCAAGGGACTCGCTGGCAGGCTCCTGCGCCGGCTCGAGTCGGAGGCGCTCGCGATGGGGCACGACGTCGTCCGGCTCGACACCAACCGGGCGCTGACCGCCGCGATCGCGATGTATCGCGCGGCCGGCTATGTCGAGGTCCAGCCCTACAACGACAACCCCTATGCCGACCACTGGTTCGAGAAATCACTCGTCTGACGGGCGTCGGTAAGGTCGAGGCATGGGCTTTCGAGTGGTGGTCATCGGTGGGGATGCGGCCGGTATGTCCGTGGCCTCCGGCGTGCGCAAGCGCCTGGGCGAAGACGATGAGGTGATCGTGCTCGAACGCGGCACCCGGACGTCCTACTCCGCCTGCGGCATCCCCTATTGGGTCGCAGGCGACGTCGCATCGGCGGACGATCTGGTGGCCCGGACGCCCGACGAGCACCGCGCCAACGGCATCGACCTTCGGCTCGAGTCAGAGGCGACCGCCATCGACCCGCAGGCACGCACCGTGTCGGTCGGTGGAGGCGATGATGTCGCCTACGACCGGCTGGTGATCGCGACGGGAGCCGAACCCGTGCGCCCCGACCTGCCGGGCATCGATGCCGCCGGCATCCACGGCGTACAGTCGCTCGACGACGGACAGGCCCTGATCGACGGGCTCGCCGCCGGTCCGCGCAATGTCGTGGTCGTCGGCAGCGGCTACATCGGCCTCGAGATCGCCGAGGCCTGCGTCGTGCGTGGCTTCGACACGACGGTCGTCGAGCAGGCGCCGAACCCGCTACCGATCGTCGAGGCTGAGCTGGGCGAGCAGATCGCCGACGCGATGCGCGGCCGCGGCATCCACCTGAGGCCGAGCACCGCGGTCACCGGCTTCGCGGTCGCCGATGGGCAGGTCCGCGCGGTCGAGACCGACGACGGCACTTATCCGGCTGACCTGGTGATCCTTGGTCTCGGGGTCACGGCCCGCTCCACGATCGCCGGCGAGGCAGGACTGCCGCTCGGCGCCAAGGGCGGAATCGTCGTCGACGACCACCAACGAGTGGAGGGGTTCGACGACATCTGGGCGGCCGGCGACTGCGTCGTGACAACGGACCGGGTGACCCGCGAGCTGGTGCACCTCCCGCTCGGGACCCACGCCAACAAACAGGGGATGGTCGCCGCCGACAGCATCGCCTCCGACCTGCTGGGAGAAGCGCCCACCCTGACGTTCCCGGGTGTCGTGCAGACGGCGATCACCAAGTTCTGTTCGCTGGAGATTTCGCGCACGGGGCTGGGCGAGCAGCAGGCCCGTGATGCGGGATTCGACCCCGTCGTCGTGTCGATCGAGACGACCAACTTCGCCGGCTACATGCCCGACCCCGGCACCATGACGGTCGTGATGATCGCCGATCGGTCGTCGAGGCGACTGCTCGGCGCGCAGATCGTCGGCGCCGAGGACGCGGCCCTGCGCATCGACGTGGCGGGCACCGCGCTCGCGGCCGGCCTCACGATCGACGAGGTCGTGATGCTCGACCTCGCATACGCGCCCCCATTCTCCTCGGTCTGGAGCCCGATCCAGGTGGCTGCGCGGGCCGCGGTCAAGGCATTGGCCTGAGGTGACTCGCCGGTAGACGCTCGGACTGGGATACTGGTGCGCAACCCCCAGCCAGCCCCCAGGAGATCCGCATGCCCATCGCCACACCCGAGGTCTACGCCGAGATGCTCGACAAGGCCAAGCGCGAGTCGTTCGCCTATCCGGCCATCAACGTCTCGTCGTCCCAGTCGCTCAACGCGGCGCTGGCCGGGTTCGCCGAGGCCGAGAGCGACGGGATCATCCAGGTGTCGACCGGCGGGGCGGAATACCTCTCCGGGCCGACGGTCAAGAACATGGTGGCGGGCTCGATGGCCTTCGCGGCCTTCGCCGCCGAGGTCGCCAAGAACTACCCGGTCAACGTGGCGCTGCACACCGACCACTGCCCCAAGGACAAGCTCGACGGCTTCGTCCGACCCCTCGTGGCGCTGTCAGCCGAGCGGGTCAAGGCCGGCGGACTCCCCTATTTCCAGTCGCACATGTGGGATGGCTCGGCCGTGCCGCTCGAGGAGAACCTGCAGATCGCCGAGGAGCTGCTGGCCGCCTGCGCCGCCGCCAACATCATCCTCGAGGTCGAGATCGGTGTCGTCGGCGGCGAGGAGGATGGCGTCGAGGGCGGCATGGGGGAGCACCTCTACACGACCCCCGATGACGCGCTCGCGACGGCGGCAGCCCTCGGCCTCGGTGAGCAGGGGCGCTACATGACAGCGCTTACGTTCGGCAACGTCCATGGCGTCTACAAGCCCGGCAACGTCAGCCTCCGACCGGAGATCCTGAAGGCCGCCCAGGAGGCCGTCTCCGAGAAGTACGGCAAGGAGTCGCCGTTCGATCTGGTGTTCCACGGCGGCTCGGGCTCGCTGCCCGAAGAGATCTCGGCGGCTGTCGACTATGGCGTGGTCAAGATGAATGTCGACACAGACACGCAGTATGCGTTCACGCGTCCGGTCGCAGCGCACATGTTCGCCAACTTCGACGGCGTCCTCAAGGTCGACGGCGAGGTCGGCAACAAGAAGGTCTATGACCCCCGTGCCTGGGGCAAGGCCGCCGAGGCCGGCATGGCGACGCGTGTCGCCGAGGCCTGCGCCAACCTTCGCAGCGCCGGAACCAAGCTCTAGACGGCGGAGTCGGCGGCTGGGAGCAGCACGCCGGTGGCGAGTTGTGCGCAGTCGCCGGACTCCTCGCGCAGGATCGCGCGTTGCGTCGGGCGCGCGGCCTTGTAGCGCGCGCGGCCCTCGGTGGTGATCTCTGTCCACTGGGCGCGACGGTCGTCCGAGCAGGTGTTGCGGCACACGAGCCTGTCATTCTCCAGGCGGCTGATGAGCCGCGACAGCGCGCTCTGGCTCAGGTGCACGCGGTCGCCGAGATCGGCAGTCCGCACCTTGCCGCCGGCCTTGGCACCGTGGAGCAGCTGCAGGACCTCGAACTCGCTGGAGGTGAGTCCGTGCTTGGCGCCGAGCTCACGATCGAGCCGGCAGGCCAGCCGGTTGTAGCGCCCCATCAGCTCATGCCACGAAGCGGCAAGCTTGTCATCGGACACGTTCGACACGTGTGAACACTATCACTGCTCATGCATAGTATGTTCATGCATTAGTTGCTTGCGCATTAGATGCAGATGCATAAGACTGATGACATGACCTCAGTCCTGACAGACCTCAAGCCTGACCCCACCGATCTGCACGTCACCGAAGGCAGTGGGTGGTCCGGGAGGACCTGGCTCCTGCTCGTCGTCCTGGGCGGTGCCCTGTTCCTCGACGGCCTCGACATCTCGATGGTCGGCGTCGCCCTGCCATCGATCGGTGAGGACCTCGGCATGTCACCGGCCGGTCTGCAGTGGATCGTGTCGGGATATGTCCTCGGCTACGGCGGCTTCCTGCTCCTGGGTGGCCGCGCCGCCGACCTGCTCGGCCGCCGGTCGGTGTTCCTCATCGCAGTCGGTGCGTTCGGCGTCGCCTCGGTGGTGAGCGCCTTCCTCAGCAATGACCTGGCTCTGATCGGCCTTCGATTCTTCAAGGGCGTCGCGGCCGCGTTCACCGTGCCGGCCGGTCTGTCGATCATCACGACGACCTTCGCCGAAGGTCCGGCCCGCAACCGCGCCTTCAGTGTCTACACCGTCTGCGGTGCCAGTGGATTCTCGATGGGGCTGGTCTTCGGCGGCATCCTCACCGAGCTCGGTTGGCGCATGACCTTCCTGCTCCCCGGCCCGGCGGCCCTGCTTCTGCTGTTCGTGGGCCTCAAGGTCGTACCCCGGGCAGCGCGTCAGACCTCTTCGCTCAAGCACTTCGACCTCCTCGGAGCATTCACCAGCACGGCCTCCCTGCTGGTCCTGGTCTATGCCGTCGTTGAGGCGCCCACCCGCGGCTGGGACAACCCGGCGACATGGGCCTTGCTTGTGACGAGCGCCCTCCTGGCAGTGGTGTTCGTCGTGGTTGAGCTTCGTCACGAGCACCCGCTCGTACGTCTGGGGATCCTGCGATCGGCCAGCGTCGTGCATGCCAACCTCGCCGGCGCGGTGATGTTCGGCGGCTACGTCGCGTTCCAGTTCGTCGTCACGCTCTACCTGCAGAATGCACTCGGCTGGTCGCCGATGGCGATGGCTCTCGGGTTCCTGCCTGCCGGCATCCTGGTCGTCGCCAGCGCGGTCAAGATGGGCTCCGTCCTCGAGCGATTCGACACTCGTCTGGTGATTGCCGCCGGACTCGCGTCGTTCGCGACCGGCTATGCGCTGTTCCTGCGAGTGACGCCCGACATGGGATACGCCAACTTCCTGCTGCCGACGATGCTCCTGCTCGGACTTGGCTTCGCCCTGTGCTTCCCGGCGATCAACGCGCAGGCGACCTCCGGGGTCGCCGACCACGAGCAGGGGTTGGCATCTGGGCTGGTCAACACCAGTGTCCAGATCGGAGGCGCGGTGATGCTCGCGGTGATCTCCGCAGTCATCGGAGCAGGCTCGGGAGTCACCGAGAAGGACACGTTGCTGCCCGGCATGACCACCGCGATCCAGATCATCGTGGCGCTGACGGTGGTTGGTCTGCTGGGCACCCTTGCGGTGATCGGCCTGCGCCGCCCGTCCGGTGTCGAGAGCACGCCGTAGGGTGCGGGCATGACCAATTTGTTCGGTGAACCGCCCGCTACCCTGCTGCCCGAAGATCCCGGTGCGGCCTCGCTCGCCGAGGGTGACGACCCCAAGAACGTGGCCGCTTCCCACCCGGAATCGGCGCTGGCCTGGATCGTGCTGGCGGAGCTGGCGCTCGCAGACGGACTCGATCTCGAGGCGTATGCCTTCGCGCGCACCGGCTATCACCGCTCGCTCGACCTGCTTCGGCGCAACGGCTGGAAGGGTCACGGTCCGCTGCCATGGAATCACGAGCCCAACCGCCCGTTCCTCCGTGCGCTCGTCGCCCTCGCGGATGCGTCGGAGCGATTCGGTGACGAAGGTGAGGCGCACCGCTGCCGTGAGTTCCTGCACGAGTCGAGCCCCGAGGCATATGCAGAGCTGGTCGCGCCTCAGGGCTGACCTACGCCGGGCCTCGGGTCAGGGGACGTACATCGTGAGTGCGGCCGCCTTGATACGCCAGCCATGCTCGGTCGACGGCGAAGTGATCTCGCCGTCACTCGTGCACGGCAGGGCCTCGCCCCGCACGGTGACGCGGGTGCCGCGCACATAGACGACGTCGTCGCGGCGGTGATGGTCTCCTCGACGGACGTTCCAGGCATAGGCGATGCGGCGCCGGGGCGACTCGGTGTAGGAGACCGACACGTCGAGCAGCCCGTCGGACGGTTCGGCCCGCGGCAGCAGCGGTGCCCCGCCGCCGACATAGCGGCCATTGCCGATCGCGACCTGGATGACCGGCTCCGTGCGCGGGAGGGTCTCGTCATCGACGGTGATCTCCAGGTGCGCGCCCGGGCGGGTGAGTCCCCGCAGGCCGGTGAGGACTGCGCCGATGACATATCCCGCCGGACCGAGCTTCTTCCAGGGGCGGGCCGCCCGGGCGGCTTCCGCACCGATGCCGATGTGCGCCGCATTGACCACGACCCGGTCCTCGTCGTCGATGATCAGGTCGATCTCCTGGGTGCGGCCGGCGATGATCACCTGGGCCGCCTTGACACAGTCTTCGGGCAGGGCGAGGGTCGCGGCGAAGTCGTTGCCCGTGCCGAGCGGCACGAGTCCGATCACGACATCGTCAAGTCGTCCGTCGGTCCGCAGCGCAGCAACGACCGCGTGCAGGCTGCCGTCTCCACCGAGCACGACCACGGAGTGCAGCTCCGGCCGCGCGGCCAGAGCTTCTGACAGGTCCTCGGGCGTCGAGGTCGTGACCAGCTCCACGTCGAAGTCGTCTCGCAGGGCCGTCACGACGCTGTCGACGGCTTCTTCGTCGGCGGTGCCGGCGTCGGCATTGGCGATTGCGAGGAGAGTCTTCATGAGACCGCCAGCCTAGGGTGTTGCAGCGTCACCGACATCTGGACCGCTCGTCACGCGCGGCTCGCCCAGGCGTACGGCGACGACTCCGAGAAGGATCAGCACTCCTCCAGCGAGCTGGATCGCGGCAGGCGCCTCGTCGAGCAGGAGCCAGGCGAACACCACACTTGCCACCGCCTCGGTCAGTCCCACGAATGCCGCCAACCGTGAACCGAGTCGGCGGCTGGCAGCGATCCCCAGGACGTACGCGAGGCCCGCCGTCACCACACCAAGAGAGGTCACCGGGATCCACCACGGCACGGGCGACCCGGCGAGGACGACATCGGCGCGTGAGGTCGCGATCGGGACGATCCCTATCAGTCCAGCCACCAGGAGCACGATCCCGCCGACCAGGAGCCCACCGGCAGCGAGCACGATGCCCGGCAGGCCGTTGTCCTCATCCGCGGAGATGATCCAGTAGAACGCTGCACCGGCCATCGCGCCCAGCGCCCAGAGGACGCCGACCGTGTCGAGGTCAGCCCCGGACACCAGGTTCAGCACGAGCATGAGCCCGATGATGGCGAGCACCGCACCTGCGACGGTGAGCCGGCTGGGTCGTTGGCCGTGCCGGAACCACAGCCAGCCGATCACTGCGACTGGTGACGTGAACTCGATCAGGATCGCGACGCCGACCTCCATGTGGTCGACGGCGTTGAAGTAGGCCAGCTGGCAGCCGGCGATCGCGATGAGTCCGTATGCCACGAGCAACCCGAGGTTGCGGCGCACGAGGAACCAACGCCCCCGCAGAGCAACGAGCGCTGGCCCGATCAGGACGGCCGCAGCGATCAGGACGCGTGCCGTCACGGCTGCACCGGCCGTCCACCCTGAGTCGATCAATCCTTTGGCCAGCGGCCCGGAGAGTGCGAATGACGCCGCAGAAAGGAGGGCGAGCACCAGCCCAGGGGCTGTGCGAGAGGGTGGGGCGATCCGCTTGTCATGGGTCAACGTGGACATGACACATGACAGTACGTGTCCGCGATGTAAGGTGTCAATGTGCTCTTTGCTCATGACACGGGACTCGCATTGCAGTCGGCTGTCGCCCTGGTCAACTCCGCGGAGGAGCCCGACACCATGACGACGACCGAACAGCTCGGCGAGTTCTTCGTCGAGCACGGATACACCGGGAGACTGGTCGGTGATCGCGCCGAGCTGGACGAGGTCCGTTCGCTGCGCGGGATGCTCCGTGAGCTCCTCACGAGCCCGCGTGACGAGACGGTGGAGATCATCAACCGGGTGCTTCGCGACGGCGAGGCTCGCCCGCAGCTGGTGCGCCATGGCGAGGTCGACTGGCACATCCACGCGGCCGACGACGACGGGCCGCTGGCCACCCGCATAGCGGTCGAGAGTGCGATGGCGATGATCGACGTGATCCGGGCCGACGAGCTGTCGCGGCTGGGCGTGTGCGCCGACCCGGACTGTGACGACGTCGTGCTCGATCTGTCCCGCAACCGGTCCCGCCGGTTCTGCAGCGTGACCTGCGGCAACCGGGCGGCGGTCGCGGCCTACCGCGCACGTCGGGCGGATTGACCCACACGACCGTGCGCCATTTCGGCTAGACTGTCGCAGTAAGAGCCCCGCGCGAACGGGGCTTGTCGCATGTGTGAGGGGTGCATCCCATGCCCGCAGTCGTGATCGTCGGCGCCCAGTGGGGCGATGAAGGCAAAGGCAAGGCCACGGACATCCTTGGCAGCCGGGTCGACTATGTCGTGAAGTTCAACGGCGGCAACAACGCCGGTCACACCGTCGTCATCGGTGACCAGAAATATGCCCTCCACCTCCTGCCCAGCGGCATCCTCAGCCCCGGCTGCGTGCCGGTCATCGGCAACGGCGTCGTGGTCGACCTCAAGGTCCTGTTCGAGGAGATCGACGGCCTCGAGGAGCGTGGCATCGACACCTCCAAGCTCGTGATCAGCGCCAACGCTCACGTCATCGCCGACTACAACCGGACGATGGACAAGGTTGCCGAGCGCTTCCTCGGCAGCCGCAAGATCGGCACGACGGGGCGGGGAATCGGCCCGACGTACGCCGACAAGATGAACCGGCTCGGCATCCGCATCCAGGACCTGTTCGACGAGAAGATCCTGCGCCAGAAGGTCGAGGGCGCCCTCGAGCTCAAGAACCAGATCCTGACCAAGATCTACAACCGCCGTGCGGTCGAGGTCGACGAGATCGTCGAGGAGCTGCTGTCCTACGTCGATCGGCTCCGCCCGATGATGGCCGACACACCGCTCCTGCTGCACGAGGCGCTCGCCGCCGACAAGACGGTGTTGCTGGAGGCAGGACAGGCGACTCTGCTGGACGTCGACCATGGCACCTACCCGTTCGTGACCTCGTCGTCCGCGACGACCGGCGGCGCCTGCACCGGGTCGGGCATAGCGCCGACCGAGATCACCCGGGTCATCGGCATCGTCAAGGCATACGCGACGCGCGTCGGTGAGGGGCCTTTCCCGACCGAGCTGTTCGACGACGACGGCGAGCGGCTCCGCAAGAACGGCGCCGAGTTCGGCACGACGACCGGCCGTCCCCGCCGCTGTGGCTGGTATGACGCGCCGATCGCGCGCTACGCCGCTCGAATCAACGGCGTCACCGACTTCGTCCTCACCAAGCTCGACGTGCTGACCGGGTGGGACCGTATCCCGGTGTGCGTCGCCTATGACGTCGACGGCGAGCGGGTCGAAGAGATGCCGATGACGCAGACCGGGTTCCACCACGCCAAGCCGATCTATGAGCACTTCGACGGGTGGCACGACGACATCTCCGGCGCGCGCGAGTTCGAGGATCTCCCGCAGTCGGCGCAGGACTATGTGCTGGCCCTCGAGAAGATCTCGGGCGCACGGATCTCCACGATCGGCGTCGGACCTGACCGCGAGCAGACCATCGTCCGGCACGACCTGCTCTGATCGGCGAGGTGCCGATAGGCTCGACTTCCGTGAAGACGCTAGTCATCGGCACCGGCGGCCGCGAGCACGCCCTCGCCCTCGCCCTGTCCCGAGACCCCCAGGTCACCGAGGTTCATGCCGCGCCGGGCAACCCCGGCATCGCCGAGGTCGCGACGCTGCACCAGGTCGACCCGATGGATGGAGCGGCGGTCGCCGCTCTGGCAACCACGATCGGCGCCGACCTCGTCGTGATCGGTCCGGAGGCTCCGCTCGTCGCGGGGGTGGCCGACGACGTACGCGCCGCGGGCATCGCCTGCTTCGGACCGTCGCGCGAGGCGGCCCAGCTCGAGGGTTCCAAGGCATTCGCCAAGCAGGTCATGGCGGGCGCCGACGTGCCGACCGGGATGGCGCACGTGTGCGAGACCGCCGAACAGGTCCAGGATGCGCTGGATGCGTTCGGTCCGCCCTATGTCGTCAAGGACGATGCGCTCGCGGCCGGCAAGGGCGTCGTCGTCACGGACGACCGTCAGGCGGCGATCGACCATGCG
This sequence comes from Aeromicrobium sp., assembly GCF_037719875.1. Taxonomy (GTDB): domain Bacteria; phylum Actinomycetota; class Actinomycetes; order Propionibacteriales; family Nocardioidaceae; genus Aeromicrobium. The sequence continues at coordinate 18,506 of NZ_JBBJMJ010000012.1, read as the reverse complement.
GCAGCGTGCGATCGGGTCGTCATCGAGGAGTTCCTCGACGGCCCCGAGGTGTCGCTGTTCGCGATCACCGACGGCGAGACTGTGCTGCCGTTGCAGCCGGCCCAGGACTTCAAGCGCGCGCTGGACGGCGACGGTGGGCCCAACACCGGAGGCATGGGCGCCTACACACCGCTCGACTGGACTCCCGACGACCTGGTCGCCGAGGTGTCGCGGCGGGTGCTCGTGCCGACCGTGCAGGAGATGGCTCGTCGGGGGACTCCCTTTCAGGGCCTGCTCTATGCGGGTCTCGCGCTGACCAGTCGCGGGGTGCGGGTCATCGAGTTCAACGCCCGTTTCGGCGATCCGGAGACGCAGTCGATCCTGGCCCTCCTGCGCACGCCCCTGTCAGCGCTGCTCTACGGCGCGGCGATCGGCGGACTCGCCGAGGTCGGCCTGCCGCAGTGGGCATCGTCGTCGTCGGTCACGGTTGTCGTCGCGGCCGAGGGCTATCCCGAAGATCCCCGCAAGGGTGATGTGATCGATGGCCTCGACGAGGTTGCCGCGCTCGACGGAGTCGACGTGATTCACGCCGGCACGGCGCTCGAGGACGGCAAGCTGGTGACCTCCGGTGGCCGCGTCCTGTCGGTCACGGCGGTCGGAGCGGACCTCGCGGAGGCGCGACGGCGCGCATACGCGGGGGTCGACCTGATCCACATCCGCGGCTCCCACCACCGGACCGACATCGCCCTGGCGGCCGAGCATGGCCAAGAACAGGAGAGAATAGAGCCGTGACCACTCCCAATGTCCTCGCCAACCGATACGCCTCGCCAGAGGTGGCGCGGATCTGGTCGCCGGAGCACAAGATCGTGCTCGAGCGCCGGCTCTGGATCGCCGTGCTCAAGGCGCAGAAGGATCTGGGTGTGGAGACGCCCGACGGCGTCATCGAGTCCTATGAGTCGGTCATCGACCGGGTCGATCTCGGCTCGATCGCCGCACGCGAGCAGATCACCCGCCACGACGTGAAGGCCCGCATCGAGGAATTCGCCGCGCTGGCCGGCACCGAGCACATCCACAAGGGGATGACCTCGCGTGACCTGACCGAGAATGTCGAGCAGCTGCAGATCAAGGCATCGCTCGAAGTGATGCGCGATCGTGCCGTGGCGACGCTGGCCCGACTCGGGCGGCTCGCGACCGAGCATGCCGAGCTCGTGATGGCGGGTCGGAGCCACAACGTCGCAGCCCAGGCGACGACCCTGGGCAAGCGCTTCGCCACGGTGGCCGATGAGCTGATCGTCGCGGTCGAACGACTCGATGACCTCATCGCGCGCTATCCGCTGCGCGGCATCAAGGGCCCCGTCGGCACGAGCCAGGACCAGCTGGACCTGCTCGGTGGCGACGAGGCCCGGCTCGCGGAGCTGGAGCAGCGCGTCGCCCGTCACCTCGGCTTCGACAAGGTTCTGACGAGTGTCGGGCAGGTCTATCCGCGCTCGCTCGACTATGACGTCGTGACCGCGCTCGTCCAGCTGGTCGCCGCGCCGTCCAATCTCGCCACCACGATCCGTCTGATGGCAGGCAACGAGACCGTCACCGAGGGCTTCCGTCCCGGCCAGGTCGGCTCCAGCGCGATGCCGCACAAGATGAACACGCGGTCGTGCGAACGCGTCAACGGGCTCGCGGTCATCCTGCGCGGCTATGCGTCGATGGTCGGCGAGCTGGCCGGCGACCAGTGGAACGAGGGCGATGTGTCGTGCTCGGTGGTCCGGCGGGTGGCCCTGCCGGATGCCTTCTATGCCGCAGACGGGCTGTTCGAGACATTCCTGACGGTGCTCGACGAGTTCGGCGTCTTCCCGGCCGTGGTCCAGCGTGAGCTCGACCGCTACTTGCCCTTCCTCGCGACGACCAAGGTCCTGATGGCGTCCGTTCGGCACGGGGTCGGTCGGGAGTCGGCCTATGAAGCGGTCAAGCAGCATGCCGTCGCGGTTGCCCTCGAGATGCGCGAGAAGGGTGCGGCCGACAACGACCTGTTCGCCCGGCTTGCCGGCGACGAGCGGCTGGGCCTGTCAGAGGCCGACCTCGCCTCACTGGTCGCCTCGCCGATCGATTTCACCGGCGCCGCGGTGAGCCAGGTGCGCGCTGTCGTGACTCGCATCGAGCAGCTCGTCGAGGCCAACCCGCACGCCGCGGCATACGCCCCCGGCTCGATCCTCTGAGCAGCCACCGACCACTAGGCTGAGCCTGTGCCACTTGAGATTCCCGGAACCCGCCACCTCCACTCTGGAAAGGTGCGCGACCTCTACGAGGTCGACGACGCGAACCTGCTCATGGTCGCGTCCGACCGCATCTCGGCCTACGACTTCGCGCTGACGCCGGGCATCCCCGACAAGGGCGAGATCCTCACACGGATGTCGCTGTGGTGGTTCGACCAGCTCAGCGACATCGTCCCCAACCACGTTGTCTCGACCTCGGTGCCCGAGCGCGTGCGCGGCCGGGCCCTGATCGTGGAGAGGCTCGAGATGTTCCCCGTCGAGTGCGTCGCGCGCGGCTACCTCTCGGGTTCGGGCCTTGCCGACTACGCCGCGACCGGCGAGGTCTGCGGCGTCCCGCTGCCGGCCGGGCTGGTCGATGCCTCGCGGTTGCCCGAGCCGATCTTCACCCCCGCGACCAAGGCCGAGATGGGTGAGCACGACGAGAACGTCTCGTTCGAGCACGTCACCGAGACGATCGGGGCCGAGAGTGCCGGCGCCCTGCGGGACCTGACCCTGAGGGTCTACGCGCGGGCCGAGGAGATCGCCCGTGAGCGGGGCATCATCTTGGCCGACACCAAGCTCGAGTTCGGCTCCCGTCCTGACGGCACGATCGTGCTGGCCGACGAAGTGCTGACTCCAGACTCCTCGCGCTTCTGGCCGTCCGGCTCATGGCAGCCCGGTCGGGCACAGCCGTCGTACGACAAGCAGTTTGTTCGTGACTGGCTGACCTCGCCGGACAGCGGCTGGGACCGTGCCAGCAACCGGCAGCCCCCGGCACTCCCCGCCGAGATCGTCGAGAAGACCCGAGAGCGTTATGTCCAGGCCTACGAGCGGCTGACCGGCGAGACCTTCTGATCCTCAGCGGATCTGGTACCACGTGACCGCAGCCGACAGCGCGAACGCGAGCATCGCCAGTGTGAGGGCGAGCGCAGGGGACACCTCGCGGCGTATGCGCCGGACGGTCCGGACCTTGGTCCCCCCCGCCACCTGCTCGAGCGCATCGGCGAGCTCGCCTGCCGACGCTGGGCGATCGGCCGGCCGGGTTGCGAGAGCGGATGCGAGGACATGGTCCAGGGTCCGGGGCAGCTGGTGCGCTCTGGCCAAGGCGGCCGGCCGACTGTCGACCGGCCGAGTGAGCAGTGATCTCGGGTCACCGGCGTCGTATGGCGGGTGGCCCGCGAGGAGCTCGTAGGCCACGGCGCCGAGCGAGTAGACGTCAGATCGCGCGTCGACGGGCGCGCCACGAGCCTGCTCGGGTGCCATGTAGGCCGGTGTTCCGGTCGTGACCGTGACGCCGCTGGCCTCGGCGAGTCGCTTGGCGCTACCGAGATCGGCCACGAGGACGCGCTCGCCCTCGCCGACCAGCAGATTGGTGGGTTTGACGTCGCGGTGCAGGACGCCGGCGTCGTGGAGGACCTGTACGGCGCGCGCAGACTCGGCGGCGAGCCGAAGGGCTTCGGCGGTGGTTGCCTTGGCCTTGACGCGGTCGGCGATCGTGCCGCCGGGCACGAAGTCCATCACGAAGAACGGGCGATCCTCGTGCATCCCGATGTCGTGGACGCGGACGACGCGGGGATCGTGGATACGCCGCAGCAGCCGGGCCTCAGCGAGGAAGCGCTCGCGCACGTCGGCGTGGTGGGCCCAGTTCTCGGCCAGGACCTTGACCGCGACGCGGATCTCTAGCTCGGTGTCGAAGCCGCGCCAGACTGTCGCGAAGGCGCCGACGCCTTCAACCGCGTCAAGTCGATAGCGCCCGATGTGTCTCATCATGGATCAGTATGGTCGATGTCACGGATGAGGATGGTCGATGTCATGGATGAGGACGAACAGCTGGTCGCCCGTGCGCGTGCCGGTGAGGCGTGGGCGTTGGAGGAGCTGCTGGCCGCCATCCGTCCGCGAGTCGTGCGCCGGTGCGCCCGCCTCCTGCCGCACACGCTCGATGCTGAGGAGGCCGCGCAGGACGCGCTCCTGTCGGTCGCGACGCACCTGCGTGACTACTCGGGGCAGGGGTCGTTCGAGGGTTGGGTCACGGTCATCGCCTCCAACTCTGCCCGTCAGACGTACCGGACGCTGAAGCGCAGGTTTGCCGAGCGGGCCGTCGAGGAGCTTCCGGTCAGCCCCGATCCGCGCACCACCAGCGTCATCGCTGGCAGCCGCCTGGACCTCCTCGACGCGATCGAGGCGCTCGAGCAGGTTCATCCGGCGGCCACCGAGGCGTTTGTGCTCCGCGACATCGCAGCGCTGCCGTACGAAGAGATTGCTCAGCTGACTCAGACGCCGCTCGGCACGGTCAAGGCGCGCATTCACACCGCGCGCGGATTCGTGCGGGAAAGGTTGGGGGTCGATGTCGACAACTTTTGAGCGCCGTGCGGCATCTCTGCCTCTGAGGAGTGCTCCTCTGAGAGCGCCGGCGAGGAGACCATCATGAAGCAACAGATAGCCGCAGGCATCCTGGCAGTGAGCATGGCGGGCGGCGTGGGCGCCAGCGCGGCGGTCCATCAGTGGCGCTCGGGAGACGACCAGGAGCCGAGTTCGAAACCGACCGCGACCGCGACAGCGACTGCGACGAAGAAGCCCTCGGTGGCCCCGAAGGCGCCCGCCACTGCAGGATCCGGGACGTCGAAAGGCGGTGGGACCAAGACCGCCGAGCCGAGCCTGCCGGCAGTGCCGGTGGGTTCGTTGCAGATCACCGCTGGAGCAGTCGGCCCGGTGCAGGTGGGGCTGGGCAAGCAGGCGGCCTTCGGCACCGGCTACTTCGACACTGACGTGGCGGCGCCCGGGTGTGAACCGGTCGTCGACCTGGTCTGGAGGCCGGCCTATCGGGACACGCTCGACGTGTTCACGAACGATGACGGCTCGATCCGCTCGATCGGCATTCGCCAGGCCGGCCCGCGTACACGCTCGGGCTTGGGTGTCGGCAGCACATACGAGAGCGTCCAGGGGGTTCTCGGTGATGTGCCGCCTGAGGTGGCGGGCTACGGTCAGACGGGGCTGTTCGTCAGCGAGGGCAACGGGTGGATCGGATTCTTGTTCAATGCCACACCGGAGGCCGTGCAGCCCACCGACCCGGTCACCTTCATCGAGGTCACCCGCGGTGCCAAGCCCGGCCTGATGCGAGACGGCTGCTGACGTCGGCCAGGCTGACTCAGGGTGTGGTGCCGGTCGGGTGGGTGAGGACCTGATCGTCGATCGTCGTCGCCCGGCCCGGGGTGACGGTGACCCACATCGAGCGGGGCCGGGCCTCGTCTCCCGTGATGTCCGTGTCGTGGAATGCCAGCAGGTAGTCCCCGGCGGACAGTCCGCCGATCCGGAATGTGCCCATGGCAGAGACGTGGACGGCATGGACGGCGCTCTCACTCTCAGCCGTCACGCACACGTGCGTCGCCGGCTGGTCGGGGGCGCCGCCCTCGTGTGAGGTGACCCTGCCCTGGATGTGGCCGGCGATCGACATGGTCGCGTGATGCTTCGTCATGGCGCCCGACTTGACCTCGACGGTCGAGCACGTCGACACGTGCGAGCCGGAGTCGTCCGTGGCCTCCACCCGGTAGGAGTCGCCCACCGCGGCGCGGAGCCGGGTGAACCGGTAGGCGCCGGCGTCGTCCGTGGTCGTGCTGCCGACATACGGGCTCTCGTCGGGTCCTTGCTCCGCCAGTGCGACTGTGATGCCGGGAAGCGGGAACCCCTCCGGGTCCGAGATCGTTCCCGTGATGGTGACGGCGGTCAGTGCAGCCGGCGTCGTGGCCATCGCGGTCGCCCTGGCGGCGGCCTCGCTTGTCGTCTGTGAGGTCATTCTTCCCCCTGAAGTCGAAGTTGTGTCCTAGGGGAGATGCGGCGCGGGCCGAAAAGGTTGCCTCGGTCGCCGGATACTGCGGGTATGGTGAGAGGCCCGTCACACACACCCCGAGGAGACGTCCGTGAGCAATCTCGCCGCCCTGCTGGAGCAGTCCACCGAGAAGTACGCCGACCGCACCGCGATCGTGTTCGGTGACACCCGTCTGAGCTATGCGCAGGTCAATGGCGCGGCCAACCAGGTGGCCAATCTGCTGGTCTCGCGCGGGATCCAGCCCGGCGACAAGGTGGCGCTGTCGTGCCCGAACCTGCCCTACTTCTCGATCATCTACTTCGGGATCCTCAAGGCCGGTGCGACGGTCGTCCCCCTCAACGTGCTGCTCAAGGGCCGAGAGGTCGCCTATCACCTGGCTGACTCCGACGCGAAGGCCTTCTTCGCGTTCGAGGGCACACCCGAGCTGCCGATCGGCGAGGCCGCTTGGGAGGGCTTCGGGGCGACCGAGTCGTGCACCGAGTTCTTCTTGATCAAGCTCGACTCGGCCCAGCCCGAGCCCATCGACCCGCCCGAGTTCTATGGACCGCTGGTCGCGCAGCAGCCGCCGACCTTCGAGACCGTCGAGCGCGATGACGACGACACCGCGGTGATTCTCTACACCTCCGGGACGACCGGCCAGCCCAAGGGCGCCGAGCTGCGGCATCGCAACATGCGGGACAACGCCTTGGCCGGCACCGAGCTGTTCGGCGCTGATGCCGAGAACCCCGACACCTATCTCTGTGTGCTCCCGCTGTTCCACTCGTTCGGGCAGACCGTGATCCAGAACGGTGGTTTCGCCTTCGGCGGCACCGTCGTGATGCTGCCGCGCTTCGAGGCGGCGGCTGCCCTCGGACTGATGGCGAGCAACAACGTGACGTTCTTCGCCGGCGTGCCGACGATGTACTGGGGCCTGCTCGGTGCCCTGGACGACACCGTCGACGTGGCCACGCTGGCCAAGAACCTGCGCGTCGCGGCCGCCGGCGGATCGGCGCTGCCAGTCGACATCCACAAGCAGTTCAAAGAGCGCTTCGGCGTGACGATCCTCGAGGGATACGGTCTCTCCGAGACCTCGCCGGTGGCGAGCTTCTCCCGCTTCGGAGAGGACCCACGGGTCGGCTCGATCGGCGTGCCGATCCCGGGTGTCGAGATGAAGCTCATCAACGATGACTGGTCCGACGTCGAGCCCGGTCCCGACTCAGTCGGCGAGATCGCGATCAAGGGCCACAACATCATGAAGGGCTATTACAACCGACCTGAGGCAACGGCCGAGGCGATCCGCGACGACTGGTTCCGCTCCGGTGACCTGGCCAAGAAGGATGACGACGGCTTCTACTACATCGTCGACCGGTCCAAGGACATGATCATCCGCGGCGGCTACAACGTCTATCCGCGTGAGCTCGAGGAGGTCCTGATGGAGCACCCGGCAGTCTCGCTGGTCGCAGTCATCGGCGTACCGCACGAGTCGCACGGCGAGGAGATCAAGGCAGTCGTGGTCAAGAACAAGGACCATGACGACGTCTCCGAGGCCGATCTCGTCGCGTGGGGCAAGGAGCAGTTCGCGTCCTACAAGTACCCACGGATCGTGGAGTTCATCGACGAGCTGCCGATGACCTCGACCGGCAAGATCCTCAAGCGCGAGCTGTCTTAGCGGCGGCGACGGCGGGCTGCGACGCACCGATAGACTGGGTGCACCGACCACTCAAGGAGCGTCCGTGGCCCGCGTCATCGTCGATGTCATGCCCAAGTCCGAGATCCTCGACCCGCAGGGCAAGGCCGTCCATGGCGCCTTGCCTCGCCTCGGCTTCAACGCCGTGACCGACGTACGCCAGGGCAAGCGGTTCGAGCTCGAGGTCGACACGGCCGACGACGCAACCCTCGCTGAGGTGCACGAGCTGGCCGGCTCGCTGCTCTCCAACCCGGTGATCGAGGACTATTCGGTCCGGGTCGAGGCATGAGCGAGCTCCGGCGAGCAGGGAGCAGCGCATGAAGGTCGGCGTCGTCACGTTCCCGGGGTCGCTCGACGATGTCGATGCCCAGCGCGCCGTCCGCCTTGCCGGCGGCGATCCGGTCGCGCTCTGGCACGGCGACCACGACCTCCGTGGGGTCGACGCTGTCATCCTGCCGGGGGGCTTCTCCTACGGTGACTACCTTCGCTGCGGTGCGATCGCCCGCTTCGCCCCGGTCATGACCGAGGTCGTCGCGGCCGCACATGGCGGGATGCCGGTGCTCGGCATCTGCAACGGGTTCCAGATCCTGTGCGAGTCTCACCTCCTGCCGGGAGCCTTGATCCGCAACGATCACCGCACGTTCATCTGCCGGGACCAGACCCTCAAGATCGAGAATGCGTCGACGGCATGGACGTCCGAGCTGACGGTCGGTCAGGAGATCGTGGTGCCCCTCAAGAACGGCGAGGGCGGCTTCGTCGCAGACCAGGACACGCTCGACCGACTCGAGGGTGAGGGGCAGGTCGTCTTCCGCTATGTCGACGTCAACCCCAACGGCTCGTTGCGCGACATCGCCGGCATCACCAATGAGCGGGGAAATGTCGTCGGGCTCATGCCCCACCCCGAGCACGCCGTGGAGGACCTCACCGGTCCCGGTACCGACGGGTTGGCCCTCTTCACCTCAGCGCTGGCCACCCTCACCTCTGCCTAGCCCCTCCCGCCCCCGCTGGGAGTGGCGGGTTTGGGGGGGCCGGCGGCGTGTCGCCGCAATTGCGTCACTCCCAGCGCCGGGTGTTGGCCAGACTGGGGTCGTGGAGGACATGACGCGGCTGCGTGAGGCCGTCGTCACGTGGGCAGCCGCTGGCACGGATGCCTCGACGGCCGGCGTGTATGCGCGGGAGCTGGCCGTTGCGGTCACGCTACGCACGGTCGTCCTGGTCGAAGGTGTCAGTGACCAGGTCGCGGTGGAGCGGTTGGCCATCCGTCGCGGGCGGGACCTCGCTGCCGAAGGTGTCTGTGTCGTGCCACTCGGGGGCGCGACCAGCATCGGCCGATTCCTCACCCTGCTAGGCCCAAGAGCGCTTGACGTCGCCGTCGCAGGTCTGTGCGATCTCGCCGAGCAGGCGTTCTTCGATCGTGCGCTGGAGAGGGCGGGACTCGCCTCGGAAGGGTTCTTTGTGTGCGACGCCGATCTGGAGCACGAGCTCATACGGGCGGTCGGGCTGGCCGGTGTCGAGACCGTCATCGAGGCTCAGGGCGATCTGCGTGCGCTACGTACGTTCCAGCGCCAGCCCGCCCAGCGCTCCCGCAGCAGCGAGGATCAGCTCCACCGTTTCATGGGCTCGATCGGCGGTCGGAAGGCGCGATATGCCGGCGCGCTCGTCGACGCCCTCGAGCTCGACAGGGTGCCGCAGCCACTCGACGATCTGCTCGCCCATGTCTGACCCCAGCGGGGTCGGGCGGGGGCGGCCGGGGTGGGGGACAATGGGCGCATGGATCTCCCCGTCGCCTGGTCGCTGCTTCTGCTCGCCACTGCGGTCTGGAATGTCGTGATCTGGCCGCCGTTCCTGAAGCGCGTACGCAACGACGACCGCTCGCGCGATGGTGCCGGCAAGGCCACACCGTTCCTGCGCGTGCACACGATCCTGATCGGGATCTCGCTGACCCTCGCCGCCGCGGTGGGCATCCTCGGAATCCTCACGCTGGCATGAGCGTTGACGCCGACATGGGCAATCAGGTCACGATCAACCTCGACGAGCGTCGCTTCGAGATCAAGGTCGACGGAGTCCTCGCCGGCTTCACCGAGGCGATCGAGGAGGGCGATGTCGTGACGTTCCCTCACACCGTCGTCTACGAGCGGTTCGAGGGCCAAGGACTCGCCTCCGAGCTGGTCACCGGCGCACTGGACGACGTACGCCGCCGAGGCAAGAAAGTCGTCGCGACCTGCTCCTATGTGGCCCGCTTCATCTCCAAGCACCCTGGCTACGCCGACCTGTTGGCGTGACGACAGGCACACGCAGCGATTCGTTGGCTGAGACAACCAACTGATATCCTGTGACAACGCGAACGCACCAGTCCGGTGCTGTTCCGGCCCGACGAAGTAGCGCGAATCCGCGTGAAATGGATATCGGGCATTCGTTCCCGAATCGTCTGTGAGTACTGCTCTGTGAGCAACACCAAGCCTGACGGCAGCACTGTGCTGCCCACCTTTTCCACCCTCGACCTCCCCGCCGCGTTGGTATCCGCGTTGGCGCGCCAGGAGATCGTCAACCCCAGTCCCGTCCAGCTCGCGGTGATCCCCGATGCGCTCGCGGGACGCCACGTCCTGGGCCGCGCCCGGACCGGCTCCGGCAAGACCCTGGCCTTCGGCCTTCCGGTCCTCGTCCGGCTCGCCGGCCGCACGAGCCGCCCCAAGGCACCCCGCGGGCTGATCCTGCTCCCGACCCGTGAGCTCGCGACCCAGGTGCGTACGGCCATGGAGCCGCTCGCACAGAAGATGGGCTTGCGCCTCACCACGGTCTACGGAGGTGTGCCGATCAACAAGCAGATCAGCACCCTGCGCAACGGCGTGGACATCGTCATCGCGACCCCCGGCCGACTGACCGACCTGCTCGACCGTCGCTGCATGACGCTCGACGACATCGAGATCACGGTCCTCGACGAGGCCGACCACCTGTGCGACCTCGGCTTCTACAAGCCGATCGACGCGCTGCTGACCAAGACTCCCGAGTCGAGCCAGCGGATGCTGTTGTCGGCGACGCTGGACGGTGACGTCAACCGGCTCGTCAAGCGGCACCTGCCCCAGCACTCCCTCCACGAGGTCGACTCGGCAGACAGCCACGTCGACACGATGGAGCACCACGTGCTCGTCAGCGCCGCGACCGAGAAGTCCCGGACCGCATTCGACCTGCTTCGCGCCAACCCGCGCAGCATCGTCTTCACCCGTACGCGTCGCGGCGCCATGCGTCTCGCGCGCCAGCTGACACAGAACGGGATCGAAGCCGTCGACATGCACGGTGACCTCTCGCAGCGTCACCGCGAGCGCAACCTCGAGGCCTTCAGCAGCGGTCGTGCCAGCGTCATCGTCGCCACCGACGTCGCCGCGCGCGGCATCCACGTCGACCGGATCGGCCTGGTCGTGCACTACGACGCGCCGGCCGAGCACAAGGCCTACCAGCACCGCTCGGGCCGTACGGCTCGCGCCGGCGAGTCCGGGTCCGTCGTCACGATGACGACTCCGGAGGCCCTGCGCGACGTCATGCAGCTCCAGAACAAGGCCGGCGTCACCGCACGTCACCACGACGCTCGCACCGCTCCGTCACCCATGACGGCCGAGGCGCTCTCCGGCGCCGGAACCGCGGCTCCGCACGCATCGTCGGTCCGCCAGGGTGCTCGCAGCACGGGCTCGGGCAATGGCGGCGGCCAGAACCGCGGCGGAGGTCGCTCGCAGGGCGGGTTCCGCGGCAACGGTGGCGGACGTCCGCAGGGCAATGGCGGAGGCAACCGTGGCGGTGGCGGCGGACGTCGCCGCAGTGGCGGCGGCTCGGGTGGATCGACCCGCGTCTACTCCTCCTCATAACAGCCGGAACGTCATCCCGCCTGTGCCAGACACGCCACGGGCGGGATAACGTGAGGCCGCCCCGGCCCGTTGCGACCTCGCCGTGATCGATGCGAGATGCTGGGCACCATGTCGGTACGCAGTGGGTTGAAGGCAGCGAAGCTGCCACGCATCGGGCTGCTGGGTCCCGCCTTCATCGCCGCAGTCGCCTACGTCGATCCGGGCAACGTCGCGACGAATGTCACCGCCGGCTCCCGCTTCGGCTACACCTTGGTGTGGGTCGTCGTGATGGCGAACATCATGGCGGTGCTGGTCCAATATCTCTCGGCCAAGCTCGGCATGGTCACGGGCCAGTCGCTCGCCGGGCACATGGGACAGCGGTTGCCCACGGCGCCGCGCATCGCCTATTGGCTGCAGGCGGAGTCGATTGCGATCGCGACCGACCTCGCGGAGGTCGTCGGTGGTGCGATAGCCCTCTATCTGCTGTTCGACCTGCCGCTCGTGCTCGGCGCGATCATCACCGCGACTGTGGCGATTGTCGTGCTGAGGATCGGCGACCTGCGCGGGCAGCACACCCTCGAGCGGGTCATCGTCGGCTTCCTCGCGCTGATCGCCGTCGGCTTCATGGCCGGGCTCTTCGTCAACCCCCCGGAGGCCGATGCGTTGGCCGGCGGCCTGGTGCCGACGTTCGAGGGCGCCGACAGCGTCCTGCTGGCCTCGGGCATCATCGGCGCGACCGTCATGCCGCACGTGATCTATCTCCACTCGAGCCTGACCATCACCCGCCTGGGACACCGCGGCGAAGGCCTCACGGTGCGGCAGCTGCTGTCTGCCACCCGAACCGACGTGGTGCTCGCCCTGATCCTCGCGGGGGTCCTCAACCTGTCACTGCTCGTCGTCGCGGCAGCGAGCCTCGACGGACTCCCCGGCACCGACACCCTGCAGGGCGTGCACGCCGTCGTGACGACAGAGCTCGGCGCAGGAGTCGCGCTGTTGTTTGCGGTGGCCCTGCTGGGCTCCGGACTCGCGTCGACGTCGGTGGGCAGTGCTGCCGGCGCAGAAGTCATGAACGGGCTGCTCGGTATACGCCTGCCGCTGCTGGTCCGCCGGGTGGTGACCCTCATCCCCGCCCTGGTCGTCCTGGCCTTGGGCTTCGAGCCGAGTCGAGCACTCGTCATCTCCCAGGTCGTCCTGTCGATCGGCATCCCGTTCGCCCTGATCCCGCTCGTCGTGCTCACGGCCCGCCGCGATGTGATGGGGGAGTATGTCAATCGGCGCGCCACGACCGGTGCGGCCTGCCTGGTGGCGACGATCGTCATCGCACTCAACGTCTCGCTGATCTGGCTGACGTTCACCGGCTGAGGTGCGACAGTCGCCTGACGGCGCCACGCTGTCCGCATGACTCCCGGCCCATTGACCATCGGTCACCGTTCTGCGTCTTCATGACGTAGTCGCGATCAGGACGATGCGGCCGCCGCGAGAGCCGCGCCGATCATTGCGGTGTCCTCGGCAATCAAGCCCGAGGTGACCCGCACGTGGTGGGCTGGGTCGGCGCCGACCCAGAAGGGGCGCCCCGGCGCGACTCCGATGCCACGTCCGCTCAGGGCGATCAAAGCGGCGGCCTCGTCGACCACCGGCAGCCAGATGTTCAGTCCATCGCCCCCCCGCACGACGACATCATGGTGGGCCAGGGCGCGGATGAGAGCGACTCGCCGGCGGGCGTACTCCCGGGCGGCCCGATCAATCTGGGCGACCGACTCGTCGTGCGTGAGCAGGTCCAGGAGGACCCGTTGGAGCAGGTGGCTCGTCCAGCTCTGACCGAGAAACCGTCGATTGACGATCGGCTCGACCAGTGCCGCCGCCCCTCCGACCGCTGCCAGACGCAGATCAGGCCCGTGCGACTTGGAAAAGCTCCGTACGTGCAGGCAGCGGCCAGGCAGTCGAGCGCCGATGCTGTGCAGCGACGACGCGGCGATCATGCCGGTCGAGTCGTTCTCGACCACGAAGGCGTCATGGCCCTCCATGACACCGGCCAGCTCATCGGCGCGGCGCTTGGTGAACGATGCGCCGGTGGGATTTTGGGCACACGGTTGCAGGAAGACTGCGCGGGGCTCGGACCGAAGTGCCGCGGACAGGGCCTCAGGCCGGATGCCCTCGTCGTCCAGATCCACCGGAACGATCCGGACCCCGGCCGCATCCAGCAGGTCCAGGAGCGGCGGGAAGCTCGGGTTCTCCACGACGACACGATCGCCGAACTGCAGATGCGTCGTGACGATGAGGTCGAGTGCATCCATGGCGCCGTCGACCACGGTGATCGTGTCGGCCGGGAATGCCCAGGTCGATCGCAGGTGCTCGCCGAGCTCGGGCAGGACGGGCTCGGTCACGTAGGTCGCCGCGGCCTGGCACACGCCCACGCGCGACAGTGATGCTGCGAGGTCTGGCAGCAGCGCGGGATCGGGGACGCCGGTGGACAGGTCGATCGAAAGAGTCGTCGTGCGCTCGAGCGCACGACGGTAGCGTCCCCGGCCTGACGGTGACTGCGGGATGACGGTCGTCCCAAGCCGGCGGTTGCTGTGGATCAGTCCGGCACGGGTCAGGATCGTCCAGGCAGCACTGACCGTCGTGGGGGAGCAGTGGAACTCGGTGGCGAGCCGGCGGATGGGTGGGAGCTGGGATCCCGCCGGCAGGGCCCCGTCACGGATCGCGCGGCTGATGCCCTCGGCGATGCCGCGGGCAGAGTAGTCAGACGTGTAGTCGGCGATGGTCTGGATCATGGATGTGTGACGGTACATGGCAACCACGTGTCCTTCGGGCAATCTCCGGTCAGATCCGAACCCCCACCGCCTCATGGAACACGGCGGCTGCAGCCTCTGCGCATCGGGCATCGTCGTCGGCGCTTGCGCCACTGACCCCCACCGCGCCGATCACGACTCCGTGAGCGTGCAGCGGAACGCCGCCTCCGAAGATCACGAAGCGCCCACCACCGTTGGCTTGCAGTCCGAACAGCTCGCCGCCGGGCGCCGCAAGCATCGCCAGCTCCGCTGTCGAGATGTGGTTGGCAACGGAGGTGTACGCCTTGTCGACCGCGAGCGTGGGACCGGCGATCTCGGCGTCGTCCATGCGACCGAAGGCGACCAGGTGTCCGCCGCCGTCGACGACAGCGGCGGACACCAGTACCTCGCGGTGGGTTGCCTCGGCGAGCGCCGAGGTGATCAGCTCCTGGGCCAGCTCAAGAGTCAGATCGTTCACGGTGTCATCGACCCGCCGACTCGGCCTCGCCGGCGGGCAGGGCCTCGGCCTCACCAGTTGCCAGCACACCGCCTGCACGCAGCAGCACCTCTGGCCGTACCCGTCCGATCTGGATCGCGATCATCGACATCACGACGATGAACAACAGGACCAGATAGGGGAAGTAGCGCACTGGCGCGTCGGGGACCGGATAGACCTGGCCGTAGATCGGGATCGCGAGCAGCGCGATGCCTAGCACGGGGAGCACCGCATGGCGAAGCAGTGACCTCTCGGAGCGCCCCAGGTCGCCGAAGTGCCGCATGCAGGCGATGTTCGTGAGGATGTAGACGGGGATGATCGCAAGGGTGAGGATCGAGCCGAGATATACGTACGCGTTGAACGGGCCAGACAGGAGTCCGACACCGAAGGTGAAGACGACCGCGACGGCGCCCTGGAGCCAGATCGCCGTCGATGGCGTCTGGTGCGTGGTGCTGACCCGTCCGAGCGCGGCCGGCAGCATGCCCTCGCGACCCATCGCGAACACGATGCGCACGATGCCGTTGTTGGAGTTCATGATCACCGCAAAGATGCTCGAGATGCCGGCGAGGCCGACAAGCAGCTTGAGCCAGGGCGCGTACATCGTCGCCAATGTGGTGAACGGGGCCGTGTCGCCGACCAGTCGATCGACATTGTCGGTGCCGAATCCGATCATCTCGCTGTATGTGCAGAACAGGTAGATCGCACCGACGAACAACAGGGACAAGAACATGCCTAGCGGGATGTTGCGTCGCGGATCGCGTACCTCTTCGCCCAGCGTCGTGGCGGCCTCGAATCCGACGAACGACAAGATGCCGAACACCATGCCGAGGGCTATGCCGGAGAGTCCGCCGCTGGATTCACCCGGGTTGAACGGTGCGAGGCTCAGTCCGTCCGCACCGCCCTTGATGAGCACGATCGCGCTCAGGAGGACGATCACCAGGACCTCGGCGGTGAACAGGATCAGGGCGGTCCGCAACGAGCCGGTGATCCCCCGCAGCGACAAGACCAGCATGAGGACGATGAAGATCGCCGAGATGATCGTCCAGTGGAGCTGGATGCCGTGCTGCGCCAAGACGTCGTGGGTGTAGACCCCGATGAGGGCCAGCTCGGCCGGCACGAGCAACGCGTACGCCAGGAACATCAGTCCGCCGGTGACGAAACCTGCGCGTGGTCCGATGCCGCGTGAGACGAACGTGTAGAAAGCGCCCGCACTCGGGAACACCCGCGCCATCTCCATGATGCTGCTGCCGACGATGAGCATGACCGCCAGCGCCGCCACGAACACGAAGGGTGTGGCAACGCCCGCGTGTGAGGCAGAGACCTGCGGATTGAAGTAGACCGACACCGCGGGACCCATCAGCGCCGCGGACATGATGACCGCCCCGCCGAGGCCTATCGCGTTGGGGCGCAGCGACGCAGCCGCAGGCGCCTGGGTGTGAGAGTTGTCCATCTCTGCTCCTTCGAGTAACCGTCGTCGGGACGCTATGCCCCACGCTGGGAGAAGACAATAGGGTCATTGTGTCGGTACAAGAGGCACCCGCGAGGGTCGTTTCCGTCCGAGGTGATCTGGGACGAGAGCGGTGCTGGGCTCGCGCCGTCTGCCACACTCGGGGCGTGGCACTCCCAACCATCAGGATTCCGCGCGACCTCGGCTCCGTGCGCACGAACCTCAACGACAAGCTCCACCGCACGCCGATCGCCGACCTGCGGTTCATGTCTCGCGACATCGTGGAGCGGCGCTCGTCGTTCACGCTCTATCGCTATTCCGCCATCAAGGGCATCAAGTCCCGCGGCAAGCCTTTGCTCCTGATCCCGCCCCTGGCCGCGCCGGCGATGGCCTTCGACCTGCGTCGAGGCTGCAGCCTGATCGAGTACTTCGTCGGCAAGGGCCGCCCGGTCTATCTCGTCGACTACGGCCCGGTCAACTTCAAGCACCGCGGACTCGGCATCGAGCACTGGGTCGACTCGGTCCTGCCTGCGGCGATCGAGATCGCGGCGGAGCACTCCGGCGCCGACTCTGTGCACACCGCCGGCTGGAGCCTCGGTGGCATCTTCACGATGTTCGCGGCCGCCGCCCACCCGGAGCTTCCGATTGCCTCGGCGACCGCGGTCGCGAGCCCGTTCGACCTGCGCGAGGTGCCGCTGCTTGCGCTGGCGCGACCGATCGATCGCATCGCGGGCCCGCTGGTCTCCCCGCTCTACCGGTCGATGGGCGGCATCCCCGCGCCGCTGACCCGGATCGGCTTCCAGCTCTCGAGCATCGACAAATACCTCACCAAACCGATCGCGATGTTGACGCACGCCGACGACCGCGACTTCCTCGCCCAGCTCGAGGCCGTCGATCGCTTCATGTCCAACATGTATGCCTATCCCGGCCGGACGTTCGGGCAGCTCTACCACGTCGTGATGCGGACCAACGAGTTCGCCACCGGCACGATGGAGCTCGCCGGACGCGACGTCAGACTCGCGAAGGTCGATGTCCCGGTGCTCGTGGTCGCCGGCATGAACGACACCCTGGCGCCGCATGCGGCGGTCGAGCACCTGCTGGACCTGGTGACCGCGTCACCCGACGCGCAGCTCGTCCAGGCTCCGGGTGGTCATCTCGGCGTCCTGACCGGGCGCGCCGCACGCAGATCCACGTGGCCGGCTATGGAGAAGTTCTTCACCAAGCACGATCATTGAGTCATGCCAGAGCTGCCTGAGGTCAACGCGCTCGTCGAGTTCCTCGACCGGGAGACGACCGACGCCGTAGTGGCGGGCGTCGAGCTCGCGTCGTTCGCGGTCCTGAAGACGTTCGACCCACCGGTCTCGGCACTGCCCGGACTGGCGGTCACGGGAGTCAGCCGGCACGGCAAGTTCATCGATCTCGATGTCGACGGGATCCACATCATCATCCACCTGGCCAAGGCCGGCTGGCTGCGCTGGTCCGACAAGCTCCCCGACACCAAGCTCAAGCTCGGTGCCAGCAACATCGCTGCCCGCGTACGGCTGGACCGGGGCGACGGGCCGACGATCGGCTTCGACGTCACCGAGGCCGGCACCCGCAAGGGCCTTGCGATGTATGTCGTTCGGGATCCTGCCGAGGTGCCGGGCATCGCGGCACTCGGCCCCGATCCACTCGTACCTGGATTCGAGCTGCGCCCGCTGCTAGGGCGCCGGATGCAGGTCAAGCGGCTGCTGCGCGACCAGAAGATCATCGCCGGGGTCGGCAATGCCTACAGCGATGAGATCCTGCATGCCGCCAAGCTCTCGCCGTTCGCGATCGCCGAGAGTCTCAAGGACGACGAGATCATGCGCCTCGAGGCCGCGCTGCAGGAGATCCTTCGTGAAGCGGTCGAGGAGGCTCGGGGGAAGCCGGCAGAGGAGCTGAAGGACGACAAACGTACGCGGATGCGGGTGCACGGTCGGGCCGGCGAGACGTGTCCGGTCTGTGGCGACGTCGTGCTCGAGGTGACCTACGCCCAGTCCGCCCTGCAGTACTGCCCGACGTGCCAGACCGGCGGCAAACCGCTCAAGGACCGCACCACCAGCAAGTTCCTCAAGTAGGGCGCGCGCGGCTCGTCCCTCGCCGCTCCAACGGCTCCTCTGTCGCCGCTGCCGGGCTTCGCCCGGGCGCCTGCCTCGCTGCGCTCGGCCCTCGCCGCTCCAACGGCTCCTCTGTCGCCGCTGCCGGGCTTCGCCCGGGCGCC
>NZ_JBBJMJ010000030.1:0-9090 GCF_037719875.1 Aeromicrobium sp. | reverse complement strand
TCGCGTACGCCGGCACGATGCCGTCGGGACCCTTGCCGTCGTACACCAGACGCACGATCACTGACGTTGCGGCGCTGGCAGCTGAGGTCGTGGCGATCCGTCAACGCGGCTGGGCCCAGGCCGTCGGTGAACGCGAGGAGGACCTCAACGCGATCGCTGCCCCGGTGCGTGGCGCTGGTGCGGCCCTGACGGCGGTGCTCGGACTGCAAGGGCCGGCCGGCCGCTTCGGACCGAAGGCGATGCGAGCCGCCGTTGAGGAGCTGACAGCTCACTGCGCCGCGCTGTCTTCCGCCAGGAGGTAGCGGTGCCTGCACGGCACCCGTACAGCGACCATGACGCTGCCGAGGACATGGTCACCACGACGGCCGGACCCGGCCTGGGGTCATGATCGCACTGAGCGCGGCCTGGAAGGATTCGAACTCCGTCGGCCCGAGCCGCTTTCTCCACGTTTCGACGGTCTCAGCGGCGGCATCTTCGGCGGCGGCGGTGCATGCGCGCCCGCGCTCGGTGAGCACGAGTAGGCGGGCCCGGGCATCGCGTGCATCAATCTGACGTATGACGTATCCGCCCCTCACGAGGTGTTCGACGAGCTGGCTCGCCGCCTGCTTGGTTATCTCGAGGTGCAGCGCCACGTCGGCGGTGGTGGCATCGCCATCGCTATCCGGACGAATGCGAAGCCCTGAGCGGGTCGCACGTCGAGGAAGCCTCGGCGGGCGAGACCTTCCTGGATGCCTTCGACCAGCTGGCCGCTCAGACGCAGGACGCCAGCGGCTGTCTGCCAGCTGTCTATCGGCACGAGAACAGATTGACATACTGGTCCAAGTAGCCTGACCATAGTGACAAGTATCTTGTCTACTATGGGGGCGTCATGCCGTTCTATCGAGAAGCCGAAGCCAGCCCGTTCGAGAGACACGGCAGCCGCTTCCTGTCGTACGTCGCGCCCGCTCGCGGCAGTAGCCAGCTCTGCGCTTGGCGCCTCGAGATCCCGGCCGGCTTGCAAGGCGTTGCCCATCGCCCGACCCGCGAAGAGGTGCTGCTCGTCCTCGACGGTGAGCTGCAGGTGACCCTGGACGGCCTGAGGTCTGAGCTCCACTCCGGAGACGTCGCGCTCGTCCCTGCGGACAGCGAGCTGCGCATCGACGCCGGCCCTGCAGGGGCGACCGCCTGGGTCACCACCACACCCGGCCTCCAGGCTGTGTTGGCAGACGGCTCACGCATCTCACCTCCTTGGGCAATGTGACGACGTACGCAACAGAAGTCGCGCACCGCAACCCGCGGCTGGCCCAATCTCAGACTCTGACCCATGGCCGCCGTCTTCCGACCGTGCCAGGGTGGAATGCATGCACGGCTCAGATCCGACCTCCTGGAGGCTCGAGCAACGGGCTGCTACGGGGCTCGGCGAGATTGCGTGGGACGTTCTCGGCGACGGCCCACCGGTGGTGCTGGTGCACGGCACGCCCAGCCGATCGGTGCTGTGGCGCGACGTCGCCCCGCTGCTCGCCAAGCGATCCACTGTGTACGTCCTCGACCTTCTCGGCTATGGCCAGTCCGAGCGGCATGAGCAGCAAGACGTCTCCATTCGCATTCAAGCCCAGGTGCTTGCCGAGCTCGTGCAGACCTGGGGCCTGGAGTCGCCGACGCTGGTCGGGCACGACATCGGTGGTGCCACCGTGCTTCGGGCGCACCTCCTCGAGAGCACCCCGGCCGAGCGCGTCGTCTTGGTCGACGCGGTGGTGCTGCGGCCGTGGATCACGGCGACCACCCGCCACCTCAAGGCACATCTCGACGTCTACTCGACCATGCCAACACACATCTTCCGCGAAGTGGCCGCCGCGCACCTTCGAACCGCCACCGAGCGACCCATGGAGCCGGCCGTATTCGCCGCCTACTTCGACCAGTGGGAAGGAGAGCGCGGTCAACGGCTGTGGCTGCGAAACGTCTCCGGGTTCGACGAGCAAGACACCGCCGACTTCGAACCCATGTTGGACCAACTGCATACCCCGACTCGCATCGTGTGGGGCGAACAAGACCGGTGGCTGCCCGTCGACGTGAGCGCCGCGCTCGAGTCGAGGCTGCCCGCCGCAGACCGCGTCATCGCCTCGGCGGCAGGGCACTTCTCGCCGGAGGACCAGCCGTCCCAGGTGGCCGCGGCGATCGACGACTTCATGCGTTGAGTGTTCGCCGTACTTCGTGGTTGTCGGCGCGGATGCCCAGCATGTTCTCCCGGGCCGGCGTGCTGCTCGGCAGTAAGGTCAGACGGTGCGCAGGCCGGTGTGCTGCTGCTCGGCAGTAATTTCAGACGGGGGTTGAGATGCCTGACAGCACGATGTCCGGCCCGCTTGAGCTGGCCGTCCGCGGCCCCTTCGACCTGGCAGCGAGCACCCGCTTCCTCGAAGGCTTCGCCCCCGCCGACCGGCCCGATGCCGCAGCCGAGCCGGGGGTGCTCCGGCTCGCCTTCCCCGCCGATGACGGGTGGGCGCCGGTCGGTGCCGCTGTCCGCCAGCGCGACGGAGTGACCACGGTCGAGCTGACCGGAGCGCTCGGGGACCACCACGAAGCGGTGGCCGCCCAGGTCGCACGCATCTTGTCCCTCGACGTGGACGGGTCCGGCTTCGCCGACGTCGGGCGACGCGACCCGGTGGTAGCCGAGCTGCAGGCCCGCTACCCGGGCCTGCGCCCGGTGCAGTTCCACTCCCCCTACGAAGCCGCCTGCTGGGCGATCATCGGGCAGCGCGTCCGCATCACTCAGGCGGCCGCCGTCAAGGCTCGTCTCGCCGAGCAGCTGGGCGGTTCTGTCATCGTCGCCGGGGAGTCACTGACCTGCTTCCCCGGCCCTCAACAGCTGCGTGACCGAGCGATTCCCGGGCTGCCGACGGTCAAGGTCGAGCGGCTGCGGGCGGTTGCGGACGCCGCGCTCGAGGGTCGCCTTGCCGCCACCCGGCTCCGCTCTGTCAGCACCGACGAGGCCCTGGCGCAGCTGACCAGATCGGCATCGGGCCGTTCTCCGCCCAGCTCGTCCTCGCCCGCGGCGCCGGTCACCCCGATCTGTTCCCCACCGCCGAGCGCCGGCTGCATGAAGAGATGGCCCACGCCTACTCGCTCGACCAGCCCACCATCGACCAGCTCACCGCCCTCGCCGACGGCTGGCGGCCCTACCGGACCTGGGTCGGCCTCCTCCTGCGTACCCGCCGCGAGGACGACACCGCCGAGATCTCCCAGGGCGGTGCTCGGCGGCGGTGAGGGGGCTACGATCTGCGTTGCCGTTTGGGCAACGGTCTTGTGTGGCCTCGGTCACCGTGCCAAGGTCAGGAACACGCCGCACGGAGGGGACATATGGGAGTCACATCCGCTGATCGCATGCCGGAGGTACTGCCATGCCTGATGGTGTGAGCTGGTACTCGAGTCTCTGGACATACCTTCAGTTCACCTGGCGGGACGTGATCCAGCTCGCCATCGACCACTCAGTAATCGTGATCATCTCGGTCCTCATCTCGACGGTCATCGGCGTGGGCCTCGGTGTCCTCACCTACCGCACTGATCGTCCTCGCGAGCTTGTCCTCGGGGTGACCGGAACGTTCCTGACTATTCCCTCTCTGGCGCTGTTCACGCTGCTCATCCAGATGCCGGCGCTGGGTCTGGGCGCACCATCGGTCATCGTCGCACTCGCGATGTACGGCCTGCTGCCCATCGTCCGCAACACCATCGTCGGGCTCCGGGAGGTCGACCCGGCCATCGTCGAGTCCGCCCAGGGCATGGGCATGGGGCGGGCCGCGCGACTGTGGCGTATCGAACTGCCGCTGGCCTGGCCCGTCGTCTTGACCGGTTTGCGGGTGTCCACGCTGCTCCTCATCGGCATCGCAGCGATCGGCGCTTACATCAATGGTCCAGGTCTGGGCGAGCTGATCTTCGGCGCGAGCATCGGAAGTGCGGTCGCACTCAACGAGGTACTCGCCGGGACGTTAGGCGTCATCATCTTGGCCGTCCTCTTCGACCTCGTCTACGTCGTGATCTTCCGGTTGACGACCTCGAAAGGCATCCGATGACTGACACTCAACAGACAGCGCCAGACTCCGGGGCTGCGCCCGACGGCGGCACCATCAAGATCCGACTGGAGGACCTCGCCAAGCGCTTCGCCGGCCAACGCGAGCCCGCGGTCGACGACCTGTCGCTGGAGATTCCCGAGGGTGAAATCGTCATCTTCGTCGGCCCGTCCGGCTGCGGGAAGACGACCACGATGAAGATGATCAACCGCATCATCGAACCCTCCTCCGGCCGGATCTTCCTCGACGAGGAGGACGTCACCAAGGTCAACCCGGACCACCTACGCCGCCGGATCGGCTACGTCATCCAGCAGATCGGGCTCTTCCCCCACGCGACCATCGCCAACAACATCGCCACTGTCCCGAAGCTGCTCGGCTGGAAGAAAGAGCGAATCTCGGAGCGCGTGGACGAGCTGCTCGAGACGGTAGGGATGGATCCCGGCCAGTATCGGGACCGTTACCCCAAGGAGCTCTCCGGTGGCCAGCGGCAACGCGTCGGTGTCGCGCGCGCCATGAGCGCCGACCCCGACGTGATGTTGATGGACGAGCCGTTCGGCGCTATCGACCCGATCACCCGCGACCGGCTCCAGAACGAGTTCCTCCGCCTCCAGGAGCGGATCAAGAAGACAATCATCTTCGTCACCCACGACATCGACGAGGCGATCAAGATGGGGGATCGCATCGCGATCCTCCGGGAGCAGTCGCACATCGCCCAGTTCGACACCCCCGAGCGCATCCTCGTCAACCCCGCCGACGACTTCGTGGCTGACTTCATCGGCCGCGGCGCCTCACTGAAGCGTCTCAGCCTGAGCCGGGTGCGAGACGTCGAGCTGCACCAGTGGCCGACGGTGGAGCAAGGGGCGAGCCGGGACGAGGTGCACCGCCTGCTCGAGGCCAGCGACAAGAGTGCCGTCCTCGTCCTCGACAGCCAGCGGCGCCCCGTGAAATGGGTCAACGCCGACCATCTGCAACGTGCTGGCGGCAGCCGTCCACTCTCTGAGCTCGGCCTTCCTGCCGAGGCAGTGGTTCAGCCGAACGCGACGCTCAGCGACACGCTCAACGAGATGCTTTCTGCGCGCTACAGCACCGCGATCGTCGTGGACTCCTCCAACGCCTACCAGGGCATCGTCGACATCGACACGATCAACGAGACCGTGCGCAGCTTGCGGCGCGCGGAGCAGGGCCGCCTTCGTGGTGGAGACGACGAGCACGAGGACAGCTGACGTGTCCACGACCTCCAAGCCCCCGCTGGTCGCGTCCGCTGCCGCTGTCGTCACCGCTCCCCGTCGGCGACGTTCGCTCGGGGGCTACCTGTTCATGCCCGTGCTCCTCGCTCTCGTCCTGGTGTTCACCTTCGTGTCCATAAGCCGCAAGGACCTGGACTCGACCGAGTCGAAGCGTCTCGCGTTCGACTACATCGTCGCCAGGACCGTGGAACACCTCGAGCTGACGGTTATCTCGACGTTGATCGTGCTGGTCATCGCCATCCCGGTCGGGATCTTGTTGACCCGCTCCTTCGCCCGCCCGGTCACCCCCTTTGCTATCGCCTTCTTCAACATCGGTCAGGCAGTGCCGACGATCGGGCTGCTGCTCATCTTTGCGATCGTATGGAGCATCGGATTCGTGCCGACAGTCGTCGCCTTGGCCGCTTATACGACGTTGCCAGTGCTACGCAACACGATGGTCGGGCTCACCCAGGTCGACGCCTCGGTCATCGAGTCCGCGCGCGGGATGGGCATGACCAAGCTCGCCGTCCTCACCCGGATCGAGCTGCCGCTGGCGGTGCCGGTCATCATGGCTGGCCTCAGGACCGCACTCACCATCAACGTCGGCACGGCGACCCTCGGTGCGTTCATCGGCGCGGGAACTCTGGGCAGTCTGATCGTGTCGGGATACTCGGGTAACCATCCATTCATCACCATCATCGGCGGCATCTTGGTGGCGGTGCTGGCGCTGCTCGTCGACTACCTGGCTGGACTCGCGGAAGACTTCCTACGCCCGCGGGGACTGTGATCTGATGCAACAACACTCGACAACGGGAAACACCCAACGGAAGGTAGAGCCATCATGAGCTACTCAATGAAGTTGGCGCGGCTGACCGCGCTCGCCGCCGGGCTCACCCTGGTAGCTTCCGCATGCGGAAGCGGCGACAGCGGTGGTGGCAGCGGCGACCTGGCCGGCAAGTCGTTCACCGTCGGGTCCAAGGAGTTCACCGAACAAGTAATCCTCGGCCAGATCACGATCCTCGCACTCGAGGATGCCGGCGCGACCGTGAAGGACGAGACAGGCACCGAAGGCACCGCGCTCACCCGCAAGGGCCTCGAGAGCGGTGAGATCGACATGTACTGGGAGTACACCGGCACCGGCTTTATCGAAATCCTCGGGAATTCTCCCGAGGACGTGCCGAAGGACCCCCAGGAGTTGTTCGACGCGGTCGCCGAGCAGGACGCCAAGAACGGCGTCAAGTGGATCCTGAAGACGGAGGCGAACGACACCTACGCTTTCGCCGCTTCTCAGGAGACGTCTGACTCCCTCGGGGTGACGACGATCTCGGACTACGCAGAGCTGGCCAACAGCAAACCCGAGGATGCTTCTCTCTGCGCGGCCGCGGAGTTCCTCGACCGCGACGACGGGTTCCCCGGCGTGGAGGAGGCCTACGGTTTCAAGCTTCCCGACGACCAGATCACCGAGGTCGACCTCAACATCATCTACACCGCCCTGCCCAAGGCTGACCCTTGCAACTTCGGCGAGGTGTTCGAGAGCGCCGGCCAGATTCCCGCCAACGACCTGGTGGTGCTCGAGGACGACAAGCAGTTCTTCCCCGGCTACGAGCTGGCGCTGACTGTCAACGACTCGGTGCTCAAGGACTCCCCGGAGCTGGAGGATGTACTCCAGCCGATCGCCGACAAGCTCACCACCGAGGAGCTGCAGAAGCTGAACGCTTCCGTGGACGTGGACGGGCTGCCAGAAGAGGCGGTCGCCAAGAAGTGGCTGGAGGACAACGGCCTCATCGGCTGACAGCCATCGTCTGATCGTCTCGGATCCCGGACTCTGTCTGGGGTCCGAGACGTGTGAAGGGAAGGGTCCATGCGGATCAGCCTCGCCCAGCTCGACTCCCGGCTCGGCGAGATCGACGCCAACCTCGAGTCAGCGCGCCACGCAGTGGAGACAGCGGCCGCTGAGTCGGCGGACCTCGTCGTGCTGCCGGAGCTGTTCCTGTCCGGGTACTCCATCGGTGAGGTCGACGCCGACCTGTCGATGCGTCCGGACGACCCGCGGATCGAGAAGCTCGCCCAGTCCGCCGGCCAGGCCGGGCTCTGCGTCGGTTTCGTCGAGGCCGGCCCGCCAGGTGCGCACACCTACAACAGCACGGCGTACTACGAGGCGGGACGGCTGGTGCACGTGCACCGCAAGCTGTACTTGCCGGCGTACCAGCCGTTTGAGGAGCGCAACCACTTCACACCGGGACCGAGGTTGCGCGCCTTCGACGCCCGACCCGATACCCGGATGGCGGTGCTGTGTTGCAACGACGCGTGGCAGCCGCAGCTGGCTTTTCTGGCCACTCAGGACGGCGCCCAGGTCATGTTGGTGCCGGCGGCCAGCTCACAGAGCAGCTTCCCCGACCGCTACGACTCCCACGAGTACTGGCACGACATCACCCGGTTCTACGGCCGGATGTTCCAGGTCTTCGTGGTGTTCGTCAATCGCGTCGGCGTCGAGGGCCGGTTCCGGTTCTGGGGCGGCTCGCACGTCATCGACCCCTGGGGCAACGTCGTCGCGGAGGCCGAGCAGGACCAGGAGCAGATCCTGACCGTGGACATCGACCTCGCAGACGTACGGCGCCGTCGCCGCGCGGTCCCGCTGGTCAAGGAGGCGCGTCTCGGCCTGATCCAGCGCGAGATCGGGCGCCTGCTCGACGAGGGTGGCGATATGTAAGGTGACCGGTGCTGGATTGCGGACGCTGATCATCGACAACTACGACTCGTTCACCTACAACCTGTTCCATCTCGTGGCCGAGGTCACCGGAAGGACTCCGGAGGTCGTCCGCAACGACGAGCCGGGGTGGACGATCGCGGAATTCGATCGGTTCGACAACATCGTCATCTCGCCCGGCCCCGGCCGGCCGGAACGACAGGCAGACTTCGGCATCTGCGCCGATGCCATCCGGGCTGCCAGCCGGCCGCTGCTTGGCGTCTGCCTCGGCCACCAAGGCCTCGCCGCCGTCCTCGGCGGTGAGATCGGGGCGGCACCGGAGCCGGTCCACGGGAGGCAGTCGCAGGTGGTCCACAGGCAGGTCGACATCCTCGCCGGCCTGCCCTCACCCTTCGCGGCGGTTCGTTACCACTCGCTGCTGGCCCACCACCTGCCTGAGGAGCTCGAGGCCATCGGGTGGACTCCCGACGGTCTGGTGATGGCGCTCCGCCACCGCCATCAGCCGATGTGGGGAGTGCAGTTCCACCCCGAGTCGGTGTGCACCGAGCACGGCCACCACATCATGCGCAACTTCGCCGAACTGACCCGCCGCTGGCACGCCGCCCGGGCGGACAGCGAGCCGGCAGCGCGCAGCTTCTCCGTCCCGGCGGCGCGGATCGCCGGGTCTCGACGGTCTCGACAAGCTCGACCACCGGCTCGACCCAGCGGCTCACGTCGGACCGCCGAGACGCCCACCGAGGCCACTGGGACACCGCATGCTAACCGACCACCTCGGCGCCTGCGGGTCGCGCACCGCGCGCTGAAGCTGGACGTCGAGGCCGAGCAGGTCTTCGATGCGTTCTACCAGGGGTCGGACCACTCCTTCTGGCTGGACAGCAGCCTCCCGCATGCGGCGTACGGCCGGTTCTCGTTCATGGGTGATGCGTGCGGCCCGCTGGCCCGCATCGCGACGGCAGACGTGTGGGAGGGTCGCGTCACGGTGCGATCTACGGAGGGCACGCGCGTCGTCGAGGGCGCATTCTTCGACTGGATAGAGGCCGATCTGAAAGATCACCGGGTGGTCGCCACCGGCCTGCCCTTCGACTTCGCGCTCGGTTGGGTGGGTTACCTCGGCTAT
>NZ_JBBJMJ010000011.1:0-110971 GCF_037719875.1 Aeromicrobium sp. | reverse complement strand
CGAGGTCGACGGCGTGGTCGGCGATCGCGATCGTCTCCGGCTTGTGCTCGACGACCAGCACGGTGTTGCCCTTGTCGCGCAGCTGCAGCAGGAGGTCGTTCATCCGCACGATGTCGTGGGGGTGCAGGCCGATCGTCGGCTCGTCGAAGACATACGTGACGTCGGTCAGGCTGGACCCGAGGTGACGGATCATCTTGGTGCGTTGCGACTCACCGCCCGACAGCGTGCCGGACCGGCGGTCAAGCGAGAGGTAGCCGAGGCCGATCTCGACGAAGGAGTCGAGGGTGTGCCGCAGCGTGTCGAGCAGCGGCGCCACCGAGGGCTCCTTCAACCCGCTCACCCATGCGGCGAGGTCGCTGATCTGCATCGCGCAGGCGTCGGCGATGTTGATCCCTTCGATCTTCGAGGACCGGGCCGCCTCGCTGAGCCGGGTGCCGTCGCAGTCGGGGCACGTGGTGAAGGTGACCGCCCGCTCCACGAAGGCACGGATGTGCGGCTGCATCGAGTCGACATCCTTGGACAGCATCGACTTCTGGATCTTGGGGATCAGGCCCTCGTAGGTCAGGTTGATGCCCTCCACCTTGACCTTGGTCGGCTCCCGGTAGAGGAAGTCCTGCATCTCCTTCTTGGTGAACCTGTTGATCGGCTTGTCCGGATCAAGGAAGCCCGACTCGGCATAGATCCGGACGGTCCACCAGCTGTCCGACTTCCAGCCGGGGATCGTGAACGCTCCCTCGGCGATCGACTTGGTGTCGTCGTAGAGCTGGGTCAGGTCGATGTCGTTGACCGCGCCGCGGCCCTCGCATCGCGGGCACATGCCGCCGGTGATGCTGAAGCTGCGTCGCTCCTTGGTCGGGTTGCCCCCGCGCTCGATCGTGACCGCACCCGCACCCGACATGGAGGCGACGTTGAACGAGAACGCCTGGGGCGAGCCGATGTGCGGCTTGCCGAGCCGGCTGAAGAGGATGCGCAGCATCGCGTTGGCATCGGTGGCGGTGCCGACGGTTGAGCGGGGGTCCGAGCCCATCCGTTCCTGGTCGACGATGATCGCCGTGGTCAGCCCGTCGAGGACGTCCACCTCGGGCCGGGCCGTCGTCGGCATGAAGCCCTGGACGAACGAGCTGTATGTCTCGTTGATGAGCCGCTGCGACTCCGCAGCGATCGTCCCGAACACCAGCGAGCTCTTGCCCGATCCGGAGACACCCGTGAACACCGTCAGTCGGCGCTTCGGGATCTCGATGCTGATGTCCTTGAGATTGTTGACCCGCGCCCCGTGCACGCGGATCAGGTCATGCTCATCGGCTGCGTGCCGCTCGGCGGCAGGTCCGCTGGTCACCGGGGTGATCCTGTCTCAGGCACGGCCCGTGCGGGCCTCGTCGAGCGTCGTGTGCAACCCGAAGACCTTGTCGAGGCCGGTGATCTCGAAGATCTTGAGGATGCGCTCCTGGGTGCACACGATATCGAGCGATCCGCCCTCGGCGCGAACTCGCTTGAGGGCGCCGACCAGGACCCCGAGGCCGGTCGAGTCGAGGAAGTCGACCTTCTGGACGTCGATGATCAGGCGGGTGCGATCGGCGTCGACAGCCGTCACGATCGCCTCACGGAGCTTGGGAGCGGTGTAGACGTCGATCTCGCCTCCGACCTCGATGATCTCGAACTCACCGTCGGCACGCGACGTCAGTGACAGCTCCATCTCGGCACTCCCCTTCTCCGCCTGCATTCAATCATGATGACTCGCGCGCGCCGACGAGCGACCTGTCAGCGGACAGTCTGGGAGACTCTGCTGGTGGACCCCGCCGATCTCCTGCTGCGCTACGGCGAACGGGTGACACACGTCGAGCGGTTGCCTGAGCACGAAGCGGTCGTCGAGCCGTGGCCGACCTGGGTCGATCCGGCGGTTCGGGCGATGTACGAGTCCGAGGGCATCTCGGCGCTGTGGGGCCACCAGGCCGAAGCCCTGCACCACGTCCACGCGCGCCGACACGTCGTCATCGCCACCGGTACGGCGTCGGGCAAGTCGCTGGTCTTCCAGGCGCCGGCCCTGACCGGGCTCGCCGAGGGTCGATCGGGCAGCTCACTTCGGGGCAACCGGCTGCCCACTGTCCTCTACCTGGCACCGACCAAGGCGCTGGCGGCAGATCAGCTGCGCAGGCTGTCCGGCGCCCGTGGGTTCGCCCGGCCCGCGACGGTCGACGGTGACAACTCGCGGGAGGAGCGGGTCTGGGCCCGGGACCACGCCAACTACCTGCTGACCAATCCCGACACGTTGCACCACTCGATCCTCCCGGCGCACGCCCGATGGGCTCGCGTTCTCGGTGGCCTCAGTCACGTGGTCATCGACGAGTGCCACCACTACCGGGGCGTCTTCGGTGCACACGTCGCCCATGTCCTGCGGCGGCTCCGGCGGATCTGCGCCTACTACGGCGCCGACCCCACATTCGTGCTCTCCTCCGCGACCGTGGCCGAGCCCGAGGTGTTCGCCGGCCGACTCACCGGGCTCGAGGTCGTCCCCGTGACCGACGATGCCTCTCCGCACGCCGCACGCACCATCGCCCTGTGGGAGCCGCCGCTCCTGCCCGGGCGGGACCCGACGAGCGGGGCAGAGGTCGAGAGCACCGTCCGTAGGGCCGCCACGACCGAGGCCGGCGAGCTCCTGACCGATCTTGTGATCGGCAAGGTCCGCACTCTCGCATTCGTCCGATCGCGACGCGGGGCTGAGGCCGTCGCCGCGACCGCGCAGCGGCGGCTCAGCGAGGTCGATCCAGAGCTGGTCGGCCGCGTCGCGACCTATCGCGGGGGCTACCTCCCGGAGGAACGTCGCGAGCTGGAGCAACGATTGCGCAGCGGCGATCTGTTGGGTCTGGCGAGCACCAATGCGCTCGAGCTGGGCATCGACATCGCGGGCCTGGACGCCGTCATCAGCGTCGGCTTCCCGGGCACCCGCGCCGCGCTCCAGCAGCAGTTCGGACGGGCCGGCCGGTCCGGTCGTGACTCGATCGGCATCCTCGTGGCACGCGATGACCCGCTCGACACGTTCCTGGTGCACCACCCAGAGGCCCTGCTCGGCGGCCCGGTCGAGGCCTCGGTCTTCGACCCCGACAATCCCTATGTCCTCGGACCGCACCTTGCGGCAGCGGCGCACGAGATCCCGCTGACTGAAGACGATTTCACCTTGTTCGGACCGCGCAGCGCGGAGGGCGTGCAGGCGTTGGAAGCGGCGGGCTGGCTGCGCAGGCGACCGGCCGGCTGGTTCTGGACCAAGCGCGAACGGGCCAGCGATCTCGCCGACATCCGCTCCAGCGGAGGCGCGCCGGTGCAGATCGTGGACGCGTCGACCGGCCGACTGATCGGCACAGTTGACGGTGGATCAGCGGACTCGACGGTGCACCAGGGCGCGGTCTACATCCACCAGGGCGACGTCCACATCGTCGACGACTACGACGTCGAGCAAGGCGTCGCCATCGTGCACCGAGACGACCCCGACTACTCCACGATGGCCAGGTCGGTGACCGAGATCGCGGTGACCGAGACCGAGCGCACGGTTCAGTGGGGCGAGGCAGCGATGTCGTTCGGCTCGGTCGACGTCGTCGACCAGGTCGTCTCCTATCTCATGAGGAGCACGACAGGCGGCGGGATCCTTGGCGAGGAGATGCTCGACCTGCCGGCCCGGACCCTGCAGACCAAGGCCGTGTGGTGGACGCTCTCCCCTGCGGCCGTCGCGGCCGCGCTGGAGCACGACGATGTGCCAGGTGCCGCACACGCCGCCGAGCATGCGGCGATCGGCCTGCTGCCGCTCCTGGCCACCTGCGACCGCTGGGACATCGGCGGCGTCTCCACCGCACTCCACCCCGACACCGGCACCTTGACAGTCTTCGTCTACGACGGCTATCCCGGGGGCGCTGGATTTGCCGAGCGCGGCTATGAGCTGGCGGCTCGCTGGCTGCACGTCACCCGCAGCGCGATCGACGCCTGCGAGTGCTCGACCGGCTGCCCGTCATGCGTGCACTCCCCCAAGTGCGGCAACGGCAACGAACCGCTCGACAAGGCCGGGGCCGTACGCCTGCTCGACGCCCTCCTGAGCGACGCACCGGCCACGTAGTCCGGCAGCGAGCTGCCGAGTTCCTACGCAACCAGATCCAAGACTTAGTCCGGCAGGTAGAAGTCGGGGGCGGCTCGGGCGTCCTGCTCGAACGCCCACCGGTGGCCCCACCACGACTTGCTCGTGCCTCGCGCGGTGATCGTGGCGACGTCGTAGTCCATCCGACATGTCAGCAGCTCGGCACCATTGCGGTCGACGATGCGTCGGGCCGCTGTGCAAGCATCCTGCCCCCCGACGCTGGCTTGGCTCGCCGCCAGCGCGGCCAGGTCTGCGGCCGCCGCGACTTGGTGTCGCAGGCGCACGAGCCCGGCGATCTCAGTGACGAGCACTGCGGCGATGACCAGCATCAGCGCGACCACCGAGGCCTGCACAGCCACCGCACCACGATCAGCGTGCGATCTCATGGCGACTCCACCGCGGCGACCGACGAAGACTCCATCTCCTGCGAGCCGATGCCCGAGAAGAAGGGCAGAGGCATCCGCGACCTGGCCGTCACGGTCACCGTCACGGCGCCCGACTCCGAGTCGACCGTCACCTCTGCACCCGACGGGGAGTGCCGACGGACGACTCCCTCGGCCTCCTGAATCGACTCGCCACGAGCGATCATGCGAGCCGCTTCGCGTGAGGCGTCCGCGAGGCGGACCTGGGTCAGGCCCAGAGAGACGACCCATAGCAACAGGAAGGAAAAGGCCACTGCGAACGGAGCGATTGTCGCCAGCTCGGCCGTCACCATCCCCCGATCTCGCCTCATGGGAATCGGATGGGATGGCGGGGCATGCGAGTGAACAGATCGTTGAGCCGGCCCCATCCCAGCGCGCGATCCAGCAGGTTCCTGATGGCCTCCATCCACGGATTGTGGTCGTCGAGAAGACCCAACTTGTAGAGAACCGCGGCGATCAGAACGGCGCCGAGAGTGCCGACCGTGTATTCGGCAGTCGCCATGCCGCGTTCGCTGTGAGGTGACATGCGAGGTCCTTTCGTCAGGGGGTCCGGGGCGACGCTCCGCCGCCCCGGACCGGTCGGATCAGAACGGGAGGAGGTCGGGGATCTTGCTGATGACGTCCTCGACGAGCTTGCCGAACCAAGGAGACTGCCCGACCTTGACGAGCACGCCGCCGATCGTGCAGGCACCGAGGGTGCCGACGGTGTATTCGGCAGTCGTCATGCCGTGCTCGGCGCGGCGCTGGAGGTGCAACATGTGGAGTCCTTTCGATGGATGAATCTGTCGACTAGAAGATGTGGCTCGAGCCACCTGATCTGCGACGACGACGCAGGCGCTGGGGAAAAGGGGGCCGGGTTGGGCTGCTGTGGACGGAGATCAAAAGAAGCTGAAGGATCGAAATGTGGCGATGATCGTCGGCACGATCCCGATCAGGAAGAACGCCGGCAGGAAGCATGCACCCAGGGGTGCTGCGGTGCGCACCGCGACCTTGCGGCTGCGCTCACGCCGGCTGGCCCGACGCTCACGTCGCAGCTCGTCGGCGACTCCCGAGACGACCTGCGCGACTGGCATGCCCGATGTCGCCGCCCTGCGAAAGGCGCGGCCGACCGGCGCAAGTGACCGCTCGGCGGCGAGTGTCCGCCACACCACCTCGGAGTCTCCGGCGATCGCCAGCCTGCCGGCGACCAGGCCGAGCTCGGACCCCAACGGCTCCGCCGTCGCTTCCGCGGCCAACGCGAATGCCGTCACGGGTGGACGGCCGACCTCCAGCGCGGCGACCATCAGGTCCAGTGCGGTGGGAAGCTGGGCGGCGATCTGCGCGCTGCGGCGGCGGACCGAGGACGACTCAAGCCTGCTCATCGACCGGTGCACGACAGCTGCAAGCGGTATGCCGATCAGGAGCCCGAGCGGCATACCCAGCACCAGCAGAGCCGCGAGAGGCGTGAGAATGGCCGCGAGAATGGCTGGATCCATCCGACTGCCCTGCCCCGGTCCGCCGAAGAGCGCGCGCCGCCTGGCGGTCGCCGTGCCCGGCATGGAGCACCACACCGCCAGAGCGGCCAACATCGCCGTGATCATGGCTCCCGCTCTGCGCTTGTCGCGATCTGCTCGACCCACGCCACCCCAGCACAGGCCAGCCCGCAACCTGCAGCGAGGCAGAGCACGCCGGGAATCGTCCCGGCGAGAACCGCGACCGGATCGCCCCCCATGCCTGACCCCAGAGCCAGGCCGAACACCGGGAGTACCGCCATGAGCCTCCCCGTCGCCCGCGCGGGTGCCAGCCCGGACTCGACCTCGCGCTCGACCTCGAGGTCACCGCGGGCGGTCTCCTCGAGCCGATCGAGCACACGCGCCAGGGGTGCCCCCGCCCGCTCGGCAACGAGCCACGCACCGGCAAGCTCAGCCAGCAGCTCTGCACCCGTTTCGTCGGCAGCCGCGGACAGGGCTGCGGGCACATCGCCACCGAGGTCGGCCGCGCGCGCAGCCGAGGCGAGGAAGTCGAAGTCCGGTGCCAATCCGGTCAACACCCTTTGTGGCAGGACTCCGGCACGGAGCTCGGCCGACATCAGGCCCATGGCCTCCGACACGAGCCCGCGCCGCAGTCTCAGACTCCTCCTGCGACGTTCGGCCCGCCACTGGCGCAGTCCGAAGACCCCCACGCCGATCGTGACCGCGACCAGGATGACGTGGGGCCCCGAGACTCCCAATGAGATGGCAGCCACCACCACCAGCACAGCTGCCGGCGGACCAACGATCGACCAGGAGGGGGTCCAACGGATGGCCTCCACTCCCAGCCGCTGCCGCGCCAGCCATCGCCCGGAGGGTCGCCGCAACAGGAGGGCCGACACCGTGAACAGACCGGCCAGCACCGTCACCCGATCACCGCCTCGAGCTGGTCGTGGCCCCATCCCTTCTCCGAGCGACCCCGTCCGAGTGACAGTGCAGGCACACAGCTGACCAGACCGTCTGGACTCCTCTCGAAGACCGCAATCTGTGCCACTCGACGCAGCCCGTCGGTACCGCGGACCAGGTGGATCACCAGATCCAGGCTGGCGCCCAGCTGGCTGTGGACGGCCTCGCGGGGCAGCCCTGCCGCCACCCCGAGTGCCTCGAACCTGGCTGGTACGTCGGTCGTCGAGTTGGCGTGCAGCGTGCCGCACCCACCCTCGTGACCCGTGTTGAGCGCCGCGAGCAGGTCGACGACCTCGGCGCCGCGTACCTCGCCGACCACGAGCCGGTCAGGACGCATCCGCAGTGCCTGACGCACGAGGTCGCGGACCGTCACGAGTCCTGCGCCCTCGACATTGGCCGGCCGCGCCTCGAGCCCGACGACATGGGGGTGGTCCGGTCTCAGCTCGGTGGCGTCCTCCACGATGACGAGCCGTTCATGGGGATCGACCTCTGCGAGCAGCGCGGCCAGCAGTGTCGTCTTGCCGGAGCCGGTCCCGCCTGTGACGACGAACGCCGCTCTCGAGGCGACAACCCGTCTCAGCACGGCGGCTGACTCGTCGGTGAGCGATCCGGCCGCGTGAAGCTGCTCCAATGTGAATGTCCGGCGTGCCGGCACGCGCAGCGAGACCAGCGTCCCTGGCCGAGCCAGCGGGGCGAGCACGGCGTGCAGACGGGTGCCGTCGTTCAGCCGGGCATCGACCCACGGACTCGCATCGTCGAGTCGCCGACCCGCCTGCGCGGCGAGACGTTGCGCCAGCCGGCGTACGGACGCCTCGTCGGCGAACCGCACAGCGGACTTCTCGAGTCCCCGACCACGATCGAGATAGACCTCATCGGGTCCGTTGACCAGGACGTCGGTGACCCCTGGTGTCGCGAGGAGTGGATCGAGGAGGCCGGCGCCGCGGGTCTCGCTGCGGAGCTGGTCGACGAGCGCGAGGACCGTGCCGCTGCCGGCAACCTGGTGCTCGGCACGCAACGCTGCCGCGACGCTGTGCGGGGTCGCCTCGGAGGTCTCCGCGGCGAGCCGTCGCCGGATTCGCTCCAGGATCGACAGCTCTGTCATGGGATCTCGAGTCCCAACGTGTCCAGCACAGCCGTCGCAGTGCGGCGTGCCGACCGGGATCGCCCCGGCCCCATGCCGCGGTCCACGGCGACACGGATCCGCCGATCGACACGGTGCCGGGCCAGGACCGGTAGCCCCAATGCCTCCGACACAGCTGCCGGTCCGACGCCGCCGGGCCGACCCACGCTGACGACGACGATCGATGACGCAATCTGCTGCGCCCGTTCGAGCACCTGTCGGGCGGCCGCGATCCCGCAGATGTCCTCCGCGACCACCAGAACGGTGAGCACCGATCTGCCCACGATGTCGACTCCCGCGGGACCGAGATGCCGGGGTATGTCCGCGACGACCAGGTCGAAGCCCCGCACCGCCGCCGTCAGGACCGAAGGCACCGCGTCTGGCAGCACCGCAGTGCCCGAGCGGGCCCACGACAATGTCGACACCCCGTGGTGCACCGGCAGGACATCCGCCAACGATCCCGCACTGAGCCGACCATGGGTTGCGTCGAAGTCATGCCATCGAAGCCCCTCCGCACCCTCACCCCCGGTGAGCAGCTCGAGCCCACCACCCAGGGGGTCGGCGTCGAACAGGAGCGAGCGCAACCCCCGCCGCTGCGCTGCCAGGCTGAGTGCCACGGCGAGTGTCGAGACACCGACACCACCAGAACCACCGACCATGCTGACGACGCACGCCTCACCCCTGCCGTCGAGCGCGATCGCCAAGGCCTCGAGGATGCCGTCCTCGTCATGCGGAGCAAACATCGCGACTGCACCGAGCGCCACGGCGTCCGGCCACCATCGTGCTGGCTCGCGAGCCAGCACGATGACGTGCTCCCGCCGTGGCAGCGCGGCCCTGGCCAGCTGGCCGGCCAGGTCCTCGCCGACGATCACCAGCGAGGCATGACGCCACGACCTGCGGGCCGCGGTGACGTCCGGGGCCACCTCGGGCACGGCTCCCACGGCGGCGCACCAGCGGAGTGCATCGTCGAGCAGCAGCTCGTCTGCGGTGGCGATCAGCGGGCTGACGACGTCGGGCATACGTCCGATCGTTGCGCGCGTGAGCTCTTGGCAAAACCCGCATGACACGCCCTGTGGACGGACGAGCCTGACCCATCAGGGTGTGGACCGGCCTATCCTTGAAGGTGTGAGCCCCTTGAGGTCTGCCGCATTCTTCGACCTGGACAAGACCATCATCGCCAAGTCGAGCACGCTCGCGTTCGGCAAGCCGTTCTATGAAGGCGGACTGCTCAGTCGTCGGGCCGTTCTCCGCAGCGCCTACGCCAATTTCATGTTCTCGATCAGCGGGGCTGACCACGAGCAGCTCGAGAAGATGCGCGCCTACATGACCCAGATGATCAAGGGCTGGGACGTCGAGGTCGTTCGCCAGGCCGTTGCCGAGACCCTGCACTCGATCATCGACCCGATCGTGTTCGACGAGGCCGTCGACCTGATCGAAGAGCACCAGGCCGCCGGCCGCGACGTCGTCATCGTGTCGGCCTCCGGGTCCGAGGTCGTCGCACCGATCGGCGAGATGCTCGGCGTCGACTACGTCATTGCCACGACGCTCGTCGCCGAGAACGGCCGCTACACCGGTGAAGTCGACTTCTACGCATACGGCCCCAACAAGGCCAAGGCGATGCGAGCGCTGGCCGCCGATCGCGGCTACGACCTCAGCGAGTCCTACGCCTACTCGGACTCCGAGACCGACGCGCCCATGCTCGAGGCGGTGGGTCACCCCTTCGCGGTCAACCCCGACAAGACGCTGCGCCGGATGGCCGAGGACAACGGCTGGCCGATCCTGACGTTCGCCCGGCCCGTCGCCCTGCGCCGCCGACTGGGCCTCGACACGCGGGTCGGCAAGGCAGCTGCTGCAGCCGTCGTCGCCAGCGCGGTCGGCGTGATCACGGTCGCCCTGGTCTCGCGCCGCAAGCAGCGCCTCGCCGCCTGACCTGTGACCTGCGGGGCTGAGTCAGGACCTTTCGAGAGCCTTTTCAACAGCCTTCGCGACATATCGCATGCCAGCGGCATTGGGGTGCAGGAAAGCGCCGTCACCTGGAGGGTTTTCGATCCCGTTGACCCACGCCTCTTGACCGGCGCACGCGTCGTGCCCGCGTGAGCCGGGGCGCACGTCGATGAACGGCACATCGGCAGCACGGGCGGCGCTCTTCAACGCCGACCCGAAGGCCTTCTCCACCTCCATGGCCGCGGCGCGAGAGGTCTCGGACATCGGCAGATCGGGGCAGTCACCCTGGTCCGGGACGATCCGCAGATAGCCCACCAGGAAGATCTTCGCTTCGGGGGCACGCCCCTTGATCTCTGACAGGATCGACCGCACCCGATCGCGGCTGGAGTCCTCGACAGTCTTGACGTACGCCGCGGAGAATGCGCGACACTTGGCGTCCGTCGCGGTGGCCTTGATCAGGCAGAACGTGAACAGATTCGTGGCAGCTCCTTCGTCATTGCCACCGACGCCGACCGTGACGAGGTCGGTGTCGACAGTCAGCGCATCCAGCTGGGGCCTGATCGACTCACCCTGCGCGGTCACCCGGCCGCTCCGCATGGTCTCGGTGGTCGCCCCTCCGCAGCTGACGTCGACGAATTCCTTCCACTTCAGCTGCTTGGCCACCAGGCTCGGGTAGTTGCGGTCGGAGCGCAGACAGGCGAGCGCGTTGGGATCCTGTTTCGAGATTGCCGGACCTGAGACAAAAGAATCGCCCAACGCCACGTAACGGCCAGAGCCTGGGGGCGGACCATCACCACCGCAACCGACGAGCGAGCCGAGCAGGACCAGCGCGATGGAACCAGCCCAACCTCGATGCATACGTCAACTCTAGCCCGGCCGCTTGAGGCCGGGCGACATCGATTGTGAATCTGTTCGCACAATGTTACGAGCGAGTAGGCCTGTCACTCTACGACTGGGGAAGGTACACAGGAGTTGAAGAACTCCACAGCGGCACAGCACCCGGTACCCACGCGGCGATCACCCGTCTCAATGGGATAGTCGCTCGCCGGTCTCCTCTCCACTCAGGGATTTCAGGAGCCGCGACGACGCAGATGACAGCACGCCTGGTAGCCGGAAATGCTGGCCAGGCGGCGCCGTTCCACGGAACTGGCGCCGCCGCTCTGTGGCGTTCGCGCGAGAATCAGGCCGGCATGTCGCGCGAGAACCAAGCCAGACCCAGGCCGGCCGCATAGCGATCGCGACGGGCGAGCTGAAGTCCTGCCGCTGCGAGGTGCGACTCCAGCTCCTCGAAGGTGTGACCGGGCAACGCGTGATACTCCATCACGAGGCGCTGAACTCCTGCCCAGATGTCCGGGGAGGTGTTGAGCACGATGTCATACTCCGCGCCTTCAGCGTCCATCTTGACAAGGTCGATATGACCGCCAGCGGCATCGAAGGCCTCGGCCAGGCTGACGCAGGGTACCTCGATCGTGACCGACCCGGCCTCCCCCAGGTGCAGCACGCCGTTGTGACCGCTGCCCGCTCCGTTGTCGGCCATGACGAGCTGCCCTCGAGCAGCCGCGACGGCCTCGTGATGCACCGTGACGCGGTCTGACAACCCATTGGCGTCCACATTGCGCCGCAGGTAGGACCCCGTTGAGGGAGTCGGCTCGTATGCCTCGACACGCGCGCCCGGGTGCTGGGACGTGAACTCCAACAAGAAGCAGCCGATGTGCGCGCCGATGTCCACCAGGACGGGCTCCCGCCCGAGGCCCTGGGAGAACCACGTCATGGCGTACTCATCCTCGGAGAACACCTCGTAGACCGGAACCCTGGCGCCCGGAACGTTGGGGCCGGTGATCTGCAGGTCGCCCACCCGGTAGACCAGCTCATCGGACCGGGTCAGGATCTGCTGCAGTACAGACCATCCATTGTCGAACGAGACCACAGTCTGGCGAATGCGTCGCGCGACGGAACGGACGCGGCGAGCAACCTTCATGAACTCTCCTTGGACAGCGCAGGCTCGAGGGATAACGGGTCGTCGACCGCAGACTTGTCGAGAAGCGGCACGAGAAATGGTAGGGCCAGGACACACCAGATATAGCGATCCCAGATCAATGGGGTCATCAGGCCGATCATGATGTAGCTCATGCACGGCAGCGCCAGCAACAGGTTCGACGAACCCAGCATGAAGGGCTGTCGTACGACCGCCACCAGGAGAATGACGTAGAACACCGCCCCCACCAGCCCGCATGCCGCCGCAATTTGCAGGTAGACATTGTGGGCCTCGAGGACCTCGCCAAACCCGCCCCCGACGATCGGGTTGGCCAAGAACTTGTCCAGTGCCTTCTGCGCCACCTGCTCTCGGACCTGGTCCGAGGCCGAGGCGCTTCCGCCACCGACCAGCCGGCCGAGAATGTTGTTCTGCACCTCGCCCGATGTCAGAATC
This sequence comes from Aeromicrobium sp., assembly GCF_037719875.1. GTDB lineage: Bacteria > Actinomycetota > Actinomycetes > Propionibacteriales > Nocardioidaceae > Aeromicrobium. The sequence goes on along the minus strand of NZ_JBBJMJ010000011.1, from coordinate 98,526 downwards.
CTGCCCACCACGTAGGCGGGAAGAATGCTGACGCCGAAAAGGAGCACGGCGGTCTCGATGGACTTCGAGAGGACTGGATACAGCACCGCCACCGCCACTGCCACCAAGAGGGCCGCACGGCTACCGCTGATCCAGATGCCGTAGGCACAGGTGCCACCGGCACCGACAACAATCCAGGCGTATGCCTTGGGCAGCTCCTGGTAGATGAACGGCACGAGCGCGAGTCCGAGCAGCGCGCACAGTCCGAGGACGTTGGGGTGCGTCGTCAGGCCGATGTAGCGATTCTCGAAGGAGGTGGCACCAAAAGCGACACTTTGGACCACGTTGACCACGTTGCCCGCTACGTAAGCGATCGCAAAGGTCACCAGGACAGCGCGGGGCGGGCGCCAAAGCATGAACAGCACCGGCAGCAGCAAGGCTCCGACCACAAGCCGCAGCATGATGTTCAGATTGACGAACGGCTCGGGATTGGCCACGGACGAGATGAGACCCACCGCCACCAGGCACCCCGCTGCCGCCAGGAACAGGACTTGCGGCTGGACCTTCTTCATGAGGAGGCCGGGGGCCAGCAGCAGGGTTGCCACGAGCAGACACACATCGGACGCTGTCACGAAGGTGAGCGCCGGGATCGGGCGCACGTCGTTCAGCGGCGCGAAGACGAAACCGATCGTGAGCACCGCGATGGCCGATCCTTCGATCCCGACTGCCACCAGCATCGTCACCATCGCGGCCGCCGTCACGGCGACTGCCGCACCCAGGGTCGAGTACATGCTCAGCGGCAGCAGGACGATCAGGGCCAGAGCGCTACCCAGGACCGGCACTGTCGCACCGACCCAGCTGGCCGGGCCGCTTCGATATGAGCCGGCCGAGCTGGTGCTGCGCGAGCTGGACTTGCGCCGAGTCCCTGTCATAGCTCGCTACCGCGATGCGCGGCGGTGTGCGCGCCGGGACTGCTCCTCGGCGCGGGACGGAGCCTCGGGCTCGGCGGTGGTAGTGCCGTAGCCATAGCCGTAGCTGTAGCCATAGCCGTAGGAGTCGCTGGTACGACGAGGGGTGCGGTTGAGGACCGTGCCGAAGAGCCGGCCACCCACCGTCTCGATGCGGGCTGCGGCAAGTCGCAGCTGCTCGCGGGTCGTCGAGCCATAACGCACCAACAGCAGTGCGCCGTCGACCTCGGTCATCAGGATCGAGGCATCGGCGACGGGGAGCATGGGCGGCGCGTCGATGATGACCACGTCGTACTCCTCGCGGACCTGCACGAACAGGTCGCGCATGGCCTGCGTGTTGAGCACTTCGGCGGGGTTGGGCGGGGTGGGACCGGTGCCCAAGAAGTTGACGCCGCTGACATGCGGCTGTGTGGCTTCGGCCAGGCTCGTGCGACCGACCAGCACCGTCACAAGACCGACGGTGTTCTCCAGGCCGAGCAGCTCGGCGACGTTGGGGTTGCGCATGTCGGCATCAATCAACAGGACCGATCGGCCGGTCTGGGCCATCGACAAGGCGAGATTGGTTGCCACCAACGTCTTGCCCTCGTTGGGGACGGCGCTCGACACCAGGATCGTCTGCGGCTTGGCGTCGACATTGGCGAACTCAAGATTGGTGCGCAGCACCCGTAGGGCCTCGGCCAGCGTGCCACCCCCGCCGGTGCTCAGCGGCTGCTTCTTGACCTGTGGCTCAAAGGGCAGTGTGGCCAGGATCGCGCTTCCGGCAAGCTCCTCGACATCCTCGCGACTCTTCACCGTGCGATCGAGCAGGTCGCGGAGCAAGGCGCCGGCGATCCCGACGAAGATGCTCAGCAAGATTCCAATCAAGATGTTGAGCGGGACATTGGGCGAGACGGCGGCCGAGCTGATGCTGGGTTTGCCCGCCACGCGCGCGACGATTGCCGGCTGGAGTTCTTCGTCTGCGGGCTCCTCGAGGCGCTTGATCAGCCCGACGACCTCTTGGGCCTCCGCGTCGGCGATCTGGCGCGCCAGCTCAGGGCTGTCCGCCTGGGCGTCGATCTGGATCGTCTGCGTGCCGGTGACGACCTCCGTCGTGATCTGCGACTGGAGTTCCTCATAGGTCATGTCGAGGTTGAGCCTGGTGATGACTCGTTGCATGACCGACGGGTCACGTGCGAGGTCGGAGTAGGACGCGACCCGCTGACCCACGGCCAGGCTTGCGGCATAGTCGGCCTGGCCCCCGGTAGGCGTCGACACGAAGAGCTTGACGCTCGAGCCGTACTGTGGGGTGATGCTCAGGACGAGCAACACGGTCGCCAACGATCCGAGCACGATGGTGCCCAGAATGAACTTCCAGCGCGCTCGCAGCGTGCCGAGAAATTGCCGCAGATCCACCTGGCTCCCCTTGTCGAACGGAACCGCCCGATTGCCGGAAGGTCAGAGCGAGTCTATGTGAGAAAGTGCGGCCATCCGGCCACACCCTCCACTATCCCACGGCTGGACTGGATCGGCTCAGCCGGTTTGGCGTGGCGCGTCTCGCGCATCAAAGTAGAGGGCAGGTCGGCAAAGCGCGGGGGCACCCGCGTAACTTGTCATCCGTCAATCGTTGTTTCGTGTAACGATCTTGGTCATAGGTCGCGCCACGACGCGGCACTCCAGACGAGAAGAATTGAGGGATCGATGTCAATCCTAGTTACGGGCGCCGGTGGATTTATCGGAGGCCACTTGGTGGCAGACCTCCTCAGCGAAGGCAAGAGCGTCAGGGCTGTTGACATCAAGCCGCAGGACGAGTGGTACCAGGTGCACAGCGACGCCGAGAACGTCGTCGCCGACTGCGCCGACATGGGTGACGCGCACAAGATGGCCGTCGGCACGCAGGAGATCTACAACCTCGCGGCGGACATGGGCGGGATGGGTTTCATCGAGAACAACAAGGCCGAGTGCATGCTCTCGGTCCTCACGAGCACGAACGTGCTGGTCGCCGCCCGCGACGCCGGTACACAACGCTACTTCTACAGCAGCTCGGCCTGCGTCTATGCCGGCGACAAGCAGACCGATCCCGACGTCACGGCCCTCAAGGAGTCCGACGCCTATCCGGCGGACCCCGAGGACGGCTACGGCTGGGAAAAGCTCTTCAGCGAGCGCATGGCGCGTCACTTCCGCGAAGACTTCGGCATCGAGACCCGGGTGGCCCGCTACCACAATGTCTACGGGCCCGAAGGAACGTTCGAGGGTGGCCGCGAGAAGGCCCCGGCCGCGCTCTCCCGCAAGATCGCCCAGGCCAAGCTCAGCGGCGATCACACGATCGACATCTGGGGCGACGGCGAGCAGAGCCGCAGCTTCATGTACATCGACGACTGCGTCCACGGCACCAAGGAGATCCTGGCTGGCGATAACGTCGAGCCGGTCAACCTCGGATCATCCGAGCTGGTGACGATCAACCAGATGGCCTCGATCCTCGAGGAGATCGCCGGAATCACTGTCACCCGCAGCCATGACCTGACCGCGCCGCAGGGCGTGCGCGGCCGCAATTCCGACAACACGATGTTCGAGAGCATCTACGGCTGGGAGCCGTCGATCTCGCTGCGGGACGGCCTAGAGAAGACCTACGCCTGGATCTACGATCAGCTGAGTGCCCGCTGACGCGATGAAGGTCATCCTGCACGACTTCTCGGGCCACCCCTTCCAGGCGGAGCTCTCCCGCAAGTTGGCTGAGCTCGGGCACAGCGTCGACCACGTGTCCGCAGACCAGTACGTCAGCGGCAAGGGCCATCTCTCGGTCCAGCCCGGCGACAGCCCGAACCTGTCGTTCACCGGCATGGCGATTGACCTGCCGTTCCAGAAGTACGCCCCACTTGGCCGCGTGCGGTTCGAGCGGGCGTACGGGCGAGCGTGGAACAAGCGTATCGACGACTCGCGACCCGACGCGGTCATCGCCTGCAACCTGCCGCTCATCTCGATGTTCCTGTTCGCCCGCCATGCCCGCAAGGCCAAGCTTGCGTACGTCATGTGGCACCAGGACATCTACAGCAGTGGGCTGGCAGATGAGCTGCGGCGCAGGCTGCCTCGGCCGCTGGCCCGACTCGGCACACGAGTGTTCATTCGGATGGAGGCCTATTGCACACGCAACGCCTGTCACGTCGTGGCGATCGGCGAGGCCTTCAAGGGCGTCTACCCCGGATGGAAGGTCGATCCGAGAAAGGTCTCGGTCATCCCCAACTGGGCCCCCCTGGACAAGGTGTTCCCGGTGCAGCGCGACAACCCACGCTCGGACGACCTGTTCCCGGACGATGCTTCACTGCGCCTCGTGTACGCCGGCACGATCGGCCGCAAGCACAATCCGCGGCTGCTGATCGACCTCCTGCGCAACGCCCTCGACAATGGCATCTCGGCTTCCATGGTCGTGGTCTCACAGGGGGAGGCGGCCAACGACCTGGCCGCGGCCGCGGCGACCGACGGGATTCCCCTTCGAGTCCTCCCATTCCAGCCGGCTGAGGACCTTCCCAATGTGCTCGGCTCCGCCGATGTCCTGGTCGCGCTGCTCGAGCCGGACGCCACCAAGTTCTCGATACCCAGCAAGGTGCTGTCCTACATGGCCGCCGGGCGACCGATCCTGGGGCTGATGCCGGCCGACAACCCAGCCGCGCTCGACATCACCGAGAGCGGTGGCATCGTCGTCGATCCGTCCGAGGTGGGAGCCAAGTCTGCTGGCGCCTGGCTCGTCGAGCTCGCCTCGGAGCCCGACCTCGTGGCACGAATCGGTGAGCGGACTCGGCAGACCGCCGAGCGCAAGTTCGACGTCGACAAGGTCGCGTCACAGTTCAGCGAGATTCTCGTCAGCGGCCAACCCGGTTGAGCATCCCGCTGATGTCAGAGCGCGAGCGGTGACGCCTCGGCACCTCGCGTGAAGGCCTGCGACGCATACATCAACCACTGATGGACCCCGGTCGGCTCTCCGCCCGCGTACGCCGTGAGAGCGGCGCGGTAGCCGTCGGGCTCCGCCGAATGACCGGCCTCGGGCACGGTCACCGACGCTGGGTCGACGCCCTTGGCGACGAGCACCAACCGCTCGGCGGCCCGACCGACGACGGCGTTGTGCGTCGCGAAGGCGCCTGCGGCGGCGATCTCGGCATGTACCAGTGCCGCGACGACGAGTCCCGGTGCAGTGGTCGGCACACTGAGCATCGACGCCAAGGCAGAGAGCCGGGCGACACCATCGGGGTTGACCGGTCGACCCAGGTCCGCATCGTCGACCGATCCGGCGGCGGCGAGCGCATGCATGCGGGCAAGGGCCTGGACCGGCGAGTGATGCCAGACCGGCAGCAGTCCGAGCAGCTCGGTGGACAGACGCACGGCTCCCCGGGCGACCTCGTCCCCACCGCCCGCAGCAAGCACCTCGACCTCGTAGGCGCTGCCGGCGAGCGCGGCGGTGGCCGCCGCTCCGAGCAGCAACGAGCGGGCGGTGTCTTCGGGTGAGCTGCGCCGCAGACCGCGATCACGGAGCATCGAGTCGATGCCGTCACGGGTGCCTGCGTAGGTCGACGGGATGCCCTCGAGCTGGGCAGCCGAGATGAACGGATCGGACACGCCCGAAGCGTACCGGCCGCCCCTCGTGCCGACCGGTAGCCTTCAGAAGATGAACGACTCCCCGCAAGATCGCACCGCCAAATGGCTGGTCGGGGACCGTCTGTCCTGTGTCCTGCACCTCGGTGACGGGTCGCTGGCCTACCAGCTCGCGGAGCAGGGGCACGAGGTCGTCGTGGCTGGCGACGACGTCACCGCCAGTCGTCACGAGGACATCCAGTACGTCCGTAGCCAGGGCGATCGCCTACCGTTCCTCGCCGATTCCTTCGACGTCGTCGTCGTGCCCGAGCTGCGCGAGGCCCCGATGGCGCTCGCCGAGTACGCCCGGGTCCTGCGGCCAAGCGGGCTGCTCTCGATGATCTCGCAGCGCTACGACGACTCGATCCCGTGGATGCGCAAGCTGCGCGAGATCACCGGCGATCGTACGACGCCTCCGACCCCCGTCGACACCTTCAGCGCATCTGGCCTGTTCCACGAGCCCGAGACCCATGAGTTCGGCACATGGGAAAAGCTCGATCTGCCAGGGCTCATGCGGTTCGCCGAAGCGACCCGGCATCCCTCGGTCGGCGAGTCGGCGCTTGCCCAGGTGCGCGACCTGTTCATGAGCTATGGCGCCCAGACCGGGTTCCTGCGGCTGCGCCACGAGACGTTCTGCGTACGTGCCGAGGTCGACAAGTCGAGCCTGGGAGTTCAGGTCGAGCCACCCGAGACGATGCTGCTCGACTTCCGCTGAACAACGGCCCGCAGGTGCCGTGCATACTGGACGGGCCGTTCACGCTGGCCCGCTTCCTCAGGCGCAGCCGCATGACCCGCCAGGCCAGTCGAAGAGAGGTAGCCGCATGAGAATGCGCAGGATCGTTCGAGCCGGACGCCGGATCCGACAGTCGTTCACGCATTTCGACAACGGGCCTGAGCTGCTGATGAGCACATTTCGTTCGACTGAGATGAAATTCCGCACCAAGACCGGCCTGACGATGTACGCACCCAACGTGGCCGGCGCCCGGTTCCCGATCTATGAAATCAATGCCGACGACGTCTACCGGCTCGGGGAGCTGCTCGACGGGCTTCCGGCCGACCTGACGGCAGTCGACATCGGCGCTCACATCGGCAGCTTCTCGAGCGCTGTGTGCGCGGCCGTTCCCGGCGCTACCGTCCACGCCTACGAAGCATCTCCGTCAACTGCCGACTGGCTCGAGCGCAACGTAGCCGCAAACGACCTGGGTGATCGGCTGATAGTCCACCGCAGCGCGGTATCCGACCACGAGGGTGCGCTGGAGATCATCGACAACGGCGAGGCCAGCGCCCACAACGGCCTGACGGCTCCGGACGGCTCCGGAGTCCTCGTCTCCGTCCCCTGCGTCACGTTCGCCGACATCCACGCCGCTACTGGCGGCCGCATCGACCTGCTGAAGAGCGACGCAGAAGGCGCCGAGTACGGCGTGATCCTGACCAGCAACCCGGATCACTGGGCCGGCGTGCAGCGGGTCGTCATGGAATATCACCCGGTCGAGGGCTACAGCTTCAGCGAGCTGGTCGACTTCTTCGACGTCCTGGGCCTCAAGCTCGTCCGCGACGAGCCGGCCGACCGCCCGGGTCTGGGCAATGCGTGGTTCGCCCGGGCCACCACCCGGGCCGCCTGAGCCCGCGACATGACCCGGCTACCTCCCGCGCTGCAACCGATGTGGCCTGCGGCAAAGCTCGTGCATCGCGGAGCCACCCGCGCAGTCGGACGAGTCACTCGCGGGACGGGGCTTGGCGGTGAGCGCGCGGTTCCCGGTGCAGTGTCGGCAACCTCTGCGGAGTCAGCGGCCAGAGAGCCGGGCCAGGTCCGGCTGCACGTGGGCGGACCTGCAGAGGCCCTACGGCGCGACATCCCGGTCGGGAGACCCGGAGGTCTGCGCTTCTGGGACGAGGTCCGCCATCTCGACACACCTCCGCGTTTCGTGCTCGAGGTCGAGCAGGGGCGACTCGTCGGTGACTACGCCGCCACCATCACCCCAGGCGGCGCGCTGGACCTGCAGACAAGTCCATATTTCGGCATCCGCGGCTGGCACGAGCATCCGATCTACCTTCGGCCGCGACTGCCGGAGTCGGCGCCGCTGGCCGGCGTCGTCCTGTCACTTGCCTCACCCGCCTCCGGGCGCAACTATTACCACTCGATCATGGACGCGCTGCCACGCTGGGGCGTGCTCCAGGAGGCGATGCCGGGGATCCGGCCCGATCGCATCGTGATCAGTCAGCAGAGCCGGTGGGACCGCGAGCTCGTGGCATTGCTGGGTCTCGGCGACATCGAGCTCGTCGAGCCCGCCAAGCACCTGTCGATCCGAGCCGAGCGCCTCCTGGTGCCGTGCCTCAACAACCAGAGCACCTTGGCCCCTCCGTGGATCACCGACTGGCTAAGGACGTCGCTCCCCGCCAAGGATGTCAGCAGCCGCCCCAAGCGTCTCTACGTCACACGGGGTGAGGCGCCCAACACGCGGAGGGTCATACGGGAGCCCGAGCTGATGCCCATCCTGGAGCGACTGGGCTTCACCAGGTTCGATCCCGGGTCGGTTTCCGTGCAGGAACAGATCGACCACTTCGCCGCGGCCGAGGTCGTCGTTGCGCCGCACGGAGCCGGGCTCGTCAACCTGAACTTCGCACCCGCTGGGGTGCGCGTGCTGGAGCTCTTCGCGCCCCGCTACCTCAATCCGGGCTATTGGGCGATCACCGACAATGTCCCAGACTCGACCTACCGCTACCTCGTGGCGGAACCGGTCGAACCGGACCGCCCCGAGCGCCGGATGAATCGCGTCCAGAATGACATCGACATCTCACCGAACGCCGTGGTTGATGCAGTCGAGGAGCTGCTCGCGCAGTGAGCCCGATCATCATCGAGCCAGAAGGAGTCACCACATGAGCGACCAGTCACTGACCAACCGAGCGCGGGAGACCGGCAAGCTCTGGTTGCGTCGTGCGCTCCAGCACGCCGACCTCGAGATCGGACGAGGCTCCTACGCCAGCCGCCTCAACCAGACCCTGCAGTCGTGCGGCCTCGACACCGTGCTGGACATCGGTGCCAATGTCGGCCAGTACGCCGTGCTGACCCGCAGCGCGGGCTTCGCCGGCCGCATCATCAGCTGCGAGCCGCTGAGCGGCGCCTTTGCCGAGCTGGATCGACGCGCCGCAGGCGATGCCCGCTGGACGGCGCTCAACTCGGCCGTCGGGGCCGAGATCGGCACTGCGACGATCAACGTCTCGGAGAACTCGTTCTCTTCCTCGATCCGAGACATGACCGCTGCCCACCTCGACACCGCCCCGCAGTCCCGATTCATCAGCACCGAAGAGGTGCCCGTGACGACGGTGCGCGAGCTCGTCACCGGATACGGCATCGCGCCGGAGCGCACGCTGCTGAAGATCGACACGCAGGGGTTCGAGGGCGAGGTGCTCCAGGGCGCCGGAGACCTGATCGGCCAGATGGGTGCCATTCAGCTCGAGCTGTCGTTCGTCGAGCTCTATGACGGACAACTTCTGTTCGACGACCTGATCGCGCGGATGTCTGCCGACGGCTATCGACTCCAACAACTGGAGCCAGGCATCTCCGACAAGAACGGTCGCATGCTGCAGGTCGACGGACTGTTCGTGCGCTCTGACTCCTGACCGTCAGTGGACCCGTCGCAGCCACAGCGACGACGGCGGGTTCGGGTCCTTCGCCAGCGGCGTGTAGTCGTCGAAGCGCACGTTGAGGCTGTCCTCGTCCTCGTGCCGGATCATCGGCACCGAGAGCAGCGTCTGGAAGGCGGTGTTGAAGGCGAGGAAGGTCTGCACGACCATGGCCTCATTCCAATAGACCGGCCACCTCTCCCCAAACAGCCACGTGTCGGCCGGGAATGGACCGTTGAAGGGGAAGTGCACGTCGTGGATGTGCACCAGGACGCCGGGCTTGACCCGCGGCAATGCCTCGAGGAACAAGAAGGCCACGTCGCTGTCGATCTTGAGCGCGTGCGAGGAGTCGATGAACAGCACATCGCCGGCCTCCAGGGCCTCAAAGCGCTCCAGAGCCACGTCCTGGACGAACCCTTCGATGAGCTCGAAGTCAGGCAGGCTCTTCAGTGCGTCGAAGGGATAGGGCTCAACACAGCTGATCTGAACGGGTGACCCTTCGTCGGCATTGCGGCGTGCCGCGAGGGACGCGTAGTAAGTGGACAGCCCCGAGCCGACCTCGAGATATCGAGCCGGCTTGTGCTCTCGGATCATGTAATAGAGCGTCCGGGCATCCATCTGCGGGTAGCCCGGGCCGAAGCCTTGCCGCGTGTTGGCGACATAATCGCCGGCGACCTCGGAGTATTCGGACTCCCACCGGTCAGCGAGCGCAGCAAGCGTCTTGGTCATCCCTGGAACATCGATCTCGACTCCGACGAGGGCGCTCGGCCTGTCCCATCGCTCCCGCGTCTGCTCGATCTCCGCGAGCACCGGCAGGGTCGAGTAGTAGTCCGCCTTCTTGACCACGTTGAAACCCAGAAGTCCGAACGACTTCTGTACGGCACGGATCCGGAGCCGGCGAGCTCGGAAAACCAAGCCGTCGAGCCACGAGACGATCCAGCTCGGCAGGACGCGAGCGGCGCGCTGCTTGGCGGACAACGGCGGTCGGGAGCTCGACGGGGGGCTAACCATGGAGATGATGATACGGAACGCGCTCAGCCCGACGCGCTGACAGTATGCTTTCGCTGTGTCCGAGGCGTACGAACCACCCCGAGCACCGAAGCAGATGCGTGATCGGTTCTCATTCCTGCTGATCGTCGGAGTAACCTTCGGGCTGCAGTTCCTGACTCTGATCACCGGCGTCATCATCGCCCGACTGCTCGGTGTCGAAGGACGAGGCATCATCGCCCTCGTGTTGGCGCTCGGGATGTTCGCCTCACAGCTGACGTTCGGGGCCTCTCTCCCCAACGCCCTCGCAAAGGCGCTCGCCGAGCGGCAGATCGCCGCGCGCGACGGATTCGGCCGGATCGCTCGACGCAGGGGTGTGCTCCTGGTTCTGCCCTGTCTGACGGCAGCGGCGTTCATGCTGTTCCTCCAACGATCGGGGGCCGGCCCGCAGAAGTACCTCTTGGCAGCAGCGGTCTTCGTGATGGCCTTGCAGACGATGCTCTTTCGCATCTTGGCCGGCGGGTTGCAGGGCGAGGGGCGACTCGTCCGTATGGCCTTGGCCGGATTGGCGCCGCAGCTCCTCTTCACGGTCGTACTCACCACCGCTGCCCTGCAAAGGTGGGACTGGCAGGCGCTGGACGTGCTGTTGGCGTACTTCGTGACCGGCACCCTCGGGCTCGCTTTCGCCTTCTCGTCGCTGCTCCGCCCGTCTCGTCGAGCCGAGGACCAGCTCGATGAGACCCCCCTGTGGGCGGAGTCCCGCAGGATGTATGTCAGCAGCGTGCGCCCCCTTGACGGCTTGGCGCTGGATCGCATCGCCGTCGGCGGCCTGCTCGGCACCGCACCTCTGGGTCTCTACACGGCCGCCCTGGCCGTCTCCAACCTCTGCAGCCTTGTGAGCAATGCGGTGGCGGTGATCGTGTTGCCCAGGGTGGCGATGCACGGTGCCGACCGGACGGCGCAGCGTGCCGTGATCCGACGCTGGGTCAGTCTCTCCGCAGGACTCATCGTGCTGTTGGTGGTGGTGCTTCAGATTCTGGTAGACCCGATCATCCGCACGGCCTTCGGAGAAGAGTTCGCAGGGGGCATCGAGTGCGCCCGCTGGCTGATCGTGGCTGACGGTCTGATGGCCCTGCGCAAGGTGCTCATCGCAGTGCTCCAGGGTGAGGGACGTGGCGGGACGGCCTCCTGGATCGAGCTGACGCTGTTGCCGATGATGATGGCCGGCATCGCCGTGGCAGCCGCGCAGGAGAGCCTGCCCGGCATCGGGATGAGCCTGGCTGCGGTCGGGGCCCTCAGCTGCCTCTCCCTCGGCTGGGTCGTGGGAAGGCGGGACGCCGTCCCTCGCGCCGGTCAAGGAATACCCGCACCCTGAGCGCGTGCCGCACGAGTTCGATCGACGACGCGTCGTCCCGCAATTCAGCTCGTGAGGCCACCATCGACCACGAGGACCTGTCCGGTCAGGTAGTCGTTGCGAGGGTCAGTGAGAAATTGGCACACGCGGGCTATGTCGTCGGGGTCGCCGAGGCGACCTGCCGGCGTACGCCGGACGATCTGGTCCATCTGGCCGGCATCGAGGCCGTGGCTCATCTCGGTCTTCAGGTAGCCCGGCGCAATGCCGTTGACGGTGATGCCGCGCGACCCCAGCTCGCGGGCGAGTGCCCTGGTGAGGCCGTCGAGCGCGGCCTTGGTCGCGCTGTAGACGCCGAGCCCCCGATAGCCGGAGCGGCCAACGATGGAAGAGATGTTGACGATGTTGCCCGAGCGGCGTGCCAGCATCCTGCGGCTGACGAGACGCGACATGTACAGCGTGCCCTTGATGTTGAGATCGACCACGATGTCGATGTCCTCGTCGGTTGCCATGCCCAGGATGCCATCGCGCGCGACCCCGGCGTTGTTGATCAGGACGTCGACGTGGTCCCACGTCTCGATGACGGCATCGACGAACGCCTTGCAGTCCTCGGGCCTCGACAGGTCGGCCGGCATGAACAGGAAGCGGTCAGGGTGCTCCTTGGCCCAGGCCTCGACCTCGGGAGTGGCAGAGCGCGCGCACGCAGCGACCTTGTCGCCGGAGTCGAGAAAGGAGCTGACGATGCCGGCCCCCAATCCACGGCTACCGCCGGTGACGATGACGACGCGGGGTTCAGTGCTCACCTGTGTGACTCCTGATGATCTTGTCGCCGACTGTCAGGAGACTGTCGACGAAACGGATGCTGCGAGGGCGGGCTGCGGGGGACAGATCCTCGCAGGCACGGCGGATGGCGGCGTCCACAGCTTGCCGGTCGGCGCCGACAGCCGCGACAACTTCGAGCGCCACGATGGACCCCGTCATCGCGTTGGGACGCCCGTAGACGCGGGCCAGGTCGACACCGTCGACGGCGCTGACCCGCTCCTCGATCGGCAACGGGTGGACCTTGACCCCGCCGACGTTGATGATTTCGGACGAGCGGCCCTTGAACAGGATGCGGTCGTCGGTGACCTCGACGAGGTCACCCGTCGCGCGCCAACCGTCAGCCTCGACTGGCGCCTCGTCGTGGTAGCCCAGCATCCCGGTTCGAGACCGGATCCACAGCTCACCGTCCACGATCTTCATCGCCACGTCCGCGTCGTCGCCGCGCTCGAGCACGCTGATCGACAGGCCCGCACGACCATCGCGCATCGAGCCGGTCGAGCCGAACTCCGAAGCAGCATAGACCTGCGATACCTGGGCCTGGGGGAACGTCCGCTGGATGTCGCCGAGCAATGGGCCGGGGATTGCCTCACCCCCCATCGTGATCTGACGCAGCGCCGGGACGGGACCTCCGTCAGATCGCATCTCGGCCAGCAGGAATCGCCAGTATGTCGGTGTCGCACTCGCATGGGTGACCTCGAAGGCGCGCATGGCGGCGAGTCCCTCGATCGGTCGGCGCGGCGCGGGTGCGACGAGTACCGCTCCGGCAGCGAAGACGTGCAGAAGGATCTGCAGGCCGGCGAACTGATGCAGTCCGTAGGCCAGGAGCCATCGCTCCCCCGCCCCCGACTTGATCCGGGGCGTGCCACGCAGGAGCCGGGACCAGTCGTGTCGGACCCCGCGGGGCGCTCCGGTCGTACCCGTCGTGAGCACCAGGTGCGGCGTGTCCGTCGCGACGACGATGTCATCTGATCCCTCAGCCTGGGCCGTCAGCTCGTGGGTTGCCAACGTGCGCTCGGCGAGCCCGGCCAGGTCGGCACGGTCGGTCACGAGCACCTCGTGACCCAGGCGGCCCAGCAGGTCGACCACCTCCCCGGCATCGGCCGGCGGGTACTGGCAGGCCTCGACTCCGGCGAGCGCTGCCCCCGCCAGGAGCGGGACGATCACCTCGGCCTCGTGGTCAACCACAGCGAACCGCGAGATCCGTTCTCGTCTCAGGAATGCGGCTACTCGACGCGACGCGGATACCAGGTCCGCATAGGACGTCGATCCGGCGTGGGTCAGGACCGCCACACGCTGCGGGTCCTGATCGGCAACCCGCTGGAGAAGCTCGAACAACTGGGACTCAGACCTCGGTCGGAACAGTGTCGTAGAACGCTTGGATCTCGGTGAGGGTCTGCGGCATGATGCCGGTCGAATAGGGGTCGATGCCGTGCGCGTCCTCGAGAGTCGCAGAAAGCTCGGCCGTCTCGAGCGAGTCCAGGCCGACCCCGTCAGCAGCCAGAGACATGCCGGCGTGGAAGTCGGCCGGATACTTCTTGACCCGCGTCAGGAACGCTACGACGGTCTGCTCGATCTCAGCGGGAGAGGTGTTCATGGGGCTACGTGCTCCTTAGAGGCTCCGGGCCGGTCGGCCGTTACTGGTCAACGAGGACAGATGGTGCGGTCAGCTGGGGCGGACGGCCGAGATGAGACCGTAGCCGAAGGTACCGTCGCGCCAGAACGCCTCGAGGATATCGCACGAGCGCACGAAGGCTTCGTGCCCTCCGATGCCGATCAGGCCCACCACCTCGTCGCGGTGGGTAGCGGCATTGGCACGCCACCGGTCGAACGTCGGGAGGGTCGCAGCCGTGAGGTCGTCGGTGCGCTCGACCGTCAGTCCCGCTGCGGTCGCGGTTCCCGCGTAATAGTCCAAGGACTCGAAGTGCGCATCGCCGAATGCCTCGCGCAACGTCGCGAAGTCGGCGATGCGCCCGCGCACCTCCGCGAACGGGATGTCCCGCCACTTGACCAGATCACACAGCACGAGTCTCCCGCCCGGACGGAGGACGCGTGCGCACTCGTTGATGAGTGCCTCACGATCACGCATGAGATGCGAGGACTCGAGTGCCCACACGACATCGAACTCCGCATCCGCGAAACCGTTGTCCATGCCGTCGCGCTGCTCGAAGGACACGCCGTCGATGCCGAGGGCCGTGGCTCGGGCCCGGGCAGCGTCGACTCCTACGCCGCTGGTCGTGATGCCCACGACCTCGACGCCCTCAGTCGTACGCAGCTCGCACGCTGGAGCCCCGGACCCGCAGCCGACGTCGAGCACACGGACGCGGGCCGGCGACCTGGCGGCCGCGAGCTCGGCGAATCCGGCCGCCTGCACCATCCGCGCTGTCAGCGCGCCAGTGGCGACCTCCAACAACTCGTCGCCGCTGTCGAACACTCCGTAGTGCAGCTCATCGCCCAACAGAAGCTGCCAGGCGGCCGTGACCCGGTCGTAGTGCGATGCCGGGTCGTACTCGGAGGTGGCCTCGACCGCCGGCTCCCCTGAGCCTGTCGATGATGCGCTCATGTGCCTTTTCCTCCTGGTCGGGTGACTCTCGCCGCCTCCGTCATCGACTTCACAGTGATCCCTCCGCGCCGAGGTGGGGCTGGGAGTCGGCCCACGCCTCGATCTCGAGCGCGAGCGCCGTCCCGATGTGCCGGTGCATCTCGGGGGAGTAGTGGAAACCGTCGGGCGCGGCGATCTCCGGGTCGCCACCGGCGTGCTCGTCGACGAGATCGCTGACGCGGAAGTAGCGCACATTGTCCTTGCCGACCCGATCGACCATCGACTCGAGCGCCGTGTTCATGACCGCGATGCGAGCGGTCATCCCCGGGAACCACGCCTGGTACCGGCTGGCTGGCGGCAGTAGCTCGAAGACATAGACCAGCGGGCTGCCGACCTTTTGGACCTGCGTGATGTAACGCTCGAGATCAGCCGCGACATGCTGGGGTCGGCGGCGGCGCAGCGTCGGGTCGAGCGTCGAGTCGATCCTGGCCTGCAGCCTGGCCAGGGCCTTCCACACCCGCCGAAGGACCAACGAGCGGTAGATCCCGCTCAGGGTTCGCGGCTTCGCTCGCAGGGTGTTGGCGTGCCTCTCCAACCAGCGCGGCAGGAACAGGTGGATCGTCTCGTAATGGCCGTAGACCAGCACGATGACGTCGGGTGAGAAACCGAGCACCTCGCGCTGCCAGGAGCTGAGGATCATCGACGTCCGCTCCGACGTCATCGTGACCGTGTGAACGTCACACGGTCTTCCGTCCGCAAGGAGCTTGGCCTCCATGGCACGCGGGAACGTGAAGTCGCTCCTCGGGCCACCCATCCACGACACCCAGTTGACCGTCGAGGCACCCTTGACCAGGACTCGTACCGGGAGGGACAGGGGCGTGTTCATGGGGTGACTCCTGGTATCAGCAGACGGAAAGATGCTCTAAGTGGGCAAGGTCGTGCGGCGAAATCAGCTCGCCTCACCGGCATCGACCGGGCGCCCATCGGCAGGCCTGGCAATCTCACGCGTGCCGACCTGACGCGCTGGTGTGCCCATCACGACGGCGCCGTCGGCGACATCGGACAGCACCACGGTGTTCGCTCCGACCATCGCGCTCCGACCGATTCGAACACCCCCCACCAGCACCGAGTTGGCTCCGAGCACGGCTCCGTCGCAGATCGTCGCGAACGACTGCTCCTGTCCGGGGATGGCCTCATAGTGACGGGCGGCGGCCGTCACCCCGCCGGCGAAGGTCACATCGTCGCCGATGACCAGCCCGAATCCGATCGTGACACCCACCGGGTGGGCCATCATGAAACCGGTGCCGACCACCATGCCCGCTCCGAAGTCGGCCCCGACCAGGACGTTCGCGGGGGTCCTCAGGGCGTGCGCGAGGGTCACCTTGCCTGAGCGGTGCAGGCACTGTTGGGCACGCAGGATCACCGACGCCAACAGGCCTGGAATCGACGGAATCCTCAGGAGGACGTGGAGCCAGCTCTGCTTGCCGCCCGGCCGATAACGGGCATAGTCGGAGAAGACCAATTGGCTGAAGCTGAGCTGGTCCGAGGAGCTGGGGACAGGCGCCTGTGACATCGCCCGAACACTACCCCACGGCCCGTTGGCCGGCAGGCACTCTCATGAAGACGCCATCGATCTGCAGGATCTCGCCGGAAGGCGCTGCGTATCCCTGCTCGACGCCCACCATCTGAAAGCCATGGGCGTAAGCCCAGCCGATCGCTTCGTCGATGAGCATCCCACCGCCGTACAGCGGCACGAGTGACAGCTCGAGCTGCAGGCCCACGCAGGCCGCAACCGTCTCACTGCCACCGGCGAGCACCTCACGCTCGAACCCCTGCGTATCGATCTTGAGGAACGGCCGGTGATACTTCGGCAGCAGCTCTCGCGTCTCATCGTCCAGCGTGGACACGGTCACGGTCTCCGTGCCGATGTAGGTCACCGACGGCGCCGCGTCGATGTGAGTCGCAAGCATCGGAAGAATGGAGCTGCTGGTGCTGTTCGAGGCAATATTCATCGTGACCTCGCCTGGGTCCGAACCAAGTGCCAGGTGCCGGGCTGTCCACGTCGGATCGCCGGAGATCGTCTCGCCCAGTCGGGCGAAGGCCGCGGCCTGGGGCTCGAAGGACACGATGGGTCCGGCGTATCCGAAGGCGCGTAGCGACGTGCCGTACCCGCCGTCCGCAGCACCGACATCGAGCACGAGGTCGACTCCGTGGCGCATCAACATCGACTGCCTACGGGTTGACGAGTGTCGCCGGATCTCGAACCCGCGACGCCCGAGGCGGGCGGCAACCGCGTGGGTCAGCCATCGGCGAGCCGTCACCGGCCCGACCCCTTCAGCTGCGGCTGGACCTTTGACCTCATCGCGGCACCCCTGTGGTTGCAGACTCGTCGTCTTGAACAGCCTGGCCGGAACGCCGGCCCCAGCGCCGACGTCTCACGACCGGGTCCGCTCCGTCCAGGCCCAGGACCGCCGCCCCGAAGGTGTCGGCCGTCGGAAGCTCCATCGTGCGGGGTCGCCTTCCTTCTGAGGAGTTCAGGACCCTGTGCAGGCCCTTGGCCAAGGAGGCGACTTCGCTCTCGGTGGCCGCGCCGCGGTGCAGAGTCTCGAGCTCACGGGCGCGAGACCCCGAACCGGCCGTCACCACTGGCACGTCGGCAACCATGGCCTTGCCCATGATTCCACTGGGCCCTTCCAGACGCATGAGCAGGAGAACGACGTCCGATGCGGCCAGCATGCGGTCGAGATCGGCGTTTGAGAGAAATCGATCAACGACCAGGACGCGCTGACGGTGGGCCGGCTCCAAAGCATCCAGCCACGATCGGGCGTCGGCGTCGAAGGGCCCTGCCAGCAGCAGATCAGCATCGTCGTCGGCTGCCAGAACAGCGTCGAGGGCGAGCGGGGGATACTTTCGGACGTTGATGCCGCCGAAGATGCCGACCAGCTTTCGGTCGTGCGGAAGGGACAGCTCGGTTCGAAGGCGGCTCCGGTCTGTCGAGCGTGCGCTGCAGATGGCCGGATCCCGAACGTTCCGCACGGGCCAACCCGGTGACGTGACATCACGTCCGGCGAACCCTGAGCATCGATCGACCGTACGAGTGAGGCGCGCCAGAAGGACCAGGACGATCTTCGCGGACCGGATCTTGAGGTAGTAGAGATCTTTGAGACCCGCCCATGCCAGCGAGCTCGACCACCTCGTCAGGAAGAACGAGACTTTCGGACGGCGGTCCAGCCCCTTGAAGGCCCCGATGGCCGCAATCCACCAGGTCTTGAGGGCGTTGTCGGCATCCATGAAGACGATGTGCTTGACGTCGCCAACCCTTCGGCACGTGTCGGCGACAGCGGCGACCAAATCCTTGGTGGGCTGATCGATGCTGCTCAGGCGTTCCTCAACGGTCAATGACAGATCTGCCAGGTAGACGTTGAACTCGTCACGTCCCCTCGCGTCGGTCGTGGTCAACAGAACGACATCGCCGAGGCGGAGGGCGA
The DNA here is from genome assembly GCF_037719875.1 of Aeromicrobium sp. Taxonomy (GTDB): domain Bacteria; phylum Actinomycetota; class Actinomycetes; order Propionibacteriales; family Nocardioidaceae; genus Aeromicrobium. Next base: position 80,169 of record NZ_JBBJMJ010000011.1, on the reverse strand, counting down.
CGCGCGCCACGTTGGCAACCGCCTGAAAGTGATGGCCTGCAGGATTCGGTTCGACGATCAACGTCGTCACCGATGGGATCCATCCCGATCAGCGGAGGAGGCCCAGCGACACATACTTCTCACGCGCATCACGGAATCCTAACAAAGTTGCGCCGAGCGCGGGTGTCACCGTATCCACCTCTCGTATCGGCCCACACGTGGTCCCGACGCGCAGAACTACCACGTCGGGCGACCCACACAGACGTGATCTACCGCCCGTGTCGCTCGATGTTAGGGTGCGAGCCGACATGCAACCGACAATCCGAGGATGACGATGGACGACGGCACTTCTCTCACCCCTCGCGAGCAAATCCGCCACGAGCAGGACCGCTGGAACGCGGTGGTTCACCACGTCCTGCCGGAGGGGGCCGAACTTGTCTCGGTGAGTTGTTTCGTGACGGACAGCCGGGTCTACCGAGGAAACAACAAAGCGGCAAAGATCAGGAGACTTGAAGGATCGCACCCTGACACCGAGCTGCGCCGGGAGGTCGCGAGTCTTCAGGCACTCAGCCGCAACGCAAGCTACGCGACGTGGGGTGAGTGGGAATACTCGGTTCAGGATGAAATGCCTGGTACCCGATTCAGCAACTACCTGTTCGACCAGCAGGACACGGCCTTTGGCGTGCGAGCCCGACTGCGCGTGCTTCGTAACCTCCTCCCCGAGCTCAAGGAGCTTCATCGCCACGGCGTCTCTCACGGTGACCTGAACCCTGAGAACCTGTTGATCGAGCGCGACAAGGTGACGTTGATCGACTTCGACCGCGCGACGCGTGGCTCAAGACTTCACGTGGTCCTGCGGGATTGGATCGGTGTAGGGAAAGGCCTCCAGAGGCGCACTCCGGTCTGGAAGCTGGCCCTTTTCGTCCTCGTCCCGAAAAGCAAGAGCTTGGCTCGGCGAGTGCGGTGGAGACTCGTGAAGGCTCGGACTGCGGGACGGCCCGTGTCAGGCGCGACAGATGTCGGCGCCCTTCGAAACGCTTGGGACCTTGCCGAGAGCTCTTCGGCGAACTCAAGGGGACAAGGCGTTGCCTACTACGCCTGGAGCTACCGAGCGCAGCATTATTCGGGCGAACGCGCATGGCAGCTCAGGTGGGAGCCCATATCGAAGACTGTCGACTTTGCGGGCAAGAGTGTGCTCGAGCTCGGGTGCAACATGGGATTGTTGTCGACCTTCGCGACTGTCGCAGGGGCGCGGGATGCCCTCGGCGTCGATCACGATTCGACCATCATCGATTCGGCTAGGAAGGTTGCCGCGGCGCTCGACGTCCCTGCGCGGTTCGAGCAGGTCGACCTGACGGACGAGAGCGATTGGGAGTCTCGGCTCGGTGGCCATGACATCGTGACCGCCCTGTCGGTCGTCCACTGGTTGCCCAACCGAGATCGTGTGCTCAAGTTCCTGAGCCAACATCAAGAGCTGATCTACGAAGGGCACGACCGGCTTGACGTCGAGATCGATCGTCTGAATGCTCTCGGTTTTGACCTGGTGGACGTCGTCATGACCACCGAGAGGGACCGGCAGCTGCTCCACGCCCGGCAATCCTCCGCTCCAAGGAACTGACGTGAAGGTCGTCATGTTGGCGACTGGTCTCACCGGTTACCTCGACGCCAGCTTCCGACAACTTGTCGACCATGGGGTCGAACTCTTCATCATCACGCGTCGCTTCCGCCCCGACGTCGACTACCAGCCGTTCCCGATCACCCAGCTGGCGCGAGTTCACGCCTGGGAAGACGAACCGACCGGTGCCGAGCTGAACCGTCTCGTGGACGACTTCGACCCTGACGCGGTCCTCGTCCACTCCTGGCACGTGCCGCCATATCGTGCGGTTCTGAAGAAGCGAGCAGGACTTAGCACCCGCCTGCTCTGGATGGACAACAACTGGTTGGGAACTCCCAAGCAGTGGCTCGGACGGGCCACGAGCCCCTGGTACGTCCGCCGGCTCTTCGATGCGGCATTTGTGCCGTGCGAGCGGACTGAGCTGTTCGCCCGACGGCTAGGTTTCGGTGAGGAAGACATCCTCCGCGGCAGCTTGGCGGCCGACACGGACTTGTACGGTGCAGCGCCGGTGGCCGGCGCCGAGCTGCTCGAGCGGGCTCAGTTCGTCTCCGCGTTGCGGATGGTGCACCACAAGGGCGCAGACGTTCTTGCCGAGGCATACGACCGATATCGGTCACTCGCGGATGACCCATGGAACTTGCATGTCGCCGGGGAGGGACCACTTCTGACCGGGCTGGTCAAACAGCCTGGCGTGGTCAGCCACGGGTTCGTCCAGCCCGCGGAACTCTCCGCCCTCATGCATCGCAGCTCGGCGTACATCAATCCCTCGCGGGCCGAACCGTACGGGGTGGTTCTCCATGAGGCGGCCGCCTCATCCTTGCCGATCTTGACGTCGAGCTCTGTGGGAGCGGCGCCGACCATGGTCCAAGACGGATACAACGGATGGATGGTGCCACCCGGAGATCCAGACGCACTGGCAGCTGCGATGGTCCGCTTGAGTGGGTCGACGCCTGATCGGCTCGGCGACATGTCCCGGGTGAGCCACGCCATGTCCCAACGCCTCAGCCCGCAGGGGTGGGCTCGCAACATGTTCGAGTTCTTGGCCGCGAGGACCTAGTCAGGCCGACATGCCTCGGCATCGACGCCACGCGACTCGCTCCGCGATGCAAGGTTCTGTCGCACCCGCTTCCTATGGTGGGAGAGACGGAAGGGAGATCGCGATGAGGCACTCACTGGCGCACATCGGCCTGGCCCTCGCGTGCGAGACGTGCGAGGGCGAGATCGACCTGCCCGAGGACCTGACGTCGGGCAACGGCATCTGCCGGCAGTGCGGCATCGCGTTCCTGGTTGATGCCCCCTACGTCACCACGGACCGGGCACGACGCACCGCCTGAGCCGGCACGGCTGGCCTAGACTTGTGCGGTGAAGTTTCTCAACGATCTGCAGCCCACGTACGACCTGACCTACAACGACGTGTTCATGGTCCCGGGTCGATCAGCCGTGACCAGCCGTTTCGACGTCGACCTGACCACGAGTGACGGCATCGGCACGACACTTCCGCTCGTCGTTGCCAACATGACGGCGGTATCCGGCCGACGGATGGCCGAGACCATTGCCCGGCGAGGCGGCATCGCGATCATCCCGCAGGACATCCCGCTCGACATCGTCGCGGCGACCGTCCAGCGGGTCAAGGCGGCGCACACGGTCTACGAGACACCCGTCACCGTCACGCCTGCGACCACGATCGGCGAGGTCATGAGCCTGCTCCCCAAACGCGCGCACGGGGCCGCCGTGGTGGTGGAGGATGCCAAGGTCCTCGGCATCGTCACCGAGCGCGACGGCGCCGAGATCGACCGCTTCGCGCAGGTTCGCGAGGTCATGACGACCGACATCCTGACGATCGAGGCCGGCACGGACGCTCGCACCTGCTTCAACGATCTGTCGGCGCGCCACATCGACTTCGCCCCGATCCTTGACGGCGGCCGGCTCGTCGGCGTGCTGACCCGCAAGGGCGCTCTGCGCTCGACGATCTACGAGCCCGCGGTCGACACCGCCGGCTCGCTCGTGATCGGCGCCGCGGTCGGCATCAACGGCGACGTGTCGCGCAAGGCCGCAGCCCTGCTGGATCTCGGCATCGACGTCCTCGTCGTCGACACCGCCCACGGCCATCAGGCCAAGATGAGCGAGGCGCTCCCACTGGTCCTGGCGGCCCGAGATGCCTACGCCGCGGAGTCCGGTCGCCGGGTGCCGATCGCGGCAGGCAACGTCGTGACCGCCGAGGGTGTGCGGGACCTGGTCGCCGCCGGCGCGGACATCATCAAGGTCGGTGTCGGGCCCGGCGCAATGTGCACGACGCGGATGATGACCGGCGTCGGTCGTCCGCAGTTCTCCGCCGTCCTCGAATGTGCTGCGGCCGCCCGTGAGCTGGGCGCGCACATCTGGGCCGACGGCGGCGTCCGCTACCCCCGAGACGTGGCCCTTGCGCTGGCCGCCGGATCGGCCAGCGTCATGATCGGCTCCTGGTTCGCCGGCACGCTCGAGAGCCCCGGCGACCTCCAGGTCGGACCGGACGGGCGGCCCTACAAGGAGTCGTTCGGCATGGCATCGGCCCGTGCTGTCTCCAACCGCACCCGCGACGCAGCTGGGTTCGAGCGCGCCCGCATGGCGTTGTTCGAAGAGGGCATCTCGTCCTCCCGGATGTTCCTCGATCCCGATCGCCCCGGCGTCGAGGACCTCGTCGACTCGATCATCGCGGGCGTACGGTCGAGCGCAACCTACGCTGGCGCGCGGTCACTCGCAGACTTTCACGAGCGAGCCGTCATCGGGCTGCAGAGCTCGGCCGGCTATGACGAAGGGCGCCCGCTCCACGCCAGCTGGTAACCCTTCGGCGGTGAGTCAGCGACCTATCCCGCTCCAGGGCGGTGACTCAGCGACCTATCCTGCTCCAGGGTGGTGACTCAGCGACGTATCGAGCATATTGAAAGGTCGCTAGGACACCGCCCATCCGGACGATAGGTCGCTGACTCACCGCTCCCGGGCAGGGCTGGATTGCTGCAGGCGTATGCCGTCGAGGATCAACCCGAGGCCGAGGTCGAACGACTCCGAGCCCGCCCGGCCGAGTGGTTCGGCGTCGATCGCACCGACGCTGTTGGCCTGCAGGTGAGTCTGCTCGTCCGACACGTGTCCGAACAGGAAGTAGAGGATCGTGGTCGCTGCGGCCCCGGCGAACTCATCGTCGAAACCACCCGACGAGATCGCGGCGGCCAATCGCCCCTCCAGCGCTGCGGCCCCCAACCCGAAGGCGTGGACCGTCGCGACCAGCTCGGCACCGTCGCGATAGGCCAGCATCGAGTCACGCAGCTCATGGCTCACAGCGACGACCTGCTCGTCCCACCGCTCGGCCGCCGGTGCGGGACGTATCCCGCGCGCCAGGATCTCGTCGGCGACGGCCGCGAGCAGCGCCTGCTTGCTGGCGAAGTGGTGATAGAGCGCGCTGGGCTGAAGGCCGAGCTCGGAGGCGATCCGGCGCATCGACATGTCCGGCAATCCGTACATGTCGAGGATGTCGACGGCCCGTCCCACGATGTCGGAACGGTGATAGCGCACGCGGGCCTCCGGCTCGGATTGTCGGTCACCTCAGCCTATAGGCTAGCCTGAACGCCGTTCACCTGAGCATCGTTCAGGTCGCGATCCAGGAGACGAGCATGAGCAACACCGCAGCGCCCTCGACCAAGCGGTCAGTTTCGACCACCGACCTCGCGCTCATCGCCACATTCGCCGCACTGATCGCCGTCCTCGCGGTGTCCACCGCCCTCCCGTTCGGCGTCAACGGGGTCCCGGTCACCCTGCAGCTGTTCGGCGTCTTCCTCGCCGGCGCGGTGCTCGGCGCCAAGCGCGGCTTCCTGACCGTCGTCCTCTACCTCGTCGTTGGCGCAGCCGGGTTGCCGATCTTCGCGGGCGGAACGTCTGGTCTGGCGCCGTTCAGCGGTCCGACCGGCGGCTACCTGATCGCATTCCCGCTGGCCGCGCTCGTCGTGGGCTTCGTCGTCGAGCGCGCCCGTCGCCGCAACACCGCGGTGACCGCCGGTGTCATCATCGCCGGGGGCATCGTGGCCGAGGCCCTCGTCTGGCTGGTCGGTGCCACCGGCATCTCGCTGTCCGCTGACACGCCCCTGTTCACCACGATCAAGAGTGCCTTCGCCTACGTCCCGGCCGACCTGGTCAAGCTCGTCGCGGCCGCCGTCGTCGCAGCCGCGGTGCACCGCGCATTCCCCACCCTGCTCGGCCGCAGTCGGTAGCGTTCGGCCAGTGGCCGCCATCTCGTTCGACGATGTGACCGTCACCGCGGAGTCAGCCGCCGGTGATGTGGTCATCCTGCACGACGTGTCCGTCGAGCTCACAGAACATCGCATCGGGCTCATCGGCAGCAACGGGTCCGGCAAGTCGACCATGGCCCGACTCGTCAACGGGCTCGTGACACCGTCTGCCGGCACCGTGACGGTCGACGGCATCGACGTCGCGGACGACGGACCGGCCGTACGTCGCCGCGTCGGCTTCGTGTTCACCAACCCCGCCGCCCAGCTGGTCATGCCGACCGTCGCCGAAGACATCGCGCTGTCGCTGCGCCGCCGCGTGCCTGACAAGGCCGAGCGCGAGCGCCGGGTCACCGCGATCCTCGACTCCTACGGACTCGCACACCTGGCCGCGTCCAGCGTCCACTCCCTCTCGGGCGGCCAACAGCAGCTGCTCGCGATCGCGGGCGTCCTGGCCATCGAGCCGACGATCGTGGTGGCGGACGAGCCGACGACCCTCCTCGACCTGCGCAACAGCCGGACCGTGGCCGAAAGGCTGTTTGCCCTCGAGCAACAGCTCGTCCTCGTGACCCACGACCTCGACCTCGCCCTCCAGTGCGACCGGGTGATCGTCGTCGAGGGCGGGACCATCGGGTTCGACGGAGACCCTGCCGCTGCCGTCACGCACTATCGCGAGACCGTGGCCGCACCGTGAGGCGCTCACTCCCGCTGGGCACCTATCGCCCAGGATCCACCGTCTGGCACCGAGTCCCGGCCGGCCCGAAGCTCGCCCTCGTCGCCCTCGTCAGCATTGCGGTCGTCGCACTGAGCGGGCCATGGCTCCCCATGGCAGCCCTCGTCGCGGCGCTCGGCGTTGCGTTGTGGGCGCGGGTGCCCCCGAGTGCGGTGTGGCGAGGGCTTCGGCCGTTCCTCATCGTGGTTGCGATCCTGGGCGCCTTCCAATGGTGGCAGCGCGGCTGGCCAGTGGCGGTCGAGGTCGTCGCCACCACGGTCGCCTTGATCGTGGTGGGGACGACCTTCACGGCGACCACAGCCATGGATCGGATGCTCGATGCCATCGTCCGCGGCCTCGGACCGCTCAGGCGCGTGGGCGTACGGCCCGAGAAGATCGCCCTCGCGTTCTCGCTGATGATCAACGCGATCCCCGCGATATTCCAGATCGCGCACGAGACCCGCGAGGCGGCCAAGGCACGCGGACTCGAGCGGAGCCTGCGCGCGAACCTCTCACCGATGGCCATCCGCACCGTCGCCCATGCCTACGACACCGGCGCTGCCCTCCACGCTCGCGGCATCGGAGACGACTGACGCCGCTCAGCCCGAGGTGAGCTCCCCGTGCTCGACGCAGCGAGCCACCCAGCCGCCGGGAGTCACCTGGACCACCATCCGTCTGCGACAGTGCGAGCAGAACCTGGGCGGCTCCATCCGCAGGAGCTCGGTACAGCGAAGATGCCCGTGCGTGTCGACCCGCTCGCCACACTGCCCGCAGAAGGTGCTCATCCAGGTCGCGATCAGAGAGTCTTCTGGAGTTCCTTGATCGGCATGCCGAGCTCGGCCAGCAGGTCGATGTCCTCGTTGGCATCGCGACCGAGCGTCGTGAGGTAGTTGCCGACGATCACCGCATTGACGCCACCGAGCAGGCCCTCACGCGTGCCGAGGTCACCCAGGGTCAGCTCGCGGCCGCCCGCATACCGCAGGATCGTCAGCGGCATCGCGAGGCGGAACGCGGCGATCGTGCGCAGGGCGTCCTGCGAGCTCATCAGCTCCTGGTCGCCGAACGGCGTCCCGGGACGCGGGTTCAGGAAGTTGAGCGGCACCTCGTGCGGCCGGAGCTCGGCCAGCTGGACCGCGAGCTCGGCCCGCTGCTCGAGTGATTCGCCCATCCCGACGAGTCCACCGCAGCACAGCTCCATGCCCGCTTCGCGGACCATGAGGCACGTCTCCCAACGCTCCTCGTACGAATGCGTCGAGACGACCTGGGGGAAGTACGACTTCGCGGCCTCCAGGTTGTGGTTGTAGCGGTGCACGCCCATCTCGGCGAACTCATCGACCTGCGCCTGGGTCAGCATCCCGAGCGAGCAGGCGATGTTGATGTCGACCTCGGCCTGGATCGCCTTGATGCCTTCGCGGACCTGGTCCATCAGGCGCTGGTCCGGGCCGCGTACCGCGGCGACGATGCAGAACTCCGAAGCGCCGGTCTTGGCGGTCTCCTTGGCGGCCTCCACGAGCTCGGGGATGTTGAGCCATACCGAACGGACCGGCGACTGGAACTGGCCCGACTGGCTGCAGAAGTGGCAGTCCTCGGGGCAGCCGCCGGTCTTGAGCGACACGATGCCCTCGACCTCGACCTCGGGTCCGCACCACTTCATCCGCACCGCATGGGCCAGCTCCAACAGCTCCGGGATGCTCTCGTCAGGAAGTCGGAGCACCTCGACCAGCAGATCCTCGGGGAGTCCGAGACCCTGCTCGAGGACGTGGGTGCGTGCGGCCTGTAGGACGTCGGTCATGGGAGGAATGTATCCTGAACAGTGTTCAGGTCAAACTCGACCATCGAGATCCTGACCGCCCTCATGACTGACCTCATCGAGTTCGACCGCGCCCACCTCTGGCACCCGTATGCCCCGATGGACTCACCGTCGACACCGTTGCTCGTCACCTCGGCGCAGGGCAATCGCCTGACGCTGGCAGACGGACGGCAGCCGATCGATGCGATGTCTTCGTGGTGGGCGGCGATCCACGGCTACCGCCACCCGCGTCTGGACGAGGCACTGCGCCATCAAGCCGGATCGATGTCGCACGTCATGTTCGGCGGCCTCACCCATGAGCCGGCGATCGAGCTGGCCCGGCGGCTGCTCGACATCACACCGAGCGGTCTCGACAAGGTCTTCTTCGCCGACTCCGGCTCGGTCGCGGTCGAGGTCGCGCTCAAGATGGCGCTGCAGTTCCAGCGCGGCAGTGGGCACCCCCGACGTACGCAGCTCCTGACCCTCCGTGGCGGCTATCACGGCGACACCTTCGGCGCGATGAGCGTGTGCGATCCGGTCGGCGGCATGCACCAGATGTTCACCGACGTGCTGACTGAGCAGGTCTTCCTTCCCCAACCACCGTCCGGCCTCGACGCCGACCCAGCGCAGTGGATAGCCGCTGCCCAGAACATGGTCGACTCCCTTGACGACACGATCGCTGCGGTCATCGTCGAGCCTGTGCTGCAGGGCGCCGGCGGTATGCGGGTCTATCCCCCGGCCGTTCTCCGTTGGCTCCGCGACGTCGCCGACCAGCGCGGCTGGCTGCTGATCCTCGACGAGATCGCGACCGGGTTCGCCCGCACGGGCGAGATGTTCGGTGCCGACCACGCCGGCATCAGTCCCGACATCATGTGCGTCGGCAAGGCCCTCACCGGCGGCTACCTGACCCTTGCGGCCGTCCTCTGCACGGCGGAGGTCTCCGCCGGGATCGACGCCTCAGAGTCCGGCGCGCTAATGCACGGGCCGACGTTCATGGCCAACCCCCTCGCCTGTGCCGTCGCGGCGGCTTCGCTCGACGTGCTCACCGACTCGAACTGGAGGCTCGACATCACCCGCATCGGCGCCGCACTCGAGGTCGGCCTGGCGCCGGCCCGCGAGCTGGCGGGTGTGACCGAGGTCCGTACGCTCGGCGCCGTCGGCGTGATCCAGCTCGACGAGCCGGTCGACATCTCGGCCGCCACGGCCGTTGCCCTGGACCACGGCACGTGGATCCGTCCGTTCCGCAACCTGATCTACACCATGCCGCCCTACATCAGCACCGATGACGACCTCGCCGTCATCACCGGTGCACTCGTCGCTGCAGCCCGGAGCGCGCAATGACCATGCACGACTGGCTCGAGGAGCAGGCCCAGCAGCGGCGCCGAGCCGGCCTGGTCCGCTCGTTGGTGCCCCACTCGGTCGGGCACGACCTGATCGACCTCGCCGGCAACGACTACCTCGGGCTCTGCCGCGATGAGCGGGTGACTGCCGCGGCAGCCGCGGCGGCTGTCGAGTGGGGCGCTGGGGCGAGGGCTTCGCGGCTCGTCACCGGCACCCTGCCCGTGCACACCCAGCTCGAAGAAGCGCTCGCCGACCGGCTCGGGCATGAGGCCGCCCTCGTACATTCGACCGGCTATCACGCCAATCTCTCCGCGGTCACAGCGCTCACGGACCGCGACACCCTCCTGGTGTCGGACGCCCATGTGCACGCCTCACTCGTCGATGCCTGCCGGCTCTCCCGAGCGACGGTGGCGGTCGTCGGCCACAACGACCTCACCGCGGTCGAGGCCAGCTTGTCCCGACGTACACAAGCCCGGGCGCTGGTCCTGGTCGAGTCGATCTATTCGGTGCTCGGTGACGCCGCGCCACTCACGGAGCTCGTGGAGCTGTGCGAGCGGCACGACGCGACTCTGCTCGTCGACGAGGCCCACGGCATCGGCGTGGCGGGCAGACACGGACGCGGGCGCATTCACGAGCTGGGACTGTCGCCCAGACCCTCGGTCATCGTCACGATGACGCTGTCCAAGGCGCTCGGCAGCCAGGGAGGCGCCGTGCTCGCCAGCCAGGCCGTCATCGACCACCTGGTCAATCGCTCGCGGCCGTTCATCTACGACACCGGCTTGGCGCCGGCCGCCGCCGCCGCCGCGTTCGAGGCCCTGCGGGTCATGGATGCCGAGCCCGACCGGGTGGCCAGGCTGCACCATGTCGCAGACTCGCTCGCCGACGCCGCCGGGGTGCCGCGCGTGCCCGGGGCCGTGCTCTCGGTCGAGATGGCCGGGCCGGCCGAAGCACTCGACGCTCAGGCGCAGTGCCGCGACGCCGGGGTCCGAGTCGGTTGCTTCCGGCCGCCCTCGACCCCCGACGGGATCAGCAGGCTGCGGCTGACCGCCTCAGCCGCAATCGACGACGATGAGCTGGCCCTTGCCTGCAAGCTCATCGACTCCGTGGTGCGATGACCGACTACATCGTGATCACCGGCACCGGGACGGGCGTGGGCAAGACCGTCACGACCGCGGCCCTCGCCGTCGCGCTCGAGCACGGTGGAGCCCGGGTGGCCGTGGTCAAGCCCGTGCAGACGGGCGTGGGACCGGGCGAACCCGGTGACGTCGACGATGTCATACGGCTCACGGGCTCTGCCGCCGTGCACGAGCTCGCCAGGCTGCGCGATCCCTTGGCTCCTGAGTCCGCGGCCCGCTTGCGGGGAAGCCCGCTGCCGACGATTGCCGAGCTGGTCGATCGCACCTGCCGCATCGACGCCGACATCGTCCTGGTCGAGGGTGCCGGCGGGGTGCTCGTCAGGCTCGACCTCCTGGGCGGCACGGTGCTGGATCTCGCCCGGGCCCTCGACGCCCAGGTCGTCGTCGTCACCACCGAGCAGCTCGGGACGCTGAACCACACCGGGCTGACCCTCGACCGGGTTCGGGCCGAGGGGTTCTCCCCGCGACTCGTTCTGGGCGACTGTGCGGCCGAGCCGGGTCTCGCCGAGCGCTGCAACCGCACCGACCTGCCGCGGCTCACAGGCGCCCCGCTGGACGGACTCATCCCCGCCGGTGCCGGTTCGCTCGCCCGTACGGAGTTCCGCCGGCAGGCACCCGGCTGGTTTACGGCACTGCCGGCTGGCGATCCGCCGCGGTAGCGTCGCCCGATGGACAACTTCACGACCGTGGCGGCGCTGGGTGCGATCCTTGTCGCCACGGCCGGGTTCGTCCGCTGGCGCCTGCTCACCCGACGTCGCGCGCTCGGCTCGCCGGCCGACCGAGCGACATACAAGACGCTGCACACCGCCTCACTAGCGGCCCCAGCCCTGCGCCTCGGCCTCGACGAGGAGAGCGCGGGCCGCGCCATCCCGCATGTCCGGGCGCTGCTCGGGACATCGACCGTCGCGATCACCGACCTGCAGGGACCGTTGGCCTGGGCCGGCCCACGTCAGGAGGTCGATGTCCTTGCGCTGATGTCGGCCGCACTCGCGAAGGGCACGACCCAGGCGTCAGACCGGGTCATCGTCGCGCCGCTGTCAGTCGAGGAGCGGGTCGTCGGCAGCATCGTGGTCATCAGCGACGAGGCCTCGGCAGGGCTGGCGCGCGCCACGACCGAGGTGGCCCGCTGGATGTCGAGCCAGCTCGATCTCGCCGAGCTGTCGGATTCGCGAACCGCGCTGATGGCCGCTGAGCTTCGCGCGCTCCGCGCCCAGATCTCGCCGCACTTCATCTACAACTCGCTCGGCGCCATCGCCTCATTCGTGCGCACCGATCCTGAGCGCGCGCGCGACCTGCTGCTGGAGTTCGCCGACTTCACTCGCTACTCGTTTCGCGAGCACGGCGAGTTCACGACCCTCGCCGAGGAGCTCCGCTCGATCGAGCGCTATCTGGTCCTGGAGAAGGCCCGCTTCGGCGACCGGCTCCGGGTTGTCACGCGGGTCGCCCCTGAGGTGCTGAGCGTGAACCTCCCTTTCCTCTCGGTCCAGCCGCTCGTGGAGAACGCGATCCGACACGGCCTCGAGGCCAAGGACGGCGACGGCACCCTCACGGTGATCGCACTCGACGAGGGCACGGAGTGCATCATCACGATCGAGGACGACGGCGTGGGCGTCGACCCCGACACCGTGCGCGACGTCCTGATGGGGCGTACGACCAGCGCATCGATCGGCCTCGCCAACGTCGACGAGCGGATGCGCACGGTCTACGGCGACGGCTACGGCATCGTCGTGGACACCGCGCCTGGGGAAGGCACCAAGGTCACGCTGCGCGTGCCGAAGTTTCACCCGGTCGACCCGACCACCGCCTGAGACCTCGTCCGACTTGTGGTCCGGATCACACCTCGACAGGATCAGGACATGACCGCAGCCCTCAGCGCCCTCGTGGTCGATGACGAGCAACCCGTCCTCGATGAGCTCGTGTGGCTGCTGGAGCGCGACGACCGGATCGGGACGGTGCGCGCCGCGCGGTCCGGGGCCGAGGCCCTGCGGGTGCTCGACGAGAGCGACATCGACCTGGTCTTCCTCGATGTGGCGATGCCGGGATTGAGTGGTCTCGAGATCGCGCGGGTGCTCAGCCGGTTCCGTTCCCCCCCGCGGGTCGTCTTCGTCACGGCACACGATGAATACGCCGTCGAGGCATTCGAGATGAACGCCGTCGACTATCTGCTCAAGCCCATCCGGGAGGAGCGCCTGCGCGAGAGTGTGCGCCGGGCGTGCGTCGACAGCGAGTCCGCAGCGCCCGCGACCGAGGACTCGATCGCGGTCGAGCTCGGCGGAGTCACCCGTTTCGTGTCGCGCCGCACGGTGTCCTACGTCGAGGCACAGGGCGACTACGTGAGGCTGCACACCGCCGACGGTCCGAGTCACCTCGTCCGGGTCCCCATCGGCACGCTCGCTGACGAATGGGCCGATGCAGGATTCGTCCGGATCCACCGCAGCCACCTCGTCAGCCTGAGCCACGTCCGCGAGGTGCGGGTCAACAGCGGACGCTGCAGCGTCCTGCTCCCGGTCGGCGACGACCTCGTTGAGCTGGTCGTGGCGCGCCGCCACACCCGTACGCTCCGCGAGCTCCTCCACGAGCGTGCGCTGTGACCGACGAACCTGCCAAGGGGCGGATCCGGGTCACGAACCCGCTGACGACGGCGCCCTCGCACGTACGGCGGAGCGTCCGCCAGGAGATCGACGAGTCGACCGGCGTCGGCGAGGTCTACATGCGCTCCCTGATCCGCTCCCAGCTGCGAGCCGCCCTGACCGTCGCCACGACGCTGCTGCTCTCGATCGGCACGCTGCCGCTGATCTTCCTCGCATTCGACTCCGTGACCGACTTCGAGGTCTGGGGCGTACCCCTGCCCTGGCTGGTTCTGGGCGCCGCGGTCTATCCGGCCCTCTTCGCGCTTGGCTGGCTGTATGTCCGCCAGGCCGAGCGCGCCGAGCGCGACTTCGCCGATCTGGTGGAGCCGGAAGAGTCGTGAACACCACGTACGGCATCATCGCCGTCGCGCTCGTGGCCCTGGCGACTCTCGGCATCGGCGCCTTCGGCCTGCGGCTGAGCCGCACCACCAGCGACTTCTATGTCGCGTCCCGCTCGGTCAGTCCAGTGTGGAACAGCTCCGCGATCGGCGGGGAGTATCTGTCTGCCGCGTCGTTCCTCGGCGTCGCCGGCCTCGTGCTGGCCAGCGGCGCAGACATGCTCTGGTATCCCATCGGGTGGACCACGGGCTACCTCATGCTGCTGGTCTTCGTCGCCGCTCCACTCCGCCGCTCCGGGGCATACACGATCCCGGACTTCGCGCAGGTCCGTCTCCAGTCGGTCGGCGTGCGCCGGGTCGCGAGCATCCTCGTCGTCGGCGTCGGCTGGCTCTATCTGATGCCGCAGTTCCAGGGCGCCGGGTTGACCCTGCGCACCGTGACCGGGGCCCCCAACTGGGTCGGCACCGCGGTGGTCGCCGTCATCGTCGTGATCAACGTCGTGTCAGGCGGCATGCGCAGCATCACCTTCGTGCAGGCGTTCCAGTACTGGCTCAAGCTCACGGCACTGTTGATCCCGGTGTTCTTCCTGCTGCACGCCTGGACCGATGACGGCAGACCTTCCCCAGTTGCGCCCACGGCGTGGTTCCAGCCCTTCGGCGAGGCCACCGGGCCGGGTCTCTACCTGACCTATTCCGTCATGGTCGCGACCTTCCTCGGCACGATGGGCCTGCCGCACGTCGTCGTCCGGTTCTACACCAACCCCGATGGCCACGCGGCGCGTCGGACGACCCTCATCGTGCTGGCCCTGCTCGGAACGTTCTATTTGCTGCCCACGATCTATGGCGTCCTCGGCCGGATCTATGCCCGGGACCTGCTTGCCTCGGGGCGTACGGACACCGTCGTCCTCGAGCTGCCGTCGCGAATGATCGGCGGCAGCACGGGCGAGGTGCTGGCCGCGCTCCTGACCGCTGGCGCCTTCGCCGCGTTCCTGTCGACGTCCTCGGGCATCACGATGTCGATCGCCGGGGTGGTCGGGCAGGGTCTGACCCGCGGGATGGGCGCCTCGACCCGTCCGGCCTGGGCGCGGCGGATCTCAACCATCACGACCCTGCGGCTCGCGGCGGCCGGCGGGGTCCTCGTGCCGCTGGCGCTGGCCCTCTCGGCCGAACGGATCGCGGTCGCCAACTCCGTGACCTTCGCATTCGCCCTCGCGGCGTCGACATTCTGTCCCCTGCTCGTCCTCGGCATCTGGTGGCGCGGCCTCACCGCCCGTGGCGCGATCGCCGGACTCATCGGCGGCGGCCTGTGCGCGGGCATCGCACCGGTCATGACGATCGCGTGGGGCCCCGAGGGCTGGCTGGGGGTGCTCATGAGCCAGCCCGCCGCGTGGTCCGTCCCGGTCGGATTCGGGCTCATGATCGGTGGCTCCCTGCTGACCCGCGGTGACGTGCCCGCCAACGTCTCCCGCACCATGGTCCGGCTCCACACGCCCGAGCGCCTGGACGTCGACCGGCAGTTCTGACCCCGACCGTTCGTCGTGCCGGACCGACCGCTCGTCGCGCGTCCCCGACCGTATGTCGCAAGCGCCCGGGCGCCCGTCGCACGACCCTCCCCGTGATCTGGCTCACAGCTCCGGACGCCCATACGTTCAGGGTGGTGGCGCCCTCGCGCCGTCTGCCCTGTTCACGAAAGAGGTGACCCACCGTGGCTGAGAAAATTTCCGCCGAGGCCCACGCGGCCTACCAACGCATCCACGCAACCGACGAGTTCGCCGAGCTCAAGCGGACCTACCTGAGATTCGTCGTCCCACTGACGATCGGCTTCATGGCCTGGTACCTGCTGTACGTCCTGGCCTCCAACTACGCCTCCGGCTTCATGGGCCACGTCCTGTTCGGCAACATCAATGTCGCTCTGGTGTTCGGCCTGCTGCAGTTCGTCACGACATTCGGCATCGCGATCTGGTACGCCAAGTTCGCGGCCGTGCGCATGGACCCCATCGCGGACAAGCTGCGCGATGAGTACGAAGAGGAGATCGAGCGATGAGCACGACAGCCACCATCTTGCGCGCCGCCACCGACGACAACAGCAACCAGGCACTGACCGGTTCGCTGTTCATCCTGATCGTGCTGATCACGGTCGGGATCACCTTCTGGGCCAGCCGCAACAACCAGACCGCCGCCGACTACTACGCAGGCGGGCGCAGCTTCACCGGCGCCCAGAACGGTTTCGCCGTCGCGGGTGACTACATGTCGGCCGCGTCATTCCTCGGCATCTCCGGCGCCATCGCGCTGTCGGGCTACGACGGATTCCTCTACTCGATCGGCTTCTTGGTCGCCTGGCTCGTGGCGCTCCTGCTGGTCGCGGAGCTCCTGCGCAACTCCGGCCGGTTCACGATGGCCGACCAGCTGGCATTCCGTATGCGCCAGCGGCCCGTCCGCACCGCAGCGGCGACGTCCACGGTCGTCGTGTCGATCTTCTACCTGCTCGCCCAGATGGTCGGCGCCGGCGCTCTCGTGGCGCTGTTGCTCGGCGTCGACAGCGAGACCGCCAAGAACCTCACGATCGCCGGTGTCGGCGTGCTGATGATCTTCTACGTGGTCGTCGGCGGCATGAAGGGCACGACGTGGGTCCAGATCGTCAAGGCCGTGCTCCTGATGGTCGGCACGGTCCTCATCACGGTCCTGGTGCTCGCGAAGTTCAACTTCAACGTCAGCGACATGCTGGGCACCGCGGCTGAAGAGAGCGGAGCGGGCAAGGCCTTCCTCGAACCCGGACTCAAGTACGGAGTCTCGACCGAGGCCAAGATCGACTTCATCTCGCTGGGCCTGGCGCTCGTGCTCGGCACGGCCGGCCTGCCGCACATCCTGATCCGCTTCTACACGGTTCCGACCGCCCGCCAGGCCCGCAAGTCGGTGCTCTGGGCGATCGGCCTGATCGGGTCGTTCTACCTCATGACCCTCGTCCTGGGCTTCGGTGCCGCGGCCCTGGTCAAGGGTGACAAGAAGCAGGACATCGTCGACTCCGGTGGCAACCTCGCATCGCCGCTGCTGGCCGAGGCCGTTGGCGGTGGGTCCGGATCGACCGGGGGCGCCGTGCTCCTGGCCCTGATCTCAGCCGTCGCATTCGCCACCATCTTGGCGGTCGTGGCTGGTCTGACCCTGACCTCGGCGTCGTCTGTCGCCCACGACCTCTACGCCAACGTCTGGAAGAAGGGCAAGGTCACCGAGAAGCAGGAGGTCAAGGTGGCCCGTATCGCCGCCTTCGTGATCGGCGGAGTCGCGATCGCCCTGTCGATCCCGGCGCAGAAGCTCAACATCGCCTTCCTGGTGGCACTGGCCTTCGCCGTCGCGGCCTCGGCCAACCTTCCGGCGCTGCTGTTCAACCTGTTCTGGCGGCGGTTCAACACCCGCGGAGCGGTGTGGAGCATCTACGGCGGCCTGATCTCGTGCGTCGGCCTGGTGATCTTCTCGCCGGTCGTCTCGGGCTCGGAGACCGCCATGATCACGGGCTCGGACTTCAGCTGGTTCCCGTTGGCCAACCCGGGCATCATCTCGATCCCGCTCGGCTTCTTCTTCGGTTGGCTGGGCACCGTCACGGCACGTGACGCCGACGCCGAGGAGCGCTACGTCGAGCTGGACGTCCGGTCGATGACCGGCGCGGGCTCGGAAAAGTAGGGCGCGCGGCTTCGCCGCTCCAGCGCTTCGTACCTCAGCGCTGCCGGGCTTCGCCCGGGCGCCTGCCGTCGCTCGCTTCGCTCGCTCGGCCCATGGTCGGGCGAGCGAAGCGTGGGACACAATGCACACAGAACACCAGCCGAATCGAGGAGCCATCGTGACCGAGCAGAACATCAGCAACCTGTCCCACGAGGATCGCGTCTTCGAGCCGCCGACGGACCTGGCCGCCAACGCCAACGTCAAGGCCGAGGTCTACGAACAGGCGGCCGCGGACCGCGTCGCGTTCTGGGGTGAACAGGCCGACCGGATCAGCTGGGGCACCCCGTTCACCGAGGTGCTCGATTGGTCCAACCCACCGTTTGCCAAGTGGTTCGTCGGTGGCACCCTGAACGCGGCCTACAACTGCGTCGATCGTCACGTCGAGGCCGGCAACGGTGACAAGGTCGCCCTGCAGTTCGTGGGCGAGCCCGCCGACGACACCCGCGACATCACCTACGCCGAGCTCAAGGACGAGGTCAGCCGCGCCGCCAACGCACTCGAAGAGCTCGGCATCGAGGCCGGAGACCGCGTCGCGATCTACCTTCCGATGATCCCCGAGGCCGTCATCGCGATGCTGGCATGTGCGCGGATCGGCGCGCCACACACGGTCGTCTTCGGCGGCTTTTCCGCGGACGCGCTGAGCAGCCGCATAGTCGACTGCGGGGCCAAGCTCATCATCACCGCCGACGGCGGCTACCGGCGCGGTGCGGCCAGTGCCCTCAAGCCGGCTGTCGACGAGGCCCTGATCAAGATCGACAACAAGAACACCGCCATCGTCGAGAACGTCCTGGTGGTGCGCCGGACCGGGCAGGACGTCGACTTCGACAGCAGCATCGACGTGTGGTGGCACGAGCTCGTCGATGAGTCGTCGCAGATCCATGAGCCCGAGATGTTCGACGCCGAGCACCCGCTCTACGTCATGTACACCTCCGGCACGACCGGCAAGCCCAAGGGCATCCTGCACTCCACCGGCGGCTACCTGGTGCAGTCGACCTACACGTTCTGGGGCGTCTTCGACTACAAGCCCGAGGACGTCTACTGGTGCACCGCCGACGTCGGCTGGGTCACCGGCCACTCCTACATCGTCTACGGACCGCTGGCCAACGGCGCGACCCAGGTCCTCTACGAGGGCACTCCCGACACTCCCCACAAGGGCCGTTGGTGGGAGATCATCGAGAAGTACAAGGTCTCGCTGTTCTACACCGCCCCCACCGCGATTCGTACGTGCATGAAGTGGGGCGAGCAGATCCCCGCCGAGCATGACCTCAGCTCCCTGCGCATCCTCGGTTCGGTAGGTGAGTCGATCAACCCCGAGGCATACGTCTGGTATCGAGAGAACATCGGCGGCGGCCACACGCCCATCGTCGACACGTGGTGGCAGACCGAGACCGGCGCCCACATGATCAGCCCGCTGCCAGGTGTCACGGCGGCCAAGCCCGGCTCGGCCATGACTGCGATCCCCGGCATCGCCGCCGACGTCGTCGACGACGCCGGCAACCCGGTCGACAACGGCGAGGGCGGCTATCTCGTGATCACCGAGCCGTGGCCCTCGATGCTGCGCACGATCTGGGGCGACGACGACCGATACAAGGAGACCTACTGGGCGCGCTGGCCTCAGTACTACTTCGCCGGCGACGGTGCCCGCAAGGACGAGGACGGCGCCATCTGGTTGCTGGGCCGCGTCGACGACGTCATGAACGTCTCCGGCCACCGCCTGTCCACGACCGAGATCGAGTCCGCTCTGGTGTCGCACCCCAAGGTTGCCGAGGCAGCGGTCGTCGGAGCCACAGACGACACGACGGGGCAGGCCGTCGTGGCCTTCGTGATCCTCAGGGAGTCCGCCGGCGATGGTGGTGAGGAGATCGTCAACGAGCTGCGCACCCACGTGGGCAAGGAGATCGGGCCGATCGCCAAGCCCCGCCAGATCATGGTCGTGCCCGAGCTGCCCAAGACCAGGTCGGGCAAGATCATGCGGCGGCTGTTGCGTGACGTCGCCGAGAACCGAGAGGTCGGTGACGCCACGACCCTGGCCGACACCGGCATCATGGACAAGATCACCGCCGGGATGAAGACCGCCAAGGACGAGGACTGACCTCACCCACCCGCTGGGCGTGACGCTTTTGATGCGCGGACCGCGTGTTGACCACAAAAGCGTCACTCCCAGCGCGGGGCTTGTAGGCTCCGGGTATGAGCGAGCGCCAGCAACTGAGCCCTGTGGAAGATCCGACGATCGGCCGGCTGGTTGCCGATGCCAGCCGCGACATCTCGGCGCTCGTCCAGTCGGAGATCAAGCTCGCCAAGCGTGAGCTCAAGGTCAGCGCCAAGGCAGGCGGCATCGGCACGGCGCTGATCCTGACGGCCGCGTTCTTCGGGCTGCTGATCATCGTCCTGGTCTCGATCGCCGGGGCGTACTTCCTCACGATGACCGGTCTGGACCCCGCATGGGCGTTCCTCATCGTGGCGGGCGGCTACCTCGTGCTCGCGCTCCTGCTCATCGTCATCGGCATCTTCAAGCTCAAGAAGATCCGCGCACCGCAAAAGACGATCGCGACCGCCAAGGAGATCCCTGCGGCGCTCAAGGGGCGTACGAGCTAGCTCCGTCCGCCGACAGCCCGCCCCACGAGTCCGGCTGCCGCGACGACGCCCCCCATCACCGCCACGATTACGAGCCAGGCCCCGAGCGAGTCCGCAGCGCGATCGACGAGAAGCTTTTGCAGAGTGCGGGCGAACTCCGACGGCGCCTCGGTGTGGTCCAGGATCCTCTGGGTGGCGGGCCCACTGGTCAGCCACAAGAGACCGGCGACGGCCACGGAGCCGACCCCGAGTCCGGCCGCCGCGACAGACTTGCGTCGGGCGAATCCGATGCAGGCGACCGCCCCGACCAGCGCGATGACAGCTCCGATGCGGCTCTGGCGTGACGTCTCCTTGATCCGCTGCACAGCCTCGCGATCGCCGGCACCAGTCACAACCGGCACGACGAGGTCATCCGGCACGGCGAGGGTGACCGGCAGGGCACCACTGACTCGTTTGGCGACGAACGACGCCATGGGGCCGACGTCGACGCCCAGGACACGCGGCATCGGCTCGGCGAACGCAGATCGGTGAGAGTTGCGCTGAGTCTTCTCCCACGCTTCCACAAATCCCGGCTGGTTGCTCGTACGGCTGGCGACCCGTGTGAGTGCCGTCGTCGCCACTGGCGCCAACGCCTCCGGGAGCACACCGCGGGCGGCCAGCTCGTCAGCCAGGTAGGCCGCGAAGGCGCCTTGCAGCTCCTCGTCCTCGGCGAGTGTGCTGCTGAACGCCACGTAACCGTCCTCCTCGACGATGTGCGTCGAGACCCACAGCAGCGGAACCGTGGCCAGGAGTGCCAGCAGCGCCACCGCACCGCCGATGAAGGACAAGAACGACCGCATCACGCACATCCCCCCGTCGAGACCGGTGACGTCGCAGCGATGCCCGCCCGCGCGTCGTCAGCCACCTGGGTGGCGGTCAGAGCGTAGCCGGTCGACTTGTCGGTGATCGAGGCCGCAAAGATCACGCCGAGCACGTCGCCCTTGGCCGACACCAGCGGGCCGCCGGAGTTGCCCGAGCGTACGAGCCCACGGACCGAGAACGTCTCCCGCACGACCTGCCCTCGGTCATAGATGTCGGGGCTGCGCAGTCTCATCTCACTGCGGATCCGGGCTGCGCGGGCGTCGAACGGACCATTCTCGGGGAAGCCGAGGATCACCGCCGACTGACCCGCCTTGCCCTTCGTGTCGAAATCCAGGGTCGGCAGGTCCGGCTGGTCGACAGCGAGGACGGCGATGTCGAGCTTGCGGTCGAACAGGACGACCTCGGCGTTCGTGCGCTGTCCGTTGCTCACCACGAACGGCTCGCTCACGCCGGCGACGACGTGGGCGTTGGTCATGACCCGCCCCGGTGCATAGGCGAAGCCGGATCCCTCGATCCCCCGCTGACAGCTGGCCTCACCGAGGATCTTGACGACGCTGCCCGATGCCCTCCGCACGCCCACGCTGGAAAGGGTCGCGGTGTCGGGCGGGCCGACCGCCGTGATGTCCTCGGTCTCGAACGGGTCGATGTAGCGCGGGAACAAGTTGGCATCGAGGACTTCGTTGAACGCTCGCAGGCCGGAGGTCGCCTGGGGCGGCATGACGGAATCGACCCGGTCGAGGATCACCGAGTCCCGCGAAGCGGTCGAGAGATAGGGGATCGTCGTGCCACTGACGGAATAGCCCAGCGCCCAGCCGGCACACAGCACGGCGACCATGCTGAGCATGCTGCCGCCGACCGCGTCGACCCACCGCAGCGGACGCCACTTGAGCCCGTCGCGCAGGTCCGTTCCGACATATGTGCCGACGCCCTGCCCGATCGCACCGGCCCCAACCACGAGGCCGAGCGCCAACAACGACGAGCTCAGGGTCGGGGTGCCACCGGACAGGAGCTTCGGCACGATTGCGACCGCGAGCAGACCGCCCACGAGCAGACCGACCGTGGCGATCAGGTTGACGACGAAACCCTGGACATAGCCCGAGACGGCGTAGGCCACCAGGATCAGGATGAGGATGACGTCGAGGGAGTTCATGAGAACTCAGGGAGGGGCCGGGTGACACTGTCATCCCAGGGCTGCTCCCAGCCCAGGCGCTCGAACAGCCGCGAGACCACACCGGCAGTGAAGCCCCAGAGTGGAACGCCCGAGCCGACCTCGAACGCCGGACCGCGCCACCCGGACGGATGCTCGACGCTGAACCGGTTGGCCGGATCGAGCAACCTGCGGATCGGCTGGTGGATGATCGCGCCGACCTCCTCGGCGTTGACCGGGTGGAGGGGGCCGGGCTCGCGCCAGAAGCCGAGCACGGGGGTGACGGCGAAGTTGCTGGGCGGCACCCACAGCGTGGGCAGCCTCCCGAAGACGTCGATCGTGCTCGGCTCGACACCGACCTCCTCCTGCGTCTCACGCAGCGCGGTCGCGACGGCATCGGCATCCCCGGGATCCGAGGCACCCCCCGGGAAGGAGATCTGACCCGCGTGGCTCCGCATCGTGGTCGCCCGCTCGGTGAGCAGGAGCTCGGGACCGTTCTCGCCATCCGCGAAGAGCATCAGCACCGCAGCAGGGCGAGCATCCGCGGGTGGGTGCGGAAATCGGGGCGCCAGCTGCTCGGCGTTGACCGAGCCGGCAAGCTCGGCCAGGGGCCTGAGCCATTCCGGGAGGTGCTCCCAGCTCACGGAGACACCTCCAGGTGACGATCGATCGCCGCCGTCAGCTCGGCGTACGAACGGAACGCGACGCGCTCCGTGGCAACCATTGTTCCTTGTGCGTCCACGAACACTGTCTGGGGCAGACCGATGACACGCAACGGGCCCTTGGTGTCGGACTCCGGATCGGCCAACAGCGGATAGGTCACACCGGACTGGGCCGCGAGCTCGAGAGCCTCATCCGGCGCGGAGTCCGCGAAGTCGACACCGATGATCCGGAGCTTGTCGCCGTACGCCCGGTCGGCCTTCGCGAGCAGGGGCAGCTCGTCGCGGCAAGGACCGCACCAGCTGGCCCAGAGGTTGATCACGGTGGGGGTTCCGGTCAGGCCCGCGAGGCGTACGGGGTCACCACCGCCGAGACACTGGAGCGTCAGGTCTGGAAGCCCGCTGTCCCCGGTCGCCTTGCCGGGCGAAGGCGGACAGTCCTCGACACCGGCCAGCTCCTTGGCCGCG
The DNA here is from genome assembly GCF_037719875.1 of Aeromicrobium sp. GTDB lineage: Bacteria > Actinomycetota > Actinomycetes > Propionibacteriales > Nocardioidaceae > Aeromicrobium. The sequence goes on along the minus strand of NZ_JBBJMJ010000011.1, from coordinate 56,953 downwards.
GCGAGCTCGCTCGCGCCGGCCGCAGGCGCATCGCCGCCGAAGACCGGCTGGTCGCTGTCCGGGTCCCCGCCGGCGCACGCCGCCAGGATGAGAAGCGCCAACCCCGCCAGCAAGAGCCGCGCCCTCACGCGGGACCCTGGGTCGTGAGGAGTGCGGCCGCCTCGACCGGGTCGGTCGGTCCGGTGCCGAAGGACGGGCACCAGTGCGCCACCGGGCACGCACCGCACGCCGGCTTCTTGGCGTGGCAGCATCTCCGTCCGTGCCAGATCAGCCGGTGACTCAGCATGGTCCACTCCCGGCGTGGAAAGATCGCCGCAACCGCGTGCTCGGTCTTGACCGGATCCTTGACGACGCTGTCGGACACCCAGCCGAAGCGTCGGACCAGGCGGGCGAAGTGCGTGTCGACAGTCAGCCCCGGCACGTCGAAGGCGTTGCCCAGGACGACGTTGGCGGTCTTGCGCCCCACCCCCCGCAGCGTCACCAGGTCCTCGAGCCGGCCGGGGACCTCGCCGTCATGTCGCTCGACAAGGTCTGCCGACAGCCGCAGCAGGCTCTCGGTCTTGGCCCTGAAGAAGCCGGTCGAACGGATCCGCTCCTCGAGCGCCGTGCGCTCGGCGGCGGCCATCGCGTGTGCGTCCGGATAGGCCGCGAACAGGGCCGGGGTGACGGCATTGACCCGTCGATCGGTGGTCTGGGCCGACAGGACGGTCGCGACGAGGAGCTCGAATGGCGTACGGAAGTCGAGCTCGCAACCGGCCTCCGGATAGGTCTCGGCGAGCACTCGATTGACCTTCCGGGCCCGGCGGACGAGTGCCGTATCGGGTCGATCCAGGTCATTCGGCACGGCGCCCAGCGTACGTGTCTCGGCGCGTATTCGGCACGAGCGCTCTCGATGTGGGAAACTGCGATCGGTGCACACACTGTGACCGATGCAACACGACCGATAGGGAAGTCCCGTGACCGACGACGTTCTCCGCCAGGCTCCGCTGTTTTCCGGCCTCGACGACGAGGTAGCCGGTGCGCTCGAGTCGTCGATGTCGTCGGCCTCGCTGCGCCGTGGAGAGATCCTCTTCAACGAGGGCGACGACGGCAACCAGCTGTACGTCGTGACGGACGGCAAGATCAAGCTGGGTCGCACCTCCCCCGACGGTCGAGAGAACCTGCTCGCCATCCTGGGCCCCGGACAGATGTTCGGGGAGCTGTCGTTCTTCGACCCGGGCCCCCGCTCGGCGACGGCCACGGCCGTCACGGATGTCGAGCTCAAGAGCCTCGGCCACGAGGCATTGAGCCCCGTCCTCAACGCGCACCCCGACGTCGCGCATGCGCTGCTCAACCAGCTCGCTGGCCGGCTGCGTCGCACCAATGAGGTCGTCGGCGACCTGGTGTTCTCCGACGTACCGGGTCGTGTTGCCAAGGCGCTACTCGATCTCGCCTCCCGCTTCGGTCGCCGCGCCGACGACGGCGTGCACGTCAACCACGACCTCACACAAGAAGAGCTCGCGCAGCTGGTCGGCGCCTCTCGCGAGACCGTCAACAAGGCCCTCGCGGACTTCGCTTCGCGTGGCTGGCTCCGCCTTGAGCCCCGCAGCGTCGTGATCCTTGATCTCGAGCGTCTTCAGCGCCGGGCCCGCTGACCTCTCCCCCACCCCCAAATTTTGGCGGGTTTGCAACCTTTTCTTGCCGCTCGTCGGCGGCTTTTGGTTGGCTACGCGCCAAATCTTGGTCGGGGGCCGGTGTAGCCGCGTAGCTTGAGGGCGCTGTAGATGCGCCAGGCGATGGAATGTTCGTTGCCGAAGTCGGCCGACGTGATCACGATCACGAGCCAACCCTCGGCCTCGAGGCGCTCCCGCCGCAAGTGATCGCGCTGTCGCTGCGCCGCGTCCCGCTCATGATGCCAGCCGTCGTGCTCCACCAGGACCTTGAAGAGCGGATAGGCCAAGTCGCCCTTCGCGATCCGCACGCCATACGCATCGAAGATCGGCAGGTTCGATATGGGCATCGGCAGGTCGGCCGCGAAGATGATCCACCGCACGTCCGACTCCCGCACGGAGTCGACCCGCTCACACACGAGTGGCGCGATGAGCCGCGCATGCTGCACGCCGTCGAGGTGTGATCGGAGGACGAATGCCCTCAGGTCGAGCAGATCGAGATGCTTCCACCGCACCAACCAGTCGCCGACGCGCAGGAGATCACGATCGCCGAGCAACGTCGCCACGTCGACAAAGGTCCTCGCGGCCGGGAGCAGCGGCACACCTCGCACGAACTCTGAGCGCAGCAGGTCCTGGCGGCGATGAATCACGAGGCCGCGTCGGTGCACGTGAACATCGGAAGCGGTCGAGAAGTGGATCGGCTCCGTGTCCCCGATGTCGAGGCCGCGCCACTGAAGATCGCTGACGTGGCTCAATGTCGCGTCGTCCGGCAGCACCAGGAGAGCCGCCCGCACGCGCAGATCGAAGGTGTCCTCCGTGGAATCCGCCCGCCAGACCCCTCGGAACACCTGGTGGAACCGTGCTCCCTGCAGCATGCGGGACGATATGCCGACCCGCACGGCCTGCTCGGGCGTGAACGGGCGTCCGAGGAGCTCCGGAGGGACTGGCTGCACACCCCGACCATCACGCCAACGGATTCAACGTCGAAAGGGGCCAGGGGCAGGCTGTGGACCGGGCAGGCCGTCAAGGTCGCCTGTGCACCCCCGAGATTCGGCGCCCTTGCAACCGAAATTCGCCGCCACCGGCCGAGAAAGCGTTGCAAAAGCGCCAAATCTTGGGGGTGCTAGCGCTGCAGGTAGTCGAGCTGGGCGGCGACGCTGAGCTCCGCGGCGCCCCAGAGCGACTCGTCGACGTCTTGGTAGACCTCGGCCACGACCGCACGAGGCGTGGTCGCGCCGGCCTCCAGCGCTGCCCGCACCTGGTCGAGCCGCTCGGCCCGATGCTCCAGATAGAAGTCCAGGACCGTGGCGGGCTCATCGATGACCGGGCCGTGCCCGGGCAGGATGCGCGTCACGAGTCCCTCCTCGGCGAGCTCCCGGATGTGCGCGAGCGAGTCAAGATACGGCCCGAGCACCCCGTCGGGATGGGCGATCACCGTCGTGCCGCGGCCCAGGATGGTGTCGCCGCTCACCAACGTGTCGTCGGCGACGAGGCGGAAGCACGTGGAGTCACTCGTATGTCCCGGTGTCGCGATCACCTCGATCTCCAGCCCGTCGACGATGATCGACTCGCCGTCGACCAGCGGCTGGCCGTCTCGGGTGAACTCTGGATCCATCGATCGCGCCGGGGCACCGGTCAGCTCTGCGAATCGGCCAAGCGCCTCGGTGTGGTCGAAGTGCCGGTGGGTGAACAGGATCAGGCCGACCGTCCCGGCCGCCGCCAGAACCGCCTGGAGGTGGGTCTCGTCTGCCGGTCCCGGATCCACCACGACGGCACGCTCGGCGCCAGGCTCTCGGAGGATCCACGTGTTGGTGCCGTCGAGCGTCATGATGCCCGGGTTGGCGGCCAACACGTATGCCGCGCGGTCGGTCACGTTGACGGCTGCGGTCATGTGGGACCTTCCAGATCGGATTCGAGGAACAGCTCGCCGTCGACCTCCACGAGCCGCGGCTCGACAGTGTGGATCGTACGGGCGGCGGCGGCGGTCAGGATCGTGTCGGCCGTGTGCTCGGCCACCTCTTGGCACGTGATGGCTGTCGGCGGCATCATGGCCGCCTCACCGGCCTCGACGGCGGCGAGGACCCGGCGCAGGGGCGCCCAGTCCGCGCGGTCGGCCTCGCGGCTCATCTCACCGACCCGTTGCCCTGCGGGCAGCGCGGCGACGAAGAACCTGGTGTCATAGCGTCGCGGCTCGAAGGCCGGGGTGATCCAGTGCGCCCACGCGCCGATCAGGTCGGCACGCAGGATCAGGCCGTGATCGCGCAGGAAGTCGCCGAAGGCGAGCTCGCCGTCCTCGAGCGCCGCTCGCGCGGCCTGCATGTCGGCGCCGCTGGTGTCGGCCAGCACGGTGGACTCATCCGGCCCGGCCAGCAGGACGCCGGTCTCTTCGAACGTCTCCCGGACGGCGGCCACCACGAGCCCCCGCGCCAACGACTCCTCGCACCGCAGCCGATCTCCCCACTCCGCTGCCGCCGGGCCGGCCCATGGCACGTCCTGCGTGATGTCGTCGGGGTGCATGCCGCCGCCGGGGAAGACATACATGCCGGCCGCGAAGGCCATGCTGGTCTGCCGCCGCATGAGGTAGGCCTCGATGCCCTCGGCCCCGTCGCGCACCACCACGATCGTCGAGGCGTGGCGCGGCTCTGCGACGGCACCGCCGAGGCCGCGTGCGTGTTGGCGCAACGTCTCGGGCACCGGGACTCGCACAGTCAGCCGACCTCGACGATGAGCTCGACCTCGACCGGGGCATCGAGCGGCAGCACGGGAACCCCGACTGCGCTGCGTGCGTGCTGTCCGGCCTCCCCGAACGCGGCACCGAACAGCTCGCTCGCGCCGTTGGCGACGGCCGCCTGACCCGTGAAGTCCGGCGTGCTGGCCACGAACACCGTGGCCTTGACGACGCGCACGACCGAGTCGAGATCCTCGACCTGAGACTTGACCGCAGCGATCGCGTTGAGCGCGCACTGCCGCGCGCAGTCGTATGCCTCTTCAGCCGAGACCTCGCCCCCGACCTTGCCGGTCAACAGGAGCTGCCCGTCGCGCAGCGGGAGCTGCCCGGAGGTGTAGACGTAGGAGCCGGTTCGCACCGCGGGTACGTAGACGGCGACCGGGGGCGGCACCGGGGGGACCTGGAGGCCCAGCCCGGCCAACCGATCATCGACCTCGCTCACGCTATGGGGCGCTTGAAGTAGGCGACGAGGTTCTCCGGATTCATGCCCGGGACGATCTGCACGAGCTCCCAGCCGTCCCGGCCGAAGTTGTCGAGGATCTGCTTGGTCGCGTGCACGAGGACAGGCGCGGTGAGGTACTCCCAGTTCGTCATGGCTCGACTCTATCTGCCCGGAGTCGTCAAGGGTTCAGCGTCAGCCCGGGCCTAAACCTTGGAGCCGACGAGCTTCATGCCGGCGGTCGCCTGCTCCGTGACCTCGTCCTCGCTCGCCTCGCCCAGCTGAGTGATGCCGACCGTGATCAGCTGGCCCCCGGCCTCGATGACACCTTGCGCCTGGAATGCCTCCTTGGCAAAGGACTTGCCCTTGCCCACGACCAGGAAGGAGGTGTCACCCACGCCCGGCACCTCTTGGGGTTCGCCCTCGAGCACGCTCTGGGTGCCTGCCTTGGCGCTCTCGATGCCACCGCCCTGATCGGCGGGCATGCCTTTGGTCACCGAGAAGGTCGCCTTGCGTGGGTCGTCCTCATTCCTCCACGAACAGCCACCCGCGGGATCCTCCTCCTGGATGACCGGATATCCGAGCACCTTCTCCGCCTCCGCCGCGGTGATCACCGAGCACGGATCGAATGACTCCCCAGAATCCGCGTCGTCCTTGGACGACGAGGATGAAGAGTCACTCGTGGACCCCGAGTCCGACTCGTCGCCTCCGCCGCCGCACGCACCGAGGGTGCACACCAGCCCAACAATGAGTGTGACAATGCTTCGACGCATGGGAACTCCTCGGCCAGGGGATCTCAGAATAGGACGCCACGACCCGGCCGCGCAGCGAATTCCGCGGTCCGGGATGCAGGTGTTCAGCGGAGAAGTAGGCTCATCGCGTGGCTCTCTCGACTCAGCTCCATGTCGTCACCGGCAAGGGCGGCACCGGCAAGACGACGGTCGCCGCCGCCCTTGCGATGTCACTGGCCGGCAAGGGCAAGAAGGTCCTGCTGTGCGAGGTCGAAGGGCGGCAGGGCATCGCCCAGCTGTTCGACGTCCCCCCGCTGCCCTACGAGGAGCGCAAGATCGCGGTCGGTCGGGGTGGTGGCGAGGTCTTCGCCCTGGCGATCGACCCGGAGGCAGCCCTGCTGGAATATCTCTCGATGTATTACCGGCTCGGCCGCGCGGGCAAGGCGCTCGACCGTTTCGGCATCATCGACTTCGCCACGACGATAGCGCCGGGCGTACGCGACGTGCTGCTGACCGGCAAGGTCTATGAGGCCGCGAGGCGTCGCGACGACAACGGCTTCACCTATGACGCGGTGATCATGGACGCCCCGCCGACCGGTCGCATCACCCGATTCCTCAACGTCAACTCCGAGGTGGCCGGACTGGCCAAGGTCGGGCCGATCCGCCGCCAGGCCGACTCGATCATGCAGATGATGCGGTCGCCGGAGACGCACGTGCACCTGGTGACGGTGCTCGAGGAGATGCCCGTCCAGGAGACGATCGACGGCATCGCCGAGCTGCAGTCCGCCCGCCTTCCGGTCGGTCAGGTCATCCTCAACCTCGTACGCCCGTCGCTGCTGGCGGTCGGCACGCGCGAGGCCCTCGAGGCCGGGTCGCTCGGGCCGGCCAAGGTCGCCAAGTCGCTCGCCAAGGCCTCGCTCGACGGCGCCGCCGCTTCTGCCCTGATCGCCGGCGGATCGGCGCATCTCGAGCGCCAGCGGCTGCAGGCCGGACAGCGCGAGATCCTCGAGGACTGCGGACGGCCCCTCGTGGAGCTCCCCCTGCTCAGCGATGGCATCGATCTCGGTGCCCTGTTCGATCTCGCCGAACGGCTGGGAGGCCCCGAGTGACCGGCAAGGCGCAGACATCACCCCCGAGCCGCAAAGGCCGCTCATCCCCGCGCGGCGGCCAGAGCGGTCCAGCGGCCGGCCCGCTCGACATCGATCACCTGCTCGGTGACCGGACGACCGAGATCATCGTGTGTTGCGGATCCGGCGGGGTTGGCAAGACCACGACCGCGGCGGCCCTGGCGCTCCGCGCGGCCGAGCAGGGTCGTAAGGTCTGCGTCCTCACGATCGACCCGGCCCGGCGCCTCGCGCAGGCCATGGGACTCACCGAGCTCGACAACACGCCCCGGCCGGTCAAGGACATCGGCGCCGAGGGTGGCTCGCTCGACGCCATGATGCTCGACATGAAACGCACCTTCGACGAGGTTGTCGAGGCGCATGCGACCCCCGAGAAGGCGCAACAGATCCTGGCCAACCCGTTCTATGTCGCGCTGTCGAGCTCGTTCGCGGGCACCCAGGAGTACATGGCCATGGAAAAGCTCGGCCAGCTGCACGCCCAGGCGGGCCAGATCGTCCAGGACTCCGACCTCAAGGGCACGGCCGGGGCCCCCACCGCGAAGGCGTGGGACCTCATCGTCGTCGACACGCCGCCCTCCCGGTCTGCCCTGGACTTCCTCGATGCCCCCGATCGGCTCTCCTCGATGCTGGACGGCCGCTTCATCAAGCTGCTGCTCGCCCCCGCCAAGGGTCCGGCCCGGCTGCTCAGCGCCGGATTCGGCATCGTCACGAGCGCGCTCAACAAGATCCTCGGCGCGCAGGTGCTGACCGACATGCAGACCTTTGTCGCGGCGTTCGACACGCTGTTCGGGGGATTCCGTCAACGGGCCGAGAGCACATACGCCTTGCTGCAGGCCGAGGGGACCGCCTTCATCGTCGTCGCCGCGCCGGAGCCCGCCGCGATGCGCGAAGCGTCCTACTTCGTCGAGCGCCTCGCCGGTGAAGGTATGCCGCTCGCCGGCCTGGTGATCAACCGCGTGCACGAGAACGGTGCAGACGGCATCACGGCCTCCGACGCGGAGTCGGCGACTCGAAAGCTTGGAGACGGGACCGCGACCGACCAGATCACCGCCGATCTGCTGACGATCCACGCCGAGCGCATGCGGGTGGCCGCACGTGAGGCGCGGTTGAAGAGGCGTTTCAGCGCCGCCCACTCAGGCGTTGCCACGGTGTCTGTCGCCGCCCTGGCAGGCGACGTCCACGACCTCGACGGCTTGCGCCAGATCGGCGGACTGCTGGCCGGAGAGGCCTGAGGGTCAGACGGCGACTGAGACGGACAGGATGCTGCGCCACGTCGTGACGTTGGGCCGACGCCGGAGCAGGGCACGACGCTCACGCTCGGTCATACCGCCCCAGACACCCCACTCGATGCGGTTGTCCAGCGCTTCGGACAAGCACTCGGCTCGCACCTGACATGTCCCGCATACCTGCTTCGCGCGGTTCTGCTCGGCACCCTTGACGAAGAGCGCGTCAGACTTTCCGCGACAAGCGGCCTCAGCCGCCCAATTCTCATTCCACATGTTCATGACCTCCCCGAGACCGGCCCGGTGGCCGAAGTTGGTAAACCCCAATCTAGGAAGGCCCCGCGGCAGGCGTCAGAGCGTTCGTGACCATCTTTGACTAGTCCTCATGAACTAGACACATTGTCGCGTCGGAGCGATCCTTACCATCGTCACGTACGCTGAGACGCATGCCTTGGGACGAGATGCGCACATCGCTGCGCCAAGCAGCGCAGCGCGAAAAGCACCACGACGGCCCCCTCTCGATCCTGGGCACGATGGCGCTGCTCTCAGCGATAGCCGGAGTCCTCCTCGCCGCGATCCTGATCCCCGGCACGGCCCTGTTCGCGTCCACGGCGAACAACGTCAGCAACGACCTCGTCGACCTGCCGTTGTCGCTCAACGATCAGCCCAACGCCCAGACGACCCGCCTGTTGGCTTCCAACGGCGACCTCATCGCGTACTTCTACGAGGAGAACCGGCAGGACATCCCGCTGGCCAAGATTGCTCCGGTCATGCAGGACGCACTCCTCTCGATCGAGGATGGCCGCTTCTACGAGCACGGGGCGCTCGACCTCAAGGGCACCCTGCGCGCGCTCGTCAACAACGCGTCCGAAGGTCAGACCCAGGGCGGTTCGTCGATCACGCAGCAGCTGGTCAAGCTGACCCTCGTGTCGCAGGCGACCACCGATGCGCAGGTGCGGGCCGCGACCAAGAAGTCGACATCGCGCAAGATCCGCGAGCTCAAGCTCGCGATCTCCTACGAGCAGACCCACACCAAGAAGGAGATCCTGGAGCGCTATCTCAACCTCGCCTACTTCGGCGACAGCGCCTACGGCATCAGCGCCGCTTCCTACCACTACTTCTCGGTGAGCCCCGCCAAGCTCAACGTGCGTCAGGCCGCCACGCTGGCCGGTCTGGTCAAGAACCCGGTTGAGTTCGACCCCAACGTCTATCCCGAAAAGGCCCTCCAGCGGCGCAACACCGTGCTTGCGGTCATGGCACGTGACGGCAAGATCTCCGAAACGGACGCCGAGCGCCATCAGGCCGCCCCCCTCGCACTCAAGATCACCAAGTTCCCCAACGGGTGTGTCTCGACCGTCGCCGAGTTCTCGTGCGACTACGTGCGTCGCTACCTGCTCAGGCAGAAGGCGCTCGGCGCGACCACCGAGGATCGGCAGCGCGCCCTCGAGCGCGGCGGCCTCACGATCAAGTCCAACGTCGACGTCCGCATGCAGAAGGCGATCAACAAGGCCGTGTCCTCGACCGTGGCGCCCAAGGACAGGGCCATCGGGGCGATGGCACTGCTCGAGCCCGGCACCGGCAAGGTGCGGGGAGTGGCGCAGTCCCGCCCGATGGGCCGCAGCAAGAAGAAGGGGCAGTCCTTCATCGACTTCACGGTCCCCAGGATCTACGGCGACTCCGGCGGCTTCCCGGCCGGATCGACCTTCAAGATGTTCACCGTCGCGGCCGCCCTCAAGCAGGGCATCGACGTGAGCCAGAGCTTCAGGTCGCCGGCGAAGATCACGATGCCGGCCGGGTCCTACTTCGACTGCGAGGGTGGCGGGACGGCCTCGTGGAGTCCCTCCAACTCCACGTCCAGCGGCACGATGAACATGTACACCGGGCTGCGTTTGTCCGTGAACACCTACTTCGCCCAGCTTGAGAAGAAGGCTGGCCTGTGCAACACCGTTCGTGCCGCCGAGTCGATGGGGATCAACGTCCCGTTCGACCCGGCCAAGGGCATCACCAACCAGGTTCCGTCATTCACGCTCGGCGTCACCAACGTCAGCCCACTCGACATGGCCGCTGCCTACGCGGTGCCGGCATCGGGCGGGATGTATTGCAAGCCCCGTCCGGTGTCCTCGATCGCCGACACCAATGGCAAGACGATCAAGAAGTTCGGTCCGGCATGCGAACGCGTCATGTCCGAGGATGATGCGGCGCAGATCAACGACATCCTCAAGGGACTCCAGCAGCCCGGCGGCTTCGGATTCAACAACGGCACCGGACTCAACATCCCCTCAGCGGCCAAGACCGGGACGGCCCAGGACAACCAGGCGGTCTGGTACGCCGGCTACACCCCCAAGCTCACGGCGATGTCGATGATCGCCGGCGTCAAGAAGAACGGCAGCCCCAAGACACTCGCCGATGTGACGATCAACGGTCGGCCGCTCAACTTTGCCGCGGTCGGCGGCAGCTCGCTCGCCGGACCCATGTGGAAGAAGGCCATGGGAGTCATCCAGGAGTTCTTGCCGTCCGTGCCGTTCGACCCACCGCCCAAGGGCCAACCGTCCGCCCGGGATCAGCAGAACAACACTGATCCTAGATTTGACCCCCGCAACGGTGGCGGTGGCGGCAACGGCGGCGGTGGCGGCAACGGCGGCGATCGGGACGACGACCGCTAGGAGCGACAGCTAGGCGCCGAGCTGCCGCTTGACCTCGGCGGCAACCGCCCCACCGTCTGCTTTGCCCTTGACCTGGGGGGCGAGGACTCCCATGACCTTGCCCATGGCTCGCATCCCCTCGCCGGCGGCGCCGGTCGACTCGACCGCCTGTGTGACGACCGCCCTGATCTCTTCTGCGGTGAGCTGGGTCGGCAGGTAGTCGGCGAGGATCGCCGCCTCTGCCTTCTCCTTCTCGGCGAGCTCGGGACGATTGCCCTCGGCGAATGCCTCGGCGGCTTCCCGGCGCTTCTTGGCCTCCGAGCCGAGCACCGTGATGACATCCTCGTCACTCAGCTCCCGGACCTCCTTGCCCGCGACCTCGGCGTTGGTGATCGCAGTGAGCACCATGCGCAGTGTCGAGGTGCGCAGCGCGTCGCGCGCCTTCATGGAAGCGGTGAGATCTGCGTGGAGCTGGTCCTTGAGGGCTGACATGCCTCCAGTGTCCCATCCTCCGTATGACAGGCTGGGGCCGTGCGCTCCTTGCTATGGCCGGTCGCGGCCGCTGCGGCCGGGTTGGCTTACGCCTCCGTCTACGAAGTCCGTGCGTTCACGTTGCGCAAGGTGACGGTGCCCGTGCTCGCCGCCGGCTCGGAGCCGCTGCGGGTCCTGCATCTGTCGGACACCCACATGACCCCGGGCCAGCTCAAGAAGCAACAGTGGCTCCGTGGGCTCGCCGACCTGCAGCCCGACCTGGTCATCAACACCGGCGACAATCTCGCCCACCTCGATGCCGTGCCCTCGGTCCTGGCCGCCTATGGCGATCTGCTCGACCTCCCGGGCGCCTTCGTCTTCGGGTCCAACGACTACTACTCCCCTGTCGCCAAGAATCCGGTCAACTACCTCCGCGGCGGCACCGGTGGCAACTGGCGGCGGGAGAAGGATCTCCCGTTCAACGAGCTGAGGCACGCGTTCGAGCAGCGTGGATGGACCGACCTCACCAACCGCCACGCCTCCTTCGTCGTGCAGGGTCGCCGGCTGGCATTCGTCGGTGTCGACGACCCACACCTCAATTTCGACGTCCTCGACGAGATCCCCGCCGACCCCGATGCGGACCTCGCGATCGGCGTGGCGCACGCGCCCTATCTCCGAGTGCTCGATCGATGGAACGCATTGGGCTATCCGCTGATCATGGCCGGGCACACACACGGCGGACAGCTCCGCATACCGTTCTACGGCGCGATCGTGACCAACTGCGATCTCGATCGGGCGAGGGCGCGGGGCCTGCACCACCACCAAGTTGCCGGGCAAGATCCGTCCTGGCTCCACGTGTCCGCCGGGCTCGGCACCTCGCCCTACACGCCCGTACGTTTTGCCTGCCGCCCCGAGGCGGCGCTGCTCACCCTGACTGGGATAGACTCATCCGGTTCCCGCATCTAGGGGAGCACTCGGGCTGTGGCGCAGCTTGGTAGCGCGCGTCGTTCGGGACGACGAGGCCGCAGGTTCAAATCCTGTCAGCCCGACCATGTGATGTCGCAAGAGATAGGCAAGTCCCGAACCTGCGGAAGCGGGTTCGGGACTTGCTATTTGCGCGGTTGGTAGTCGCGTTCTGGGTCGATGGTCAGCTCGCGGAGCAGTTCGCCGGTGACGGCATTGATGATCCTCACTTCGAGGTCCTGAACGAGCAGGATGATGTGGGTTCGGGCGTGGGTTCGGCCGACGCCGATGTGGTGGAGTTTGCCGTTGACCCGCAGGGTCACGGCGCCTGTTTTGTCGATGCGGTCGTGACGGATCCGGTCATGGGTTTCGCGGTCTCGGCTGTCGCCTGGCAGAGCTTTCGGCATGGTGTCGAACAGGGCCGCTGGGGTTGCTTGGTGCGGCAATGAGCGATGAGGTCGGCGGTGGTTGTATTCGTCGACGAACGCGTCGAGCAGAGTCTGCAGTTGCTCGATTGTTTCCGGGCGGAAACTTTGCGCGCGGAGCCACTTCTTGAGTGTCTGCTGGAATCTCTCGACTTTGCCCTGGGTCGTGGGGTGGTTGGGTCGGCCGTTCTTCTGGACCACGTGCAGTCGTCTGAGTTCGTGCTCGAAGGCATTGCGGCCGCCTTGGCGTCCGAGGCCGGCGAGTCTGACGGTGAACACCATCCCGTTGTCGGTCAGCGTTGAGGCTGGAATTCCGGCGGTTTTGACAGCTGCTCGGAACTTGGCCAGCACGATCGGTGTGGTGACCCTTCGGTGGGCGGTGACGCTAATGGCGTAGCGGGTGCAGTCGTCGAGCCAGCTCAGGATCTCAACATCGACGCCGTCGATGAGGCGGTAGTGGGTGAAGTCTGATTGCCAGGTCTCGTTGGGCATCGCGGCTTGGAAGCGGACGTAGGAGGACTTGGGGCGCTTCTTCGGCTCAGGGACCACGAGGCCGGCTTTGGTCAGGTGTCGGCTGATCGTGGCGGCCGAGACTGTGATGTTGTGGTGATGTGTGAGGTGCCACTTGATGGTGTCGGGGCCGGCGTCCAGACCTGCCGCGGAGAGGTCTTGTCGCAGTCTGACGATCAGTTCGACAGTCGTCGCTGGTGTCGCGGCTGGCGCCGTCTTGGGTCGTCTCGAGCGGGGCTCGAACGCGGCCTCGCCGTCGACCCGGTAGCGGGCCATGAGGCGTGAGACCCAGGCCTCAGACAGTCCATAGGTGCGGGCGGCTTGGGCTTGCGACAGGCCTTGGACGGTGATCGCGGTGATGACGAGGCGGGCTTTGGACACCTCCGAAAGGGTGGCCGGGAGTCTTGCCTATGTCTTGAGAGATCTCTTGCCTATGTCCTGAACCAGCACACTGTCAGCCCGACCATGTGATGTCTCAAGACACCCGGACCTGTGAGAGCAGATCCGAGTGTTTTCATTCCCCTCCCGCCGCGAGTGACCCGTTCGAGGCGACAGGTCGGTCGGCGCATCACCGGCGTCAGTCCCAGCGACGGGGGGCGCGGCGACACCCCCTGTGGAACACTTGGCGCATGGTCGACGAGCAGCAGCCCGCCAAGAAGGTGGTCAAGCGCGTCGTCAAGAAGACCGTCACGCGGCCTGCCTCAGCGCCGGCTGCCCAGAACGTCCGCTACGGCCGGGCCGTCTCGACGACCGCGATCAAGCCGCAGGCCAAGGCTGCAGCCCGCCTGACCAGCAGGCCGGTCCCCAAACCGGCAAACAAGTCCGCTGGCACGGCCACCAAGAGCCGGCCCCCGGTCGGCGCCAAGGTCGGCGCGGCCGGCAAGGCATTGTCATCCCGAGGAGCAGGGGTCGCTTCGAGGACGGCCGGCATCGCCGGCACGGCCGGACGGGCCACCGGTACGTTTGCGGCCGACCGATTCCACGCCGCTCGCGCATGGCGCGTTCCGCACCTCGACCCGCGCTTGGCATCGGTCATCACCGGCCTCGTCGTCGGCCTGGTCTCCGTCGGGCTGGGACTGGTCGCCCTCGAGATCTTCAGCGAGGTGCGCGGAGTGGCGAGCGGAGGCGGGCGTTGGGGCACGCTGACCTTCGTCCTCGTCGCGTTCATCGCGATGGTCCTCGGAGACCTGCTCCTGTCGGCCTTCGGGGTGGCCCAGGCCGGTCTGATCAGCTTCCTCGGCGTGATCCTGGCGATTGTCGCGATCCTGGCGCTGTTCCTCGATCTCGCCGCCACCCAGTGGGCGCTCGCGCTCGTGCCCGCAGTCGGCGCGCTGACCTACCTCGTCGCGCAGTGGCTCATGACACTCGCCGAGAGCAGCCCCGCCTCCCTGGAGTAGGGCTAGAGGAGCAGCTCGGCGATCTGGATCGTGTTGAGGGCAGCACCCTTGCGCAGGTTGTCGCCGCTGACGAACAGCACGAGTCCGCGGCAGTCGCCGACGCCCTGGTCCTGACGAATGCGGCCGACCAGACTCGGGTCGGTGCCAGCTGCCTGCAGCGGTGTCGGTACGTCGACGAGCCTGACACCCTCCGCGCGAGCCAGGATCTCGGTGGCGCGCTCAGGAGTGATCGGCCGGTCGAACTCGGCGTTGATCGACAGCGAGTGGCCGGTGAACACCGGCACGCGTACGCAGGTTCCCGAGACCCGAAGGTCAGGGAGATGGAGAATCTTGCGGCTCTCGTTGCGGAGCTTCTGCTCTTCGTCGGTCTCGAAGGACCCGTCGTCGACGATCGCCCCGGCCATCGGCAGGACGTTGAAGGCGATCGGTGCGACGTAGATCGCCGGGGCCGGATAGGTCACGGCTGAGCCGTCGTAGGCCAGCTCGTTGGCCTTGTCGACGACCGAGAGCGCCTGGCCGTGCAGCTCCTGCACACCGGCGATGCCGGAGCCGGAGACGGCCTGATAGCTGCTCACCACCAGGCGGGCGAGCCCGGCCTCGTCATGCAATGGCTTGAGGACCGGCATCGCGGCCATCGTGGTGCAGTTGGGGTTGGCGATGATGCGACGAGTCGCCTTGGCGATGTCCTCGGGGTTGACCTCGCTGACGATCAGCGGGATCTCGGGATCCTTGCGAAACGCCGACGAGTTGTCGATGACCATCGCGCCGGCCTCGGCGAACCGCGGCACCTGGACCCGGGACGTCGAGGCGCCGGCGGAGAACAAGGCGATGTCGATGCCCGAGAGGTCTGCGGTCTCGGCATCCTCGATGACGATCTCGTCGCCCTTCCACGGCAGCGTCTTGCCGGCCGAGCGCGCGGATGCGAAGAAGCGCACCTGGTCGGCCGGAAAGTTGCGCTCCTCGAGGATGCTGCGCATGGCGACGCCGACCTGGCCGGTCGCGCCGACGATGGCGAGGGTCGTCATCGGCCGGTACCTCCGTAGACGACAGCCTCGACCTCGTCGGTGCCGAGGTCGAAGGCGGCGTGGGCGGCGTTGACCGCAGCATCGACCTGGTTCTCGGTCACGACGACGGAGATGCGGATCTCCGAGGTCGAGATCATCTCGATGTTGACCCCGGCGTCGGCGAGCGCGCGGAAGAAGCGAGCCGTGATGCCCGGCGACGACCGCATACCGGCGCCCACGATCGAGACCTTGCCGACGCTGTCGTCGTACTGCAGCCGCTCGAACCCGACGGTGTCCTTGAGCCTGGCCAGGGCGGTCATGGCGGTCTGGCCGTCAGCGCGCGGAAGGGTGAACGAGATGTCGGTCAGCGCCGTGGCAGCCGCCGAGACATTCTGCACCACCATGTCGATGTTGATCTGCGCGTCGGCCAGAGCCTGGAGGATCGTCGCCGCCTCGCCGACCTTGTCGGGGACCCCGACGACGGTGATCTTGGACTCGCTGCGATCGTGCGCGACGCCGGAGATGATTGCTTGTTCCATGGGGAGCCCCTCTTGGATGACATCCTCGGTCTTGACGACCCAGGTGCCGGTCTTGTCGGAGAACGACGAACGTACGTGTATCGGCATGTCGTTGCGGCGGGCATACTCGACGCAGCGCAGGTGCAGGATCTTGGCGCCGTTGGCCGCCATCTCGAGCATCTCCTCGTAGGAGATGCGCGGTATCTGCCGGGCGTTGGACACGATGCGCGGGTCAGCGGTGAAGATGCCGTCGACGTCGGTGTAGATCTCGCACACCTCGGCGTGCAACGCGGCAGCGAGCGCCACCGCCGTGGTGTCCGAGCCTCCGCGGCCAAGAGTCGTGATGTCCTTGGTGGTCTGCGAGACACCCTGGAAGCCCGCGACGATCGCGACGGCCCCCTCGGCGAGGGCGGCCTCGATGCGACCCGGGGTGACGTCGATGATCTTGGCTCGGCCGTGCTCGGAGTCGGTGATGACACCGGCCTGCGAGCCGGTGAACGAGCGCGCCTCCTGGCCGAGAGTGCCGATCGCCATCGCGAGCACCGCCATGCTGATCCGTTCGCCAGCGGTCAGGAGCATGTCGAGCTCACGACCCGGCGGCAACGGTGCGACCTGGTTGGCCAGATCGATGAGCTCATCGGTCGTGTCGCCCATGGCCGAGACCACGACGACGACGTCGTGACCGGCCTTCTTGGTCGCGACGATGCGTTGGGCGACCCTCTTGATGCTGGTTGCGTCGGCAACCGAGGAGCCGCCGTACTTCTGGACGACAATGCCCACGATTGTTCCTTGGAGCTGGAGAACGTACGGATGCGCGACGCTGCGCGCGACAAGTCTACCGATACTCCGGATTCGCTCCATACTCGTGCACGCCGGAGTCCCACACGGTCCTCTGGTTGCCGTATGCAGGTATGCCGCCGGCTCCCTTGAGGAGCTTCGCCACGTGCAGCAGGTTGTAGGTCAGGAAGGTCGTGTTGCGGTTGGTGAAGTCGTTCTCGGGACCGCCCGAACCGTCATCCAGATAGGACGGACCGGGACCTGCCTCGCCGATCCAGCCGGCGTCGGCCTGCGGCGGGATGGTGAACCCCACGTGCTGGAGGCTGTAGAGCACGTTCATGGCGCAGTGCTTGATGCCGTCCTCGTTTCCCGTGATGAGGCAACCGCCGACCTTGCCGTAGAACGCGTACTGGCCGGCATCGTTCAGGATGCTCGAGGCGGAGTAGAGCCGCTCGATGACCTGCTTCATGATGCTGCTGTTGTCACCGAGCCAGATCGGTCCGGCAAGCACCAGGATCTCGGCGCCCATGACCTGCTCGAGGATCGCGGGCCATTCGTCGACCTGCCAACCGTGCTCGGTCATGTCCGGCCAGACACCCGTCGCGATCTCACGGTCGATCGCGCGGATCTCGGTGACCTCAACGCCGTGACGGCGCATGATGTCGGCGCTCTTGGTCACCAGGCCGTCGGTGTTGCTCGGCTCGGGAGACCGCTTGAGGGTGGCATTGATGAAGACGGCACGAAGATCGCTGAAATCCGGATCAGTCATGTGGTGAGTCTGGTCGGGCGGACGACATGCCACAACAGGTGGAGGGCAGACGTCAGACGTTGGTCACGGGTCAGCCGATCGTGGTGCGACCCTCGAACGCACGGCCGAGAGTCAGCTCGTCGGCATACTCGAGGTCGCCGCCCACGGGCAGGCCGCTCGCGAGCTTGCTGACCCGCAAGCCGAGCGGCGTCAACATCCGGATGAGGTAGGTCGCGGTCGCTTCGCCTTCGAGGTTGGGGTCCGTCGCGATGATGACCTCGGTCACGACGCCGTCCTGCAGGCGGCGGAGCAGCTCCTTGATGCGCAGCTGGTCCGGCCCGATGCCGGCAATCGGCGAGATCGCACCGCCGAGCACGTGATAGCGGCCGCGGAACTCACGGGTGCGCTCGATCGCCACGACGTCCTTGGACTCCTCGACGACACAGATCACGCTGAGGTCACGGCGCGGATCGGCGCAGACCCGGCACTCCGTGTCGACCGTGACATTGCCGCAGATCGAGCAGAAGTGGACCTTGGCCTTGACCTCGAGGAGCGTGGCAGCGAAGCGGCGTACGTCCTCGGGGTCGGCGTCGAGCAGGTGGAACGCGATGCGTTGCGCACTCTTGGGACCGATGCCGGGCAGTTGCCCGAGCTCATCGATCAGATCCTGGATCACGCCGTCATACATAGGGGCTCAGCGTATGCCGTCCGCACCCGGCGGGCCTCGCCGACTCGCTGCCGGGCACGCTCGGACGGGCGGCCAGATCAACGGACGAGGAAGGACTGGAGCATGTCGTGACCTCGGGCGGTCAAGATCGACTCCGGGTGCATCTGCACACCCTCGACCGGGTGGGTGCGGTGGCGCACGCCCATGACGATGCCCGACGCAGTGTGCGCGGTTGCCTCGAGGTCGACGGGCAGGGTTGCGGGGTCGATCACGAGAGAGTGATAGCGGGCGCAGACCAGCGGCGTGGGCAGCCCGGCATAGACACCCCGGCCGTCGTGGTGGATCAGCGACGGCTTGCCATGCACGATCTCGGGGGCTCGCACGATCGTGGCGCCGTAGGCCTGGCCGATCGCCTGGTGACCCAGACACACGCCCAGCGTCGGCGTAGAGGGACCCAGATGACGGATCGCCTCGATGCTGATCCCCGCATCAGCCGGGGTGCCCGGTCCCGGCGAGACGACGAGATGCGTGAAGTCGCCTCGTTGCCTCGCCGCGACCAGCTCGTCGACGGTCACGGCGTCGTTGCGTACGACGTCAGCCTGCGCGCCGAGCTCGCCGACGTACTGGACGAGGTTGTAGACGAACGAGTCGTAGTTGTCGATGAACATCACCCTGGCCTGCGTGGGCGGTGACGTGGCGTCCACGACGGGAGGCATGGTGGACGCGGACCCACCGCCCCCGAGGCTCGAGTCGCGCCAGAAGCGCCGGAGCTCATCGCGGAGCCAGCTCGTCGTACGCCCGACGGTCCAGCCGCCGACACCTTCGCATGACACCACAGGCACCACGCCGCGCAGGGAGTTGGTCACAAAGACCTCGGTCGCCGCGGACAGGTCGCTGACTGTGAGACGGCGCTGGAACACCGGCACCGCTGCGTCGCGCAGGATCTCGATGACCCGGGCGCGCGCGGTGCCGGGCAGGATGCGGCCGTCGATCGGAGGCGTGTGGACCCCGTCGTCGTGCACCACGAAGATGCTGGCACGTGCGGTCTCCAGGAGCGATCCGTCCTCGGCGAACAGCACCAGGTCACGATCGGGGCCGCCCTTGAAGGACAGCGCTCGGCGGTCGCCCCACTTGTGCTGCCCGAAGCCGCCCTCGATCGTGCGAGGTGTCAGGGCCCAGGTGTCGGCATCATCGTCAATGATCCGGCTAGCCATCGTGACCCGGACTCCGCTGTCGTCCGGCACGGCGTCGATGCGCAGTCGCTGGCGTCCTCGCATCCCCGCTGCGCGGCGGATCACGGCATCGTCGAGACCTGCCCGGATCGTGGTGCCGTAGACCGCGCGCACGCTGGCGTCGAGCCGCGCGAGGTGGGCCTCGAGATCGGCGACCCGTCCGTCGTCGACGAGCAGGGTGTCATAGATGCCGACCGACTCGTCGACCGTGGGGATCTGCTGGGGCACACCCGGCATCCGCGGCTCGTCGACCTCCGGCGTCCTCGCGGTGAGCTCCAGGATCCCGCCGATCGCCTCGATCAGAGGGCGCGCCTTGACCAGGCACTCGGCATATTCACCATCTGGCGTCGAGTCCGCGACAATCCCGCCGCCGACCCCCAGCCACACGCGGTCGCGGGCGAACTCGAACGTGCGGATCGCGACGTTGAGCTCCATCCCGGCCGTCGGGCTCACATGGCCGATCGCGCCGGTGTAGGCCTCGCGTCCGGTCACCTCGAGAACGTTGATGATCTCCATCGCGCGGACTTTGGGCGCGCCGGTCACCGACCCCGGCGGGAAGGTCGCCCGCAGCAGCTCCGAGTCACTCACACCGTGAGCCACATGCCCGACCACGTCCGACACGAGATGCCACACCGCGTGCCGCTCGGCCCGGGTGATGGCCGGCACTCGCACGGAACCGGGCACGCTGACCCGCCCCAGGTCGTTGCGCATCAGGTCGACGATCATGATGTTCTCCGCGCGGTTCTTGGCCGACGCCACCAGCTCTTCGGGATCGGTGTCCAGCGGGGCCGTGCCCTTGATCGGCGAGCTCAGAACCTCATCGCCGGTGCGGCGCAGGAACAGCTCGGGGGACAGGCTCGCCAGAGCACCCTCGGGGCTCGACACGAATCCCGCGTATGCCGGGCGCAATCGCTCGACCCCTGCGCAGAACACGTCCAGCGGGTCGCCGCCGAACGATGCCTCGAGCCGTGTGCACAGATTGGCCTGGAAGATGTCGCCGGCCGCGATGTGCTCCAGCACCTGCGCGAGCGCAGCTCGATGCCGGTCCGGCGTCGGGGTCATCTCGAACGCGCCCACCTCGTATGCCTGCGGGTCGGCCGGCGGGCCGGCGAGGATCGCCACGATGCCGGCATCGCGCTCGGCATCAGGGTTCAGCGACTCGAGCCACCACGTGCCATCGGTCCGGCGGAGGACATGGTCGTAGAACGCGATGCGGTGATCGGGCTGCGGGATCGGGCGGTGCGGGGCCGCCGGGATCTGCTCGATCAGTCGGCCGAGCTGATACCCCCATGCGCCGATCCAGCCGCCACCGAACCCATCGACCAGGGGATCCAGGCGCCCCCCCGGCCCGATCGAGTCATCGATGCCGGTGAACGGGTCGCCTTCCAGGACCTCGACCGGGTCGAAAGCGATAAGCGCCTCGCCATGGTGCCAAGCGCCGAGCAGCGCCACGAGTCGGTCGCGGCCCCGAAACAAGCGGAGGACGTCGAGCGGGTCGAGATCAAGGTCCAGACGCGTTCGGGCGACGCCGTGATCAGTCCGTGCGGGTCTCGTCAATGACTTCGGCCGCCAGCTCCCGGCTCAGCAACAGCTCGGGATCGATGATCTCGCTGTCGACCACGGGGTCGTCGCGGTTGGCCGAGACATCTGGGTGCTCACGCGTCTGCGGCGTGACCGGGTCACGCAGCGCCTCGCGCACCGAGTCGGGTGCGCCGACACCCTTGCGGGCCTCGGCGGAGGCCGGGCTGGGGTCGACCGAAGCCGGTTCATCGACTCCTGACGACGTCGCGGGGCGGGCGCCGGGATCGACGATGGCCTCGATCCGCCAGGTGACGCCGAGCACGGCGTGCAGCGCCTGCTGGACATAGTCCTCGGACCGACTGCTGATGAATGAGTCCCGGGCTCCGGAGTTGACCAACGCGATCGTCAGGGTCGATCCGTCCAGGCCCGTCACCGTGGCGTTCTGGCTGAGCATGACCCAGGCGAACCGGCGCAGGTCGCGGATCTTGTCGAGGATCTCGGGCCACAACCGGCGAACGTCGGCGATCGTGAGGGCTCCCGCCGCAGGTCCTGCCGTGGTCGCCGGCTCGGGCTCAGGTTCGGGTTGCGGCACCTCGGCGGGCTGCTGGATCGGCTCGGGTCGCGGAGTCTCGGTCTCGACGACCGGCTCGGGCTCGGCCACGGGTGCAGGAGCCTCAGCGACCGGAGGGGCCTGCGGTGCGGGCGACACCTCTGCAGGTGGAGCAGCCGGGGCTGCGGCCACGACACCAGGGGGCGCAGATGGCGGTGCTGCAGCGGGCGCTGGGACCGCGGCGACCGGAGGAGCGCCGCCGTCCATCGACAGCCTCCGCTCGACCCGGTCGAGTCTGGCCTGGAACCCCTGGGTCGAGTTGTCGGATCCGGGCACGAGGATTCGCGCGCACATCAGCTCGAGCAGCAGGCGAGGTGCGGTGGCGCCGCGGAACTCCATCAGCGCGTCGTTGACGATGTCGGCGGCCCGGGTCAGCTCGGACGGGCCAAAGCCGCTTGCCTGGCTGAGCAGCCGCTCCGCACGGTCGCCGGGCACATCGAGCAGGCCCTTCGAGAGCGCGTCGGGCACCGCCGCGACGATCACCAGGTCGCGCAATCTCTGCAGGAAGTCCTCTGCGAACCGGCGCGGATCCTGGCCTGACTCGATGACCTTGTCGACCACGCCGAAGACCGTCGAGCCGTCACTCGCAGCGAAGGCGTCGATCGCCTCATCGAGCAACGAGTCGGGCGTGTAGCCGAGCAGCTGGACCGCGAGGTCATAGGTCACGCCGTCGGGTCCGGCACCACCCAGCAGCTGGTCGAGGACACTGAGCGTGTCTCGGACAGATCCTTGACCAGCGCGAACGACGAGCGGCAGGGCGTTGGGCTCGAGCGTGACGTGCTCGGCCGTGCACAGCTGCATCAGGTGCTCAGCGAGCGTCTTGGGCGGCACGAGCCGGAACGGGTAGTGGTGGGTGCGCGAACGGATCGTGCCGATGACCTTGTCGGGCTCGGTCGTGGCGAAGATGAACTTGAGATGAGGCGGCGGCTCCTCGACGAGCTTGAGCAGGGCGTTGAAGCCCTGCGGGGAGACCATGTGCGCCTCGTCGATGATGTAGACCTTGTAGCGGCTGCTGACCGGCGCGAAGAACGCCCGCTCACGCAGGTCGCGGGCGTCATCGACACCACCATGACTGGCCGCGTCGATCTCGATGACGTCGATGCTGCCCGGCCCGCCACGGGCGAGGTCGCGACAGCTCTGGCACTCGCCGCACGGATCAGCGACCGGCGCCTTCTCGCAGTTGAGAGTGCGGGCCAGGATGCGGGCGCTCGTGGTCTTGCCGCAGCCTCGCGGACCCGAGAACAGATAGGCATGGTTGACCCGGTTGGCGGCCAGTGCGTGGCGCAACGGCTCGGTCACATGGTCCTGCCCGATCACCTCGGCAAACGTCTCCGGCCGGTAGCGGCGGTAAAGGGCGAGGGGGGCATCCACGACCTGAACTCTATAGACCCGGTCCGACGCTGACGAGGCCGTCGGCCCAGGCCCGTTTCCAGAGCCGGTCCGCCTTGGTCCGGGAGCGGGATCCGATCCGCCGAGTCATCAGGTGCGGCCGCGCGTGCCGTTATCCTGGCCCCGCCCCAGCCCTGCCTCACGCGCCAGCATCGCGGCCTGGGTTCGGTCGGCGACGTGGAGCTTGGAGAGGATGTTGGAGACGTGGTTGCTGATCGTCTTCGATGTCACGTCGAGCCGCCGGGCGATGACGGAGGTCGGCGCCGCCTCGGCCAGCAGGTCGAGGATCTCGAGCTCGCGCGCCGTGAGGTGCGGGAAGCGGGCAGCGGCTGACTCGGCTGCCGGTGACGTCAGCTGACTCAGCACACGTACGGCGATACCGGGCCCGAAGATCACCTCGCCCGCTGCGATCGCCCGGACCGCGCGGGCGATCTCATCCTGCTCGGCACCCTTGAGCAGGTACCCATGAGCGCCGGCCCGCACCGCAGCGAAGAGCGAGTCCTCGTCGTCGTACATCGTCAGCACGCAGACCCGCACGGATGGCGCCGCCCGTGCCAGCTCGCGGATGGCCGTGAAACCGTCGGTTCCGGGCATCTGCAGATCCATCAGCGCGACGTCCGGTCGATGCATCACGGCTTCGCGCACGGCCTCGCGACCATCGGCGGCGACTGCCACGACGTCGAACCCGTCGAGCGAGGTCAGGACGCCGACCAAGCCGGATCGGACGACAGGATGGTCGTCGGCGACGAGGACGCGGATCACGCCAGCTCCATCGGAAGACATACCGCACCTCCCCGCCACTCGGGCCGGGACCCACCTCGCAGCTGCCGCCCAGCAGGGCGACCCTCTCGCGCATCCCCACGATTCCGACGCCGGGCAGCCACGCGGTCGAGCTGCCCCCGTCGTCGAGCACTTCGCAGTGCAGTCCGGCCTCGTCGGCGCCGAGCCGCACCACGACAGACGTCGCACGAGAGTGCCGTATGACGTTGGTGAGGGCCTCGGTGGCGATCCGGTAGGCCGCCTGCTCGACTGCGTGAGGCAGCGGTGGGAGATGAACGGCTTCCACCACGGTCCGCAGCTCGGCACCGTCGGACCGGCGGCTGACCTGGTCCGCGCGGATGCGCAGCGCCTCGACGAGCCCGTAGGAGTCCAAGGAGGGTGAGCCAAGATTGTCAACGATCCGGCGTACCTCATGTATCGCGGATCTTGTGTCGGATCGCACCTCGGAGAGTCTGTCCTGGAGCGCGGCGTCCGCTGCTCCGCCGGCAAGGTTGGCGGCGGTGTCGGCCGACAGCGCCACGCCCGTCAGCAGCGGTCCCAGCCCGTCGTGCAGCTCGCGCCGGAGCCGACGACGCTCCTCCTCACGGGCGCCCACAAGCCGATCGCGGGAGAGCTGCAGCTGCTCGAGCAGAGTGGTGGCGTGCACCGCGGTGGACAGCGGCCCGGAGAGCAACGTGAGCACGCGCTCGTCGGCCGGGTCGAGCCGAGATTCGCCCCGGCGAAGGCCGACGACCAGCGTCCCTCCCTCAAGGGGCAATTCGGCCGAAGGCCCAACCAGCACCCCGCCGGTCGCGAGTGGCTGACCATCGACCATGACGCCCACAAAGGGCAGGCGGAGCGCCTTCGCAATCTCCCCCAGCGTCTCGGACAGCCCAGCACCGAGCGAGCGGCCAACACGGGAGGCGACTTTCAGCGGGTCCCCGCGCTCCCCATAGAGCAGCTGGTCGACCCCGGCTTGAAGCCGTGAGCGCAGCGGGAGAGCGATCAGGGCTACCACTAGTGCGGAGGCGACGTCGGAGAGCACGACCACCAGGCCGGCGTAGGCTGCAAGGACCAGCCCGGAGAGCAACCCATAGGTGAGTCCGCGGGCCACCACCAGGCGGATGTCGAGCAGCTGGTGACGCAGCACCCCGGCGGCAACTGCTGCGGGAAGCAGCGGAATCGTGAACAGCACGGCCAGAGGCGTGCCCGCGACCAAGGCCCACGGGACGACCGCTGCGACGATCACCGCAGCTGCAGCGACCAGCCACAACAGCTGACGACGAACGACCTCGTTGCCATGCCGATACCGGACGACCAGACATGCCACCCCGATCAGCACCGAGAGCGCCCACCGTACATCGCTGACAGTCCACAACCAGGCCAAGGAGTCGTACGTTCCCTCGTCGAGCGTCAGGTACGACCTCGCGATACCGGCTGGGGCCTCCGGATCCAACCCGATCTCGAGCACGAACAACGGGGCAGTGACCGACACGGCGATTGCGACGAGTCGCCAACGCCGTGACGCGACTCGACCATCGGGAAGCAGCAGGAGCGAGATCGGGATCAAGGTGATGTTGACCGGCCATGCCCACTGGAACACGGTCGAGTCGAGCCGCTGGACCCACTCCGCGGCGCCACGGTCATGGAGCAGCTGACCCAGCGGCGCGGCCAGCGCGGACATCGTCTGGCAGACACCGCCGACGGCATACATCCAGCCGAGCGCCGACGACGGTCGATGCCACGCGATCAATGCTCCGCACAGACCAAAGCTGAGACCGATGAGGATGTTGCTGACGACGAACGCCTCGAGCGCGTCGGTGAAGGTCCAGTCGACCGCTCTCACGCCCACGATCGCGCCGGCCGCGGCAAGAACCGCAGCGATGCCCAGTGCCCCGGCGAGCAATCTTCTACGCATCGAACACCTCCTGCGGCTTCGGCTGACAATACCGCTGCACACCGGTGTGATTCCGGGAAATCTTCCCGACTGACGCGGAGATCTCCTTGACCTGCCGGGAACGTTCCTCTGACTTCCGGGCCGTGGCGCGTTGGACGGTGGCTGACAACAGCCACCTCTCGAAGGGATCAGCATCATGATGAACACTTCTCGCACCACCGGCCGACGCCTCGGGCTCGCGATCTTCGGATTCCTGTCTGTCGGGGACATCGCGACCCTCGCCATCACAGACGGCGAGACGCCGCCTTACGCCGTCGCCGCGGTAGGAGCTCTGCTGGGGCTCGTGTCGCTCGTGCTCGCGATCCAGGCCTTTCGCGACCCGAGCAAGCCGCTCCGCCTGTTGATCGGGCTGCGCGTCCTGTCCGCCATCACCGTGTTGCCCGCGTTCTTCGTCTCCGACGTGCCGGTTGGCGCACAGGCAGCCGCCGCAGGCGTAGTCGTCCTTACGGCCGCGGGCGTCCTGCTCGTGGCCGGTGGTCACAGAGTGACGGTGGCGTCATGACCACTACGCCTGCGCCGTCGCGTGCCCGCTCGATCCCTCTGGCCACGTGGGGCATGGCCCTCTTGTTGCCCATCGGGCCTGCAGCGATCGCCGTACTCAGGCTGATCCTGCCGTACTACACCGAGAGCGACTCGGCCGGAATGGTCGACGCGGTCTATGCGGATCCGGGACGACAGAGCGCGGTCCTGTGGCTGGCGTACATCGGCATCCTCACACTCGTGCCGGGGCTCTTCGCAGCAGCACGGGTCTGCCGCGGCCCGTCCCCGCGTCTGACGACCTGGGCGTTGGCGTTCAGCGTGCCCGGCTACCTGTCACTCGGGATGCTCGTGGGTGCTGACCACCTCCTCTGGAGCGCGTCAGACGCCGGTTTGTCGCGAGCCGATGCCGTCGCGATGGTCGATGCAGCTCACGCGTCAATCGATGTCGCCATCGGCGTGTTCGTCCTGGGTCACGTGATCGGCACGGTGCTCCTCGGACTGGCGCTCCTCCGATCCGGCCGGATCCCGGCGTGGGCGGGTTGGGCGATCATCGTCTCCCAGCCGCTGCACTTCACCGCCACCGTGATCCTCGGCAGCCCGCAGGTCGACTTCGTCGCTTGGAGCCTCACCGCCGTGGGTATGGCCGTCGTCGCCCGCGAGGTGCTGAAGGACAGATGACTGGTCAGAGGAAGGGTTTGTCCAGAGCTCGGTGGGCCCGGTCCGACAGTGACGACGCCGCCGGACCGGGGCACAGCCTCATGCGGGAATCAGACGCGTCGTCCGCAACCACCCGTCGACCGCGGCGTAGGCGGCCTTGCGCGGCCCGTCCTTGGAGATGAAGACGTCGTGCCGCGCACCGTCGATCGGCACGACCGAGACGTGATCGCCCAGGCATCCGGCCCATCGCGCGATCTGCTTGACGTCGAGCACGGCATCGGCGTCGTCGACCTCGGCGGAGTACTTCGCGGCAAACCTGGTCTTCGTCGACCGCAGCACCAAGGACGGCACCCCGACATCCAGACCCTTGTGCAGCTCGGCATGCCCACGTCGGATCGCGGTCAGCCAGCCATACGACACCGGGAACCCTTCCAGTGGCTTGAAGACCGTGTTGAAGTCCCACTCGCCGTGGGCGCTGCTGTGCAGGCTCGTGCCGTAGGCATCGGTGTGTGGCAGCTTCATGAACGACTTGGGCCGGATTCGCGCCGCGACGGCAATCGCCGCGGTGCCGACCGAGCGCATCCAGGGCTTGCCCTGCAGGTCGAACCACGGGCTGTTGAGCACCAGCCCGACGACGCCGGCGCCCGTGGTGCCTCCCGGGCGGGCGTTGAGCCGGTCCAGCCACAGCGGCAGGATGAGTCCGCCGGTCGAGTGTGCGGACAGGACGACGGGCTTGTCCCCGGTCTCGTCCCGGATGATCGACAGCGCCTCATCGAGCTCAGCGTCATAGAGCGCGAGGTCCGAGACGTAGTGGCCGGTCTGGCCCTCGCGGCGCGAACGACCGCACTTGCGCAGGTCGAGCGCATAGAACGCAAAGCCGCGCTCGGCGAAGAAGTCGGCGAGCTCCTTTTGGAAGAAGTAGTCGCTGAACCCGTGGACGTACAGGACGGCGGCGTCGTAGGTCTTGCCAGGGGCGCGCCGAACGAGGGTCGCCTCGACGAGACCCTCGCCGTCGGGGTCCTCCCCGAGTGGGATCGTGCGCCGCTGATAGCCGTCGCCCAGCTCATCGGGAACCCAATCGGTCATTCGGCACTCCTCGTTTGAACACGGACGTCGGACCCAACAGTATGGGAAGGGTGATCGAGACACGCGAGGTGCAGCGCACGCTCGACCTCGCCCTGCGGGTCGGTGAGATGCTGCTCTCCAACGGGGCCGGAGCCGCAGATGTCACCGCCACGATGTCGTCGATCGCACATCACCTGGGCCTGCGGCAGACCCTCGTCGATGTCACGTTCACGACGGTGCACCTGAGCTATCAGCCGACTCCCGACGACCCCGTGGTCTCGGCCACCCGTCACGTCACACATCGTGAGACCGACTTCGACGACCTGACCCGGGTGGACCACCTCGTCACCGATCTGCTGTCGGGCGAGATCGACCTCGACGAGGCCCGCATCCGGATCGCCCAGATCTCCTCGACGGGTCACCGGACACCCCGCTGGGCCGTGACGCTGAGCTGGGGATTCATCGGAGCAGGCGTCGCGATGCTGATCGGAGGCAGCTGGATCGTCGCCCTGATCGCCGCGGTGGCAGCTGTCGGCATCGAGATCCTGCAGCGCTTCCTCTCCCGCCTCCGGCTCCCGTTCTTCTATGCGCAGGTCGCCGGCGGGCTGTTCGCCTCGCTGCTGGCGGTCAGCGCCTCGGCCGTCGACATCGCCGCCGACCCCTCGCTGGTCATCACCGCCAGCATCGTGATGCTGCTGGCCGGGCTCGGCTTCATCGGCGCGATCCAGGATGCTCTCACGGACTTCTACATCACGGCCGTGGCCCGCATCCTGGAGGTCATGATCTCGACCGTCGGGGTCATCGTCGGGGTCAGCGGCGGACTCACGGTCGGCGGGATGCTGGGGGTCGACATCGCGCTCGACCCCGGCGCATCGGGCCTGTCACGCTTCCCCCTCATGGTGGCCGGAGCGGCGCTGAGCGCGGCAGCCTTCGCGTTCGCGGCCTACGCCCCCGGGCGCGTCCTGCTGCCGATCGCCGGGATCGCCGGTGTCGCGTCCGCGATCTATCTGCTTCTCGCCGAGAGCGACCTCGGGCGGGCGTGGCCGGCCGCCATTGCCGCAATCTTCATCGGCCTGGTGAGCTATGCCGTCGCAGGATGGGCTCGTGTCCCGCCGCTGGTCATCGTGGTCGCCGGGATCGTGCCGCTTCTGCCGGGCCTGTCGATCTATCGTGGGCTGTCGCTGCTGGCTGACAACGACTACACCGGCATCCTCGAGATGATCACCGCCATTGCGATCGCGATCTCGCTCGCCGCCGGCGTGATCCTCGGAGAATACGTCGCCCAGCCCCTGGGTCGTGAGGCTCGGCGGCTCGAACAGCGACTGGCCGGGCCTCGACTCGTCGGGCCGCTGCGAGCGCGGGCGGTTCGAAAGAAGATGCGCTGACCGTGCAGATAGTTCTGCCCAACACCTAGACTCGTGCTGCGCCACGAGGCGCGATCGCCGAGGAGCCGTATATGAAACTGCAGCTGTCAGCCGAGGACGCCGCTTTCCGCGAAGAGATGCGGGACTTCTTCCGGACCAAGGTCCCCCAGCACATCCGCGACACCGTCGCCGCCCGTCGTGAGCTCAGCAAGGAGCAGATCGTCGAGTCGGTGCAGGTCATGAATGCCGCCGGCATCGCCGTGCCCAACTGGCCGGTCGAGTGGGGCGGCAAGGACTGGACTCCCCTGCAGCGCCACATCTGGCACGAGGAGATGCAGCTGGCCTGCGTCCCGCCGCCGCTGGCGTTCAACGCATCGATGGTCGGTCCGGTCATCGCGGCGTTCGGCTCCCAGGAGGTCAAGGAGCGCTTCCTGCCCAAGACCGCCAATCTCGACATCTGGTGGTCGCAGGGATTCTCCGAGCCCGACGCCGGGTCCGATCTCGCCTCGCTGCGTACGACCGCGGTCAAGGAGGGCGACGAGTACGTCGTCAACGGCCAGAAGACCTGGACGACCCTGGGGCAGTACGGCGACTGGATCTTCACGCTGGTCCGCACCGACCCCGAGGTCAAGAAGCAGGCCGGCATCTCATTCCTCCTGATCGACATGACGTCACCGGGTGTCGAGGTGCGCCCGATCGAGCTGATCGACGGCGGCGTCGAGGTCAACGAGGTCTGGTTCGAGGACGTACGCGTCCCGGCCGAGAATCTCGTGGGCGAGGAGAACAAGGGCTGGGACTACGCCAAGTTCCTGCTCGGCAACGAGCGCGTCGGCGTGGCGCCGGTCGGCTCGACCAAGCGCACGCTGTCGCAGGCCAAGGAGGTCGCCAAGACCGCTGGCCCGGGCGGCACGTCGCTGTTGGACGATCCGTTGGTCGCAGCCCAGTTCGCGGATCTGGAGAACGAGCTGCTCGCGCTCGAGCTCACGGCCCTGCGGGTTGTCGCGAACTCCGCCGACGGCAAGCCGCACCCCGCCTCGTCGGTCCTCAAGCTGCGCGGCACCGAGCTCCAGCAGGCCGTCACCGAACTCGTGGTCGATCTCGCCGGACCTGCCTCGCTGGCCTCGGGCGCCGGTGATGGTTCAGACATCGCCGACTGGGCTCGCGTCGCGACACCCAACTACCTCAACTTCCGCAAGGCGTCGATCTATGGCGGCTCCAACGAGGTGCAACGACAAATCATCGCCGGCACGATCCTGGGACTGAGGGGCTGACATGGACTTCCTACTGGACTCCGAGCAAGAGGCACTCCGCGACGCCGTTCGCGGCCTGCTGGCCAAGGCATACGACACCTCCGAGACCCGCCGCGCCGCCACCAAGAAGGACCCGGGCTGGGACGAGAAGACCTGGCAGCGACTCGCCGAGATGGGGGTCCTCGGGCTTCCCTTCGCGGAGGAGGACGGCGGCATGGGTGCGGGACCGGCCGAGGTGTCGATCGTCGCCGAGGAGATCGGGCGGGTCATCGCGCCTGAGCCGTTCGTGGAGGCGGTCGTGCTGGCCGGCGGCCTCGTCGCCGCCGCAGGCACTGCAGAGCAGCGCGCCGAGATCATCGGCGCCCTGGCCGAGGGCACGCTCGTCCCCGCCTTCGCCCACACCGAGCCCGGCTCCCGCTACGACCTGGCCGCTTCCGGCGTCACCGCCGCCGAGTCCGGCGACAGCTGGACGCTGACCGGCGTCAAGGAGCCCGTCCTGGGCGGTGAGCGTGCCGACCTGCTGATCGTCAGTGCTGCGGTCGACGGCGGGACAGGCCTGTTCGTCGTCAAGGGTGACGCCGACAACCTCACGCGTACGAGCTACACGACGTACGACGGTGGCCGTGCCGCGCACGTCGCGTTCGCCGGCACGGTCGCGACCCCGCTCGGCGCGGCGGGCGCCGATCAGACCGAGGCGATCGCCGCGACGGTCGCGCGTGCCCAGATCGCATACGGCCATGAGTCGCTCGGCGCGATGGACACCGCCCTCAAGACGACCACGGAGTACCTCAAGACGCGCAAGCAGTTCGGCGTGCCGCTGATGACGTTCCAGGCGCTGACCTTCCGGGCCGCCGACATGTATGTCTCGCTGGAGCTGGCACGCAGCACCGTCAGCTGGGCCACGCTGGTGCTCCTCGACGGCGGCGACGCGGCCCAGGCCGCATCGCGGGCCAAGCTGCAGGTCAGCAAGGCGGGGCGGCACATCGGCCAGGAAGCCATCCAGCTTCACGGCGGCATCGGCATGACCGCCGAGTACAGCGTCGGTCACTACATGAGCCGGCTCACCGCGATCGACCACACACTCGGCGACGGCCGGCACCACCTCAACCAGCTGATGGCGAACCTCGTCGACCACACCGTCGTCGAGCCCCTCCCCTGAGCTCCGGCCCCCGTCGGCGGTGAGTTATCGACCATTCGGGCGTCTCGTCTGGACGCTAGGTCACCGACCGTGGGGCGGTGTATGAATCGACCGGCGGGCGAGCATGAAAGGACCCCTCGCGCACCCGACAGAGGTCACTGACCCTTGCTGCCTTCCGGCCCTGGGGGAGTTGGGTGATGTGTCGCCGCGCGAGGGGCTGCGTTCATCATACGGAGCCGTCTCGTACGCACTCAAGCCGGGCTTTGGGCCATCACCGACATGCCGAGTCATCAGCGGACCGACACGACCGGTAACCTCGTTCGCGGAGGATTCGCATAGTGGCCTAGTGCGCTCGCTTGGAAAGCGGGTTGAGTGAAAGCTCTCAGGGGTTCGAATCCCCTATCCTCCGCAGCAGAATCCCGCCTCTGGAATCGCCGCAGATTCCTCGGGCGGGATTTCTCGTTCCTGACCCCATGACGTCCTGGCGCTCAGGTGGCTCGAGCCAACGAGAGGGCGAAGCGGCCTTCGGGGTCGGTCCACCAGGAGTCCGGGCTGAAGCCCGCGGCTGTGAGCTCACGCTCGATGCCCTCCCGGCGGAACTTGGATGAGATCTCGGTCCGGATTTCCTCGCCGGCCGCAAGCTCGATCTGCAGGTCGAGGTCCGCAAGTGTGACGGTCGCTGCGGCAGTGGCCCGAAGCCTCATCTCGATCCACTCGTTCTCCGCATCCCAGACCGCGACATGCCGGTAGTTGGGGAGGTCGAAGTCGCCGCTCAGCTCTCTGTTGAGAACCGCAAGCACATTGCGGTTGAACTCAGCGGTGACGCCGGCCGCGTCGTCGTAGGCCGGAACCAGGGCTGCCGGGTCCTTGACCAGGTCGACGCCGAGCAGGAACCATTCGCCGGGCTCGAGGGTGTTGTGCAGGTCCCCGAGGAACGTGGCGCGCTCCTTGGGGAAGAAGTTGCCGATCGTGCCGCCGAGGAACACCACCATCCGTGGGGCTTGGCCGGGGATGTGGCCGAGGTGTTCGGTGAAGTCTCCGACAACTCCATGCAGGCCCAGCGCCGGGTAGTCGGTGTGCAGTGCCTCGACCGCGTCGCGCAGCGCTGTCTCGGAGACGTCCAACGGCACAAACTCGCGCAGCGACCCCTCCCCCTGCAGGGCGTCGAGCAAGAGGCGGGTCTTGTCCGATGATCCCGACCCGAGTTCCACCAGCGTGTGGACGCCGGTGCGTCGGGCGATGTCTCCGGCGTAGGCGTCGAGGATCGAGCGCTCCGCCCTGGTCGGGTAGTACTCAGGAAGCCGGGTGATCTCCTCGAACAGGTCGCTGCCCCGCTTGTCGTAGAACCATTTCGGCGGCAACCACTTGGGGCTGCTCGTCAGCCCACGAAGAGCGTCCGCGCGAAGCGACCGATCGGCATGGTCGTGGGTCAGGTAGACGTCAACTCTTGGCGCGTTCATGGCCGTCCTTGGTCGCTGGATTGTCGAGGGACTGGATTGAGCATTGGCTTGCCGTTGCCTCGAGCAGGCTGAGCTCGGGCACCGGCTGCCACCCTTCTTGGTCGGGATCGATGGGTTCGGAGCTGACCGTCACGCTCCGATCGCCCTGGCGATACCACAGGGCATGGCCGGCGGTGGTAGCCGCGATGGTGACACCGTCGTTGAGCAGGAGGTTCAACCGCGAGCCTGGGGCCAACGCGAGCACTTCGTCGGCGACGCCAGCCAATGCCCTGGCCGCGGACTGCCCTTCGCCCAATCGCTGGCGCACCAAGGCCCACAGGAAGGCAGAGTCCGTGGGCGCACACAACGTCATGAGGTCCACCGCAAGCAGGTCGTCAGCCAAGACCGCGACCGAGGCCGGCCAGCCGGCCACCACTCCGTTGTGACTGAACATCCAGGGCCCCTCGACGAACGGGGCGCAGGCTGTGTGAGTCACCGGCATACCGACCGTTGCGCTACGAACCGCCGCCAGGATCGCACCCGATGAGACCGATGCCGCCAGGTCGGGCAGCGAAGCATCGGACCAGATCGGAATCTCTCGCCGATAGCGCCGTGCGGCTCCGCCTGTCTCGGTATCGATCCAGCCGACGCCGAAGCCGTCAGCATTGATGGTCCCCCCTCCCCGCATCTCACGGGGTGCCCATGACTGGTGCAGAAGGGAATGGGGGCCGAGCAGCACCATCTCGGCCAGCGTGACGGGTGGCCCGAGATAGGCGAGGTGGCGGCACATGGTCAGCTCAACTCTTCGGGCCGGGCGTCGCGCGCGCACCGGAATCCGGAGAAGATCTGCCGGCGGATCGGGAGGTCCCAATTACGGAACGTGCCGCGGACGGCCACGGCATCGGCGCCGAACGATCCTCCGCGGAGCACCTTGTAGTCCGAGCCGAAGAAGACGAGCGAGTATTCGGCATACGGAAAGACCGTGAAGCCCGGATAGCCGCTGAAGTTGCTCGACGTCCATTCCCAGACGTCGCCGATGAGTTGATGCACGCCAAGTGGTGAGGCGCCGCCGGGGTAGGCACCAGCCTCGGCAGGACGCAGATGCCGTTGGCCGAGGTTCGCATGGTCGGGTCCCGGGTCCTCATCCCCCCACGGGTATCGCCGCGAACGTCCGGTGGCCGGATCCCAGCGCGCCGCCTTCTCCCACTCGACTTCGGTGGGCAGTCGCTTGCCTGCCCACCGGGCATACGCGTCCGCCTCATGGAAGGACACATGCATGACCGGCTCTTGCACAGGCACCTGCTCCCGCACGCCGAATCGCACGCGCCACCAGGTGTCGCCGTCACGTTCCCAGAACAGCGGCCCGGTCAGCCTGCTCTTCACCCGGTGAGCCCATCCCTCGGCATTCCACCACCGTGGCTCGTCGTAGCCACCGGCCTCGATGAAGGCAAGATATTGGCCGTTGGTCACCGCCGCCGTGTCGATGAAGTAGTCAGCAACATCGACCATGTGGGCAGGGCGTTCGTTGTCCAGTGCCCACGGTTCGGTGGAGGTGCCCATCGTGAAAGGACCAGCCGGAACCAGGACCTCCGAGGCAGGAAGCCGGGTGCCTGGCGGGGGCGACGCAGCATGCAGGCTCGCCGCGCCAGCACGCAGTTGATGCGTGGCCAGCATGGTCTCGGCATGCTGTTGCTCGTGCTGCGCGATCATGCCGAAGGCAAATGCCTGCTCCAGAAGAGGGCGTCCGTCCAAGGGGCTGTGCTCGAGGACGTCGAACACCTTGTCACGCACTTCGCTCACATAGTGGCGGGCTTCGGCCGGCCCGAGCAGGGGAAGCGAAGGTCGGTCCGTGCGCGCATGCTTGAAGGCGTCGTACAACTCATCGATGTCCTGCCGGACCGGGGCGCGACCACCCACGTCGCGGACCAACCACAACTCCTCCTGGTTGCCGATATGGGCCAAGTCCCAGACCAACGGCGACATCAATGGGGAGTGCTGGCGCACCAGGTCCTCATCATCAACGGCGTCGGTCAACATCTGACTGCGGTTGCGGGACCGGGTCAACACTTCTGCAACGTGGGAACGCCAGTCTTCGGGTGTGCGGTCTGCTGCGGATGGGGCGATTGTCATGCCGACCACCTCCGGGTCGAAGAACTCGTCCCGACGCGGCGCGCCAGGTCGTCGATCACCTGAGCCTGTTGGGCGGAAGTGAAGTCAAGACAGTCCAGAGAATCGGCGCCGAGCTGGGCGATCTGGGCCGCGGTATGCCGCAGGGCCGGATCGGCCATGCCTTCGCGCGCCGCCTCCAACCATCGGCCCGCCGTGGACTCGGTGAGATCCAGGACCCGGTCGACCGTGGACGGCCGGGCCATCAAGGCCGAAAGGAGGGCAAAGGGCGTCACCCACCCGGATCCGGCCTGCATGTCCAGGTATCGGATCTCGAGATAACCCTTGGGTCGCACCGGCGGGAAAAGCGTCGTCAGGTGGTAGTCGAGGTCGTCATACGTCGGGTGGCGTCCCACCGACCCGGGCTCGGAAACCCAGCGCGCGAACGTCAGCCCTGGGGGGGCAGCCCACGACGGGCCATCACCGCGGACGCAGATCACCGGGGCCTCCATGGCCATCCGGGCCCACTGGGCGGCCGGATCATCTGTCGGTGCGGGCGGTGAGGTGAAGGGCGGGCAGGTGCCAAGGGTTGCCCTCAGTCGTGAGGAGGCCCAGCCGGTGCGATGCCCGCCGTGCTCAGGCGAATTGGCGAACAGTGCCACCAACGCGGGACCAAGAGCGTGAGCCGCCCGCCAACGTCTGGCGACGTCCTCGCCTTCGCCAGCATCGAGGCAGACTTGCATCGATGCGGTGCTGCACATCATGTGCACGCCCTGCGGCCCGACTCGGTCGAACGCGGACTGCATGGCG
Organism: Aeromicrobium sp.; assembly: GCF_037719875.1. Classification (GTDB taxonomy): domain Bacteria; phylum Actinomycetota; class Actinomycetes; order Propionibacteriales; family Nocardioidaceae; genus Aeromicrobium. The sequence goes on along the minus strand of NZ_JBBJMJ010000011.1, from coordinate 21,160 downwards.
TCATAGCGCGGGAGACACAGCAACCTCATGGGCGGGCGGTGCGAGTCGATCCCGTGTTGACCGACCACGAATCCATATGTGTCGAGGAGGCCGGCGAGCTCGGATGCGTCCGTTGAGGCGGCAGCAATCAGAGCGGCGGGTGAGACGAAGGGTGGCGGTGAGATCTCGACCTGACCACCGGGTTCAACGGTGACGAGGGAGCCGCCAGAAAGAGGGGCGTGGGTGCTTTGCGGGTTGATTGTCTTGGGCGCGTGTTCCCCAAGGGCCAAACTCACATCGTTTGCGACCAAAGGACGGCCGGGATCGTTGCGGTGGTGCAGTGTCCACTCGAGCTCGACCCCGTGGAGCCGGGGAGGGCCGTGCTTGAAACAGATCATCGCCACATAGGCCTCGGCCTGATCGCGATCGAAAATCTGCGTCGACGGCGAATCCGGGAGCTGCGATGTGGTTGTGCCTACTGGTGCACCCATGGTTCGAGAAGTTACAACCCGCCTACCGACAAAAACAACCGTGGAGGTTGAGCCGTCACAGGTTGGTCAGCAGATATTCGCCTGCGAGCCCGACGGACATGGCTCCGGGCTAGCGTGTCGACATGGATTTCGATCTCGATCGGGCCCGTCACGACACGCCGGGCGCGAACAATGTTGCGCACCTGAACAATGCCGGAGCGGCGTTGCCGCCGACACAGGTCACGGAGGCGGTCATCGCTCACCTTCGGCGGGAGGCCGAGATCGGCGGGTACGAAGCCGCCGAGGACGCCGCGGGACAGGTCGAATCGACATACGCGGCCATCGCGCGACTGCTCAATTGCACGACGGATGAGGTTGCGCTCGTGGAGAATGCAACGCGAGCCTGGGACATGGCGTTCTACGGGATGTCCTTCGCGCCCGGCGATCGAATCCTCACCGGTCGTGCGGAGTACGCCAGCAACGTCATCGCCTTCCTACAGGCCGCGGCGCGAACGGGCGCGAGGGTCGAGGTCGTCGATGACGATGAGCACGGCCAGATCTCGATCGCGGATCTGCGCCGTCGTGTCGAGATCGGGCACGGCGGTGCAGGCACGGTGAAACTGATCGCCGTCACGCACGTACCGTCACACGGCGGGCTGGTAAATCCTGTCGAGGAAGTCGGAGCGGTCGCTCGCGAGGCTGGCGTGCCGTTCTTGTTGGATGCGTGCCAGTCGGTTGGCCAGATGCCGATTGATGTTGAGCGCATCGGCTGCGACATGCTGACGGCGACGGGTCGCAAATTCCTGCGAGGCCCACGCGGCACGGGGTTTCTCTACGTGCGTTCCTCGATGATCGAACGTCTAGAGCCGCCATTCCTCGACCTTCATGCCGCGACGTGGACTGCCCCCGACCAGTTCAGGGTTCGCACGGATGCGCGCCGTTTCGAGACCTGGGAGACCAACTACGCCGGCAGAATCGGTCTGGGTGTCGCCGTCGACTACGCCCTGAGCTGGGGTCTTGACGCGATCGAGACACGCGTGACAGCACTTGCCGACGTGCTGCGCGGGCGGCTGAAGTCCGTCGAGGGTGTGCGGGTCCATGATCAGGGCAAGCGGCGGTGCGGCCTCGTCACCTTCACGGTCGCAGGGGTCGGCGCCCAGGAGGTGCACAAGCAGTTGCGCGGGCGGAGCGTCAACACCAGCGTGTCTCTCGCTGACTACGCCCGATTCGACCTTCCCCAACGGGGCGTACGGGACCTGGTTCGCGCTTCCGCCCACTACTACAACGACGAACAGGAGATCGACCAGCTCATCGACGCCCTGCCTGCGCCCCGTTCATGACTGCTCGGTTCAGGAGGCGAACGCATCGTCGTCACCTCGCGACCCGGGGTCGGGGATGGACCAGTCCCGCGGCACCGAGGAGCCGAGTTCTTCGTAGGCGTTGTCGCACCCCGCGATGACGAAGTCATCACCGTCGATGATGTCGGTCAAGACAAGAGTCCTCAGTGAGGACGTGAGCAAGCTGAGGCACGCCCCTGACTGAGGTGGACCGTCGCAACGCCCCAGAATCAGCCCGTCGACAACCCGCTCAGGCCCAGGAGCTCGGCCCTGAAGGCCGCGTAGGCCTCGCGGAGCTCCTGACCCGGCCAGTCCCGGGGCAGCACCTCCGCGGGGAGCAGCGGATCGTCGACCAGGTGCCGTACGACCGCGGCGGCCAGTGCGAGCCGCCCGGCGAGGACATCGGTGCGGGCGAGCCCGGCGGCAAGCTCTCGGCCTGTGTGGGCCCATCGATCGAGGTCGAACAGGGTGCGAGCAAGTTCGTCGGCGGGGCGCGTCGGCGTGGCCGACAGAACTTCCAGGCTGCCGACCAGTGATTCGGGGGGCGTCCAGTCCAGATTGGCCGGGCGCATCCAGACCCCCTCACGGAGCTCGCCGAACCGGGCGGTCGTCATGCTGTGACGCAGGCTCGCGCGGGTCGCGGAGTCGGCGCCGACGGTCGTGACGGCGGCGACGTGCCAGGTCCCGTCCCACGTCTTGGGTGCCCGCTCGATGGCGTCATCTTGTCGGGCCTGGCGCTCGATGAGGCGCGGGGTCAGCCGATAGACCGAGTTGCGTCGCTCAAGGTCTCCCGACGCCACCATTCGCGAAAGGGCCACGCGGACGGCGGGCTCGCTGATGCCGACCCGCAGGCCCCACATGACGATCTCGCTCCCGGCAGCTTCGGGAGGATGCGCCCCGAGAAGCACGCTGAGGATGGCCGACCGAGCCGTCAGCGGGCGGACCTCGGCCAGCACAGACATGGGTCCCATCATGCCGGGGCGTCGCGGAAGGTCCCGTGCCGGCCGGCGCCGTCGGCGAACCGGGCAGCCCCCTGGAGCATCTCGGAGCCGATGGCGGCCCGGCCGTGGCCGAACTCGATCGCCATCGCATCCGCCTCGCTCCGACCCGCCTGGTCGAGCACGGACTGCCGATCGCTCCGCATGCAGTCCTGCGGGAAGTCGATGAGGCTCTGGGCGAGCTCCCGCGCGGCGTCGACGGCAGTGCCGTCAGGGACCACCCGGTTGGCCAGGCCGATTCGTTCGGCCTCGGACGCATCGACGGGCCGGCCGGTGAGGATCAGGTCCATCGCACGGCTCTCACCGACGAGGCGGGGCAACCTGACCGTGCCACCGTCGATGAGGGGTACGCCCCAACGCCGGCAGAAGACTCCGAAGGTCGCGGACTCAGCGACGACGCGGAGGTCGGCCCAGAGCGCCAGCTCGAGACCCCCGGCAACGGCGTGACCTTCGATGGCGGCGATGACCGGCTTGCCGAGCCGCATCCGCGTGGGGCCCATCGGGCCGTCACCCTCATCGTCGAGGCGGTTCCTTCGATCGGTCGCGAGCGCCTTGAGGTCCGCCCCGGCGCAGAACGTCCCGCCGTGACCGAACAGGACAGCGACCGCGGCGGTGTCGTCGGCGTCGAAGTCGCGAAAGGCATCGGCGAGGGCGAGGGCCGTCGGCCCGTCAACCGCGTTGCGGACATCGGGCCGATCGATCCCGATCAGCGTCACGGCTCCGTGGCGCTCCACCGAGACGGTCATCGGGACGCCCTCGGCTTGGCATCACCGAAGGGCTCGTCGCGCTCACGAACGGCTTCGCGGAAACCGACGGTCGCGGCGCGTTGCTGGAAGGCATAGCCCTCGCGGGTGTGGCGTGAGACGCCGTCGAACACCGTGCTGACCATCCCCGAGGTGGCAACGCCTTGGGCGAGCAGCACGCTGTTGAGGGCCAGCTTGACCATCATCAGCTGGTTCAGAGGCATCTGGGCGATGCGCCCGACCAGGTCCTCGGTTGCCGAGTCGAGCTGATCGGCCGGGACGGACTCGACCGCGAGTCCCCATTCGGCGGCCTGTCGCCCGGTCAGCGAGTCGCCGGTGAGGAGGAGACGCTTGGCCCGGGCGTCGCCCAGGCGGTGCGCCCACATGCCTGCCGCCGGTACGCCCCACACACGAGTGGGCGGGTAGCCGATGCGGGTGTCATCGGCACAGATGATCTGGTCGGCGAACAGGGCGATGTCGCTGCCGCCAGCCACCGCGAAACCGTGGAGCTTGGCGACCGTCGGCTTGTCGGCGTGGAGCAGCGAGGAGAAGCCGCGGTTGAACCGACTCATCATGGCGTAGTCCACCATCGGGTCCCACGTGCCATCCGGATCGTGGTTGCGGGCTTGCACCACGGGGTCGACCACGGTGCCGGCTGAGCCATCCGCGCCATCGCTCGCAAAGGCGCTCTCCGCATAGACCGACAGGTCGTAGCCGCCGCAGAACCCCTTGCCCCGACCGCTGAGCAAGATGACGTGCACCCGCGGGTCCAGGTCAGCGCGCTCGACGGCATGGGCGAGATCGAGCGGCGTGTCATTGGTGATGGCGTTGCCCTGCGCGGGTCGGTTGAAGGTCAGCCGAGCCACCCTGCCCGTGACCTCATAGGTGAGGGTCGGATAGTCAGCCTGGTCGACGGGCTCGGGCCGACCCGCGTAGAGCGACCCGCTGCCGTCGGAATGACCGTCCCGCCAGGCCGCAGGCCGGGTCCCGTCGCTCATGCCCCCACCTTGGGGCATGCACGCTCGATGATCGCGGCCGTGTCGACCCCCGTGGGCAGCGTGCCGAACACGCTCCCCCACTCGCCACCGAGCCGGCTGCGGGTGAAGGCGTCAGCCACGGCGGGATGCCCGTGCTTGACGAGCAGCGACCCCTGCAGCGCCAGCGCCATGTCCTCGACGATGGCGCGGGCGCGGTGCTGCATCGACTCGAGGTCCGTGAACGAGTCCTTGAGCCGTATGACGGCGGCATCGAGGTGCGCGTCTGCGCCGGCCGCGCTGTCGAGCTCGTCGAGGAGCGCCTGCAAGGTGTGGGGCTGCCGTGCCATGGCGCGCAAGGTGTCGAGCGCTGCGACATTGCCCGAGCCCTCCCACACCGACATCAACGGAGCTTCGCGGTAGAGCCGCGGCATGCGCGACTCCTCGACATAGCCATTGCCGCCCAGGCACTCCAGAGCCTCAGCAGCGTGGATCGGCCCACGCTTGCAGACGAAGTACTTGCTGACAGCAAGACTGATGCGGCGAAGATCCGTCGCCTGCTCGTCGCCGGCCACCGCACGGTCGGTCAGCGCAGCCAGCCACATCGCGACGGTCGTCGAGGCCTCCGCCTCGATGGCCACATCGGCCCGGCCAATGCGCATCAGCGGCGGGTCGACCACCGGCGCGCCGAAGGCCCAGCGGGGGGTGGCGGGGTGGGCGGCCGGCTGCACCCCCCCCCGCATGCCGACCGCAGAGCCGATCGTGCAGTCCAGCCGGGTCATGTTGACCATCTCGATGATCGTCGGGACGCCACGACCCTCGTCGCCGACGAGCCAAGCCACCGCGTTGTCATACTCGACCTCTCCGCTGGCATTGGAGTGGTTGCCAAGCTTGTCCTTGAGGCGCTGGATCGTCATGGCGTTGCGCGTGCCGTCGGGCAGGATCCGGGGCAGGAAGAAGCACGAGAGACCGCCGGGGGCCTGCGCGAGCACGAGCAGCAGGTCGGACATCGGCGCGGAGGTGAACCACTTGTGGCCCGTGATTCGGTACGAGCCGTCGGCCTGCGGCACGGCCTCGGTCCGGTTGGCTCTGACGTCGGACCCACCCTGCTTCTCGGTCATCGACATCCCGGCGATCAGACCGCGCTTGCCCGACGGCGCCTGTTGCGACGGGTCGTAGTCCAGCGAGCAGAGCAGCGGCTCATACTCCGCGGCCAGCTCGGGGTTCGCACGCAGGGCGGGCACGACCGCGTATGTCATCGAGATCGGGCAGCCGTGACCGGCATCGGTGACTCCCCAGACCGAGGATCGGGCAGCACGGGTCAGGTGTGGGTTCGGCCGCGGGTCCTGCCACGGAGCGCCGTGCAGACCGAGCGAGACTGCTGTCTCCATCAGCCGGTGATAGCTGGGGTCGTAGACGACCTCGTCGACCCGGTGGCCAAAGCGGTCATGGGTTCGAAGGATGGGCGGGTGCGCCTCGGCGAGGTCTCCCCATTCCTGAGCCTGTGCGCTGCCGGCGAGCCGGCCGACCGCATGCAGCTCCTCGATCGCGTGGCCGGCGCCTTCGCGGTGCAGGGCCTCCAGCAGTGCCGGATAGTCGGCGACGTCGTGGTCCACGAGCGGCGGAACCTGATTGGTGACGGTATGGGTCGCGGTCATGTCGGCACATTACATGCTTGACTCAACCGTGTACAGATCGTAATAACAATCTTGGAGGAACCATCCTGAAGTCGTTAGCCGTTCCCGAACTCCTACCAGTGGACGCCCTTGAGGATCGAGGCGAGCGTGCGCTGGGCCCGCGTCGCGGAGGTTCCAGCAGAGCTGCCGCGCGCTGCGGCCGAGTCGGGAAACAGGTGATAGGCGCGGTTCAGCACCCTGAACGCCATGCGCGGAGCAACCGCATGACCCAGCTCGCCCGCCGTGCCGCCGAGCGTGTTGATCTCGTGCGGCTTGTCCCTGACCGCCTTGAGCACGAGGTCGGCGGCCTGAGCAGGGCTGATGGTCGGGAAGGCGTCGTAAAGCTTGGTGGGGGCGATCATCGGGGTCCGCACCAACGGCATGTGGATCGTGGTGAAGGTGACTCCGCGGTCGAACAACTCGGAGCTGACGACTCGGGTCCAGCTGTCGAGCGCGGCCTTCGACGCAATGTAGGCGGAGAACCGCGGCGGGTTGGTCTGCACGCCGATCGAGGAGATGTTGACGACGTGCCCACGCTTTCGGTGGGCCATGCCGGGAGTCAGCCCCATCATGAGCCGGATGGCCCCGAAGTAGTTCAGCTGCATGGTCCGCTCGAAGTCGTGGAACCGGTCGTACGAGAGGCGCAACGACCGCCGGATCGACCGGCCGGCACTGTTGACCAGCACGTCGATGCCGTCGAGGTCACGCTCCAGATCCTTGACGAGAGCATCGACCGAGTCGAGGTCTGACAGGTCGCACGGGTATGCCGACGCCGATCCGCCTTCGGCCCTGATCTCATCGACCGTCCGCTGCAGGTCTTCGGCGCCACGCGCCACCAGCACGACCGAAGCGCCGAGTGCAGCCAGTCGGATGGCAGTCGACCTCCCGATGCCGGAGGTGGCGCCGGTGACGACGATGGTCTGACCCTCGACTGCGGCCCGCGTGGCGCTGTCAGCACGGATCGCCGGGTCGAGGTGCTCCTCCCAGTACTCCCAGAGGACGGGTGCGTATGTCGCCAGGGCGGGCGGCTCGATGCCGGACCCCTCCAGCTCGGCCAGCGTCGCGGTCGCATCGAAGATCGTCGGCATGTGCAGATGGCTCAGGACCTCCGGCGGTATGCCCATCCGAGCCAGTACCGGGCGGCTGATCGTCCGTCCCGGACCGCTGCCAGCGGTCCGGGCCATCAACGGACCGACGATCTTCTCGGCGACGTTGTCGGTCAGATCGTTGTCGAGCGATACCGCCAGGTGCGCCGCTCCGGCAGCCCGGGCAAATGTGTCGATGAGATCGAGGTTGGACTGCGGCTCAGGGTTGACGAGGTGGAATGCCCGGTTGTCCAGGCCCGGCTTGTGGGCCAGCTCGTCCATGGCCCGCGCGACATAGTCGACCGGGACGACATTTGTCCGGCCGAGACCCGCGGCGGCCAGCGGGAGCCAGGGTGGGAGGGCGTTGCGCAACATCTTGAGCAAGGGGAGGAAGTAGTAGGGCCCGTCGATCTTGTCGATCTCGCCGGTCACGGAGTCACCGACCACCACAGCCGGCCGATAGACCCGCCACGGCATCGTCGCGGTCTCGCGCACGAGCTTCTCCGAGCCGAACTTGGTGCGGTGATAGTCCGACGGAAATCCTTGGCCCTCCTCGAACATGTCCTCGGTGAAGGTGCCGGCGAAGTCGCCTGCCGCCGCGATCGACGACACGTGGTGGAACCGTTCGGCCTTGACGTTGCCAGCGAGCTGAAGCGCGTGCATCGTGCCGTCGAGGTTGAGACGGTCGTTCTGGTCTGCGCTGGCGGTCATGTCATAGGAGGCCGCGAGGTGGAAGACGTGCTCGATCGTCCCTGAGTGGTCGGCAACCCACTCCTCGGCGACCCCGAGACCCTCCTCGGTGAGCTCGCCCGTGACCGGCTTGACCCGGGGCGAGTGATCCCACAGGTAGGCGTAGCGCTCGAGCTTGGGCTCGGAGCCAGAGCGCACCAGCACGTGGATGTCCCCGGTGCGACGCTCCACGAGCTCAGCGATGAAGCGGCGGCCGATGAAGCCGGTCGCGCCGGTCACGAAATAGGTCATGACGTGGTCCTTTGTCGTGGGAGTCCGCTCAACGTACATCGGTTCGGCGCGCTGGGCATGGGTGATCAGCAGACCGGGCCGACCTGTCGGGGCGGGCCGATTTCCAGCGGCGACTCGGTCGCGATGCCGAGTCGCGCGCGCAATACGCCGCCGCGATCTCCTCGACACACGACCCGGCGGCCACGTCGTGCCTGACCCGCAGGCGGGCCCACCTGGCCGGCCCGGGCGCCTGACAAGCGATCTGCTCACAGCGTAATCAACGGCGCGTTCGGCCCACCTCTGCCTACTCTGAGGAGATGACCGAGATCGTCCGCCTGCACCCCGTCCCGAGCCACCGGAGCCCCGACCCGGAGCCACTGTGGCGAGAAGTGCTGGGCCGGCGACTCCGCGCCAGGCGCGTGCGGCGGGGCGAGACGCTGGCCGACACGGCCGAGCGGGCCGGCATCTCCCCGCAATATCTCTCCGAGATCGAGCGCGGACTCAAAGATCCCTCCAGCGAGGTGCTCGCGGCTGTGGCCGGCGCGCTGCAGGCCCGTCTGCTCGACCTCACCACGCAGGTTGCCATCGACCTTCGCCGCAGCGACCTCGCAGACTCCCCCGAGGTGTCCGGCCGGACCGTGCTGATGATCGCCGCCTGACGGGTCTCAGCTGTCGGGCTCGGCGTGCACACGCTGAACCAGCACCTCATCGGCCAATCCGTAGTCGATCGCGGCCCTCGCGGCGAAGACCCGGTCGCGGTCTGTGTCTGCCCGCAGAGCTTCGACGGACTGTCCGGTGTGGGTCGACAGGATTGCCTCGATGTCGCCGCGGATCCGGACGACCTCGTCTGCCTGCAGAATCAGATCAGGGATTGCGCCTCGCCCCTGCACAGCGGGTTGATGCAACACCACGCGACTGTGCGGCAGGACTGACCGGCGGCCTGGTGCGCCGGCCGCGAGCAGCACGGCGCCGGCGGCGATGGCTTGACCCACACACGTCGTGGCCACGGGTGCCTGGATGAACTGCATCGTGTCGTAGACCGCGAGCATCGCCGTCTCGTCGCCACCCTCACAGTTGATGTAGAGGTTGATCTCGCGACCCGGACCATCGGCTTCCAGGTGGAGGAGCTGGGCAATGAGGGCGTTGGCAACCCCGGGATCGATGCCCGTGCCGAGATAGATGATCCGCTCGGCCAACAGGTGCGAATAGACATCCATGATCCGCTCGCCCCGCGGATGTTGGGCGATGACGTTGGGGATCGTGTAGCCGCTCATGCCCGACCACCCATCCCCACGACCTGCCTCATGGTCGGCATCACCTGGTCGAACGAGTCGACGACGCTGTCCACAAATCCATAGTCGACGGCCTCCTGCGCGGAGTACCACCGGTCCCGCAGGGAGTCCTGGAAGATTCGATCGACCGGCTGCCCGGTGTCCTCGGCGATGATGCCCAGGACCGTGTCGCGGGTGTGCCGCAGATCGTTTGCCTGCAGCTCGACATCAACGGCCGATCCGCCGATCCCGGCTGAGCCCTGGTGCATCAGGATCCGCGAGTGCGGCATCGCGAACCTCTTGCCTCTCGTCCCGGCGGACAGCAGGAACTGTCCTGCACTGCAGGCGAGCCCCAACGCCAGCGTCGCCACGTCGCACGGGACGAGGCGCATCACGTCACGAATCGCCAGCATCGAGGGCACAGATCCACCGGGCGAGTGGATCCAGAGCACGGCGTCAGCGGTCGGGTCTTCTGCCGCCAACGTCAGCAGCTGCGTGGCGAGCATGGTCCCGTTGTCGTCGTCGAGGGCGCCGTCCAGCACCAGCACGCGACGGTGCAGGAGCTGTTGTCGCGCCTGCGCAGAGAAGAGATGGATCTTATCGGTGTCGGCCATGTCGCCATGGTGCATCCGGGCGACGCTCGACAACAGCACGTGCTGCTCCAAGCAGATCAGCCCACAGCAGCGCCGAAGCTCTCGCGCGTCAGGGGGCCACGACGAAGCCGCGATCGCTCAACAGCGGCACAACGGTGCTGGAACCCACCTCGGCGGCCACGTCGATGTCCTCGCCGAACCCCAGCTCGATCAGCTCGGCACCGGACGCGGATGCACGCAGGTGCGAGGCCTCGCGCCCCGCAATCAGGCGATAGGCATCGGCGGCCATCGCGGCCTCCGGCGAAAGCCCCGGCCAGTCGTGGTCCTCCAGCGCCGCGAGGACGGCGCCGGCGCCCCACAGGTCCTCCACCGCCGGCCGCAGCGAGTCGTCAGGCCACCGTTCGCCGGCCGCCACGACGGCGATCGTGGCGATCTCGGCGTCGTGCTCGCGGGCGATCCAGTCGCCCACCGCCACCGCGTTGCGCAGACAGGCGCCCACGACTGTCGTCGCCAGCGATGCGAGCTCGATCGAGAGGGCAGAGCCGTTGGGTGACGGAAGCACGAGCCGGTCGATCGGGTCGGCTCTGCGCAGACTCCCGGGCGAGAGGCTCACCTGCCCCGGTCCTGCCCGGTGGCGGTCGACCGCGAGCACGGCCTGGCGCTGCGCAGCGTATGTCGGGGCGTCCGATGCACTCGGCGGACAGGGGAGGACGACGGTCCCGCGGTCGGCGGCCACGCTCAGCGTCGTGCAGAACGAGAGCACATCGACAACCACTGCGACGTCGACCCCCTCGGCAACGGCCCGGGCGCCTGAGCTGCCCCAGTCGAACCGGACGGTGTGCTGCGACTGCCGACCTGCGGCTCCGAGGCTGTTCACCTAGATCGGTACGGGTTGGTCCTCGTGGGCCACGACCGGGCGGCCCTTCTCCCAGGCGATCACGGCACCGAAGGCGATCAGGACGACGGCCCAGCCGACGACGGCATCGAGCACCCAGTGATTGCCGGTCCCGATGATCACGATCGTCATCATCGCGGCGTAGGACAGGCCGATCGCGCGGACCACCCTCGGGACGCCCGCCCGGATCAACACGATCGCGACCCACAGCGCCCAACCCGCGTGCAGGGAGGGGAACGCGGCCAGCTCGTTGGTGATGTCGCCGAGTCCCTTGGGCGCCGACCCGCTCGTGCTCCACCAGCCGATCGAGGAATGCATGCTGAGGATGTCGTAGTAGCCGGCATCGACAAGGCGCGGTGGGGCGGTGGGCATCAGGAGATAGAACCCCAGACCGATGATTGTGGCGAACACCAGCGCGCGGCGGGCCGTGACGTACTCAGTCGCGCTGCGACGGTAGATCCACACCAGGACGAACGACGTGACCGCGTAGTGGGTCGTGGCGTACCAGTAGCTGCCGAACATCGCCAGCCACTCGTGCTGGTGGAACAGCTCGTTGAGCCCCGACTCGACATCGAAACGCCACGTCTTCTCGAACGAGAGGATGTCGAGGGCGCGGCCGCGAGCCGGCGCGAAGGCCGACGACGCGAGGGTGCGTGACACGCAGTAGAAGGCGTAGAGAGCGCCGATCAACGTCAGCTCGATGCCGGCCCGGCGGAAGCTGTGCAGGGCAGGAGAGCGGCGCGCCACCAGCGTGGGCGGCGACTGCTGTGACGACTGCGTCATCACCCCTCCTGCGCTCAAACTGGGCTCCAGTCCCTGCAGAAGGCGCCCAAGTACGTCCTCTGCGAACCACTCTCTCGAACTGGTCGTGCCTAGGGCAACCAGAGTCCACCCTGATTTCTTCCCTGAGACGATACCGGCGACTACCGACGTCTTTTGAACAAGTTCTTCACGATCTCGCGCGCCAGCGTTCGACTGGCCTCTCCCACGGCGCGGTCAACTGTCGACATCCGGCGCGATCTCGGCCTGGTCGGCGCCTTGCGCCCGGCGAGCTTGTCGGCCTCCTTCTGCAAGCGATCGGCCTCCTTCTGCCCCCGCTGGCCGCCCGTCTCCGCGGCACCATTGCTGGCGGCCGCTCCGACCTTGGCGCTGAGGACTTCGCTCGCCGAGTGCGGGTTGGTGGCCGCGCCGTACTTCGCGAGCAGCGGCGACGCCGCCACCGCTGCCTGGATCTGGTCCGCCGGGGTCGGGTCCATCGAGCCCTGCGGCGCCCGAAGTCGCGTCCAGGCCACCGGGGTGGGCGCACCCTTGTCGCTCATCACGGTCACGATGGCCTCGCCGATTCCCAGCGAGGTCAGCACTTCCTCGAGGTCATACGTCGTGTTGGGATATGTCGACACCGTGGCCTTGAGGGCCTTGGCTGCATCGGGCGTGTGGGCGCGGAGCTGGTGCTGGACCCGCGAGCCAAGCTGCGCCAGCACATCACCGGGTACGTCCTTGGGAGTCTGGGTGACGAAGAATATGCCGACCCCCTTGGACCGGATCAGGCGAACGGTCTGGGTGATGGATGCCAGGAAGTCGTCGGACGCATCCGCGAACAGCAGGTGCGCCTCGTCGAAGAAGAACACCAACCTGGGCTTGTCGGTGTCGCCGACCTCCGGCAGCTCGGTGAACAGCTGTTGGAGCAGATACATCAGGAAGGTCGAGAACAGAGCCGGCTTGTCCTGCACACCGGGCACCTCGAGGAGCGACACGATGCCGCGACCGTCAGGGGCCGTGCGCAGGAAGTCCGAGACCACGATCTCGGGCTGACCGAAGAACTGGTCGGCGCCCTCGTCTGCGAAGGCGATCAGCTCACGCAGGATCACGCCGACCGTCGCCGCCGACAGACCGCCGAGGGTCTTGAGCTCGACCTTGCCCTCCACACTCGTCAGATGGGTCAGGACGTCGCGCAGGTCCTGTAGGTCGACCATGGGTAGCGAGGCCTTACGGGCATAGTGGAACACCAGTCCCAGTGATGACTCCTGCGTGTCGTTGAGCCCCAGCACCTTGGACAACAACGTCGGCCCGAAGCCGTCGATCGTGGCACGCACCGGCAGGCCCATGCCGATCCCGCCGAGAGCGAAGTACTCCGTCGGGGTCGCAACCGGCTGCCAGTCCTGGCCGATGCTCTTGGTGCGCTCGAGGAGCTTGTCGCTGGCAACGCCGGGCGTCGCGATGCCGGACAGATCGCCCTTGATGTCTGCGGCGAAGACCGGCACCCCGTTGGCGGAGATCTGCTCGGCCAGGACCTGCAGGGTCTTGGTCTTGCCGGTTCCGGTCGCACCGGCCACCAGTCCGTGACGATTGAGCATCGCCAGCGGTATGCGTACCTGTGCGTCCGGGACGGGGTCACCATCGACCAGGGCGCCCATCTCGATCGCCGTGCCGGAGGTGGCATATCCGGCCTTGACGATCGCCACGATCTCACTCGCCTCAGCGGGGGCAGCCCCCACCTCTGGGGACTTGGCCTGCTGGGCAGCGGCGGCGAGCTCGTCAGCCTTCTTCTGGGCCGCGTCGGCCCCGGCCCGGGCCCGTTCTGCCGCCTCCGCGGCCTCGTCTGCGGCCGCCTGCGCGTCGTCACTGGTCGTCATGGGCACACGCTACCGTCAGCGGCCGTGCCGCCTGTCTACACTGACCGGGTGATCTTCAGGAGGGTGAGCGAGGGGCGCCCCTATCCGGACCACGGGCTGACGCAAAGCTCCTGGGCCGAGATCTCCCCCTCCCAGGTGCGGCTCGACGACCTGACGACGACCAAGACACAGCTCGACCTCGAGCACCTCCTGGATGACGACTCCACCTACTTCGGCGACCTGTTCGCCCATGTCGTGAGCTGGCGGGGCGAGCTGTTCCTCGAGGACGGGTTGCACCGCGCCCTGCGCGCCGCACTCCAGCAGCGCAACATGCTGCATGCCCGCGTCCACTCGATCGGCAGGAACGCATGACCGGGGCTCTCAGGGCGCTGACCCTGCTTGTCGCGGCAGTCGTGCTGGTGTTCGGCGGCCTCACTGGATTCCGGCTCCTGACCGCGAGCACAGACACCGACGGAACTGCCCCCCCGACCTGCACCAACCAGACGATCAAGAAGGGCGCCAAGCTCGACAGCAACGTCGTGGAGGTCGACGTCTACAACGCCTCTGACCGGTCCGGGCTGGCCAACCGCGTCACGATCAACCTGCAGACCAACGGATTCCTCGGCGACTCGATCGGCAACAGCGAGAGCGCAACGAAGCCCAGACGTGTCGCGATCCTGACCGACGAGCGCAAGGATCCCCGCGTACGCCTGGTGGCCAGGCAGTTCAAGGACAAGGTCGCCTACCGCAAGCCCGACATCCCTGTCGACGGTGGTGTCGCGGTCATCGTCGGCGACGACTACAGCAAGCTGCGGTCGAAGGCCCCGACGTCGATCCGGACCGATCGCGACATCGAGGTCTGCATGCCGACCGTCCCGCTGCCCTGAGTCGGGCGGGCTTCGCCGACGGATCAGTCCTCGGTGCCCCAGCCGGCGAGGCGCCCATGCCGGCCGACGGCCCGCAGTCGGATCTCGGTCTGCTCGCGGATCGACCGATCGGCCACGATCAGCAGGTCGTCGGCGATCGCGATCCGGTCGGTCCGGTGCGGCACAAATGTCGTTCCGGCCCTGACGACGAGCGAGACCGAGGCGCCGGTGGGCAGCCGCAGCTCACCCATCTCGACCCCAGCAAGCCTCGAGCCCGTGGGCACGTGGATCTGGAGCAGATCGGCGGAGACCCGTTCCAGCGGGGCGGCCTCGACCTCGACGTCGCGCGCGTCGGCGCTGAGGACCCCGCACAGTGCGGCGAGCCGGGCCAGCGGGGCGGCCTGGACCAGCGTGTAGATGACCACCGCCACGAAGACCACGTTGAACAGGTCGCGCGACCCCGGCACATCTGCGGCCAACGGGATCGTCGCGAGGACGATCGGCACTGCTCCGCGCAGTCCCGCCCAGCCGACGAACAGCTGCTCGCGGACGTCACGCTTGAACCAGATCGCGCACACTCCGACCGACAGTGGTCGGGCGACGAACGTCAGGATCGCGCCAGCGGCCAGGCCCTGCCAGACATGCCACCACCTCAGCTCGTCTGGGCTGGCGAGGAGGCCGAGCATCACGAACAGGCCGATCTGCGCGAGCCAGCCGATGCCCTCCACGAACGAACGCGTCGCGACCCGGTGCGGGAGCTCGGTGTTGCCGAGCACCAGCGCGGCGACGTAGACCGCTGCGAAGCCGCTGGCGTGGATCGCCGCTGCCGATCCGTATGCCAGCACCGCGAAGGCGAACACGACCAACGGATAGAGACCGGAAGCCGGAAGGGCGACCCGCCGGAGTCCGTTGGCGCCGAACCACCCGATGGCGAAGCCGATCGCACCGCCGACGACCAGCTCGAAGGCGATCAGACCGATCAGGGCCCAGACGCCGCGCTCGAGCGCATCACCAGCGCTGATCGCGACGACCAGCACCACGATCGGAGCGTCGTTGAACCCGGACTCGGCCTCGAGCGTCCCGGTCACGGAGTGGCGCAGCGGGACCGTGCGCAGGACCGAGAACACCGCAGCGGCATCGGTCGGCGTCAGGACCGCGGCCAGCAGCACCGCCAGCTCCCAGTCCAGGCCCAGCAGGTAGTGCGCGCCGGTCGCGACGACGGCGACACTGATGATCGAGCCGAGCGTCGCCAGCAACAGGGCATACCCGAGATTGGGCCGCACGTGCTCCCACTTCGTGGTGAGACCACCCTCGGCGAGGATCAGGACGAGCCCGCCGAACCCGAGTGCGTGGGCGAGATCGGCATCGGCGAACTGGATCCCCACCCCCGAGCTGCCGAGGATCAGGCCGAGGAACAGATAGACCAGGAGCGAGGGCAGGCCAGCGGTCACGGAGATTCGCACCGCGAGAATCGCCAGAACCAGGACCCCGGAGCCGATCAGGAGATACTGGTCGAGCTCATGGGCGTCCACGCGGGCTCCTCCCAGGTCTCGACAGACACCGATTCTATCGGGCCGAAGGCGGTGCTCTGACCGTGCGAGCAGGTTTGAGGTGGCGGCCCGCACGGGAGTCCGATTGGCTGTGACCGTGGACCGGCGAAGCATGATCGCGTTGGTGGCGGCGTCGACGCTCGCCGCCTGCTCGTCGTCTCCCGGATCGCCCAAGGGGAAGCGGGGTCGCAGCGTGCAGAAAGTCCGATATGGCAGCGATCCCTCGCAGTTCGGCGAGCTGTCCCGCCCCTCAGGGGCGTCCAAAGGTGTCGTCGTGGTGATCCATGGAGGCTTCTGGCGATCGATGTATGACCTGTCGCTGGGGCGGCCCCTGGCCGAATCCCTGGTCGCGCAGGGCTGGACTGCCTTCAACCTCGAATATCGACGGGTCGGCAACGGTGGAGGGTGGCCACGTACGTTCGATGACGTCGCGGCGGGCATCGATGCGCTCGGCACGGTCGAAGGCCTCGACACCACGAAGGTCGTGACGCTCGGCCATTCCGCCGGGGGGCATCTCGCCGTGTGGGCCGCCGGCCGGCCGAAGCTTCGCGGCACCCCGTGGGCCACGCCGGCCGTGCCGGTCACGGCCGCGATCGCGCAGGCCGGTGTGCTGGACCTCGGCTCGGCAGTCTCAGAGAACCTCGGTTCCGGGGCGACGCAGGCGTTCATGGGAGAGGCTGGCGCGGCGGACTTCGAGCAGGCCGATCCCAGCGAGCAGATCCCGCTCGACGTGCCGGTCAGATGCGTTCACGGCAGGTCCGACGACATCGTGCCGTTGCGCCAGTCCATCGACTACGTTGAGCAGGCGAAGGCGGCCGGGGCGGACGCCGAGCTCATCGACGTCGAGGGCGATCACTTCGTCGTCATCGACCCCTCGTCGCGGGCGTGGGCCCGCACCTTGGAGACCCTGGAGGCCTTGTGACCCTGGAGGCTCTGTGATCTATGCGCTGTTCGTCCTGTTCGTGCGGGCCGTCTATCTTGCCGGCGGGCACGAGGTCAGCCGGGTGGGCTCCACCCGGCTGCCGGCGACCGGCGGCGCGGTGCTCGCGATCAACCACACCAGCTATGTCGACTTCACCTTCATGGGCATCGAGGCCAAGGGCCGCGACAAGCGCCTCATCCGCTTCATGGGCAAGGTCGAGCTCCGCAAGAACCCCCTCCTCCGCTGGCTGATGTGGGCCTGCAAGGTCATCCTGGTCGACCGGTCGGCGGGCCACAACGCCTACCTCGCAGCGGTCCAGGAGCTGCGCAAGGGCGAGATCGTCGGCATCTACCCCGAGGCGACGATCAGCCAGAGCTATGAGCTCAAGGACTTCAAGTCGGGTGCGGCCCGCATGGCCCTTGAGGCCGGCGTGCCGATCATCCCGAGCATCGTGTGGGGCTCGCAGCGCATCGCGCCGAAGGGCCGGGCGAACAGCCTCGGTCGTACCAAGACACCGGTCATGATCGCCGTCGGCGAGCCCATCTCGCCGACCGGCACGGCCGAGGAGCTCACCGCCGCACTCCGGGTGGCGATGACTGCGCTGCTCCACGAGGTTCAGCAGGCATATGGGCCGCACCCGGCCGGCGAGTCGTGGGTCCCGGCGCGTCTGGGCGGCTCAGCCCCCACGCTGGAGGAGGCCGCCGTGCTGGACGCACGCGGCCGCTGACGCGCCGATCCGTGCCCGAACGTGCAGAAGGGGCGCCCCGACTCACGTCGAGACACCCCTGAATGACTGCCGCTCAGTGCTTGAACGCGTCCTTGACCTTTTCGCCGGCGCCCTTGATATCGGACTTGGCCTGATCGCCCTTGCCCTCGCGCTCCATCTTCTCGTTGTCCGTCGCGCCGCCAACAGCTTCCTTGGTCTTGCCCTTGGCGTCTTCGGCTGCGTTGCTCAGCTTGTCATCGAGTCCCATGAGGGGTTCCTTTCGTAGACGTGCCATCCGTATACCCGTTTGCGGCCGGGATAAGCACCTCAGTCGGGTGTCGCTTCGTGATGGCGTCGGCCGTGGGTGCGCCGGGCCTCCTTCATCTCCGCCTCGAACAGGTGGGTGCGGCCATCGACGAGGTGATCGCGCGCTGCCTGCTCCTGGGCACGGAACGCCGCGTAGTAGCCGCGGTCGTACTCCTCCACGACTTGAAATGTCCATCGGCCTTCCAGCACATTGCGGCCGATCAGCTCCGTGGAGACCTGCTCGGCAATCTGGTCGTGACCCGCGTCGCGAAGCAGGTCGACTGCCTCGCCCAGCGCCAGGTCGGCCGCTCCCGTGCGCCGGTGAAACGCATAGAGATGGCCCCGCGCCTCCTCGACGATTTCCAAGGCCTCGCTCAGCTTGCCGAGCGCCTCGACCGTGTTGTCGCTGGCCCCGTCAGGCCGGATGTGCTCAGGTCTCGGTGTCTCACCCATGTCGTCACGCTAGGACCGAAACCGGCCATCAGCACGTCGAGCAAGGCTCAACACGGCCGCACGCGTCCCATCCGCTCGACCGCCTCGGCCAGGATCTCGGGAGTCGTCGCATAGTTGAGGCGCACGTGGCCGGCGCCTTTGCCGAACGGGAGACCCGAGTTGACCGCGACCCGCCCCTCGTCGAGGAACGCCGTCGCGGGGTCGTCGCCCAGCCCCAGCTCACGGCAGTCGATCCACGCGAGGAAGGTCGCCGCCCCTTCGGCCCACCGAGCCCCGGGCAGGTGCTCCGCGAGCAGCCCGGCCAGGAGCGTCCGATTGTCGGCGAGATCGGCCTGCAGGGCGTCGAGCCAGTCTCGACCCTCCCGCATCGCGGTGGTGTGAGCGAGCACACCCAGATGACTCGGACCGTGGCCCACGATCTCGGGCAACCGCGAGATCGGTCGCCGCATCCTGACCCGCCACGAGCAGCGCGGCCTTCATGCCGGCGAGGTTCCACGCCTTCGAGGCCGACACGACGCTCATCGCGTTCGAGCTGCCCGGCACGCTGAGATAGGGCACGAACCCGTCCGGCACCAGCGGCGCGTGGATCTCGTCGACGACGACGCGCACCCGGTATGTCTGGGCGAGCGCCGCGACTCCGCCGAGGTCCTCCGCGCTGTGCGCCACAGCAGTGGGGTTCTGGGGATTGCACAGCAGATAGGTCACCGGCCGTCCATCCACTCCGGCGCGGATGAAGGCGGCCTCGAGCGTTTCCAGATCCAGTCGGCCGTCCGCGCCGAGGGGCGCTTCGACGATGTGGCGTGCGGCGTGGTCGACGAACTGGAAGAACGGCGGATAGACCGGCGGGTTGATCACGACCGGATCACCGGGTGATGACACCAGGGCAATCGCCTCGACGAGCCCAGTCATGACGTCGGCGACCAGCGCGGTCCGTTGCGGGTCGACGTCGTTCCACCCCCAGCGCTCACCGGCAAAGTCGGCGAACGCCTCGGCATACGCGGGACCGTAGGGGTAGCCGGTGTCACCTGCGGCGACCGCGGCCGTCACGGCATCGGCGACCGGCGGAGCCAGGCGTACGTCCATCTCGGCGACCCAGAGTGGCAGGACGTCGGGCCCGTGGAGCTGCCACTTCAGGCTCGTCCGCTGGCGCAATTCGGCCAAAGTCAGGTCATGGAGCGGGTGCATCCACCCATCATGATCGGCATCACGTCATGGGCGTCACGTCGGCTTCCCGTTGCGCGTTCGGTGTACAGGTGTAACCCTTTGGTGTAACCCTTAGTTACACACCACCTCGCAGGGAGTTCAGATGCCCGAACCACTCATCGAACGGTCCACGGCTCTGCGCCGCCTCCGGCAGCTCGGCAAGGCCATGACCACACCGTTGTCGCCCGACGACTACCTCGCCCTGATCAACCCGCTCTGGTCGCAGCGCGAGCTGCGTGGGCGCATCGAGCGAGTCGAGCCCGTGACGGAGCGCGCCGCAACCTTGGTGATCCGGCCCGGCTGGGGATGGTCGTTCGACCACGCGCCCGGCCAGTACATCGGCATCGGCATCGAGATCGACGGCCGCTTCCACTGGCGGTCGTACTCGCTGTCCTCCGTGCCTCTGGTCGAGGGCAAGACCGTCAGCATCACGGTCAAGGCCATGCCGGAGGGCTTCCTCTCCGACCACCTGGTCAACGGGCTCGAGCCCGGCACCATCGTCCGCCTCGCCTCCCCCCAAGGTGACTTCGTCGTCCCTGACCCGCCGCCGGAGAAGATGCTGATGCTCGTCGGCGGCAGCGGCATCACGCCGATCATGTCGATCGTCCGAACCCTCGAGCGCCGGGAGTCGCTGCCCGATGTCGTGCTGTCCTACTCGGCACTGAACCGCGAGGACATGATGTTCCACGACGAGCTTGCCGAGCTCGCGGAGCGGGCCGACTCCCTGACCTTCCTCCCCCGGTTCACCGACACCGACGGCATGCTGACCGCCGACCAGCTCGACACGGTGTGCCCGGACTGGAAGGAACGCCAGACCTGGGCCTGCGGACCCGGGCCCATGCTCGACGCATTCAGCGAGCACTACGAGAACAACGGGGTGCTCGACCAGCTCCACATCGAGCGCTTCACGCTCAACAAGGCCGGCGGCGATGCAGCCGGCGGCATGGTGACCTTCGGTGTCGGCGGGCCGACCGTCGAGGTCGACGGCGCCACGACGCTGCTCGAAGCGGGAGAAAAGGCCGGCGTCAACATGCTGTTCGGCTGCCGCATGGGCATCTGTCACACCTGCGACGTGCCACTGGCGTCGGGCCGCATCCGCGACCTGCGCAGCGGCAACGAGCACGACGAGCCCAATGAATACATCCAGACCTGCATCTCGGTCGCCGCCGGCGACTGCACCCTCACTCTCTAGACCACCTCCCCACGAAAAGGAGATCACGATGGCATACGCAGACGTACGCGAATACACCCACCTGACCGACGAAGAGGTCGAGGCGATCGGCGCCGAGCTCGACGAGATCCGCAAGGAGGTCGAGGCCTCCCGCGGCCAGGCCGACCGCGACTACGTCACCCGGGTCATCACCCTGCAGCGCCGCCTCGCAGCGGCCGGCCGCATCACGCTGTTCGCAAGCTTCTTCCCGCCGGCATGGCTGTTGGGCACGCTGATGCTCGGCTCGGCCAAGATCCTGGAAAACATGGAGATCGGCCACAACACGATGCACGGCCAGTGGGACTGGATGAACGACCCCGAGATCCACTCGAGCAACTGGGAGTGGGACAC